>JBKQOZ010000043.1:0-76795 GCA_052326345.1 Steroidobacteraceae bacterium | reverse complement strand
CAAGCGCGGTGACGGTGACCAACAGCGGCACAGCGTCCCTGACCTTCACGGGTATTGCGGTGACGGGGGACTTTGCGATACCGGCCAGCGGCACCACCTGTAGCACAAGTGCGCCGGTTGCCGCCAGCAGCAATTGCGTGATTAATGTGACCTTCTCGCCCATGGCCGCCGGCACTCTCAGCGGCACGCTGACCATCACCGACAACAATAATGGGGTGGCGGGCAGCATGCAGACGGTGAGTTTGAGCGGAACCGGGACGGGACCCGTCGTGAGCTTGTCCGCGCCGCCGACTTTCTCGTCTGAACCGGTAGGAACCACCAGTCCGGCTCAGACCGTCACCGTGACCAACACAGGTAGTGCCAACCTCACCTTCACGGCTCCGGTTGCTGTCTCTGGCCCCTTCGCCATTGCCACATCGGGCACCACGTGCTCGACCTCGAGGCCTGTTGCTGTGTCAGGGTCCTGCATGGTGGCGGTCACCTTCACGCCGACGGCCGGGGGTCCGGCGACAGGCACGCTCTCGTTCACAGACAATGCTGGCGGCAGCCCGCAGACGCTTGCCCTGAGTGCCACGGGCCAGGACTTCGCGCTGGCGGTACCATCAGGCTCTTCCTCGTCGCAAACCGTCAGTCCGGGCGCAACCGCAACGTACACCATAGCCGCGACCAGCTTAGGAGGCTTTAACCAATCCGTGAGCCTGTCATGCAGCGGGACGCCCTCGGAGGCGACGTGCCAACTCTCGCAACCCTCGGTGACTCCGAGCAGTTCCGGGGCGAATATCACTGTCACCGTGGCAACTTGCTTGGTGTAGATGACGCCCTTGTGGCGCTCTACATGTGGCTCGGCGCGCCAACGCGCGCAACCCACGGTACTGCGGGAGGCAGACCTTTTTACTTCTTCAACCTTGCTAACCCGCCTGGTCATGGCGGGCCATGATGCCTAGGCCGATCGAGTCGCGGGAGGCAGGACTTGTTAACTCTGTCGCGGACAGCCAGAAGCTGCGCGGATATATTCAATAGCTGGCAGCTTATGTTAAGGACGCGAAATGGCGACGCTGAGTGAAGAACAAGCCAAAAATTATATGACCAAGCTGCTCACCGCGGTGACTCGGGCGGGCGGCTCGGATCTTTTCATTTCGAAGGATTTTCCGCCGAGCATGAAATCCCAGGGCAACATGCAACCACTCGCCACACAAAAGCTAAGCGCAGAAGTTACTCGGGAATTGGCGCACTCGATCATGAACGAGAGTCAACGGGAGGAGTTTGCCAAAGAACTCGAATGCAATTTCTCCATCGAGATACCCGGGGTGGCGCGCTATCGCGTCAATGTGTTCGTACAGCAAAACAACGTCGGCATGGTTATCAGAACCATTCCTACAGAGATTCCGACCATCGAGCAGTTCGGGCTTCCCGAGGCATTCAAGGACGTTGTGATGGCCAAACGAGGCATGGTGCTCATGGTCGGCGCCACTGGCTGCGGCAAATCAACATCGCTGGCGGCCATGATCAATCACCGAAACCGATCCTCGGCGGGCCACATCATCACCGTCGAAGATCCGGTCGAATTCGTGCATCAATCGCAGATGTCGCTGGTTACGCATCGCGACGTCGGCATCGACACGCATACCTGGCGCGGCGCGCTCAAAAATACATTTCGCCAAGCTCCTGATGTCATCTTGATCGGGGAAATCCGCGACGCCGAAACCATGGAGCTGGCGATCACATTTGCGGAGACCGGGCACCTATGCCTGAGCACTTTGCATTCCAACAGCGCCAGCCAGACGCTCGACCGCATCGTCAATTTTTTCCCAGATGCACGCCGCGGTCAATTGCTGATGGATTTGTCCAGCAATCTGAAAGCCATCATTTCGCAGCGCCTGGTGCGCACGGCGGACGGAAAGGGGCGCATAGCGGCCATCGAAATTCTGCTCAATACGCCGATCGTCGCGGACAAACTTCTGAAGGGAGAATTTCACGAATTGAAGGATATCATGGGCAAGTCGCGGGAACTCGGCATGCGCACCTTCGACGGGTCACTGTTCGAGCTGTATGACAATGGCGTCATTACCTATGAGGAGGCGATCCTCAACGCCGACTCGCAGAACGAGCTGCGTCTGAACATCAAGCTGAACAGCAAGCATCCGGACCCGGCGGCGACCACCTTTATCGGCAAGGCCTCTATCACCGCGAAGTAGCCGAGAGCGCACCTTAGGGACCGAGACTTCCATTCCTATTGACGCGCGAAGCTACGGCGTCGGTCAACCCGCATAGGCAATCGGGTGCGCGAGTTTGACGATCAATTCGGAGCTGATCGCCGATTCACCCTGTGCCTCACGTTCCGCAATACGAGATACCGAAAGTTCATGATCGACCATGAACCTCACCAGTGGGACGTCTTCGGGCGGAGCTACCTCGAGTAACGACTGGAATCGATGTGCATAAGGCAGTGCGAGCTGCGCCAGAGTCGCCATCGCCTCCCTCCACGATTGCGCCGCAAACTGCTCGGCGGCCGCGGCGCCGGCCGATCTATGCCGTTCCTCCTCGACTAGGCTGATTCCATTGCGCGCGAGCAGCGGCCTGAGCCTCACTTTAGCCTCCGATTCGAGCTGCAGGAAAAGTCCGAGCTTGTACCTCTGGATAGGATCCGTCGTCAGCTCCAGCCACCGGTTCGCCAGGCCCTCGCCGAGGACTTCGGCGGCATATAGTTCGCCGATGCCGGCCAAATATTCCCGCTTGTCCATTTCTCGCCCCCTCGATTAGATCTGTAACATTCTTCGATTGACGCTGGGCGATCCCGCGCTGCACATCGGTCGTCGGTCATCACTCGCGATCCTCGGCTAGAATATCCCCGGCCTGTGGTCGATTCCAGGTTGGGCAACGTCATGGCAAGTATGGCCGCGCGGTCTCACAGACCGGTGCGCCGGCGGGGCGCTGGCCGAGCCTTAAATCCCAACCAGCAGCCCCTGGGTGCCGGATTCACCAATTCGACATCGCTGCAATTCGTTCATCGGGATAAAATGCACGCCGGGGCTAGGGGGCTTATTTGAATCAAGTGGAGGATGTCCGATGAAGACTGAACGAGCGGTGCTTGCCGGCGGCTGCTTCTGGGGCATGCAGGATCTTATTCGCCGCTATGACGGCGTGGTGTCGACGCGAGTTGGCTATACGGGCGGCGATGTGCCCAACGCAACGTACCGTAATCATGGCACCCATGCCGAAGCGATCGAGATTATCTTTGATCCTGCCAAAGTGAGCTATCGGACGATTCTCGAATTCTTCTTCCAGATCCACGATCCGAGTACGCGAAATCGCCAGGGCAACGACGCCGGGGCGAGCTATCGGTCGGCGATCTTCTATACGAGCGAGGAACAGAGGCGGATCGCCGAGGACACCATCGCCGATGTCGATGCTTCAAGGCTGTGGCCCGGCAAAGTGGTGACCGAGGTGGTCCCGGCAGGGGACTTTTGGGAAGCGGAACCTGAGCACCAGGACTACCTTGAACGCCATCCGAACGGCTACACCTGCCATTTCGTGCGCCCCCACTGGAAGCTGCCCGTGAGAGAAAACCCTGGGCTCAGCGGCCGGCTAAAGTCCGGCACCGTGATGTAGACGCACGAATCTCTGTATGTCATAGCGAACGACCCGACAGTCTCGGCGAAAAGGCTGCGGTGCTGGTACAACTGATGGCTGCAGCAAACGCGGCCAAGAAATGACGCGAGCAGTCTCATGCGCTGGAAGGCTCTTCACGTAATTCAAAGCGACATCATTTCGACGGGGATGCGTGGTCAACAAGTGTTTCCAGAACAATGCTCGTCTTGGTGTCCTGGCTGTCGCTTGGGGACAGGTTGTTCATCTTGACCAGCCGTTCCAACTCCGCATACTTGGACGCCTCCGCATCAGATCCCGCTTTCGCAGAAAGCTCGAGAATCTTGCCTGCCGGCCATTCCCACAGCTCAAGCGCAAGCTTTCCGGATGGCGATTGAGCCGTGGTTTCCCACGTCGTCGAGTTGATGCTGGCAACTCTCCTTACCCGAGCCCAATCAATGGAGACCTGCGCCTCGCCTAACAATTCGAATTGCGAAGCACTGAGCAGGCTGTGGATGTCGTTGCCGAATTCAGGCACCCTCGTCGCTGCGTATTGTCGCCCAACCGCGTAGGAAGTGTATGCACCTGCTCGAGTTCGATCGATCTCGCACGGAAATCGCCTGCCAAGCCGAGAATTGTCACCTTGCTGGTTGCGCTTGGGCAGGCGCACTTTCACCGTGAGGTCGTTCTTCGCACCTTGGCGGACGCGCACGATCACCCCTTGCATCGATAAATCCAGTGCTTGCGTGTCGAACAAATAGACTCGCCCTGTCGTCTCATTCGCAAACCCGAGGGATGCGATCACAGCTTGAGTGGTCGGCGGGGACAGCAAGAGCTTGACCTCAACCGAACACTTGCTTTGCGCGCGTAGAGCGGGAGCAAGAATCAAGATGGCCGCAGTCAGCGCGAATACTTGCTTCAAGTACTTCTTCGCTAAACGGCATCGATCCGAATTGCCTGCCTGCGCGCTCAATGGGATCTTGCGCCGCAAGACAAAAAGCGGGCTGATGGTAATTTTTTTCCCCCCGGAGCTTGAAATTAGAAGGATGGTAACAGCGCTGGGTTGCGAGCGAGTGGACGTATGGCCTATGTGTTTGTACGGAAAACATGGGCATCTTTATTGCATGGCCGGTTTGCACCCTCGGCGTCGCAATGTGCGCAAGCGTACAGAGATCAACGCGACCTCGATCGCATTGGACCAAATACGCATCGAGGAAAACACTCATGTATAGGAACCTGTATGCATCCAAGAGGCATTCGACAAGGTATGAAGGAGTGCTGAATCATGGCCAATCTAGTGGTATTGAAATTTGATACGGCCGATGGGGCGCAGAAAGGTCTCGAGCTCGCGGCCAGCTTGCAGAAGCAGCAACTACTGCAAATCAAGGATGCGGCGATCGTCACGTGGCCGACCGGCAAGAAGCGGCCGAAGACGCGTCAACACCCCGGCCTCGCGACTGCGGGTGCCCTCGATGGCGCCTTCTGGGGGCTGTTGTTCGGGATTCTGTTCTTCATGCCCGTATTCGGCGCAGCCGTTGGCGCGGCCATCGGGGCATTGGGCGCCCATCTCAGCGGCTACGGCATACATGACGAGTTTATCAGGCAGGTGCGTACCAAGGTGACCGAGGGAACATCCGGTCTGTTCCTGCTGCTCGGCGCGGTGACAGAGGACAAGGTCGTGGAGGCCTTCAAGGGAGCGCCGCATTTTGAGCTCATCGCGAGCAATCTGACGCAAGAGCACGAGCAAAAGCTGAAGGACGCCTTCGGCTGAGGGCGAGTGCGAAGTTCGGTGCCGATACCTGTCGGCGAGAACAGGGACGATGCGCCAAAAACGGCGGCCAATACTTAATTCGTAGGCACATTTGCTTAGTTGTGCTTGGCGATTCCGGCTCCTATAGTTTCGGGCAGTACATGGCACAGACGGCCTCGCGGCCGCGCCGTTTCTTCACTGCCATCGTCATGGGAGTATCAGCATGACCGTCAGAATCGGAATCAACGGCTTCGGTCGCATCGGGCGTATGGTGTTCCGTGCCGCCGTTCAGAACTTCAAAGACATTGAAGTCGTCGGCATCAACGACCTGCTCGAACCAGAGTACCTGCTCTACATGCTGCAGTACGACTCGGTGCACGGCCGCTTCAAGGGCGAGGCGGCGGTCGACGGCAACACGCTGATCAGCGGCGGCAGGAAGATTCGCCTGAGCGCGGTGAAGGACCCAGCCGAACTGAACTGGGGAGCGGTCGGCGCCGACGTGGTGGTCGAGTCCACGGGTCTGTTTCTCACTAAGGATACGGCGGGCAAGCACTTGGCGGCGGGCACGAAGAAGGTGGTCATGTGCGCGCCGTCGAAGGACGACACGCCGATGTTCGTCTACGGTGTCAACGATAAGTCCTACGCCGGGCAGGCCATCATCAGCAACGCATCGTGCACGACCAACTGCCTCGCGCCCGTCGCCAAGGTGCTGAATGACAGCTTCGGCATCAAGCGCGGCTTGATGACGACGGTGCACGCCGCTACGGCGACGCAGAAGACCGTCGATGGCCCGAGCAACAAGGACTGGCGCGGCGGGCGCGGCATCCTCGAGAACATCATCCCGTCCAGCACCGGGGCTGCCAAGGCCGTGGGCATCGTGATCCCTGAGTTGAACAAGAAGCTCACCGGCATGGCATTTCGTGTGCCGACCTCGGACGTCTCGGTGGTCGATCTCACCGTCGAGTTGCTCAAGGAAGCCAGCTACGATGATATCTGCAAGGCGATGAAAGCCGCCTCCTTAGGATCGATGAAGGGCGTGCTCGGCTACACGGAGGACAAGGTGGTGTCGACCGACTTCCGCGGTGAAGCCATGACCTCGGTGTTCGATGCGGACGCCGGCATTGCGCTGGACAAGACCTTCGTCAAAGTCGTCTCCTGGTACGACAACGAGTGGGGCTACTCAAACAAGGTGCTCGAGATGGCCCGCGTTGTGAGTCGCTGAAGCAAGCGAGAGTAGCCAGTCCATGAAAGTGCTCCGGTTTGCCGATATGGTGAGCAAAGGCTTGGCGGCGGGCAAACGCGTGTTTATCCGCGCCGACCTGAATGTGCCGCAGGATCACTCGGCTGCTGGTGGCGGCCGCATCACCGAGGACACTCGCATTCGCGCCTCGGTACCGTGCATCCGGATGGCGCTCGATGCGGGCGCCGCCGTGATGGTCACCTCGCACTTGGGCCGCCCGACCGAAGGCGAATTCAAGCCCGAGGATTCGCTTCAGCCCGTGGCGCGGCGTCTCGCGGAACTGCTCGGCCGTGACGTGCCGCTGGTGTCGAATTGGGTGGACGGCGTCGCTGTGAAGCCCGGCCAGGTGGTGCTGCTCGAAAACTGCCGCCTGAACAAGGGCGAAAAGAAGAACGACGAGGTACTGGCACGGAAAATGGCAGCGCTGTGCGATATCTTCGTGCACGATGCCTTCGGCACGGCGCATCGTGCCGAGGCTAGCACCTATGGCATTGCCCAATTCGCTCCGCTGGCGTGCGCCGGTCCGCTGCTGGCTGCGGAGATCGATGCGATCACCAAGGCGCTCAGCGCGCCGAAGCGACCGCTCGTGGCCATTGTCGCGGGCAGCAAGGTCAGCACCAAGCTCACGATTCTGAGAAGCCTGTCGGCCAAGGTAGATGGACTGATTGTGGGCGGCGGCATCGCCAACACCTTCATGCTGGCCGTCGGTCTGCCGATCGGCAAGAGTCTGGCCGAGCCCGCTCTGATCAATGACGCCAAGGCCGTGATCGAGGCGATGCGGGCGCGTGGCGCCGAGGTGCCTATTCCCATCGACGTAGTCACCGCCAAGGCTTTCGCCGCCGATGCCCCTGCCACCGTCAAGGATGCCACCGCGGTGGCCGACGATGATCTGATCCTCGACATCGGCCCGAAGACGGCGGCGCAGCTGGCCGCAAAGCTCATGGCTGCCGGAACGATCGTCTGGAACGGCCCGGTGGGCGTATTCGAATTCGACGCCTTCGCGCACGGCACCGAGACACTGGCGCGGGCCATCGCCGCCAGCAGCGCGTTCAGCATCGCCGGCGGCGGCGACACGCTGGCGGCGATTGCGAAGTACGGCATCGAAAAGGATGTCGGCTACATCTCCACCGGCGGCGGCGCCTTCCTCGAGATACTCGAGGGCAAGACCCTGCCCGCCTTGCAGATCCTCGCGCAGCGCGCCAACCTCTAACTGCTTCGGCGCACCGCCCGTCACCTGCGAAGAAGTTCGAAAATCTAATTTTTTCCGTGGAGCGGACAAACAATGCGCATCGATGAAATTGCGGTAGGCAGGAACCCGCCGCATGACGTCAACGTCATCGTCGAGGTGCCAATCGGCGGCGAACCCATCAAGTACGAGATGGACAAGGCGGCCGGCACTCTGGTCGTTGACCGCTTTCTTTACACTTCAATGCGCTATCCCGGCAACTACGGCTTCATCCCCCACACGCTTTCTGGCGACGGTGATCCGTGCGACGTGCTGATCTGCAACACGCGCGCCATCGTCCCCGGTGCCATCATCAGTGTGCGACCCGTGGGCGTGCTGCTCATGGAGGACAACATGGGCATGGACGAGAAGATCATCGCCGTGCCGTCATCGCACCTCACGCAGCGCTACGACAGGTGCCTTAATTACAGCGATCTGCCGGGCATCACGCTTCAACAGATCGAGCACTTTTTCCAGCACTACAAGGATCTCGAGCCCAACAAGTGGGCCAAGATCATCGGCTGGGGCGACGCGGCGAAGGCGAAGCAGATGATTCTGGACGGGATGCAGCAGCATAGCGACGCCAAGATCGCGCAGGCCCGCGGCGAGGGCGACCCCAAATCACGCTCGTGAGCCGCATGACTCGATCTTGATCACCCCGCCGGCCGGCGAGATGGGTCCAGGTCAATTCCCCCAGCAGGTGGCCGTCGTACCAGTCCCGGTGGACGATTGCACGCCCAATTGATTCACGCTGAGCGTTGCGCAGGTCGTGTCAGCCACTTGGGAGCCATTGGGCGTCGCGGTAATCGCATAGGTGGTGGGGGTGACAGCAGCCTGGTTCGGATCGGGAACCGCAACGCTGACCGTATAGTAGCCGCTGCCCACTGTGATCGGCCACGGCGTACCGACGGCCCCATACCCGAGGTCGGACGGTGCGGCGCTGTATGCGTTGGTGGTGCTGAAGAGCTTTTCCTCTCGCCCGGCCAAATCGAGAAGGGCGCTGCGTGCGTCCGTCCGCCGCGACTTCTGGACTTGGCTCGAATAGCTCGTCACCGCGATGGTTGCGAGGATGGTCACGATCGCCACCGTCACCAGGAGTTCGACCAGAGTGAAGCCTCTCAAGGCTGTCGTCAGCGGCGCGTTGTGCTTCGTCATCAGGGGCTGCTCCGGGGTGATCATCGGCGTTCGATCCAGGTCAAGCGCTTTGCCTTGGTGTTGGATGGAATGTTCGGTTGCTGGCTGCCGGGAGTACCGGAAACGGTCTGGTAAATGAGATTGGCTTGGCCTTGCGCGGTGTTGACGACATACACGCTACCCGTGGCATTCGTCTGGACGCCCGCCTCTATCGAGTCGGTAATCACGGTACCATTTTTGGTGTAGGTCGGGAACGTATTGGTGAACACGCCGCCGTTGGCTACCGAGAGCACGTAGGTGTAGCCGGTATCCAGGTTGCTCGTACAGGAGGTCGCCACGTTGTTCGCGGGTACGGTTGAATTGACAATGAAGGCGCCCTGATAGAACACCGGATTGAAAATGATCTGCTCGTCGGGGTTCGGAAGATTCGCGAACCAGCCGAATTGACTGTTGGTGGTGCAGGTCGTGCTGCCCTGCCAGCAGACCTGGACGTTGGTCCCGTCGACTGTCACGCCGTTCGAATTGGGGGTCAGGGTCTGCTGCTGCAGGTTGGAGGAACTCAGCGTGAACGGCGAGGCGAGGCCTGTCGCGGCGGTGGTCGCTGAGAGACTCGCGTAGACCGAGCCCGGCGCCAAGGCGTTCCAGGCGGACATGTTCCAGTCCCATACGCCGTAGAGCGACTGGACGCCGCCGGCGTATTGCACCGGAGCCAGGTTGGTGAGCTGCGTACGCTGGCCGGTTCCGAATTCGATGAGCACGCGCGGTAAGCCGCCCGTCGCGGTGCTGGAGATGACCAACAGCTCGCTGGTGATCGGTTGTCCGGAGGGCGTCGTGAACAGCGGCGCGCTCCCCGCAGCCCAATTCGCCGGGTTGTTGCTGGTCAGATCGAATCGCCATACGTTGCCCAGGAGGTCGCCCGCATAGACGTAGTCGGTGATGTGATCGCGATCCAGGTCGGCCGTCGACACATACGCGATGCCGTTCCCGCCCGCGGTATTGGTGCTCAGATAGTAGAACGTCTGCGCACCCGTCGTGCTGTCGATGGACATGATGTAGATGCCGGCATCGCCCGAGTTGCTGCCGAAGCCGTTGCCGAAGATGGCCGCCCAGTTGCCGTTGTGCAGGCGGCGGATTTGCGGCGTTCCGAATGTGTTTCCCATGTTGTTGCCGCAATTGGTGACGTTGGCGCAGCTGATCGTGCCGTTGTTCCACTCGCCGATAACGATGCTCGAGGCGTCGCCTTCGGAGAAGTTGCTCCCGGGGTTGGTGATGTCGAGCGCGAAGATGGCGGCGCCGCCGACACCGAGCCCGCCGACGAGCCAGCTGTGCCATTGTCCGCCGAAAAACAGGTCGCCCGAGCCCGGCGTCGCGTCCACGAAGAAATTGTGGCCGTACTGCGAGTTCGCATAATCGAGGACCGGCTCGGTGCATTCCGGATTCGCGCCGACGGCCGGTGTCACACCGTGGGTGCCTTGCACGATGGTTTGGGTGTTCGAATCGTTGGTGCAGCCGCCGACGGCGGACGGCATCGCTGCGCTCGCCAGCGTCGCACCCGGCATGTAGGCCAGCACTTCCTGGCCGTCATTCGGGGTCGTGCTGTTGGCGACGAAATTGCCGTTGACGTCGAAGCTTCCGGCGCGAAATGCGTGCAGAAAGCCGTCGTTCGATCCGACGTACACCACGTTGAGGCGCGTCTGTTCCGCGGCGGTGAACTGCACATAGTTCTGGGTACCGGTGTTTTCCGGCATCGAGCCCCCGTAGAGACGGTCGACCCATGCCGCCGTGTACGGCGAGGAGGGCGGCCCCACCCAGATGGGGCTCGAATCCACGATGTCGCCCAAGACGGCGTCGCGCGCGCGATACAGGCCGACCCCGCTCGAGTTGATCTCGTTCGTGCGATCGCCGCGCAGATAGTTCAGGCGAGTGTTGGTGACGGTCGAATCCCCGAAATCGAGCGCTGCCTGCTGCGCGGGGTTGAGATTTGCCCACTCGAATGGGATGCCGACATTATTGACGGTATCCCAGGTGAGCATGACGCGGCCGGCGGGCGTCGGGAGGGCGCCGGTCGGACCGCTGATACCGGTCGTGGCGCAGCCACCGCCGCTCGCCGGCGTGCCCGTCGCGGTGCCGCTCAGCAAGCAAGAGGCGTCCCAGTTGGCCGTGGTCGCCACGGTGACCACGCCCCCGGTGTTGATCAGGTTGTTCGCGGTCAGCGTGCCGGTCCAGTCGTTCGGGTCATAAAAGGCGAAATAGGCCTGAGTGCCCGCCTCCACCTTCGCCGCCTCTTTCTCGTTGACGGTCGCGGAGCTGCCCGACTGATTGGCCGATGCCGCCTTGAAGCACAGGATTTCGTGGATGTTGCTGGCGCCGCCGTCCGAGCCCGCAAATCCCACCCGGAAACTCGCCGGAAGCGGGCCGTTGGAGGCGGTGATCGATTGATTCCTGATGACATAGGAATACGCGCCGCCGCTGACACTGTAGGCAAAGCTCAACAGGCCGTCCTGGGTGATTTTCAGGTTGTAGAAAATCGGCGTCGCGGCGCCGCGCGTCATCGCGCTCTCGTTGGCGATCTGGAAGCTGGTGAGCTCCTTGTAGGCGTTGGGAATCGGCGCGTAGTCCAGGATATTGGCGCTATTCGCCGGGTTCAAGCTACTGAGTACGGCGGGTCCCGCGCTCGTGGGCGCATTCGGGGTGCTGTAGTTGTACAGATTGCCGGTTGCGCAGGTGTTCTTGGTCGCGTACTCCATGTCGACATTGCCCGTCGAGGGCGCCAGTGTCGCCGGCGCCGTCTCCACGGGGCTGGTGATCAGCGTGGGCGATTGGTTGGCCGCCACGGTTACCGCGGCGGGGGCGGCGGTGGCCGCAGTGGCCGCAGTGGCCAGGGTGATCGCAGTGGCCGCGGTGATGGCGGTGGCTCCGGGGGCCGTGGTGGCCCCGGTGGGCGTGGTGGGCGCAGTGGGCGAGCATTTGTTGGTACCGCTGTTGTAGGTGTCTCCGGACGGACAGCAGGTCAGAGCACTATTGATGGTTTTTCCGGAAGCACAATATTTTCCCGTGCTGTAGGAGGCGGTGGACGGATAGCAGACGTAGGAGCCGCTATTGTTGACCGGAGCGGCGTCGCCGCTGGGACAGTAATACCCCGAGCCATAGACCGCGGTCGAAGGATAGCAGCCATAGGTACCGCTGTTGTTGACCGGAGCGTGGGAACCATTAGGACAGGAGTATCCCGAGCCATAGACCGCCGTCGAAGGATAACAGCCGTAGGTACCGCTGTTGTTGACCGGTGCGGCGTCGCCGCTGGGACAGGTGTACCCCGAGCCATAGACCACCCCCGTCGAAGGATAACAAACGTAGGTCCCGCTGTTGTTGACCGGAGCGACGGACCCGCTGGGGCAGTAGTATGCCGAGCCGTAGACATCGCCAGTCGGATAACAGTGTCCTGAATTGAGGGTGTCGCCCGACGGACAACTGCTGGTGCACGTGCCATTGCTATAGGTGCCGGTGGCGTAGCCGGTCGCCGGACAGGAATCGCACGTGGCGCTCGTGCTGTAATAGGTGCTCCCGGTTGCACACTGGTTGGTATTCGTACACAGCATCGTGGTGGTGTTATAGGTCCCGCTCACGCTCGCGCAGGAGTTGCAGGTATCGGTCGAGGAGCTGTAGGTGGCGCCGCCGGTGCACGCCTTGTTGCACACCTGCGTCACCGGATCCCAGGTGGATCCCGCGGAGCAAATGTCGATGCAATTGTTGGTTGCCGCGCTATAGACCCCGCCGGCATTGGCGCAGGATGTCTCCAGCGACACCGGATAATAGGGCAGGGCCGAATTATTCGGATTGGTCCCATAGGCCCCGATCAGCCCCGCCCACGAAATGTTGCCGGCGCCTCGCAGTCCGATCCGATCCGGCTTGTAGCCGTAGCCGTAGGCCGTGTTGTCCCCGGTCGCCGTATTGGTACCGGTGTAGCCGGCGACGAGATTGGTGCCGTTGAGAAAGTTGCCGTACTCGTCGATCCCCAATCCGATGTAGCCCCCTTGCAGACCTTCGTGGGGGGTGTTGGAGTTCGAACAGGAGTAGGCGAGGCTGCCGCCCCAGGCGCCGAGTCCGGGCGACTGGCTGCCATCCTGCAGGAAGAAGCTGATGCCGTCCGCACCGTCGGCGCCGGCGCCGCCGGAGTCGCCGTGGTAGGTGATCGTCTTGAAGGTGACCTGAAGCCCCGCGCCGGTGGGGAAATTACTCGACGACAGAATGGCGCCGCGTTCCCCGTGTCCGTACTTTTCCGAGCCGCTGATGTTTTGAGAGCCGTTGGTGAAGCGCAGCGCGCCGTTGCCGACGGGGTCGGCCACCTGCGCGGAGAGACCCGACGGCGGGTTGCTCGAGCCGAGGTAGCCGAGGTAGCCGCCGACCAAGTAAGGATCGGCGTTCTCTGCAAGGTTGTAATAGGTCGACAGCACCGTGGTGCAGGCGGGTATCAGGCCGGGATTCGAGGAGGTTGGCGTCGTTCCCGCCGTCAGGCACGCGCCGCCGAAGTAATACCAGGTGTTGGCGGTGTTGGCTTGGGTGAAGTCCTCGCTGAAGGTGATGGTCTGCGCCCTCAATTGGCTTGCACCAAGCGACGCGCCGAGAAGAATGAGCAGGGCTGACCAGAGATGTTTGGCGTTCATAATGGAGTCCGTCATAGCTGACTGGAGGTGGTGTACACGACGTAGGTGCTTTCGGTCACGGCCACGGTGATGCTGTTGCCGCCGTATCCGACCGCATCGACCTGATAGACCTCGCCGGGATAGGTCGGGTCGAGCGACGCGCCCATGTCGGAGATGTAATAAGTCGGCGTCGCGAAATACGTGGGGTTTGCCACGTTTGCAGCACTGAAGGACGTGGTGGTGTTGACCGACATGCCCGGCGGCAAATAGGTCACCCCGACGGGTGCGCCGCTGATCTGCCACGGCACCTGAGTCACGTCGCCGCCGGGGATCACCAGCGGCAACTGGTTGGAGCAAATCTGCCCCTGGCCGATATTGGCGTTGAGCACGGTGGTGCAAGGCGCCGACGCCGCGGTCGAATTGTTAATGAGCCAATTTTCCGCGTAGACCTCTGCGGACACCGCGGCCGCCACCGCGCGCTGCTTCTCGCGCATGTTGCCGGCGATCTTCTCCTGAATGCCGAAGCTGCGGAACATGCTGAGCGCCATGATGGTGACCACGATGAGCAGCAGCAGACTCGTGACCAGCACGATACCGCGCTGGCGGAAACCCGCGCCGTATGCACGATGGATCATAGTACGGGCCCCGTCTGACTCATGAGGCCGACGACCCGTTGGATGCTGACGGTTTGCGGCTGACCCTGGTTGGCGATGTACAGCGGGTTGGTGAACGTCAACTGGACCAGGGTCGAGATGACGCTGCCCCACAGGCCGGCAGCTGTGACCTGGGCGGCATTCATGTAGGTGTCGACGTTGTTGCCGGTGGCTCCGGCATTGGCTTTGACGCCGTAGAGGACGCTCAGATTGGTGACGCCGTTCACCAGGTTGTACTGCGTGCCGTTCATGGTGCAGATGAGTTGGCCGATGCCGTTCACGATCACGACCTGGAACGTGTTGACGTACAGCGTGTTCGGGCCGCCGGTGGGATTCGACTGCCCGCTGCAGTTCAGGATGCCGTCGCCGCCTGCGGTCATGTAGCGAATGGAGATCTGATCGCCGGGCGGCGTCGCGGAGTAAAGGCCGTAGACCGATTGTCCCATCACGAACGGTGCGACGGCGGTGAGCGAATTGTTCAAAGTATTTTGGGTCGGGTTGGGGAAATAGCCCGCCGATTGGATCACGTCCGTCATCATCGTCAGCGCCATCCGTTCGCCGTCCTGCAGCTGCGCGAGCTTGTTTTGATTGCCGAAGACCGTGCGGTTGGTCTGTACGATGGTGAGCAGCGCGCCAGCCAGGAACAGCCCGATCAGCAGCGCGATCAGAATCTCGATGAGCGTGAAACCACGTTCATCATGCAAAGGGCGATATCTTGAGTGCATGTGGTGCATGAACTACGGTTCCACGTACAGCGTGTAGGTGGGCGCGAACGTCGTGTTCGTGGTGTTCGCGGCGCTCTGGCTGTTGACGGAGACCTGGCCTTGAGTCCACGTCACCTGAATCGTGCAATTGACGGGGATGGTGACCGGACAGGTGATCGTGGTGACCGGATTCGAATTGCCGAGCATCGTGTTCAGCGCCGTCGCGTAGCTGTGCAGATCGAAGGCGGCCAGCACGTCGGGAGTGCAGGGCGTGGTGCCGGATCCGGATACACAATACCCCGCGGTCGGGGAGAACGAGGCTGGTATACCGGCGGTTGCGTTCAGAGTCGCATCGTTGATGAGGGTGCCGGTGATGATGACCGGCACCGGTGCGAAGCCGCCCGCCCAATAAGTGCGGTCGGCGTGCATGCTCGCGGCGAGGCCCGCCGCCTGCAGCGCCACCAGCGATCGCACGCTGGCCGTGCCGGTGCTGGAGTACGCGAGCGCCTGGATCTTTGCGATGCCCAGCAGGCCGATCGCCGTGACCACCAGCGCCACGAGTACCTCGATCAGAGTGAAGCCGCGCGCCGGCGCACGGGTGCGGCCGATGAGGCGGGGGTGGCCGCTCATGTGCACGTCGCCCCGTTGGTCGTGGTGCCGGCTTGTTCGGACGTCATCGCTCCGCTCAGGCCGATGGACAGGCAGCGCGTCCAGACGCTGGTGTCCGTCGAGTCATGCAGCGTGATCAAGGTGCCGTTGGCGATGCCGACAGCATAGCCATCACGGTTGAAGGTGACGGCAGAGACATTGTTCGAAGCCACGAAGGTGTCCGAGCCAGAAAATGGGCTTTGCACCCGCCAGACGGTGTTGGTCGAGTTCGTATACACGATCCAGCCGTCTTGCCAAGCCGTCGAGTTGGAGCAGCTCGTGCCGTTGCTCGACACGCAGACGGTGACGTTGGTCCCCTCCTTGATCGCCTCGGCGCGCGCGAACTGCAGGTCGCCGAGCAGACCGTTCAGCTCGCCGGCGATGCGATTGGAATTCGTGACATAGCGAAACGACGGCACTCCGATCGTGAGGACAATGATGGCGATGGCCATCGTCATCAGCATCTCGATCATCGTGAAGCCGGCCGCGCGCGCGAATTTGGCCCCGCCGGCGCCCCTCTGCGGGGTCGCCGTCCTCGGCGTGGTCGTGTGACTTGGGTTCATGCGCCTGAGAGTAGATTCCTAACCTTGCACGAAGCTGACAATCGGGGTGCGATCGCCGGACTTGTGAGGCGACTCGCACAATCACCGCTTAAAATGCGGCCCATGACACACACCGGTCGTCTGGCCCATCGGCCCGGCGCTAAGGATCGCGCCCTGCTTCGAGCGGCACAAATGCCCTCCCGAGCAGCCAAAGTCCGCTCGCCCCATGCCAATTCCATTAGGCTCTGCAGCAGGCGAGTTCTCGTTCTCGGTCATTCACGCGGCCGCCACGTTAACACAGCATCGAGGTCCTCAAGGCCGAAATCGCCGCAATGCCCTGATGAGCTATGCTCGATGATGGTTCACTTCCGGATGAAACAAAAACCTTGGGGGAAGTATGCGCGACCAACTGGATCCGAGTCTGAGCAGGCGAGATTTTGTGCGGGGGGGCGTGTGCAGTGTGGCAATCGCCGCCCTTTCCAGGCCGGCGCTTGCCGCAAACGCCGGGGCGCAAGCCGATAAGGCCGCCGTATTGGCCCAGATACCGAAGATGCATGCTGAGAATGTGCGGCGATTGCAGCAGTGGATCGCGCTGCCGTCGATCGCCGCGGAAAACCGCAACTATCCTCAAGGCCCTGAGTACATGGCGCAACTCGCCGCGGCTGCCGGTTTCAGCGGAGTGAAAATCATTGCGACTTCGGGCAAGCCGGGAGTCTTCGGCAAGCTCGATGCGGGTGCGCGGACCACGCTCGGCATTTACTTCATGTACGACGTCAAGCAATTCGTGCCGGAGGAATGGAGCTCGCCGCCGCTCGAGGGCCGCCTGGTGCAGAAGGAAGGCCTGGGGACCGTGTGCATGGGACGCGGCGCGGTGAACCAGAAAGGTCCTGAGAATTCCTTCTTAAGTGCGCTGCTGGCGTTCAAGTCGGCCGGCAAGAAGCTGCCGGTGAATCTCGTGCTGGTATGCGAGGGCGAGGAGGAGATAGCCTCGCCGCATTTTGCCGAGGTGGTCATGAATCCCGAGGTGCTGCCCGAGCTCAAAAAATGCATGGGCGTTTTCATGCCGGAGGCCGGCCAGGATCGCGACGGCGGGGTGCAGGTATCGCTGGGCGCCAAGGGCGTCGTGGAACTCGAGCTGGTGTCGAGCGGCGAGAGATGGGGGCGCGGGCCGAAACACGATGTGCACTCGAGCCTGGAAGCGCAGGTCGACTCCCCCAGCTGGCACCTCGTGCAGGCGCTGAACACGTTGATCGAGCAAGACGGCCACACGCCGGCCGTGGAGGGCTTCTTCGACAAGGTCATGCCGTTGACCGCCGCGCAAAGAAAGATGATCGAGGAGCATGCCGCGAAGACGTCGGAGAATGTCGTGAAGACCACCCTCGGCGTCGAGCATTGGGTTCACGATACGAACTGGCTCGATTCGTTGATGCTGCTGGAGTCGCGGCCGACCATCAACATCGAAGGTCTGGTGGGGGGCTACACGGGGCCGGGTGGCAAGACGGTGCTGCCGCACAAGGCGGTCGCGAAGATCGACATGCGGTTGGTTCCCGACATGACCGCAGCGGACACGCTGGCCAAGCTCAAGGCGCACCTCGCGAAGCACGGGTTTGCCGACATCGAAGTGAACATGAGCGGCGGCTACGATCCGACCCAGACGGACCCCAACAGTCGATTGATTCAGACGCAATTGGCGACGTACCGCAAGCTCGGGCTCGACCCGCAACTGTGGCCGCGCTCCGCCGGATCCTGGCCGGGCTACGTGTTCACCAATGCCCCGCTGAGTCTGCCGGCGGGCCACTTCGGGCTGGGTTACGGCACGGGTGCGCACGCTCCGGATGAATACTATGTGATCGAGTCGAGCAATCCGAAGGTGCAGGGGCTGGATGGCGCCGTGGGTTCCTTCGTGGAGTACTTGTACGCTTTGGCTTGAGCTCGGGTCCGCCGCCGATGCTACGTCGCCTTGAAGATCGCCGTAATTTCCAAGCTGGTAGGGTCGATCACGGCGAGCAGTGGCCGCCGGCGCCCGGTCAGAGGCATTCCGTCGTGCCGATCCGTGGCAAATCCGGCCGCCTGCATGCGCTGCTTGAGCCTCTTCTTTTCGGCGGGGGAAAAATAGCGAATGTCATCCACGTTCTTCAGCTGCGCCCGAAGCGCGGGCAGCCCCTGGTCCCAGGGCTTGAAATATCGCGGCATCCCGATGACATCGAAGCCTCCTTGGAGAGCCGACGAAACGATCTTCGCGCTCTCCTTGGGATCTTGCGGCAGCGGCGCCCAGACCCAGCGCGGCATGCTGTACCAACTTGGCGCGAACTGCGAGTGCTGCCGGCGGGCAAGCGCCGACTCATCGGGGTCGATGTCGTTCGCCTGCACGACCTGCAGGCAGTCTTCGGAAAGCGCGTAGTACAGGGGTCGCCCGGCCCACAGCGCCGAGGAGCCGTAAGCCAGAGCACCAAACTGGACCGCCACGATGATCGCAATGTCCCGTGCGAACTCGCGCCGCGGCTTTTTCGCGTTCGCGATGATCAGAGTGAGCAGCGGACCGAGCACGAGATCGACCCCGACCAGCACCGTGAGCACGTGCGCCACATCGGCCAGATACCAGCCCGGCCAGTGATACCAGCCGAGGTAGAAAGTGCCGAGGGTGAGCGTAAGCACCACGCCGCTGCCGAGCAGATGCAGCCCGAACGCTTTGAGTCTGAATGTCATTACGCTATTTTTCATAAATCCACCGGCATCGGAAGCGCCCGGGCCTGCCGCCGGCGAAAATTGTAGAAGCCGTCACAGTGCCGGCAGGCGGCGGGGCCGGTCGCCCGCTATCGGGCGGCGCGGGCCAGGCCGCGCAGTCCCGCCGCAACGTACGGGCCCAAACGGGCCTTGAGAGCTGCGACGTCGTTCGAGCGGCACAGCCCGTCCGACAAGGCATCGAGCCGGCCGGTCTCCGCGAGCGAGAGGGTGAGTGCGCCGGTGAGGAAGTTGTAGCCCCAGAAGATGTCCTCGGGCGCGGCCTCCGGTAGGGAGGCCATCACGGCCTGAATGAACTCGCGCACGACGCCGTCGAAGGTTTTCCCCATCAGCTTGCGGCCCCACTCGGGCGAATTGTTCACGAAGGCAATCAGGGAAAAGTAGTTGTGCCAGCCCGGTCCGGCATGCGCCAGGCGATCGAGAATCGGGTCGAGAAAGGCGTCGACCACGGCCTCGGTGCTGGGCGCCTGTGGCGCGGCGCTCAGCCGGACCTGCGCCAGGCGCCGCAGCCGCTCCTCGTTCAGAACTTGACCCCGCCGGTCAAGGACGGCGGCGAGCAGCCGCTTCTTGCTGCCGAAGTGGTAGTTCACCAGCGCGAGGTCGACGCCGGCCGCGGCGGTGATCTCGCGCAGCGACGCCCCGTGATAACCGCGGCGCGCGAACAGCTTTTCCGCCGCGTCCATGAGTCTGTCTTTAGTCGTGCGTTTCGGGCGGGTCATCGTGACTGGCGTGAAAAACCACAATTCTAGCCTGCCATGAGCCGCTCCGCCCACCCGCGTGGCGCGGCCGGCCCGTGGACGCGTGTGGCCGGCGGGAGGGGCGCGGCGCCGACCCATGGCTTGAACTTCAACGAGCGTTGAAATAAGATTCAACGAGCGTTCAAGCGATGGCAACGATACGACGGCTGGAAAATTATTAATATTCCTGGGGGACCCGCCATGATTCGCAGCTTCTGCACCGCGTTAATCTTGTATGCATTGATGGCCGCCGGCAGCGCCGTCGCAGCCGCAGCCGTCGCAGCCGACGCCGATACGGCATCGGGCGCGTCCACCGGCATCTCCGCCGCCGACACCGGGTCCCTTCAAGAGGTGGTGGTGACGGCGCGGCGATTCGCCGAGGATCTGCAGAGCGTGCCCATCGCGGTCACCGCCTTGAGCGCCGCCGCCATCGAGGTGCAGGACGTCACGAACCTGGAGGACCTCAACAGCTTCGTGCCGAACTTCAAGATCTCGGCCGATCGCGCCACCAGCAGCACCATCAATGTCTATATTCGCGGCGTGGGCCAGAGCGACCCGTTGTGGGGATTCCAGCCCGCCGTCGGCGTGTACATCGACGATGTGTATTTGGCCAGGCCGCAAACGGCGCTGCTCGACGTCATCGACCTGCAGGACCTCGAGATCCTGCGCGGCCCCCAGGGCACGCTGTACGGGAAAAATACCATCGCCGGCGCGATCAAGTATGTGACCCGCGATATCGACGGACCCGCGAGCCTGACCGCCTCGGTGACCGGCGGCAACTACGGCGAGCACGACGAAAAACTCTATTTCTCGACGCCGGTGATCGACGACCACGTCTATTTCGGATTGGCGCTCGCGGACCTGCAGCACAACGGCTACGGCGAAGTGGTGGCCCAGCCCGGAACCGCGCCGAGCCCCTACCTCGGCCAGTATCTCTCGAACAAGGATGTATTGGCGGGCCGTGCCAGCCTCACGATCAAGTGGGGCGAGAGTTCGAAGCTCAAACTCATCGCCTTCGATATCCTGGATAACTCCGATGCCGCCGGCGGCCAGCGGCTCAACAACTATCTGGCCCCGCAATTGAGCGACCCGTACGACATGCGCACGGATATGCCGGTCGAGAACGACTACACCCACCGCAGCGGCGAATCGGCGACCTATACCCAGAGTTTGACCGACCAGCTCGATTTGAAGGTCGTCGGCGCCTACATCGAGGGCCGGAGCCAGCAGTTCATCAATTTCGCCGAGCTCAACCAGAACCTGTTCGAGGTCCCGGGCGCCTACCACGACCAGCAGTCCTCGGGAGAGGCACAGCTGACCTTCCATAACGACCTGGTCAAGGCGGTGGGCGGCGTGTTCTACATGGACAGCACGGCCTGCGGCACCTACAACGCGTCGATCGGTACCTTGAGCGGCACGCTGCCCCCGACGGTCGCGCCCCCCTTGGGGCTGTACATCACCGAGCTGGTTACCGGCTGTGATCTCACCAAGAGCTCGGCCGTCTATGGCGATACGGCCTGGAAGTTGACCGACCGGCTGAACCTCGACGCCGGGGTGCGCTGGAACGAAGATCAAGTGACCGCCCGCGTGTATCAGGCCGACTACGCGAGCGCGGCGCCGACCCAATTGCTGCCGGGCCAACAGTTTTTCGACGCCAACGCGGTGCCGACCGGGTTCTTTCCGTTTCCCGGCATCGTGACCAACTACACCGGCGACCGCACGTTCGTGAACGTCAGCCCGCGTCTCGGCTTCGATTACCACTTCACCAGCCATGTGATGGGCTACGTGAGCTATAGCCGCGGTTTCTTGAGCGGCGGGTTCGATATGCGCGGCAATGCCGCCGTCTACCCCGGGACGGAAAACGGCTACAACTCGGAAACCGCCGACAGCTATGAGGTGGGCCTCAAGACGACGCTGTTCGACGATACGCTGCTCTTGAATCTGACGGCGTTCTACGATCCCTACAACAATGTGCAAATCCAGCTGCAGGATTTCGTCGAATACAAGGGCGCGCCGACCAACCTTACCGCGGTGCTGAATGCCGGCAAGCAGATCAACCAGGGCCTGGAGTTCGAGTCGGTGTGGAAGCCGATCAGGCCGCTGACCTTGTCGCTCAACGTCGGCTACTTGGATTCCTACTACAAGAATTTCCTGATCAACTGCGCCATATTCACGTTCCAAGCCGGCTGCGGGCCGGGCGTGGGGGTGGTGAACGTGGCCGACGAGAACCGGCCGCTCAATGCGCCCTTCTGGAACGTATCCGAAAACACGGCCTACACCTGGGATCTTTCCTCGGGTACGCTGCTCGCGCGCGTCGGCTATGACTGGCGCAGCTTCACCAAAGTCGCGGTCTACACCCCGAGCCCGACCGATCAGCCGGCGTACGGAGTGCTCAATGCCGGCCTCGCTTTCACGACCACGAGCCACAAGTGGCGGTTTTCGATCGACGGCAAGAATCTGACCGACCGTTACTACCGCGTGGCCGGCTACGACTTCGGTCCTCCTCCGATTTCGGCTTCCAACTCCTACATCGGTGGCGTGAGCCAGATCGGATTCTACGCGCCGCCGCGCACCGTCGCGGCGACGGTAACCTACCGCTTCTAGGCATGCGCAGCGCCGGCGCGGGTGCCGGCGCTGCGCCGCGCGAGCCGCCCATGCCCTGGTTCAAATCGCCCACGCCGCTGGTGCCGGATCTGATCGCACAGAACGGCCGCTGGCTCACCGGCCGGCCGGCGCTCATCGACGGCCCGGTCACGCTCACCTGGCGGGAATTCGCGGATGCCACGGCGCGTGTGGCGAACGGCCTCGCCTCACTGGGCGTGCAGCCGCGCGAACGGGTGGCGCTGCTGATGGATAGCCGCCTCGACACCGTGCTCGCGATGTTCGGCATCATCCGCGCCGGCGCGGTCGCGGTGCCGCTCAATCTGTCGAGCAACGACGCGGCAATCGCCGCCATGTGCGCCGATGCCGGCTGCATCGCCGTGTTCGCCGCGGACCATCAATGCGCGAGAATCGATGCGCTGCGCTCGGCGGGCGCACTCGCCGCGCGCCATTGCATCGCCTGCGATGCGCCGGTCGGGGACTGGATCGAGCTGCGCACCTGGATGGCGCAACAGAGTGCGGCGGCGCCGGCGGTGAAGATTGCGCCGGACGATGAGTGCAATCTGATCTACAGTTCCGGAACCACTGCGTTGCCCAAGGGCATCATTCACACGCATGAGTGCCGGATGCACTGGGCCTACGACGCCGGGCTCGCGCTTCGCTATCGCAACGGCTGCCGCACGCTCTTCACGCTGGGGCTGTTCTCGAACATCAGTTGGGTCACCATGCTCACGACGATTCTGGTCGGCGGCACGCTGGTGCTGCTGCGCACGTTCGGTCCCCGCGAGACGCTCGCGGTCATCGAGGCGGAGCGCATCACACACGGCGCCTTCGTTCCCGTGCAGCTCGAGCGGCTGCTCGCGTTGCCGGAGCGGCGCGAATTTTGCCTGGATTCCCTGGAGACACTCATGTGCTGCGGTTCACCGCTCAAGCCCGAGGTGAAGCGCGGCTTTGCGCGCGAGTTCGGCTGCCAACTGATCGAGCTCTACGGCCTCACCGAGGGGCTGATCACCATCCTCGAGCCCGAGGACCTGGAGCGCAAACTGCTTTCAGTCGGGAAACCCGTGTTCGGCGCCGACATTCGCATCCTCGGCGAGGATGATCGCGAAGTGGCACCCGGCGAGATCGGCGAGATCGTCGGCCGCGCACGGCTGGTGATGGCGGGCTATCACGCGCGCGATGACGCGAACCGGGAGGCCACGTGGGTCGACGCGGCGGGCGCGCGCTGGCTGCGCACCGGCGATCTGGGCCGGCTCGACGAGGAGGGCTATCTGTACGTCGTCGATCGAAAAAAGGACATGATCCTCTCGGGAGGACAAAACATCTATCCGGCCGATATTGAGAGCGTGATGCGCGAGCACCCGGCGGTTGCCGAGGTGGCGGTGATCGGGATCGGCAGCGAGCGCTGGGGAGAGACGCCGCTGGCGGTGGTCGTGCTGCAGCCCGGGCTCGCGGCGAGCTCCGCCGAGCTCTGCGACTGGACCAACGTGCGCGTGGGCAAACAGCAGCGCATCAGCGCCGTGGTGCTTCGCGACAGCCTGCCGCGCAATGCCAACGGCAAGGTGCTCAAGCGCGAACTTCGGCGAGAATACGACTCTCACGCCGTCCACACGGAGAATCCGTCATGAATGCCGAGCCCCGCGATTACTTCTACGACAGCTCCGACGGCCTGCGCCTGTATTGCCGGGTCTACCCCGCGCGACGCACCGGCGGCTGGCCGGCACTGTGCCTGCCGGGCCTGACGCGCAACAGCCGCGATTTTACCGCGCTGGCCGCACATCTGTGCTGCGCGCGCGAGGTGATGACGCCGGATCTGCGCGGCCGCGGCCGTTCGACCTGGGATCCGCAGCCCTCTCGCTATCAGCTGCCCACCTACGTGCAGGATGCATGGTCGCTGCTCGATGCGCGCGCAGTGAGCCGGGTTCTGGTCATAGGGACCTCCCTCGGTGCACTGATGGCGATGGCCATGGCGGCGATGAAGCCGGACAGGATCGCCGGCGTCGTTCTCAACGATGCCGGCCCGGAATTCGATCCGGCCGGAATACGCCGTATCGCAGGGTACGCGGGCCGGCTACCGCCGGTGTCCTCCTGGGCCGAAGCGGCCGCGCAGGCCAAGAGCGTCTACGGCCCGGCATTGCCCGGGCTGACCGACGAGCAGTGGCTGGATTTTGCCCGCCGCGGCTACCGCGAAAATGCCGCCGGTGTCCCGATCCCCGACGTCGATCCGAAGATCAGCGAGGCGTTCAAGAATCCCAGCACCGCTCCTTCGGACCTGTGGCCGCTGTACGCCAAGCTCAAGCGGGTGCCCATGCTGGTGATCCGCGGGGCGCTGTCCGATTTGCTGAGCGCCGCCACCGTGGCGCGCATGGCGCGCGAAAAGCCCGATCTGAAGCAGCTCACCGTCGAGAATCGCGGCCATACGCCGCTGCTCGACGAGCCGGAGTGCCTGGCCGCCATCGACGCCTTCCTCGCGGAGCACGGCCATGCAGCTCAAGGATAAGGTCGCCGTCGTCACCGGCGCGGCCAGCGGCATCGGCCGGGAGATCGCGCGTACGTTTGCGCACGCGGGGGCCGCGATTGCCATCGCCGATCTCGACCATGCGGGTGCGCAGCGCGCCGCGGCGGAACTCGAGCGCGACGGGGCGCGTGCGATCGCGCTGGCGTTGGACGTGACCAGCGAGACGCAGGTCGATGAGGCCATGGCACGCGTGGTCGAGGCTTTCGGGCGAATCGACGTGCTGGTGAGCAACGCCGGCATTCAAATCGTCGCGCCGCTCGAGGATTTCAAGTACGCCGACTGGCGGCGCGTGATCGCGATTCACCTGGACGGGGCGTTTTTGAGCACGCGCGCGGCCCTGCGGCAGATGTACAAGCAAGGCAGCGGCAGCATCATTTACATGGGTTCGGTGCATTCAAAGGAAGCCTCGCTGCTTAAGGCTCCCTACGTCGCCGCCAAGCACGGGCTGATGGGCCTTGCCAAGGTCGTCGCCAAGGAGGGGGCGAAACACGGGGTGCGGGCAAACGTCATTTGCCCCGGCTTCGTGCGCACGCCGCTGGTCGACAGGCAGATTCCGGAGCAGGCGAGCACCCTCGGGATCTCGCCGGAGGCGGTGGTGCGCGAGGTCATGCTCAAGGAAACCGTCGACGGCGAATTCACCACGGTCGAGGAGGTCGCCGAAGCGGCGCTGTTTTTCGCCTCGTTCGGTTCGAATGCCCTGACCGGACAGTCGCTGACCGTGAGCCACGGCTGGTCCATGCAGTGAATCTACGACGATCGCACGCGCTGCACGGCGTGCCGCCAGCCTGAGATCTCGGCATCGCGCCGCGCGTCCGCCTGCGGCTCGTAGCGCGCATCCGCCCGAGCCAGTGCGGCGATGTCCTGCAACGAGCCATACAGCCCACAGCCGAGTCCGGCCAGACAGGCGGCGCCGAACGCGGTCGACTCGGTGATTTTCGGCCGCTGAATCGGCAGGCCGAGCACATCGGCGAGGCGCTGCATGAACAGCCCGTTTCTCGCCATCCCGCCGTCGACTTTCAGCATGGACGGCCTCAAGCCGTCCGCCGCCATCGCGTCGAGCAGGTCGTGCGTCTGATACACCACGCTGTCCAGGGCCGCGCGCGCGATTTCTCCCCGACCCGAGGCGCGCGTGAGTCCGACGATGGCGCCGCGCGCTTCGGGATCCCAGTAGGGCGCCCCGAGTCCTGTGAAGGCGGGCACCAGGTACACCCCGCCGCTGTCGCCGACCGAAGCGGCCAATGCTTCCACGTCCGATGCGCGCGCGATCAGGCCGAGTCCGTCGCGCAGCCATTGAATCGCGGTGCCCGCGGAGAGGATGGAGCCTTCCAACGCGTAGGTCACGTCGCCGTTCAATTGATAGGCGATGGTGCCGAGTAGACGGTTTTTGCTGGCCACCAATCGATGCGCGGTGTTGAGGACCAGGAAGGCGCCCGTGCCGTAGGTGCTCTTGACGTCACCGGCCGCGAAGCAGGCTTGCCCGATCAGCGCCGCCTGCTGATCACCGGCCACGCCACGTATCGGCAGAGCCTCACCGAGCACGGCCTTGTCGATGTGTCCAAAGTCGCCGGCGCTGTCGCGCACCTCGGGCAGACAGGACATCGGCACGTCGAACCATTCGCACAGCGCCTCGTCCCAGCGGCCCTTGACGATATCGTAGAGCGCGGTGCGGCTCGCGTTGGTCGCATCGGTTGCGTGCAGCCGGCCGCCGCTCAAGCGCCAGAGCAGAAAGCTGTCGATGGTGCCGAAGGCGAGGTGACCGGCACGGGCCGCGTCGCGCGCTCCCGGCACGCGATCGAGAATCCATGCGATTTTCGTGGCTGAAAAATACGGGTCGAGCAGCAGGCCGGTTTTGCGGCTGAGCTCCGCTTCGGCGCTCGCGCGATTCAGCTCGCGGCAGCGGTCCGCGGTGCGGCGGTCCTGCCAGACGATGGCATTGTAGAGCGGCGCGCCGCTGCGCCGATCCCAGACGACGGTGGTCTCCCGCTGATTCGTGATGCCGACCGCGGCCACGGCGCCGCCGGCCTCACGCAGCCGCTGCAGAGCCCGGCGGCTGGTGGACATCGCGGTGGCCCAGATCACCTCGGCGTCGTGCTCGACCCACCCCGGGGCCGGATAGATCTGCTCAAACGACTGCTGCTCGATGGCCAGCATCTCGCCCGCGGCGGAGAAGCCGATCGCGCGGCTGGAACTCGTCCCCTGATCGATCGCGAGCAAAATATCGCAAGACATGGGGCATCTCCATATTGCCTGCCGGCGCAGATGCTAACATTCCCCGTCACCGCAGGGCCGAAGGGGGTACGAAGGATGGAAAAGGTGCTCCCCCTGCGGCGGATCCTGGGACTCGGCTTCGGCCTCGCCATGGTGTTCGGCGGCACGGTGGGAGTCGGAATATTGCGTCTGCCGGGAACGCTCGCCGCCGCTCTCGGGGACTCGCGCCTCATCGTGTCGTTCTGGATTCTGGGCGGCGCGTATGCGCTGCTGGGGGCGGTCGCGATCGCGGAGCTGGCGGCCATGCTGCCTCAGGCCGGCGGCTTCTATGTTTACGCGCGCCGCGCCTTTGGCAGCGGCGCGGGGTTCGCGGTGGGGTGGTGCGACTGGATCAACCAGGTGGCTGCGCTCGCCTACGCCACGATCACGGCGATGACATTCATCGGTGCGCTGTGGTCGCCGGCCGCGGCTCACGCGCGCATCGGCGCCGTTCTCATTCTGGCCGCCTTTACTGCGCTGCATTGGGTGGGGCTGCGCCTCGGCAGCAGTTTGACACGGCTCATCAGCCTCGCGATCGGGCTCATGATGCTGGTGCTGGTGGTGTCCTGCTTTCTGACGCCGCAGTCCGGCGCTCGCGGCGCGCCTTTGCCGATGACCGCCGCAACCCTGCCGCTCCTGTCGATGCCCATGGTGGTGGCGGTGGTCACTGCGCTGCGGGCGGTCCTCGTCACTTACGACGGTTGGTATTCACCCATCTATCTCGCCGAGGAGAGCACCGATCCGGCGCGTACGCTGCCGCGCGCGATGATCGGCGGGACCCTGACCGTCGCGGCCCTGTACGTGCTCATCAACATCGCCATGCTGCGGGTTCTGCCATTGTCCGTTCTCGCCGCTTCGGACCTGCCGGCGGCGGACGCGGCGCGGGTGGTGCTGCCCCAGGGCGGGGCGATGCTCGTGACCGTGATTGCGCTGCTGACCGTGCTCAGCCTCATCAATGCGGTGCTGCTGATGACGCCGCGAATTCTGTTCGCCATCGGCCGCGACGGATTCTTCACGCAGAAGGCCGCCTCGGTCAGCGCGGGCGGCACGCCTCGGCTCGCGCTCGGCGTATCGAGCGCGGCGGCCATCGGCATGATCATGAGCGGCACCTTCGAGCAGATCGTGGCGCTGGCGGCGGTGCTGTTTCTTCTCGACTACATTTCAGGCTTCTCGGCGCTGTTCGTCATGCGGCGCCGAGAGCCCGATTTGCCGCGGCCCTATCGCGCGTTCGGGTTTCCGTATACCACGGGGATCGTGCTGGCCGGGTCGCTGCTGATATTGGTTGCCGCAGTGGTGGAGGATGCGCGCTCAGGAATCGAGGCGGCGCTGCTGCTGATCGCATGCGCGCCCGTCTATGCGTGGCTGTCCCGCAAGCGCCGGCCCGGCGATGGGAAGATCCTGACCGAGCCGCCTTGAGCTCAATCGAAATCCGTCGGCAGCTCGGGACGCTCCCAATGTTCGAACATGCGCTCGACCTGGGCCGCCGTCGTGCGCCCGGTCGACAGCGGCGGCAGAGCATCGCGGGCGAAGAACGCCGCTTCGCTGGTCTCGATGCTGGCGCGCGCGCTGCCGCCGGTGATTTCGCAAATGAAAAACATCTTGTAGATCGAATCCAGGTGATGCGGCCGGTTGCGTTTGCGGTAGTCGTAGACCGCGGCGAGCTTGAGCGTGCGCGCCTGAAACCCCGATTCCTCCGCGACTTCCCGCACCACGCATGCGGCGGCCGATTCGTGCACGTCGGCCCAGCCGCCCGGGAGCGTCCAGGCGCCATCGCTGATTTCTCGCACCAGGAGCACCCGTCCATCGACGAACGCCGCCGCGCGCACGTCGACCTTCGGCGTCGCATATCCGGCGTCACGGCGGAAGATATCGAGCATGGCGCCGACCTCGGCATCGCAGCCCTGCGCGATCAGGGTCGCCGCCAGTTCGCGTATGCGCTCGTAGCGCTGCCGGTCGTAGGGATCGCGACTGAAGGCGAGGCCGGTCTGCGCGATGGCGCGCAGCTCCCGCCCGATCGTCAGCCAGAGCGGTTCGTTCATGCTGCGGCGATCGCGCAGGTCGAATCGAGCAGCAGCTCGCCGGCACGACTCGTGCCCGCGAGCAAGATGAAGCCGGGCCCCGATTCGAACCGCATGCCGGCGAGCACCAGCGTGTAATCGCCCATGGCGTGGCGGTCCTCTGGCTGCGGCGTTCGGGCCGCCAGCAAGGCGAACGGGTTGGCGCCGTCCAGGTCCGCGCCCACGATCCGCAGCGCCTCGTAATTCGCGCCGCCAACCATCAGCGGCGACCACGCGTCGGAGATCCGACCGGCTGCCGCGTGCAGGGTGCGAACAACATCCGGGCGCAGGCACTCGATGTGGATATGCAATTGATCCTGACTGCGGGCGTGCACGGGGTTCACGGCCAAACCAACCGCCTCGCGGGGGACCCGATGTCCCACCGCGGCTGCGATGAGATCGCGCGCCTGCCAGGCCGCGGAAAAATAGTTGGGCGCGCCGGGCGACTCGAGCTCCGCGCTCTCGATGCCGGCGATTGCCTGCGTGGGTATCAGCAGAAAGTGCGCCCCCCCTTTGCGATCCGCGAGCAATGCAAAGCCCGCCTCGACGCGCTCGCAGGGCGCCGGGTCATGCTGCTTTTGCCAATGCACGACGCATTGCTCCTGCACGATTTGCCGCAGAGCGTCCCGATTCGCGCACAACGCCGTCGCGCACAGGAGCGCCGCGCCGGCGCTCCCGACGAGCGCCAACGCCGCAGTGCGAAACCGATCGGACGCGCCGTTTGTATCGCTTACCTGCTGGGACGGCGGGTAGGGCATTTATGCGTGAGTTGGCCCTCGAAGCCGCTTAGTATACGCGGCCTCATGCCCATCGTTCGCCTCGACCAGGTGTCACTCTGCTTCGGCCTGAAGCCCCTGCTGGACCATGTCGCCCTGCAAATCCGCAAAGGCGAGCGTGTCTGCCTGCTGGGTCGCAACGGCGAAGGCAAGTCCTCACTGCTGCACGTCATTGCACGCCGGATCGTCCCCGACAGCGGTGAGGTGTGGATTCGCCCGGGCGCCAAACTGGCGAGCCTCGAGCAGGAAGTCTCCCCCGCCGGCGAGCAGACCGTGTTCGCGGTAATCAAACAGGGTGCCGCATCCGGCGGCGCGGACGGCGACTGGCAAGCCGACCTGCAGGTCGAGCAGGTCATCTCGCGGCTGCAGCTGGATCGCGACGCGCCGTTGTGCGCCTTGTCGGGCGGCTGGCGGCGCCGCGTGATGCTGGGCCGGGCGCTGGTGTCGGCGCCCGATCTGCTTTTGCTGGACGAGCCCACGAACCATCTCGATATCGAGGCGATCACCTGGCTCGAGGACATGATGGTCGACTTCGACGGCGCTCTGCTGTTCATCAGCCACGACCGCGCATTCGTGCGCCGCCTGGCGACCCGCATCATCGAACTGGATCGCGGACAGCTGCGCGGATGGCCTGGCGGCTACGATGATTACCTGCTGCAAAAGCGCGCAGCCTTGGAGGTCGAAGCCAGGCATGCGGCGCTGTTCGACAAAAAGCTCGCGCAAGAGGAGGCATGGATTCGACAGGGCGTGGAGGCGAGGCGCACGCGCAACGAAGGCAGGGTGCGCGCTCTCGAACAGCTGCGGCTGCAGCGCCGCGCCCGGCGCGAACGGATCGGGCAGGTCGATTTCACGGTGCAGGATGCAGCGCCGTCCGGCAAACTGGTGTTCGAGGCGCGCCACGTGGCGTTCGATTTCGGCGCGGCGCCGGTGATCGCAGATTTTTCCGTGCGCATCATGCGCGGCGATCGAATCGGCATCATCGGGCCCAATGGCTGCGGCAAGACAACGCTGATCAAGCTCCTGGTGGGCGAACTCGCGCCCACGGGCGGGTCGCTTCATCGCGGAACGTCCCTGCTGCCGGCCTATTTCGATCAGCAGCGCGAGCAGCTCGATCCGGCGGCGTCCCTCATGGACAACGTCACGCTGGGCGGCGGAGAAACCGTCATGATCGGCGGCCGCCCGCGCCACGTCGCAAGCTATCTGCGCGATTTCCTGTTTCCGCCCGAACGCCTGCAGGCGCCGGTCAGCATGCTGTCGGGGGGCGAGCGCAACCGGCTGTTGCTCGCGCGGTTGTTCGCCAAGCCGAGCAATCTGTTGGTGATGGATGAGCCGACCAACGACCTCGATGCCGAAACGCTGGATCTGCTGGAGGAACTGATTGGCGACTACGCCGGCACCCTGCTGCTGGTCAGCCATGACCGCGCCTTTCTCGACAATGTGGTGAGCAGCACGCTGGTCTTCGAGGGCGGCGGCCGAATCGGCGAGTATGTGGGCGGCTACACCGACTGGGTGCGGCAGCGCCGACCGGCGCCGCCGGCCAAAGCGGCAACCGCCGCAGCGGCGCGACCCTTGCCGACGGCACAACAACCCTCCCCGCCGCCGCGCGCGGCGCACGGGCCGCGCAGACGCTCATACAAGGAGCAGCGCGAGCTCGACGCCTTGCCGGGGCGGATTCAACTGCTCGAGGCGGAGCAGCGAGAACTGCAGCAGGCGATCAGCGATCCAGAGCTGTTTCGCCGACAACCGGCCGAGGCCGGCGCCTTGCTCAAGCGGCTGCAGGCGCTGGAGCTCGAGATCGAGACCGCCTATGCGCGCTGGGACACTCTGGAACCTTAAGACGAGCCCAGCCTTCAGCGCCGGGTCCGCCCGCGGCCCAGCAGGTCATTCGGCAATGCTGCGCCGCCGGCATCGGGGATGACCAGCGAGGAGGCCTGCTCGCGCCGCATTTCCTGCAGCTCGCGCATGGTCTGCTGCACCGCCTGTTCGGCAGCCTCGCCGAATTTCGCGATCGCCGCACTCAGGGTGGTCGCCTCGAGCTCGAAACTGATCGGCACGGCGCCCATTGGCGTCATCACCTGCGCCTGCCCGACGAACGCCACCGGCCGTGCCGGATCAGGCGATCCGTCGGCGCTGACCGGCGTCAATTGGCGGATGGTACCAAGTCTGCGATCCGTGAAAGTGTCCTCGCGATAGATCTGGGTCGAGTCCATGGTTGCTTGGCGGCCATCGTTGACGGAGCTCATGTGCGGATCACCTGTGTAAAGAGCCTGAGGGCCTTACCCTAGCAGTTTCCGTAGCCGTGTGGACAGGTCCGAAGGGGGACAGGCCGCGGGCTCCCGCATTTCAGGGGCCCTGCTACGATACGAGTCTTGACACTCTCAATTCCACACTCCGTCCGCAAAGTCCCCGCATGGACGACGCTATTGGGGATCGTCCTGTTCGGGCTGGCGCTGTTTTGGCTGCATCACGTGCTTGCCCAGTACCGCCTGCGCGACATCCTCGTCCAGATGCAGGCCATTCGAGGTTCACGCTTGTTGGCCGCGGTGTTTCTGGCGTGGTTGGGCTACGGATGCCTGACGCTTTACGACGCGCTCGGCCTGCGATTCGCCGGCGTGAGGGTGGCCTATCCTAGGCTCGCCTTGATTTCGTTCATGGGCTACGCGATCGGCCACAACGTCGGTCTTAATACGCTGAGCGGCGGCGCCGTTCGCTACCGGGCGTACTCGGCATTGGGCTTGAGTGCGAAGCAGATCGCCACGGTCATCGCCTTCGGTACCTTGACCTTTGCCGTGGGCTCCGCGGGGTTGCTGGGAATCTCTTTGCTGTCGCAGTCCCGATTGTCGAGCTCGGTGCTGCATTTGCATCGTTCGCTGATCATTGCGGCCGGCTGTCTGCTGCTCGCGGGTGTGCTCGCCTATCTGCTGCTCGCCTGCAGTCGGCATGAACCGCTGCGTTGGCGAAAGATCGTGATCCCGGTGCCGAGCGGACGCATCGCCTTCGCGCAGATCGGAGTGGCGTGCGCCGATCTGCTGTGTGCTGCCGGGGTGCTGTACGTCCTCCTGCCGCAGCAGGCGGAGATCGGCTTCGCCGCCTTCGCGGGTCTGTTCCTCATCGCGATCGCGGCCGGGATCATCAGCAACGTGCCCGGCGGCGTGGGCGTATTCGAATCGGTGCTGTTGCTGCTGTTTCGCTCGGTTCCGGCGGACCACCTGCTCGGCGCGCTGCTCGCCTATCGACTGATCTATTACCTGACTCCGTTTGCCGTCGCGCTGGCCCTGCTCGGTGCGCACGAGCTATGGGCCCACCGTGCACCCATGGTGCGGGTTGCACAGCTCGGACGCACCTGGCTGAGTGCCGTCACTCCGCAGGCCAGCGCCATTGCGGTGTTCGGAGCCGGCGCGGTGCTGTTGCTTTCCGGGGCGACCCCGGGCGCCGGCAGCCGCCTGGCGGTACTGCGCCATGTCGTGCCATTGCCCGTCCTCGAGCTGTCGCATTTGTTGGGAAGCGCGGTCGGCGTCGCGCTGCTGGTGCTCGCGAACGGCCTGTATCGACGGCTCGACGCGGCTTGGTATTTGACGATGTGGCTGCTGTGCGCGGGTGTGCTGCTGTCGCTGCTCAAGGGCTTCGATTTCGAGGAGGCCATCATCCTCGGCGCGGTCGCGGTGATGCTGGTCTCCGCGCGCGGCCGATTTCGCCGGCGGACCTCCTTGATCGAGCAGCGTTTTTCCGCTTCTTGGGTCGTGGCGGTGCTGCTGGTGCTCGGCGCCGCGACCTGGCTGGTGTTCTTTGCCTATCGGCACGTGCCCTACAGCAACCAGTTGTGGTGGCAGTTTGCGTTCGAGGCGCCTGCGCCCCGGAGCCTGCGCGCCTTGCTGCTCGCCGCCATGATTGCCGCCAGCTACGCACTGTGGCGCCTGCTGCGCCCCTCGAAGCCGCTGATCATGCCGCCGAGCCAGGGCGATCTGGAGCGCGCGGCGGCGGTCATCGAGAGCGCCCACGATCCGGCGGTGAATCTGGCGTTGCTCGGAGACAAGAATCTGCTGTTCAACGCGGATCGGACGGCGTTCATCATGTACCAGGCCTCCGGCAGCAGCTGGATTTCCATGGGCGACCCGGTCGGTCCGTCGGCGCTGTACGAGCCTCTGGTGTGGAGCTTCATCGAAAACTGCGACGGTATGGCGATGTCCCCGGTTTTCTATCAAGTCACGCCGGACAATTTGCCGTTGTACATCGATTTGGGCTTGAGCTTGGGCAAGCTCGGCGAGGAGGCGCGCGTGCTTCTCGATGCGTTCTCGCTGGAAGGCGCTGCGCGCGCGGACCTGCGTCATTCGCATCGCCGCGCGCTGCGCGACGGTGCGCAGTTCGAGGTGATACCGCGCGGGAGCGTCGGCGCCGTGATGGCGGAGCTGCGCGCCGTTTCGAACGCCTGGCTCGCCGCCAAGAACACCGCCGAGAAGCGCTTCTCCTTGGGATTCTTCGACGAACGTTATCTTGCCAATTTTGATTGCGCCGTGGTCCGCCGCGACGGTGCAATCGTCGCATTCGCCAACATCTGGCGCGCGGGGGCGGACACGGCGCTGTCGGTCGACCTCATGCGCTACAGCGAGGCGGCCCCCAAGGGAGTGATCGATTTTCTTCTTGCCGAGTGCATGCTGTGGGGCAGGGCGCAGCACTATCAATGGTTCGGCCTGGGTATGGCGCCGCTGTCCGGGCTGGAAGAGCACGCGCTGGCGCCCACCTGGCACAAGCTCGGGCGCATGGTACAGCGCTATGGCGAGACGTTTTACCCCTTCGAGGGTCTGCGAAAGTACAAGGAGAAATTCCTGCCGGTCTGGCGCCCGCGATATCTCGCGGCGCCCGGCGGGCTCGGCATGGCAGGCGCCTTGCTCGATGTCACGGCGCTCATTTCCGGCGGCGTCAGCAAGGTGTTGACCAAGTAGCGCCGGCGGGCATGGGGGTGAGCGGCGACTCGCGAGGAGATCTTTGCAAGGAATGCGCTCGATCTTGCGGGCAATTTCGCGCATCATCTGTAAAAACCACTAGAAGGCGGTGCGAGAGCGCATGGCGATTCGGGCCATGTTTTCGCGCGTTCAGCTACAATTTCGGGCCCTTTTTTAGCTCAATTCTCTCTAGGAATAGCCCTTACCATGTCCGAATCCATCGAAGCGTCCTCCGCCCCGTCCACTGCGGCCGAAACCGTCATCATCGGCGCAGGCCCCGTGGGTTTGTTCCAAATTTTCGAGCTCGGGCTGCTCGGCATCAGTGCGCACATCATTGATTCGCTGGCCCAGGTCGGCGGGCAGTGCACTGAGCTGTATCCGGACAAGCCGATTTACGACATACCGGCCTTGCCGATCTGCGGGGCCCAGGAGCTGATCGACCGGCTGCTCGAGCAAGCCAAGCCGTTCCATGCCACCTTTCATCTCGGCCAAGAGGTCACCGAAGTGCAGCCGCTGCCCGACGGAAAAATTCACGTGGCCACCTCCGCGGGCACCCGTCTGACGGCGGGCGCGGTGGTTATCGCCGCCGGCGTCGGCTCGTTTCAGCCGCGGCGGCTTACGGTGCCCGGCATCGAGGAGTTCGAAGGCAAGAGCGTGCATTACCGGGTGAAGTCGGCCAGCGACCTCTGCGGCCGCGATCTGGTGATCTGCGGCGGCGGGGACTCCGCGCTGGATTGGACGGTCGCGCTGTGCGAGAAGGCGCGCTCCCTGACTCTGGTGCACCGACGCGCGGAATTCCGCGCCGCGCCGGCGACCGTGGCGCGGATGCGCGAATTGGTGGCCGCCGGCAGGATGCAACTGGTGGAGGGCCACGTGGCCGCTCTGCAGATCGCAGAGCACGAGCTCTGCGGGGTCACTGTGCAGGCCAATAGCGGCAACACGATGCTGCAGGTGACCGCCGATCAGGTCTTGGTCTTTTATGGGCTGCATCCGAAGCTCGGTCCGGTGGCCGATTGGGGTCTCGAACTGGAGAGGAAGGCGCTCAAGGTCGACACCGAGAAATTTCAGACCAGCGTGCCCGGGATATTCGCCATCGGCGACATCAACACCTATCCGGGCAAGAAGAAATTGATTCTGAGCGGATTTCACGAAGCCGCCCTGGCCGCGTTCGGGATCCAGCACCATCTGTTTCCGCAGAAGCGGCAGTTCCTGCAATACACCACCACGAGCCCCATCATGCAGAAACGGCTCGGCGTTGCCGGCGCCGATTCACACTGAGCGTCCATGAACCGGTTGCTCGAGGATTTGATCAAGGTCATGACGCTGGAACGGCTGGAGCTGGACATGTTCCGCGGCGAGAGCCGCGACATCGGCAGCCCCCAGGTGTTCGGCGGGCAGGTGCTGGGGCAGGCGTTGATGGCGGCGACCGCTACGGTCGAGGATCGCGTCGTGCACTCGCTGCATGCCTACTTCCTGCGCCGCGGGGATTTCAATTCACCCATCGTCTACGAGGTCGACCGGGCGCGCGACGGCAATCATTTCTCCACGCGCCGCATCGTCGCCATTCAGCACGGCGCGCAGATCTTCAATATGTCGGCCTCTTTCCAAGCGGGTGAAATCGGCGTGGAGCACCAGCTCGCCATGCCCGATGTCCCGCCGCCCGAGGAGCTGCCGGATCCGCGGCTGCATTACCGCGAGCTGTCGGAGCAGATGCCGCCGCGCTTGCGCCGCGTGCTGGAGCAAGAGCGGCCCTTCGAATTTCGTCCGGTGCGGCTGCCGAATTTTCTTAAGCCGGAAAAATTACCGCCGCTGAAGCATATCTGGTTCCGCGCCGTCGACATGCTGCCTGACGATGAAGCGCTGCACCGCTGCCTGCTGGCCTATGTCTCGGATTTCAATCTGCTCGACACCGCCATGCTGCCGCACGGACTGTCGCTGGCATCGCCGCGCGTGATGGTCGCCAGCATCGATCACGCCATGTGGTTTCACCGCAGCGTGCGCGTGGATGATTGGCTGCTGTATGCTACCGACAGTCCCAGCGCCTCGGGCGCACGCGGTTTCACCCGCGGCAGCGTGTTTGCGCGCGACGGACGATTGGTGGCCAGTACTTCTCAGGAAGGGTTGCTGCGGGTGATCGAGCAGTGAGAGGCGTTCTTATCTTTGTGCTGGTGATTGGTGCGATCGTCGGACTCTTGCTGACGCTGCGCACCAGCCGCAACGCCGGCATGCCGGGCCCCGAAGTGATGGACCGCGCCCGCAAGCGTGCACGCGAGCAGGCGGCCTCGGAGAGGGACGAGTAGCACCCGGACGGCTAATCGGCAGTTCTTGAACCCCGGCTAATGAGTCGCCGGCGACCGCGATGCCTCCCAAACGGCCCTGGGCAGCACGTACAGGTGGCAGTCCCACCATCTGTTCTTCGCGCGCCGGTGTTTGCGAAACACCGCCTCCCAGCGCATGCCGATTTTCTCCAGCACGCGGATCGACGCCTTGTTGTTGACGTCGACCGTCGAGATGACGCGCTCTGCGCGCAGTTCCAAAAAGGCCGCATCGATGAGTGCGAGCGCGATCTCCGTGGCGAGGCCCCGGCCCCAATCCGGCGTGCCGAGCATGTACCCTAAGTCGACGACATTGCGCTCGATCAGCGACAGATCACAGGCGCCGATCACCCTTCCGGAGGCGATTTCCTCCACCGCCAGTTCGAATCGGGTGCGCGGCACTTCGCGCTGTGAGGCAAGCAGTCCCTCGAGGTACTCGGCGGTGCTTTGCGCATCCCGGGGTCCGAAGAACAGATACCGTGTCACGCGCGGATCGGCGGAAAAGGCGTGAATGGCGTCGAAGTCCCCTTGGACGAATTCGCGCAGATTCAGGCGGGCGGTGTGGACCGGTAGGGTGAGCGTGCGCATGCGCTACGACGGCGTTCGTCTCACATCAGCACTTTGCCCGGATTGAGGATGCCCTTGGGGTCCAGCGCCCGCTTCAGCGCGCGCATCACCGACAGTTCCACCGGATCAGCGCGCTCGGCAAATTGCGCCGCCTTCAGCCGGCCGATGCCGTGTTCGGCGCTGATGCTGCCGCCGAGGCTTCCGACCAGGTCGAACATGGCCGCCTCGAGCTTGGCGCCGCGCTCGAGAAACGCCGCCGCCGGCGCGCCCGGCTTTTGGCCCACGTTAAAATGCAGGTTGCCGTCGCCCATATGACCGTAGGCCACGATCTCGCCCTCCGGGACCAGCCGCCGCACGAGTTCCGAGCCCTCCTCGATCAGCTTCGGGATGATCGATACCGGCACGGAGATGTCGTGCTTGAGGCTCGCGCCGTGATGCCGCTGCGCCTCCGGTACCGATTCGCGCAGTTTCCACATCGCCTGCGATTGCGCCAGAGAGGTCGCAATGGACGCATCTTTGATGGTAGCGCGCACCGCCGCTTCCTGCAGCTCGTCGGCGAGCAGGGTGGCTAATTCCGCCCGGGGGCTGGGCGAGGTCAGTTCAATCAACAGATACCAGGCAGCTCCTTGATCGAGTGGATTGGCGACCGCGCGGATATGCCTGACCGTGAGCTCAACCGCGATGCGCGGCATCAACTCGAACGTGGTGAGCTGTTCGCCTGCGGCGCCGCGCAGGTGTGCCAGCAGCTCAAGCGCCCGCTGCGGCGAATCGACTCCGGCAAGCGCGGTCGCTGTATCGGCCGGCTGCGGGTACAGCTTCAGGGAAGCGGCGGTAATCACGCCCAGCGTTCCTTCCGCGCCGATGAAGAGGGACTTGACGTCGTAGCCGGTATTGTCCTTGCGCAGGCTGTTGAGGCCGCTCATCACGCGGCCGTCCGCGAGTACCACTTCCAAACCGAACACGAGATCCCGCATCATTCCGTAGCGCAGCACCGCTGTGCCGCCGGCATTGGTCGACAAATTGCCGCCGATTTGCGCAGTGCCCTCCGAGCCCAAACTCAAGGGGAACAGCCGACCCTGCGTGCGTGCGGCCGCCTGCGCCTCGGCCAGAGTGCAGCCCGCCTCGACGATCATGGAGTAGTTGTCGGCATCGAGATGGCGGATCCGGTTGAGCCGCCGCATCGACAGGACGATCTGTGAGCCGGATTCGTCGGGGGTCGCGGCGCCGCAATAGCTGGTATTGCCGCCATGGGGCACCACGGCCAGCTCGTCGCGGCTGCAAATCCGCATGATCTGCGCGACCTCATCGACGCTGCGCGGCAGAACAACCAGCGGCGTCGCGCCATGGTAGAGGCGGCGAAAGTCCGTGATGAAGGCCGTCAGGTCATTCCTCGAATCCAGCCACGCGCCGTCGCCGACGACGGCCTTCAGTTCCGCTAACGTTCGCGGTTCAGGCGGCCGCGGCATGGACGATGGCATCTTGCATGGGGCGCCGGTCAGACGCGCTTGCCGGCCGCCTCGCGGATAGCCGCCGGTACCGGCCTCAAGTCCCAGATCAACCCGAAACAAGACATGAGCTTCAGCATGTAGAAGGTGATGTCGAATTCCCACCAGTAAAAGCCCTGGCGCACCGATGCTGGATAATGGTGATGGTTGTTGTGCCACCCCTCGCCGAGGGTAATGATCGCCAGCCACGGGTTGTTACGGCTGGTATCGCCGGTCTTGTAGCGCTGCCGGCCGAACACATGCGACAGCGAGTTGATGGTGTAAGTGCCGTGGTACACCGCGACCGTGGAGATGAAAAATCCCCAAACGAGCATCTGCCAGCCGTTCGTGCCGAGCCCCGGGGCCACGTGCTTGAGCAGCACGCCGAGTAAAAATACGCCCACACCAAGGATTACCGGCACGGCGACATCGAAGCGATCCAGGAATCGCAACTCCGGGTACCTCAGCAGGTCCTTCACCCGGGTCAGGTCGGCCGCCCCGTGCTTGTGCGACATGAACCAGCCCATGTGGCTCCAGAAAAACCCGTGCTGCAGCGGCGAATGCACATCCTCGGGCTGGTCCGAATACCGGTGATGATGGCGGTGGTGTGCCGCCCACCAGATCGGTCCGCGCTGCACGGCCGAGGCGCCCAGCAGTCCGAAAACGAGTTGTCCGGCGCGGGAGGTTTTGAAGGCGCGGTGCGAGAAATACCGGTGGTAGAAGCCGGTGATTGCGAACATGCGAAGCAGGTAGAGTGCCACCGTCACCGCCAGTGCGATCCAGCTGAAGCCCACCCAGATCACCGCAAGACAGGTCGCGTGCAGCAGCAGGAAGGGCGTGACCCGCCTCCAATCGATGCGCCGGTTGACATCGGACGCCGCCGGCGAGTGCTTCGAGCACGCCGCCGAGTCGCTGCTGCCGAACCAGCGCGACAGTTCGCGGTTCACTCGCTCCGTGGTCGGCGGCAAGGAGGCAATTTCATTCTCCGGAGTCATCTGGTTTTCCTGATGGGTGGTTTCGGCGGGGCGAACGCTCGAGCGCACAGCGCTCAAGCGCCAGCCGCTCGCAGCGCCGCAATACGCTCATCCAGCGGCGGATGAGTCATGAACAAGCGCATGAATCCACCGGATTCGCCGCTGTTGATCGCGAAGGCGCGCATTTGCGGGGGCATCGCCTCGCCGTGGGCCCGCTTCAACGCCTCCAGCGCTCCGATCATGCTTCCGGTTCCGGCCAGATTGGCGCCGCCGCGGTCGGCGCGGAATTCGCGCTGTCTGGAATACCAATTGACGATGATGCTCGCCAGGATCCCGAGCACGAGCTGGGCGACCAGCGTGGTGATCATGAATCCGAGTCCGGATTCCTGACGGTCGTTCTTGAAAACCGCGCGATCCACCAGGCCGCCGATGATGCGCGCCAGAAAGATGACGAAGGTGTTCAGCACGCCCTGCAGCAGGGCGAGGGTCACCATGTCGCCGTTGGCCACATGACTTAGCTCATGACCCAGCACGGCCTCCGCCTGGGGGCGAGACATGTTGCGCAGCAAGCCCGTGCTCACCGCCACCAGCGCGGCATTGCGTCGTGCGCCGGTCGCAAACGCATTCATGTCCTCGGCATCGAAAATGCCGACCTCCGGCATGCCGACGCCCGCCTGGCCCGCCAGCCGTCTTACCGTGTCGAGCAGCCAGACTTCCAGGTCCGATTGCGGTTCGCCGATGACGCGTACGCCCATCATCCGCTTGGCCGTCCACTTTGACAGCGCGAGCGAAATCAGCGCGCCGCCGAAGCCGAACACCGCCGCGAACACCAGCAATCCGCCGAGGCCGCCTTGCGGCAGCCTCACGCCGAATACCTGCTCGATGATGAAAATCACCACGCTGAGCAGAATCAGCACGGCGAGGTTGGTCACGATAAAGAGGAAAATGCGCTTCATGAACCTTTTCTTTCGGTGGACCAACCACAATATGGTCAACGCTGTACGACAATGATCGGGATGTCGCGGTCTAATTTCAAGGACGCTCCCGGCATCGCGTCCTGCGCCTGTGGTTAAATGCGACCGCTGAGCGGACACCTAAGGTACTGCAGCGCACGTCTTGGGTTTAAAATAATGCAGGATTTGGCATGCAATTCAAGGACTACTACGACACTTTGGGCGTGAAGCGCGATGCCAGCGCCGAAGAGCTCAAGCGTGTCTACCGCAAGCTCGCCCGTAAGTATCATCCCGATGTCAGCAAAGAGAAGAATGCGGAAGCGAGATTCAAGGACGTGCAGGAGGCGTACGAGGTCCTGAAGGACCCTGAGAAGCGTGCCGCTTACGATCAGCTCGGCCGCAACTATCGTCCCGGTCAGCAGTTTCGACCTCCCCCGGACTGGGAACAGCGCTTCAGCCATTCGGGAGGCCAGCGATTCTCGGATCTCAACGGCTTCAGCGACTTTTTCTCGAGCCTGTTCGGCGGTGCGGCCGGCGGGGCGGCTTCGCACGCCCAGCCCGAGGTGGACGCCGGGACTCTCGAAATCACGGTCGAGGAGGCCTATGCGGGTACGAAACGCCGCGTGACGATCAATGACAACGGGCATGCCCGACCCGTGGATGTGCAGATTCCGGCGGGCATCACCGAAGGCCAGGCGCTGCGCATCGCGGGCGCCGGCCACCGGTCCGCGCTGATATTGCGCGTCAGGCTGCGTCCGCATGCGCTGTACGTCCTGCAGGGAAAGGACGTTCAAATCGAGTTGCCGCTCGCGCCCTGGGAAGCCGCGTTGGGAGCGAAGGTTGCGGTGCCGACGCTCGGCGGAACGGTGGAATTGACCATTCCGGCCGGCGCGCAAACAGGCCAAAAGCTCAGGCTGCGCGGGCGCGGCCTGCCGGGGGCTCCCAGCGGCGACCAGCTGGTCAGCATCAAACTCGTGACCCCGGCCGCACAGACCACCCAGGCCAGGGAGGCCTATGAACGCATGAAGCGCGAGCTCAAGTTCGATCCGCGCGCCGGATGGCCGTAGCGCGCGGCGAGCGGCGAGGAGCCGCACCCGGCGGCTTGAAGTATCGGGTGGCGGCCCCATGTCATGCGCTGACGATGCGCCGACGCCATTGACTACAACGTTTGTAAGGCCATGACCGCCGAAACACAGCCCCAGATCAAAGAGTTTCAATCCGAAACGAAACAAGTGCTGCGATTGGTGATCCACTCGCTGTACTCGCACCGCGAGATTTTCCTGCGCGAACTGATCTCGAACGCCTCGGACGCCTGCGAGAAGCTGCGCTTCGAGGCCCTGGCCAATCCGGCATTGCTGGGTTCGGACACGCTTTCCATCACGCTGATTCCCGATACCGCGGCCGGCACGCTGACCGTCAAGGACAACGGCATCGGCATGAGCCGGGACGAAGTGATCGACAATCTGGGCACGATCGCGCGCTCCGGGACGAAGAAATTTCTCGAGGGCTTGAGTGGTGATTCGGCCAAGGACGCCCAGCTGATCGGCCAATTCGGGGTCGGCTTCTATTCGGCGTTCATCGTCGCTGACCGCGTCACCGTGCTCAGCAGGCGCGCGGACGGCGCGGGGGTGCGCTGGGATTCGGACGGCGAGGGCACCTACGAGATTCAGCCTCACGACAAGGCGGACCGCGGCACCGAGGTGATCATGCACCTGCGCGAAGAGGACAAGGAGTTCCTCGACGCCTCGCGGTTGCGCCAGTTGGTGCGCAAGTACTCGGATCATCTGAGCGTGCCGATCGTGCTCAGCGCGGCAGGCGCCGAGGAGACGCTCAATCAAGCCAAGGCGTTCTGGACCCGCCCCAAAGCCGATCTCAAGGACGAGGACTATCAGGCCTTCTACAAGCACCTGACTCACGATTCCGAGGATGCGCGCGCGTGGGCGCACAACAAGGTCGAGGGCAACCTCGAATACACCTCGCTCCTGTATCTGCCCAAGCGTGCGCCGTTCGATTTATTCGAACGCGAGCAGCGCGGCGGCGTGCACCTGTACGTCAAGCGTGTCTTCATCATGGACAAGGCGGCAGAGCTTTTGCCGTCGTGGCTGCGCTTCATGCGCGGACTCGTCGATACCGACGATCTGCCTCTCAATGTGTCGCGCGAATTGCTGCAGAACAATCGCACCGTTGAGAAGATCAAGGCGGCGCTGGTGAAGCGCTCATTGGACCTGCTCGAAGAGCTGGCCGCCGACAAACCCGCGGAATATGCGGAGTTCTGGAAGACCTTCGGCGTGGTTCTCAAGGAAGGCGTCATAGAGGACGCGGGCCAGAAGGCCCGCGTGGCGAAGCTCCTGCGCTTTCATTCGACCGCCGTCGCCGGCGAGGCCGCCGAGGTGACGCTTGCGGATTACGTGTCGCGCATGAAGGCCGACCAAAAAGCCATCTATTACCTGACCGCCGACACGCTCGCTGCTGCGCGCAACAGCCCGCACCTCGAAGGCTTCCGCGCCCGCGGTATGGAGGTTCTGCTGCTCACCGACCGGATCGACGAGTGGGTCGCGGGACATCTGCACGAATTCGAGGGAAAAACGCTGGCCAACGTCGCGAGCGCGGCCACTGACGTGGCCTCGGCGATACAGACGCCCGATAAGGCCGCGGCGGAATCCGCTTTCAAGGACACCTTGGAGCGGCTCGGCAAGACCCTGGCGGGCAAGATCGCGAGCGCTCGCGTGAGCGATCGTCTCACCGATTCACCGGCCGTGCTGGTCGCCGGCGAGTTCGGTCTGAGCTTGCGCATGTCGCGCATTCTCAAGCAGGCGGGCCAGACCAATCCGTTCGCGACCCTGCCGATTCTCGAATTGAACCCCAAGCATGCGCTCGTCGAGCGGCTCAAAGGCACCGCGGATGAATCCGCCTTCGCCGACCTCGCGCACGTTTTGTACGATCAGGCCATGCTGGCCGAAGGCGGCGAACTCGATGATCCAGTGATCTTCGTACGGCGCGTCAATCGGCTCATCGTCGAGGGGCTTGCGGCCGCGCCGAAAATCATTCTGAGCTGACGGGTGCTCATACCGCGATTCGCCTCCATGGAGAATGCGGGTCCGGACTCGCCGGCCGATGATTCCGCGCTGCTCGATGCCTATTCCGCAGCCGTCATCGGGGCGCTGGAGCGTGTGGCCCCGGCGGTGACCTTCATCGAGGTCGTGCACGCCAGGGCCAGCGCCCGGCGCCGCGCGAGCCAGGGCACCGGTTCGGGGTTCCTGTTCACGCCCGACGGCTACTTGTTGACCAACAGCCACGTGGTGCAGGGCGCGGAGCGCGTCACGGCGCGGCTGAACGACGACACGCGCTTCCATGCGGACTTGGTGGGCAGCGACCCCGACTCGGATTTGGCCGTGCTCCGCATCGGCTCCCCGACGGCGCTGCCCTATGCCGAGTTCGGGGATTCGGCGTCGTTGCGTGTCGGTCAGGTGGCCATAGCCATTGGAAATCCGCTGGGCTACTCCAAGACCGTCACCACCGGCGTGATCTCGGCACTGGGCAGAACGCTGCGCGCGAGCTCGGGGCGCCTCATGCACGATGTCATACAGACGGACGCCGCGTTAAATCCGGGCAATTCCGGCGGTCCTTTAGTCGATTCCAAGGGCCGGGTGATCGGGGTCAATACCGCCATGATCCCGCAGGCCCAAGCGATTTGCTTCGCCACGGGAATCAACACGGCGAAGTGGGTCATCGGTCAATTATTTGCGCACGGCCGGGTACGGCGCGCCTATATTGGCGTATCGGGAGCGAGCGTGCCCATCGCGACGCGCGTGGTGCGGCATTTCAACCTTCCCCGTGCCGGCGCCGTGCACGTCCTGGAAGTCGTGGCGGGCAGCCCGGCGGCCGAGGCGGGCGTTGCGGCCGGCGACCGCGTGATTGCCTTGGACGGCGTGCCGGTCGACGGCATCGACGGCTTGCAACGGCTGCTCGACGCCGGCTGTATCGGGCGCGAATGCGAATTGATGCTATTGCGTCGATCCGCCGTGATGCGCGTGACATTGAGGCCCATTGAATTGCCCGCGCCAGGCGGGTAAACAGTCAGCGGCGGCAGCTTAAGCAGCGAACCCAAATTCAAGGAGCCGGTGCAATGAATCCACATCCGCACACGATCAGTTTGGCGGCGCCGCCCGAGCCCACCGACCACTTCCTCGGCTCCGAGCACGCGCGCATCACGCTGCTCGAATACGGTGATTTCGAGTGTCCCAGCTGCAAGGTTGCGGTGCAGACTCCGAAACTGCTGCTTGAGCGCTTTCCCAACCGAATACGCTTCATTTTTCGGCATTTCCCGCTCGAGGACGCGCACCCGCATGCGCTCATGGCCGCAGAGGCCTCGGAAGCCGCGGCGGCGCAGGGCAAGTTCTGGCCGATGCACGATGTGCTCTTCCAGAACCAAGCGCACCTCAAAGACCGGGATCTGTACCGCTATGCGGGCGAACTAGGGCTGGATCTGGCGCGCTATACCGCGGAGATGGACGATCACATCTACTTGCAAAAGGTCCGCGAGCACGCTCAAGGCGGGCGGCGCAGCCATATTCGCGCCACGCCGACGTTCTTCCTCGACGGGATCGTGCAGGATATCTCCTTCGGCATGCAGGCTCTGCACGATGCGGTCGCGGCCGCGGTGCGCCGCGCCGGTTGAGCTAGCGCTATGACCTCGAAGGGCTACTAAGTCCAGTCATCCCCGCCGCCGCCGCCGCCGCCGTCGCCGCCGCTGGAGCCATCATCCCAGGAGCCTGGATCGTTGACGCCGAAATCCTGCCCGCCCATGCCGCTGTTGGCATTACGCGCGTCGTCGTCTGCCGGGGGTAGCACGGGGGGTTGCCGCTGTCCGCCATCCAGGAAATGATGCGCGAGTTCTTCGCCCGCCACGATGCCCGCACCGGCCGCCAGGCCGCCGGCGAGACCTCCGGCGATGCTCGAGCCGATGCCGCCGCCTCCCACCGCGCCCCCCGGGCCCACGTAGCCGCCGCCCGGTCCGTAGGTGCCCGGTGCGCCGCCGGCCGGCGTCCCGGCCGATGGATACTGCCCGTAGGTCGGGGCATAGGTCGCGCGCCTGCGGAACAGCACAAAGAACACGCCGACGACCAGCGCCAGAATCACGACGGTTCCCCACGGGAAATGCGCCGCAGGCGCCGCGCCGCGAAAGCCCCCGGTCTGGCCGAGTTCAGCTTTCAGCGCCCGAACTGACTGGGGATTTTCCTTCGGGAGCCCGGGCTCGAGCTCTTCGGCCCGGTTGAGTTCGGAGCGAGCCAGCGACAACTGGCCCTCCTTGGCGTACAGCTCTGCCTGGACGTAATGGGCTTTGGCGCTCTGCGGGTGATCGCGCAGCACCTGATCCATCATCTGCTGTGCCTGATCGAGGTGGCCCGAGGCGGCCGCCTCGTAAATCTGATGCACGGTCGGATCGGCATCCGCCGCCCACAGCGGCCCGGCTGAGACGGCGAAAGTCAAGACCGCGGCGGAAAGGGATGCAGCAAGGAAATGTCGCATGGAAGGCCCCTAGATGGTCGATTTGACCGTTGTGGCGGATTAGATGAGGGCAACTTGGTGAAGTTCAACGGGGCCAAGGGGCCCGCCTCGGCGGCGGCGTCTCGCGCGGCCCGCCCGTCAGATGACGCCGCGGCGCTTTTGGTCGAGCTCGATGGACTCGAACAACGCCTGAAAATTTCCTTCGCCGAAGCCCTCGTTGCCCTTGCGTTGAATGACTTCGAAGAAGATGGGGCCGATGGCGTTCTTGGTGAAGATCTGAAGCAGGATGCCGCTGTCGGCGTTGCCGTCGATCAGGATGCTCCTGCGCGCAAGCTCGCGCAGCGGCTCGCGGTGGCCGGTGACGCGCGCATCGACGCCGTCGTAATAGGTATCCGGCGTGTCCTGAAATTCGACGCCGCGCGCGCGCAACGCATCCACCGTGCGATAGATGTCATCACTCGCCAAAGCGATGTGCTGAATGCCCTCGCCCTTGTACTCGCTGAGATATTCCTCGATCTGGCTCTTGTCGTCCTGACTCTCGTTGATCGGAATTCGGATCTTGCCGCACGGCGAGGTCAGCGCGCGTGAAAACAGCCCCGTTTGCTCGCCCTCGATGCTGAAGTAGCGAATTTCTCGAAAGTTGAACAGCTTCTCGTAAAAGCCGGCCCACACGTTCATGTTGCCGCGCCTCACATTGTGGGTCAGATGATCAATGCGCGTCAGTCCGACACCGCTGTCGGCCGGCGCCGCCGTGAGCGGCACGAAATCGACGTCGTAAATGGTGCGCTCGCCGTAGCGATCCACCAGGTAAATCAGACTGCCGCCGATGCCTTCGATCGAGGGGATATTCAATTCCATCGGCCCGGCGGTGGCCGGCCCAGGCTTTGCGCCGAGTTCGAGGGCGCGGGCATAGGCGAATGCGGCATCGGCCACGCGAAATGCCATTGCGCACGCGCACGGGCCGTGCGCGCGGGCGAACTTCTGCGCGAAGCTCTCACGCTCCGCATTAACGATGAAATTGATGTCTCCCTGCCGGTGCAGCGTGACATCTTTGGAGCGATGCCGCGCCACCGCCGGCAGCCCCATGCTCTCGAACAGCCGCCGCAGCGACCCGGGATCGGGCGCGGCATATTCGACGAACTCGAAGCCGTCCGTGCGCATGGGATTGGCCGCGTTCATGAGTCCCCCCGTTCAGGCGAGCGCTTCGATTTCCGTCAGCAAGCGGCGAATCTCCTCTTCGCTGGTGTACATGGAGATCCCGGTGCGGAGCAGCCCGCCGCGATCGGCAAGCCCCAGCACTTCAACCGCGCGCGCGGCGTAAAAGTTTCCGTCCCATACACAGATTCCCTGCGCGCCGAGAGCGCTCGCCGCCGCGGCCGCGGTGTGCCTGCCAAGCGTGATCGAGACCGTGGGCGCACGCGCACGCGCGGAGAAATCAGGACCCCAGACCGTCACGTCGGGCAGACGGCTCACGGCGGCATGATACGCGCCGGCCAGACGGTGTTCATAGGCGCAGATGCCGGTCATGGCATCGACGATGCGTTCGCGCAGCGTCGCGCCGGTGCCCCAATCGGCGAGGTATTCGACCGCGGCGCGCAAACCGTCGATGGCGGCGTGATTGAGCGTGCCGGTTTCGATGCGATAGGGCGCCGCCGGATCCTGCACGCTCAGGCGGTCGGTGGGCAGGCGTTCGAGCGCACCGGGCTTCGAATACAGCACGCCGACATGCGGACCGTAAAACTTATACCCCGAGCAGAGCAGGAAATCCGCATCCATGGCGCGCACATCGAGCGGGAAATGCGGCGCATAATGCACGGCATCGACCACCAAGAGGGCTCCCACCGCGTGCGTGAGGCGCCGTGCGAGCGCGATGTCGTTGACGGTTCCCAGGGCGTTCGATGAGGCGCCGAGCGCAAATACCTTGGTGCGCGCCGTGATCTTGGCCGCCATGTCGCCGGCATCCAGCTCGCCCGATTCCTGCAGGCGCACTTCCTGAATGTGTACCCCGCGCTCGCGCAGCTTAAGCCATGGGCCGCGATTCGCCTCATGATCGAGTTGCGTGATGAGAACGTCATCGCCCGGTTTGAGGGTACGTCCAATCGCCGCGCTCAGCGAGAAGTTCAACGTGGTCATGTTCTGGCCGAAGGAGATGCATTGCGCATCCGCCGCCCCGAGGAAAGCAGCCATGATTTCGCGCGCACGCTGCATCCGCCGGTCGACTTCCCTGGACGGAGGGAAGTTGCCGTGGGTATTCACATTGCAGGTCGCGTAGAACTCGGCGATCGCCTCGATGACGGGTCTCGGCACCTGGCTGCCGCCCGGGCCGTCCAAGAACGCAAGCTCAGGGCCCTCGCGATGCTGCTGTAGAGCAGGAAAATCCTTCCTGCTGCACAGAGAGTCCTCGGCGGTGAACGGCATTACAACAAATCGTAGGTGAAATCATAGCCGGTGGGCGTCGCGTCGCGAGGATGCAGCTTCATGCTGCCCTTCGCACCCGCGTACTTTCCCGTGCCCCCGGTGACGGCAAGGAGCGAGTCGCCCGCATCCATGAACGGACCTTCGACCGTGATCTGGCCCGCCTTCATATTCAGCGTCCAAAAACACTCCCAGCTCTTGCCGACCACGGTGCGTATGCAATAGCCCTGGTCGCTGCCTACCTGCGTCTTGTTGGCGGCGTCATACACCTTGTTGGCGAACACCAACAGATCGCCGATGGAGTCGCCCTTGGCGCCGAGATCGATGGTGGTCTCACCCACCGGCCGCTCGACCACGACGATCTGTTCGCCGGCAAAAGCCGGCAGCGTCACCAGCGCGGCGCCGAGCGCTGCGATGCGAATCGATAATCTGTTCATCTTGTTCCCCTTGTAGTTGTTGGTGCGCAATAATACCAAGGTGTACAACGTTGCGCCGCGATGCTGATCCGCGATGTGCTGCCGCTGATCGACGAGGCGGCAGGCCGGGTGTATTCCCTGGTACAGGAGACGCCGCTCGTGCCGCTGCCCCGCGGCGGCGATACGCGAGCGAGCGGCGGCCCAGCCTTCGCCAAGCTCGAGCAGCTGCAGCGCAGCGGCTCGTTCAAGCTGCGCGGCGCGACCAATAAACTGATGAGCCTCGGGCCTGCCGCCGCCGCGGGGGTCATCACCTCCTCCACCGGCAACCACGGGCTCGGGGTCGCGACAGCAGCGCAATTCTTGAGAATCGACGCGGAAGTGTTCTTGAGCGCTCAGGTAAGCCCCGCGAAGCGCGACAGGATCCGCGCGCTCGGTGCGCGGATCCGGATCGAGGGCGATGACCCGCTGGCGGCGGAACTGGCGGCGCGCCGCGCCGCCCATGAGTCCGGGCGCACCTACATATCGCCTTACAATGACCCCTATGTCATCGCCGGTCAGGGGACGATCGGCGTCGAATTGATGCGCCAGCTGCCGGACCTGGATGCGATTTTCATCGCCACCGGGGGCGGGGGGCTGATCAGCGGCGTCGGTTCGTACCTGCGCCAGCATGCGCCGCACGCACAGATCATCGGCTGCTGGCCGGAGAATTCCGCCGTTCTCTATGAGTGCTTGAAGGCCGGCCGCATCATCGATGCACCGGAGGCGCCGACCTTGAGCGAGAGCACCGCCGGCGGCGTCGAACCGGGCTCCATCACTTTCGAGTTGTGCCGGCAGGTGATGAATCACGCCGTCCTGGTGAGCGAGGCGGAAATCCTGAGCGCGATGCGCTGGGGTCATACGCAGGGGTGGGCCATGGAAGGCGCGAGCGGGGTCGCGCTCGCGGCGTATTTCAAAGAGGCCGAGCGGTATGCCGAGAAAAAGGCGGTGGTGCTGATCTGCGGCGGCAACCCATCGCCGGCGGTGGCCGAGCTGATGGCGCGTTCGACCGCAACTCGCAGCGGCTCGAAGGAGCCCCGCTGATCGCTTGCGAACTGCTAAAAATCCGCCGGCACGGCTTCGATCAAGGTGGGGCCAGCGTAATTGAGCGCTGCTCGGATGGCGTCGGTCAGCGCGGCCGCGTTCCGAGCGCGCACCGCTGCGGCGCCGCAGGCGCGTGCCAGCGCCACGAAATCCGGGTTGCGCGCGATCACGCCGGTGGGGGGAATGCCTGCCGCGACCATGTCGTCGCGGATTTGGCCGAGCGCCGAATTGTTCCACACCACCACGGGCAGACTCACAGCCGTCTCGACCGCGGTCATCAATTCGCCAAGGGTGAATTGCAGACCAAAATCGCCCGCCAGCGCCAGCACGGCCCGCGCCGGACTCGAGATCTTGGCGCCGAGCGCCGCGGGCAGCGCGAAGCCCAATGTGCCGTATCCCGACGGGTGGAACCACTGCCCCGGCTCGTCGGTGGGGAAGGCATAGTTGCCGAAATATGCGATCTGCGTCATGTCGCTGAACACGACCCCGTCGCGCGGCAGCGCGGCTCGGATGGCCTTGAGCGCGTGCAGCTGCGTGCGCGCCTGCGAATCGAACGTGCTCTCGATTTCCCGCCGCAAACCCGGCGCCCCGCCGGACCGGGAGTTCCAGCCCGAGCGCGCCGACAACCCCTGCTGGATCGCCTGTAAACTCGAGCGCGCGTCTCCCCACACCGGCACGTCTGCCGCGTATTGATCCGAGAGCTTGACCGGATCGATGTCGATGCGAATCAGCAGGCCGCCGAGCGGCAGTTGTGTGGCGGTGTAGATGTCGGTCTCGCCCAATTCGGTGCCGACGGCCAGCACCACGTCCGCATCGGCAATCAGCGCCTGAACCGCACGATGGGGTAATGAGGTGCCGAGGTTCGCGGCATGATGCTCCGCCAGCAGGCCCTTGGCGGCCGCCGTGGTCACCAGCGGGCAATCCAGCGTTTCGAGCAGCCGGTGCAGCTCAGGCCCCGCACGGCGCGCGCCGCCGCCCGCGATGATGATGGGGCGCTCGGCCACCGCGAGCAGACGAGTTGCCGCCTCGATCTGTGCGGCTGGTGCGTGCGGCAGTGGCGCAGGGTCGGCAAAGCGGTCCGCAGGCAGCGCCGTCGACTCGGACAATACGTCGAGCGGAATTTCCAGGTAGGCGGGGCGAGGGCGCCCCACGCGCAGCGATGCCAAGCAGTGGCGCAGATGATCCCGCACATCCTCGGCGCTGGCGGCGGCGCGCGCCACGCCAAAGACCCCTGCGGCAAGCGCCCACTGGTTCTGCAACTCGTGCAGCACGCCCCATTGTTTGCCGAGCGAGGAGCGCACCGGAGTGGTGGCGACCACCAGCAGCGGGACGGAATCCGAGTAGGCCTGAGCGACCGCCGTCAAAATGTTCGTGAGCCCCGGACCTGAAATTGTGAAGGCGGCGGCAGGGCGGCCGCTCAAGCGCGCATAGCCGTCGGCGGCAAAGCCGGCCCCCTGCTCATGGCGCACGAGGATGTGGCGCATACCGCAGGCGGCGAGCCCGCGGTAGAGCTCGAGATTGTGTACGCCGGGAATGCCAAACACGGTATCGATGCCGTTGGCGGCCAACAGTTCGACCAAGTACCGTCCGATACTGCGCGACATTTGACCTTCTTGAACGCTGTTTGGGAAAGCGCGATAGGATGGCATGCGGCGGTACTAAAAGTAAGGCGTCCCCGCCGTCGCCACGCTATGAAGGGCTGCTCGGATGAAATTTTCGAATTTGGTGGAGCGCATCACCGGCGAAGGAGCCGATGCGTGGGAAATACACTACGCGGCGCGCGCGGCGCAGGAGCGAGGGGAAGACGTCATCATATTGAGCGTCGGCGATCCGGAAATCGACACTCCGCAGCCCGTACTCGATCGCGCGATCGAAGCCTTAAGCGCCGGCGACACGCATTACACGCCGGTGGCGGGACGCGACTTGCTGCGCCAAGCCATCGCTCGAGCGCACCAGGAACGCACGGGCCAGCCGGTGCAAGCCGCCAACGTCATTTTTCTCGCCGGCGCGCAGAACGCCTTGTTTGCCGCATCGCTGTGCCTCGCGGGCCCCGGCGATGAGGTCATTGCGTTCGAGCCGCTGTACCCCACCTATCCCGCCACGCTCGAGGTCTCGGGCGCGCACATGGTGCGGGTGCCGGCGCAGGCGGCAGCGGGTTTCCGCATCGATCTCGCTGCGCTCGAGTCGGCGATCACGCCGCGCACTCGCGCGGTGTTTTTCGCCACGCCGAACAACCCGAGCGGCGCCATATTGAGCGAAGCCGAGCTCGCCGCCATCGGTGAGCTGGCGCGCCGCCACGCGCTGTGGGTGGTGGCCGACGAGGTATACGCTGGGCTCGCCCCCGGCGGCCGCGTTCCGAGCCTTGCAGCGGCTCTGCCTGAGCAGGTCGTCACCATCAGCAGCTTGTCCAAAACGCATGCGATGCCAGGGTGGCGCGCCGGCTGGCTGGTCGGCCCGCAACGGCTCATCGCCCATGCGGAGGCGCTGGCGATGTGCATGCTGTACGGCCTGCCGGGATTCATTCAAGAAGCGGCGCTCACGGCGGTGCGCGGCGCCTCCGCCGCGGAGTCGCGGATTCGCGAGTTCTGCGCCAGGCGGCGCGATTTTCTGCTCGCGGCACTCGCCGAAATTCCCGGGATACGCTGTCACGCGCCCCAGGCCGGCATGTTCATGCTGATGGATGTTCGCGACAGCGGGTTGTCGGGATCTGATTTCATGTGCGAGTTGTATCGATCGGAAGGTGTTTCGGTGCTCGACGGCGGCGCATTCGGCCACGGGACGTCAGGATTTGTGCGCGTCTGCTTCGCGACCGACGAGGCGGCGCTGCGCGAGGCGGGCATACGCATCCGCCGTTTCGTGGAGCGGCGCCGATGAGCCCGGCACAGGCGGACACATCGGACATGGGGATCGTGGTGCGAGCACCGGGCGGTCCCGAAGCGCTCGAGTGGGGTCCGCTCGACACGGCGGATCCCGGTTCCGGCGAGGTGCGCATCGCGCAGCGCGCCGTCGGCGTCAATTTTCTCGACACGTATTTCCGCAGCGGCCTGTACCCGTGGCCGTCGACGCCGCTGATTCCAGGGGCCGAGGCGGCCGGAATCATCGAGGAGCGGGGTGCGGGGGTCACGCATCTCGCCGTCGGCGACCGGGTCGCCTACATCCTGCCGGTGGGCGCCTACCGCACGCGGCGAATCGTGCCGGCCGATCGGGTCGTCAAGCTGCCGGACTCGATTGCGTTCGACATCGCCGCATCGGTGATGCTCAAGGGGCTGACCGCGCAATTTCTCGTAAACTCCTGCTATCCCGTCAAAGCCGGCGATACGGTGCTCGTGCACGCGGCCGCCGGCGGCGTCGGGCTGCTGCTCGGACAATGGCTGAAAGTGCTGGGCGCCACCGCGATCGGCACGGTGGGGTCCCCCGCCAAGGTGTCCGTCGCGCAGGCGAACGGCTATGCGCATGTCATCGACAATTCGCGCGAGGACTTCACCGCTCGCGTGCAGGCCATCACCACCGCCCAGGGCTGCGATGCGGTCTATGATTCGGTTGGCAAGGATACCTGGCGCGGCTCGCTCAAGGCGCTGAAGCCGCGGGGCATGTTCGTCAGCTTCGGCCAATCCTCGGGCACAATCACCGAGTTCAAGCTCTCCGATCTGGCAGCGGGCGGCTCGCTCTATGCCAGCCGCCCAACCCTGTTCGATTACATCAAGAGCCCCGAACAATTGCAGGAGCGCGCGGCGGATTTGTTCGCGCGCTTGAGCAAGGGCGAAGTGCGCGCGCATGTCGGCGAGCGCTTCGCGCTGCGCGACGCGGCCGAGGCGCACCGCGCCCTGGCGAGCCGCCGCACCATCGGTGCGACGGTGCTGCTGGTATCATGATTTGAGCTTCAAAGCCCCGTCGGCAGCGACGAGCGGCAGCGCGGTCGACTCCTTGATGACGGTGACGGCCACCGAGGAGTTGACCGACCGCACGCACGGAATGCGCGACAGGTAATCCAGATAAAACGCTTCGTATGCCTTGATGTTCCGGGTGACGATCTTCAGCAGAAAATCCCACTCGCCAGTGAGCGTGTAGCACTCGAGCACTTCGGCGCGATCGCGGATCGCCGCTTCGAATTCGCCGATCGCATCGCGGCCCGTGGTCGCGAGCTTGACGTGCGCGAAGATGGTCACGTCCAGGCCGAGGGCGTTGCGGTCGAGCAGCGCGACCCGCGCCTTGATCACGCCGCTTTGCTCGAGCTGCTGGATGCGCCGCCAACAGGTGGTGGTGGAAATGCGGGTTCGCGATGCCACCTCGGCCACCGACAGAGCGCCGTGGCGCTGTAAAATATCCAGCAGCCGCAAATCCAGTCGATCGATCGCCAGGTGAAATGAATTTTCCATTATTGGCTATATTACGGAATGAATGAACCGGATTATCGGGGAGATGCTTAATGAATGCAACACAGAGTCGCCGCCGGACGTAAGTTGGACGCATGAACAGACACTCCCGCCTGCATTTGCCGAGGGCGCCCGCCCGCCCGGGTGAAAAGCCCGATTTCAGCTACGTGCACCTATCGCCTGCCGGCGCCGTCGCCCGCCCCGATGTGAATGTGCGCGCGCGCGACATCGAGCCGCTGTCGGTCGAACTGGTGCGCGTACTGGATGACTCCCACACCGCCGTCGGACCCTGGCACCCGCACCTGGATCCCGCGGAGCTGCAGGTAGGATTGCGGCACATGCTGCTGACGCGAATTTACGATGAGCGCATGCAGCGCACTCAGCGCGCGGGCAAGATCTCCTTCTACATGCGCTCGCTCGGCGAGGAGGCCGTCTCGGTCGCGCAGTGCATGGCGCTGCGGCCGGGCGACATGCTGTTTCCCTCGTACCGCAATCAAGGTCTGCACATTGCGCGCGGCACCGCGCTGGAAGATCTGATGTGCCAGCTGCTGTCGAATACGCGCGACATGTGCAAGGGCCGTCAGCTGCCGGTGATGTATCACTCCAAAGCGGGGAATATATTCTCGATCTCCGGAAATCTGGCGACGCAATTCCCGCAAGCGGTCGGCTGGGCCATGGCGGCGGCGATCAAGGGCGAGGACAACGTGGCCGCGAGCTGGACCGGCGAGGGCAGCACCGCGGAGGCGGATTTCCATCATGCGCTGCTGTTCGCTTCGGTCTACCAGGCGCCGGTCATTCTCAACGTGGTGAACAACCAGTGGGCGATCTCCACGTTCCAGGGTTACGCCGGCGGCGAGCAGCGCTCGTTCGCGGCACGCGGTCCGGGCTACGGCATCGCCGGAATCCGGGTCGACGGCAATGACTTTCTCGCGGTGTACGCGGTCACGCAGTGGGCTGCGGAGCGCGCGCGCACCGGCGCCGGACCCACGTTGATCGAGCTGGTGACCTACCGCGCCGCTGCGCATTCCACCAGCGACGATCCGGCCCGCTATCGCGCCAAAGACGATCAGGAGCATTGGCCGCTCGGCGATCCGATCGATCGGCTCAAGCGCCATCTGATGAAACTTGGGGAGTGGTCGGAGGAGCGCCATCGCGCGCTCACCACGCAACTCGAAGCGCTGGTTGCCGCCAGCTGGCAGCAGGCGGTGACCTATGGAACGATGAGCGAGGGGCCGAAACTCGATCCTGATCTCATGTTCGAGGACGTGTTCAAAGAAATGCCGCAGAACCTCAAGCGCCAGCGCGCCTTGATGCGCGCGGAGCGGCGCCAGAACAATCGGCCAGGCTCCTGACATGGCCAGCATGAACATGATTCAAGCCTTGAACTCCGCCATGGACATCATGCTGGGGAAGGATCCCTCGGTCGTGCTGATGGGCGAGGACATCGGCTATTTCGGCGGCGTGTTCCGCACCACCGAAGGGCTGCAGCGCAAATACGGTGAACATCGCGTGCTCGACACGCCGATTGCCGAGGGGGGTATCGTCGCCGCCGCCATCGGCATGGGCGTGAATGGCCTGCGCCCGGTCGCGGAAATCCAATTCGCCGATTACATCTATCCGGGCTTCGATCAGATCGTGAGCGAATTGGCGCGCCTGCGCTATCGCACGGCGGGCGATTTCTTCGCGCCCGTGACCATCCGCACGCCCTGCGGCGGCGGCATTCGCGGCGGCCAGACGCATTCGCAGAGCCCGGAGGGGATTTTCACCCATGTCAGCGGCCTCAAGGTCGTCATGCCGTCGAACCCCTACGATGCCAAGGGACTGCTCATCACCTCGATCGAGGACGACGACCCGGTCGTGTTCTTCGAGCCAAAGCGGCTGTACAACGGACCGTTCGACGGTGATCCGACCAAGCCGGCGGTGCCGTGGAGCACCCACCCGAAGGGCCAGGTGGACGAGGGGTATTACACGGTGCCGCTGGGGTTGGCTGATGTGGTGCGCAGCGGCTCGCAGTTGACCATCATCACCTACGGCACCATGGTATTCGTCGCTCTGGCCGCGGCCGCGAGCCTCGGAGTCGATGCCGAGATCATTGATTTGCGATCCCTGGTGCCGCTCGACGTCGACACCATCTGCCGCTCGGTGAAGAAGACCGGCCGCTGCGTGGTGGCGCACGAGGCGACGCGATTTTCCGGTTTCGGCGCCGAGATCTCATCGGTGGTCCAGGAGGAATGCTTCTGGGACTTGGAGGCGCCGATCCAGCGCGTCGCCGGCTGGGATACGCCCTATCCACATGCGTTTGAATGGGAGTATTTCCCGGGACAGGCGCGCGTCGCCATGGCCGTCAAGACCGTGATGGAGCCGTCATGAGCCAGTACGTATTCAAAATGCCGGACCTGGGCGAGGGCACCGTGGAGGCGGAGATCGTTGCCTGGCACACGCAACCCGGTGCCGTCGTCGCCGAGGATCAAGTCATCGTCGAGGTGATGACGGACAAGGCGGCCGTGGAGGTGCCTGCGCCGGTCAGCGGACGCGTGCTGTCGATTACCGGTGTGCCGGGCGACAAGGTGGCGGTGGGTTCGCCGCTGATCGTGTTCGAGACCGATGCAGGCGCAGGCGCAGCTGCGGGCGCAGGCGTCGTCGTGGCGCGAGTCGCCCCAGCGCCTGCGCCAGCCGCCATGATTGCGGCGGCACCCGCTGCGGCGGCCGCGCTGCGCTCCGGCCGGATCATGGCCTCTCCGGCCAATCGGCGCCGAGCGCGCGAGGCCGGCATCGATCTTAAGAGCGTTGCGGGTTCGGGACCCGGGGGCCGCATTCTGCGCAACGATTTGATCGCGGCGCCCGCCCGCCCGGTTGCTGCGGTGTCCGGCGCCCAGGCGGTCCCGGTGCCGACGGCTGCGGTGCCTGCTGCGGTGTCAACCGCGGCGCAGACCTCGGAGATCAAGGTGATCGGCGTGCGCCGGCTGATTGCCGAGCGAATGAGCGAGGCCAAGCGCAACATTCCGCATTTTGCCTATGTGGAAGAAGTGGACGTCACGGAACTCGACGCCTTGCGGCAGCATTTGAACTTAGGGTTGCAGAAGGGCGAGCCCTCCCTGACTTACCTGCCGCTGGTCATTTTGGCGCTGGTGCGTGTGCTGGATTCCTTTCCGCAGTGCAACGTGCTGTATGACGCAGCCCGCGGCGTGCTGGTGCGACACCGCGCCGTCCATGTCGGCGTGGCGACCCAGACGCCCGACGGACTCAAGGTGCCCGTGGTGCGCAATGCGCAAGCGCTCGACCTGTGGGAGCTTGCCGCGCAGATCCGCCGTGTGTCGGAGCGCGCGCGCTCGAACAAGGCGACGCGCGAAGAGCTGATGGGTTCGACCATCACGGTCACAAGCCTCGGAAAGCTCGGCGGCATCGCCTCCACGCCGGTCATCAACGCTCCGGAAGTCGCCATCGTCGGACTCAACAAAGCCGTGGAGCGGCCGGTGGTGCGGCAGGGCGCGGTGGTGGTGCGCCGGATCATGAATTTGTCGTCCTCATTCGATCATCGTTTCGTGGACGGTTATGATGCGGCGGCGATGATTCAGGCCTTGAAGGACCTGCTCGAACATCCGGCGACGATTTTCATACCCAAGGTGAAGGTTCAATGACTGCACAACCCCAGCGACCGGCATTCGGCACGGTGCTGACATCTCACATGGCGGTTGCCGCTTATCACGGCGGGAGCTGGAGCGAGGCCGAGATCAAGCCGGTTGCGCCGATCGAACTTTCCCCGGCGGCCCACGTACTGCACTACGCGAGCACCTGCTTCGAGGGCTTCAAGGCGTTTCGGCGCGCCGACGGGTCGATCCACATTTTTCGGATGGATCGGCACATCCAGCGCATGCGCCAGAGCGCGCGCCAGCTGGTACTGCCTGAACCGAATGCGGCGCAGCTCGCCGACATGGTGCGCGCCGTGATCGCGCGCTGCCGCGACGCCGTGCCGGAGGCGCCGGGTGCGCTGTATTTGCGGCCGATTCTGTTTGGCACCACGGCGAACATCGGGGCGGCGGCGACACCGGCCGGCGATGCACTGCTCCTGGTCCTGGCGAGCCCGGTGTGGGACTACTTCGCCGGCGGCATGAAGCCGCTGCGCATTCTGGTCGACGATGAGAATACGCGCTGCGCGGCCCAGATGGGCATGGTCAAGACCGGCGGTAATTATGCTGCGGCGATGGGCCCGACGCTCAATGCACGGGCGAAATACCAGGCCGATCAAGTGCTGTTCTGTCCGGGCGGCCAGGTGCAGGAGACCGGTGCGGCCAATTTTCTGCTGATTCGCGACGGCGAGCTGTTGACGCGGGGCTTGGACAGCACCTTCCTGCACGGCGTCACGCGCGATTCTCTATTGACGCTCGCACGCGATCAGGGCTATGCGGTAACGGAGCGCGTGTTCGACGTGACGGAGATGTTCGAGTGGGTGAAATCCGGCGAAGCCGCGCTATCCGGAACGGCCGCCGTGCTCGCCGGCGTCGGGACGCTGATTTATCGCGGCACCGAACATCGAGTGGCGAGCGGCGAGGTGGGTCCGCTCACCCGCGCGCTGCGGGCCCGACTGGTCGCCATCCAGCAAGGAGAGGCGCCCGATCGGCACGGCTGGCTCGAGCGCGTGGGATCCTAAAGAGCGCGAGCTTCAGTATTCCTCGTGATCCTCGTCATCGTCATCGTCTAGATCGTCGTCCTCATCCTCGTCTTCGTCCTCGTCCCAGTCCTCGTCCTCGTCTTCATCCTCTTCGGCGTCCTTTTCAGCCTTGGAACCTGACCAGCCCTCCGGCTCCTCGCTGAGTTCCAAATCCAGCTCCGCCCAGCCGTCGACGTCCAATTCCTCGATGTCGCCGTCGAGATGCTGAATCTCGACGATCTCGCGATCTTCATCGACCCTAAGCACCTGGAAGGTTTCCTCGTTTTCCAGGTCCTCGTACCACTGCCCGACGGTCGGTTCGTATTCTCTGCCCACTTAAGGTCTTCCTTCTCTTGAGCGCTGCGCTGGTTGTCAGGCGAATATTAGGGGAGGCCCGTCCGCTAAGTAAATGGCAATATTGTGTACAAATGACCATTGCCGACCGCAAAGCCACCGCCCGCCGCTTCACCGATGCCAAGCGCGTCGTCGTGAAGGTGGGGTCCGCACTGCTGGTCGACGCGGACAAGGGGAGGCTCAATCGTACATGGCTGGAGAGCTTTGCGGCGGATATCGCGCATCTGCGCCAGCGCGGCCAAGAGGTCATCCTGGTGTCCTCGGGTGCGATCGCGCTCGGCCGGCGGCACCTCGGCTTGAACGCCGGCAAGCTGAAACTCGAGGAGAGTCAGGCGGCTGCGGCGGTCGGCCAGATTCGCCTCGCACACGCTTACAAGGAGCTGCTGGACGCCCACGGAATCACGGTGGCCCAAATTCTGCTCACCCTGGGGGACACCGAGCAGCGCCGCCGTTACCTCAATGCGCGCGGCACTTTGAACACCCTGCTCTCGCTCGGGGCCGTGCCGGTGATCAACGAGAACGACACGGTCGCGACCGCCGAAATCCGCTACGGCGACAATGACCGGCTGGCGGCGCGAGTGGCGCAGATGGTGGGAGCCGATTGTCTGGTGCTGCTGTCGGACATCGACGGTCTGTACACGGCGAATCCGCACGAGGACCCGGATGCCGAGTTCATTTCGCGCGTGCTCGAGATCACCCCCGCCATCGAAGCCATGGCGGGCGGCGTGAGCAGCGGCATGGGCTCGGGCGGCATGCAGACGAAAATTGCCGCCGCTAAAATCGCTGTCGGCGCGGGCTGCCATCTGTGCATCGCCAAGGGCGCTTCCCAGCACCCGCTGAAGCGCATCGAGGAGGGTGCACGCTGCACGTGGTTCGTCCCCTCCTCGACGCCGATGGCCACCCGCAAGCAATGGATCGCGGGCACCCTGAAGCCGGCCGGGGCGATCGCGGTCGATGAGGGCGCGGTCCGCGCCCTGATGAGCGGCAAGAGCCTGCTGCCCGCGGGCGTGACGCGCGCGCTGGGGCGCTTCGAGCGGGGCGATACGGTGAGTATCATCGGACCCGACGGCGGCGAGGTGGCGAGAGGCATTTGTGCGTATTCGGACAGCGATGCGGCGCGCATCATCGGGCGCAAGTCTGCGGAGATCGAGAAGGTGCTGGGATTCAGAGGTCGCGATGAAATCGTGCATCGCGACGACTTGGTGTTGCTGAAGGTGTCGTGATGGTGGCCGATATCATGGGAGCGATCGGCCGCGCCGCGCGCGCCGCCGCGCCGCTGCTCGAGCTGGCCTCGAGCGATCAGAAGAATCGCGCGCTGCGGGCCGCGGCGGCATCGCTGCGGGCGCGCCGCCACAAGATCCTGGCGGCGAATGAGCGCGACGTGCGCGACGCCGCCTCGCACGCACTGTCGAATGCAATGCTCGACCGGCTCAAGCTGGACGATGCTCGCGTCGAATCCATGGCGCGCGCGCTCGAGGACATCGAGCGCCTTGCCGACCCGATCGGCACCGTGCTGGCCGAGTGGGTGCGGCCCAACGGCATGCTCATTCAACGGCGCCGCGTGCCCTTGGGCGTGATCGGCATCATTTACGAGAGCCGCCCGAACGTCACCGCGGACGCCGGCGCGCTGTGCCTGAAGTCGGGCAATGCCGTGATTTTGCGCGGCGGTTCGGAGAGCGCGCATTCCAACGCAGCGATCCATGCGTGCCTGGATGAGGGCCTGACGGTGGCGGGTCTGCCGAATGCCTGCATCCAGCTGGTGCCAATCACCGACCGGGCGGCCGTCGGTTACATGCTCGCCGAAATGCGCGCTCACATCGACGTGATCGTGCCGCGCGGCGGCAAGAATCTGATCGCCCGAGTGCGGCAAGAGGCGCGGGTGCCGGTGATCGGACACCTGGAGGGTGTCTGTCACGTGTATGTCGACCGCGCCGCGAATCTCAACATGGCGAAGGACATCGTGCTGAACGCGAAGATGCGCCGCACCGGAATCTGCGGCTCCGCGGAAACGCTGCTGGTGGATCGCGGCTGCGCGGACACCCACCTGGGCCCGCTGGTCAAGATGCTGCTCGAGTCCGGCTGTGAGGTGCGCGGCGATCCGCAGACCGCGCGATCGGATGGGCGTGTGAAGAGTGCCGACGAGCAGGACTGGTACGCCGAATATCTCGACGCGATCATTGCCGTGCGTGTGGTCGAGGACCTGGATGCGGCGATCGCGCACATCGGGCAGTACGGCTCGCAGCACACCGACTGCATCGTGACCGACGATGCGGCTGCCGCCGAGCGCTTCTTGACCCGGGTCGACAGCGCGATCGTGCTGCACAATGCATCGACGCAGTTTGCCGACGGCGGCGAATTCGGCATGGGCGCGGAGATCGGCATCAGCACGGACAAGTTTCACGCACGCGGCCCCGTAGGGGTGGAGCAGCTCACCAGCTACAAGTATCTGGTACGCGGCAGCGGTCAGATCCGCGGGTAGCCGATCGAGCAGCGCCGATCAGGCGCGATGCGTGTCCGTCAGCGCGGCAATGCTCTCGAGCCAATGACGCACGGTCAATGGGCCGTCGAAGCGCCACTGGCCCCGGACCCGGTCGCCGACACCGATGGAAATGCCGCCGAGCGCCTCGACCATCTCCAATCCCGCCTGGTCGGTCAGATCGTCGCCGACGAACACCGGGGTTCTGCCCGAAAAGGGCGCCTCCTGCATGAATTCCTTGGCGGCGGTGGCTTTCGTGAACCCGTAGGGCTTGATTTCGAGCACCATGTTGCCTTCTTGAACGTGGTAATTCGGCCCCATCGATGCCGCGGCCGCCGCAACGGCTCGGCGCGCGCTCGATTCGAGTTCGGGCGCCATCCGGTAGTGCACTGCGAGATTCCTGCCCTTGTCCTCGAGCAAGGTGCCGGGGTGGGCGTCGACGAATGCCTGCAGTGCGGCCCGCGCGCCGTCGAGCTGTGCGTCGGAGTAATTGGCGCCCTGGATGGCGCCCGACGCCTTGCGGCGCTCGACCCCGTGCAACCCCGCGGCGGGCAGCTTGAGCGGGGCAAAAAGCGCATCCAAGTAGGCGATGCTGCGCCCGCTCACCAGAGCGACCGCTCCGCCCAATCTCTCCGCCACTTCCCCAAGCAGGCTCTTGAGCCCCTGATCGGCGGCGGCCCCCGAGGGCGTGTCGGTCAATTCGAGCAGTGTGCCGTCCACGTCGAGAAACAGGCACCAGTCGAGCGACGGTACGGGAGATGCATTTTTTGGCATGCAAAAACATAGCCCACCCCGTGGCGTGTGCCAATGCCCAATGGACTTTTATTTTCGTGGTATTTTGTTGCCTCGCCACATCTGTTCTTGATCTTAAAGCACATGCGGAGGCACGGTGTTTCGATCGGTCATCCTGCGCTTCGTCTTGCCGGTCGCGTTCGCATCCTGTGTGGTTGCGTATTTCGGCCTGCCGTACATCGAGCGGCTGCTGGCCGAATGGTTTCGCTCGGATGTCGAATTGCGGGCTGAGCTCGCGATGCACTCCATGCAGGAGCCGCTCGCCGAACTCGTGGGCGAGGGCAATCAGTCGCACCTGCGCAATTACCTGGTCAAGGTGACTGCGGATGAGCGGCTGCTCGCGGTGCTGGTGTGCCGGCCGGACGGCACGACGATCGTCAAAACCGAGCGCACACCGATCGCCATTTCATGCGAGTCGACCGGCATGTCCGGACCCGCCGCCACGCGCATCGTGCAGCTGCCATCCGGGTCGGTGCAGGAGTCGCGCTTCGATTTCGACGCGGCGCCGGTTCCGTTTCGGGTGCTCATGCTGTACGACCTGAGCTTCGTCGATCGCCGGCAGCGCACCGCGCGCGACTTCATCCTGGTGTTCATCGGCATCTCGGTGCTGCTGCTGGCGCTGCTGATCGTGCTGGTCGCCTGGCTGCAACTGCGCCGCTGGGCGAACGTACTGATCGGCGACATTCGCGGCAAGCGCTTTCTCGACAATGCCAAGTCGCCGCGCTCTTCGCTGCCGATTCTCACCCAGGTCAGGCAAGTGCTGGCGGAGGCCGAGGAACGGCAGCGCCTGGAAATCGACTTTCGCGAAAACTGGACGCCGCAGGCCCTGCGCCAGGTGGTGCGCGATCACCTCCATTCCTCGCAGGTGATCATCGTGTCGAACCGCGAGCCCTACATCCATACCCTCGATGCCGACCGGCGCCCCGTGGTGCAAGTGCCCGCCAGCGGCATGGTCACCGCGCTCGAGCCCGTCATGCGCGCCTGCTCCGGCGTGTGGATCGCGCACGGAGCCGGCGACGCGGATCGCGAGACGGTGGACCGCTTCGACCACATTCGCGTGCCGCCGGACGATCCTTCATACACCCTGCGCCGCGTGTGGCTCACCGATGAGGAGGAACAGGGGTACTACTACGGCTTTTCCAACGAGGGGCTTTGGCCGCTGTGTCATCTGGCGTACGTGCGTCCGGCGTTTCGCCCCAGCGACTGGCGCGCCTATGAGCAGGTCAACGCCAAATTTGCCGACGTGCTCGCCGAGGAGGCGAGCACCGACAGCCCCGTGGTGCTGATCCAGGATTTTCATTTCGCGCTGCTGCCGAAGCTCATCCGGCTGAAAAAGCCCAAGGCGACGATCGCCTTGTTCTGGCACATTCCCTGGCCCAACGCGGAGACGTTCGGCGTATGCCCGTGGAAGCGCGAGATGCTGCTGCACATGCTGTCGGCGGATATTCTCGGCTTTCATACGCGCTATCACTGCCAGAATTTTCTGGACACGGTGGATCGCTTCGTGGAGTGCCAGATCGATCGCGAGCACATGGCGGTGACCTTGCAGGGGCATGTGTGCCGGGTCGCTGCCTACCCGATATCGATCGAGTGGCCGCCTCGCTGGCTCAAGGACCTGCCCGAGCCCGCGGTGTGCCGTGCCACGGTGCGCGAGCGCTACCGCCTCGCGCCGGAGGTCGTCATCGGCTTGGGAGTCGAGCGCTGGGACTTCACCAAGGGGATCATCGAGCGCTTCCAGGCCCTCGAAGCGCTGCTCGAGAGGAACCCCGTGTATCGAGGGCGAATCACTCTGCTGCAGATCGCCTCACCGTCGCGCGGCCAATTGCCCGCCTACCAGGCGCTGCAGGCGCAAACCTACCGCGAGGTGCAGCGCATCAACGCCAAGTTCGGGGAGGCCGGCTGGCTGCCGATCGTGTTGATCGACGAGCACCAAGGGCCGCGCAGCGTCTTCGAGCTGTACCGCGCCGCCGATTTCTGTCTGGTCAACAGTCTGCACGACGGCATGAATCTGGTGGCGAAGGAATTCGTCGCCGCGCGCGACGATGAGGACGGCGTGCTGATACTGAGCACCTTTGCGGGTGCATCGAGGGAGCTGACGGAAGCGCTTCTGATCAACCCGTTCGACGTCAATGAGACGGCCGATGCAATCGAAATTGCGATGGGCATGAGCCGCAACGAGCGCCGCGACCGCATGAGCCTGATGCGCAGGACCGTCAAGGAGAACAATGTCTATCGATGGGCGGGACGCATACTCATGGATGCGGCGCGAATTCGGCAGCGCCAGAACCTGCGTCCGCTGAAGCCGCGCTACGGCACCTGAGGTCGAGCCGCGAAGGCGCACAAGCGTTCGGCGGCGGCCTTCAGCGTCTCATCGCGCTTGGCGATGCACAGTCGCAGCAGCGTCATCGGGGGGGGCTGCGCGTAGAAGGGCGACAGCGGGATGGTGGCGATTTTCGCCTCGCGGATCAGCCGGTCCGCAAAATCGACGTCGCTCGAATGGCAGAGAGCCCCGTAGTCGACCAGAAGGAAATACGTGCCCGCCGCAGGAACCGGTTCGAAGCCCGAGCCGCGCAGCAGCCCCGCCAGCAGGTTGCGCTTGGCCTCGAAGAACGCGGATAGTCCCGTCCACGCCTCTGGAAACTGCTCAAGGTAGCGGGCAATCGCATATTGCAGCGGCGCTGCGATGCTGAACGAGTTGAACTGATGCACTTTGCGCAATTCCCGCGTGAGCGGCGGCGGTGCAACGCAGTAGCCGACGCGCCAGCCCGTGGCGTGCAGCGTTTTGCCGAATGAAAAGACCGCGAAGCTGCGCTCGCGCAATTCCGGATGCGCGAGCACGGATGCGTGACGCCGGCCGTCGTACAGCACGTTTTCGTACACCTCATCGGCGAGAATGCTGATGGGCCGGTCGCGCACGAGGGACGCGAGCGCATCGAGATCGCTGCGCTCCGCGACACTGCAGCTCGGATTCTGCGGACTGTTCACGATGATCAGGCGCGTCCGATCAGTCACGCATTGCCCGATGCGGTCCCAATCGAAGCGAAACCCCGGAGGCGTCAACGGGATGCGGACGCAGCGGGCCCCCGCGAGGCGGATCGCCGGTTCGTAGGCATCATAGGCGGGATCGAAAACGATGGCTTCATCGCCCGGGCCGACCACCGCTTGGATCGCATCGTACAGCGCCTCCGTGCCGCCGCAGGTGACGGTGATCTCCGCCTGGGGGTCAACCTCGACGGCATAGCTCAAGGCGAGCTTGCGGGCGATCCGTTCGCGCAGTTCGACGAGGCCCTCCATCGGCGCGTATTGGTTGCGGCCCTGTGCCACCGCCTCGACGAGCGCCTGTCCGAGACGCGGATCGATGGGATAATCCGGAAAACCCTGTCCGATATTGAGAGCGCCTTCCTCGAGCGCGCGGCGCGACATCACCGTGAATATGGTGGTGCCGACGTCCGGCAGTTTGCTTTGAAAGTGCACGGTCTACTCGAGTCCCTGCAAGCCGCCTGCGAGCGAATGCGCCGCAAGCCCGACCCTGCGCAGTGCACGGGCGGTTGCGAGGCTGCGCTTTCCCGAAGCGCACACGAGCAGATACGGCACGCCGCGCGCGAGCAGTTCGGGATGTGCAAGCAGCTCGGGCATGGGGATGTGCCGCGCCGCAGTGGGCGAAGCCGCGAACTCTTCGGCCGTTCGGACATCGATCAATTCGAAGCGGCCTTGCGCCGCCGCTGCCAGCGACGGCAATGGGATCTCGATGTCCGCCGCATCGCGCTCGAGATCGCGAATGAGCGCGCAGCGGGGCGCATCGCAGCCGAAGCGGCGGTGCGCCTTGAGCTTCACACTGGAAAAATTCATGAAGTCCAACAACAGGAGCTCGCCGTCGAGCTGGCCCGGCATCGCGAGCAATATCTTGAGCGTGAGCAGCGCCTGCAGGGCGCCAAAAACGCCCGGCACCGGGCCGAGCACGCCCGCTTCGGCGCAATTGCCCACCGCGCCGTCGGCGGTTGCATCCGGCCAGAGGCAGCGCAGACAGGCGTGAGTCTGAAGGGGCTTATACACCTGCAACTGGCCTTCGTATTGATAGACGCTCGCGAATACCGCCGGGCGATGCGCGAGCACGGCGGCGTCGTTGATCAGAAACTTGGTGCGGAAGTTGTCGCTGCAATCGACGACGATGTCGTGCGCGCGAACCAGCTCGAGCGCGTTGTCGGCCGTGAGCCGGGCGGCGTGCGCCTCGACCCGCACGCTGGGATTGAGCCTGGCGACCGCCGCCCCGGCCAAGGGGGCTTTCATGTCGCCGATCTCATCGAACGCGTAAATCGGCTGGCGGTGCAGGTTGCTAGGATGCAGTGTGTCGGCGTCGATCAGCCCCAGGAATCCGACGCCGGCGCCCGCCAGGTACTGCAAAACCGGGCTGCCGAGGCCGCCGGCCCCCACGATCAGCGCGCGGCTGGCCGCCAGGCGGGCCTGACCGGCCGCACCCACCTCTTTCAGAAGCTCCTGCCGTGAGTAATCCGGCTGCATCCCAAAAGTCCTGGCCTAGCCGGTCAGCGAAGAGGCCGCGTGCTCATGATCGTGAGCCGCCGCCGCGCAGCGTTCGCAGTTCACCCAGCCTGAATCGCCGCTTCGATAGTGCTCTTTCTTCCAGATCGGGACCCGGTGCTTGACCTCATCGATGATGAATCGACAGGCATCGAACGCCTCGCCGCGGTGCACCGAGCTCACCCCGACCCACACCGCCATGTCGCCCAATGTCAGCGCCCCCACACGGTGAATGCACTGGGCGTGTTTGATGGGGAAGCGCTGCGCGGCTTCCTCGAGGATGCGCTCGCCTTCCTTCACTGCGAGTTCCTCAAAAGCCTCGTATTCCAAGCGAGTGACCTCGCGGCCCTCGTTATGATCGCGCACCCACCCCTCGAAGCTGACGTAGCCGCCGGCGCTGAGGTCGAGCAACTCGCGCCGCGCCGCCGCGGTATCGATGGCCACCCTGGCGAAGCGGAAACGAATCATCCGCCGGCCACCGGCGGTATGAACACCACCGCATCGCCAGGGCCCAAGCGGCGCGACCAGGCCGAGAATTCGCTATTGACGGCGACTTTCAACAGCTCGCGCGGCAGCGTAAAGCCGTAGCGCGCCTTCAATTCCGAGTACAAATCGGCGGGGGTCGCCGCCGAGGTCTCCAAGGTCTCCTCGGAACGGCCGGCCTGCTCGCGCATCACGGCGAAGTACTGAATCTTGAGCTGCATGGGATTTGCCGGTGACCTCGAATCGAGCAGGCCGAGCGCCTGCGCATATTCCTCGGGCGTATTGACGTTGTCGAGCGCCTTCGGATCGACGGGTTCCAGCAGGCGTGCCGGGTGACGCATCAAGAACTTGCGCGGGCACTCGCCGCCTGCCGCCTGATAGGCGGCGAGCGCGGCCGCCGCCCGCGGCTCCCACACGGCGCACAGCGGCTCCGGCAGCCCATCATGGGCACTGCGATACGCAGTGGCCATGGCGCTCGAATCGCGCTCGGCCAGCAGGCGAGAGAGCGCGGCATCGCCGAGGAACGGCAGATCGCATGCCAGGACCAGCCACGCGACGTTCGGATGCGCCTCGAAGGCTGAACGGATGCCGACCATGGGCCCCTCGCCGGCCACCGAATCGAGGATCAGAGGCCGGTGCGCGCGCGATGGATCGCCGCTCTGACTGGCCCTTACCGAGACGAATACCGGGTTCACGTGCCGAGTGGCGAGCTCGAAGGCGCGATCGAGCTGGCTCTTGCCCCGATACAGGAGCGCCGCCTTGTCGCGCTTCATGCGCGAACTCGAACCGCCGGCCAGGATCAGGCCGTACAGCGGCGCGCTCACGTTGAGTCCTTGCGCACGTAGCCGCTGCTGCCGCCGTCCTTGCTCAGCAAGCGGATGGCGCTGATCGTAATGTCATGCGACAAGGCCTTGCACATGTCGTACACGGTGAGCGCGGCCACGCTGGCGCCGGTCAAGGCCTCCATTTCCACGCCCGTTTTGTGATGCACGCTCACCGTACATCGGATCACGGCCGAGTCGCCCTTAAGTTCGATGCCGATGTGGCAGTTATCGATCGAGAGCGGATGGCAAAACGGAATCAGCTCGTGGGTGCGCTTGGCGGCCATGACTCCCGCGATGATGGCGGTGTCGAAAATCGGACCCTTGCTCGATCGCAGGCCGCTGGCGCGCAGGGCAGCGGCGACCGCCGCCGGGAACAGCACGCGCGCTTCCGCCACGGCGGTACGTTTGGTGGCGGTCTTGCCGCCAATGTCCACCATGGTGGGGCGAGAATCGGCATCCAAGTGGGAGAACGTCATGATCCTCAGCCGCCGATGTAGTACATCTCGATCTTCTGGGCCCCCGGACCGCGATCCTGCCGCCGCAGCTCGCGCTGCTCGCTGTAGCGATCCGTGCGTGTGAGCCACGTGCCGCGGATCATCTGCAGCAAATCGGCATCGGCCGCCCCGCTGCGCAGCGCTTCGCGCAGATCCAACCCCTTCGTGGCGAACAGGCAGGTGAAGAACTTGCCCTCGGAGGACAAACGCGCCCGGCTGCAGGCGCCGCAGAACGGCTGCGACACCGAGGAGATGAAGCCGACTTCGCCCGCACCGTCGTCGAAGCGCCAGCGCTGCGCAACTTCGCCGCGATAGTTCTCCGATACCGGATGCATCGGCCAGCGGGCATTGACGCGCGCGGCCAATTCGCGCGATGGTACCACCAGCTCCGGCCGCCATTCGTTGCGATTTCCCACGTCCATGAACTCGATGAAGCGCACGATCACGGGCGTGCCGCGAAAGTGCTCCACGAGATCGAGTGCGCTGTGATCATTCACGCCGCGTTCGATCACCGTGTTGATCTTGATCGGCGCGAGCCCGGCGGCTATCGCGGCATCGATGCCCTGCAGAACCTGTTCCAGGGCGGCGAATCCACCGCTCATGCGGGTGAAAATCTCCTTGTCCAAGGTATCCAGGCTCACGGTCACTCGCTTCAGGCCGTTGGCCTGCAGCTCCACCGCATGCTGAGACAGCAGCACACCGTTGGTGGTGAGCGCGATATCCTCGATGCCCGGTATGCCGGACAGATCGCCGATCAAATCGGGTAAATTGGCGCGCAGCAGAGGCTCGCCTCCGGTGAGGCGCAGCTTCTGCACGCCGAGGCTGGCGAACAGGCGGGCGAGCCGCGCGATCTCCTCGAACGACAATCGTTCCTGTGATTTCAAAAATCGGTAGTTCTCGTGGAATTGCGACTTCGGCATGCAATACGGGCAGCGGAAGTTGCAGCGGTCCATCACGGATATGCGCAGATCGTGCAGCGGCCGGCCGAGCTGATCGGCCGGATGTCGTGCGCCTCGTATGTCGTGCAGCGTGAATTCCATGGCGTATCAGCTCACCAGCGGTACATGCCGGCGACGAAGCCCTTCGGGTACGTGTTGGGCCCGGGGGGCAGCTCGATGAAGCCGTCGGTGCCTGCGAGGCTCAGGAAATCCCCGGAGCCGTTGGGCGGACGCGGGTTGGCCCAAGGGCGACCCCAGTCATCGTGTTCAACGGCCACCGGCAAAAAATACGTGAGCGGCTGCTCAAAGGTGACCGGCGCCGCCAATGCCAGCCGTTCAGGCTGCGCGCGGCACGTCCCCATGGCTTCGGCGATCGCAGGGATCACGTAGCGTATGAGGCAAACGAGGGTCGAGACGGGGTTGCCCGGCAGGCCGAACACGGATTGGCCCTGCGGGCCGATGCCGAACCACATCGGTTTGCCCGGGCGCTGCGCGATGTGGTGAAACACCTGTTGCACACTCAACTGCGCCAGCACCTTCGGCACGAGATCGAACCGGCCCATCGAGACACCGCCGCTCAGAATCACGACCTCGTGAGTGGTCAAATGTAGACTCAGCCGCTCGCGCAGCTGCTCTTCGTCGTCCATGACATGATCATCGCCGACCCGGCCGAAACCGCGCCTGCGCAATGTCGCCGCGACCGCATACGAATTCGAGCGGCGCACCTGATAATCCGCGATGGGATCACCCGGCTCGATCAACTCATTGCCGGTCGAGACGATCATGATTGCCGGTTGGCTGCTCACCCGCACGCGCGCCATTCCGGCGGAAGCCGCGACCGCAATTTCGGGGGCGCGCAGCAATGTGCCGGATTGCAGCAGCAGCGTACCCTGGCGGCCGTCGCTGCCGCGGCGGTGGACGTTGTGGTACGGAGTCGATACCACCGTCGACTTCACCGCTGCGACGCCATCGGCGAGTTCGTACTGCTCGCTTGGAATGACACAGTCGCTCGCGAGGGGCAGGATGGCACCCGTCATCACTTCAATCGCGTCTTCGCCCCGGGACAGCCTCAACGCCGGCGAACCCGCAGCCTGAGTCGCCTGGATGCGAAATCGGCGCACACCGCGTCGAAGCGATTCGCTGTCGACCGCGATCCCGTCCATGGTGACTCGATCGAAGGGTGGCTGATCGCGCTCCGCGTAAATGTTCTCGCGCAGCGTTCCACCGACACACTGCGTCAGCGGCAGTGATTCGATCGGCAGACACGTTAGCCGAGAGTTGATTGCCTCTTCGGCCAGACGCGGGGTGATGAGCGTACTAGCCTGCATAGCTAAGAGTCGCGGCGGAATCGATCCGCCGCGCCTGTTTCAAGGTTGGTGCGCCGCCTTGTAGGCCTTCAGCTGTTCATTGAAACGCCCGACTACGGCCTGGAGCTCATCGACTGCGGCATTATTCTTCTGGGTCAAGATCTTCGATTGCTCATCAGCCTTCTTCTTTTCGTCGGCCGAGAGCTTTGACGGATCCTTTGGCGTTGCGGCATCGAGCTCGAGCTTGATGCAATCCAAGTAGGCGTTCATGTCGGTGTTGTACCGGCTGACGTCATTCTTGGCGGCGATCATCTGTTCTTTCGTTGCCGTCTTGCCGTCCGGGAGCGCGTCGGGCGCCTTCGGATAAGCGCAAGTCGCCTGCGCATGAACGACTGAGCCAAGTGCGTAAGCCAGCGTGAGCGGTATCCAAGCCTTCATCGGGAATCCTCTAGTTATTGGTGCGGATGTTCATCGTGCAAGATCGATCTTACGGCCAAGGCCCCCAAGGCCGCCAGCGTTCCCCGCCGGCCCGGTAAGTAACTGATTATTATCTCATTTGATCGGTTCAAGCGCTAATTGGTTCCCACCGCGAGTACAGTTGCGAGACAAGATGTACGATCCGAAGGTTCCGAATTGGGGACTGCGAGTGCTGCTGGTCAATCCGTTGCCGCGGACCCATCAATACAGAGCGGCCGCGCACTTTCGGCTAAACTTGCCGCGATGCGCCCGTAGCTCAGCTGGATAGAGCACCTGGCTTCGAACCAGGTGGTCGGCGGTTCGAATCCGTCCGGGCGCGCAATTAAATCAATTACTTGGGTTCGGGCCGGGACCGCAGTTTTCGGTGATGCTACCAAAATGCTACCGCTGGCCTTGAGCAGCACCGCTGCTACCGCTTCGCCAGCCTCTTCGAGCCTCTGCGGTACCGCGTCTGCGTATTGATCAACGGTGAATGCGGCACTGTGATGACCAGCCAAGGTCTGCGCGGTTTTCATGTCGGTGCCGGATTGAATGAGCGTCGTTACGAAAAAGTGCCGGAACATGTGGAACGTGCCGTCGATGGCGACGCGCTTCGGGTGGTCATCGTCCGGTCCAGTCTTGGCGAGCAACGGGAGCCATACCCGATTCCGCCAGTTGTTGTAATTGATCGGCTTTCCTGACTCGCCGGGAAATACAAGCTTGCCTGACGTTCGCAATCGGTGGAGCTTCAAATGCTTCACCAATTCCTTCGCGAGCGGAATACGCCGCCGACTATTCGCGGTCTTGAGGTCTGCCCATGCGCCATGAGTGAATTGCTTGCTGACAATGATCGAGCCGCCTTCGAGGTCGACATCACTATCCCATTCGAGGCCCGCCAGTTCGCCGAATCGCAGGCCGGTGCTCGCGGCAGTGCGAATGAGGAGGGCAGTTGCGTCGTCCGCATACTGTGCCAGTGTGGCAACCTCAATTCCCGTAAACGCACGGACCTTGACCTTGTACTTCGGCTTGCGCACATCCTCGCAGGGATTCGTCGGAATCCACTTGAAGCGCCGCGCGTGCTTGAAGACAGCGCTCAACAACTGAACGCAGTTGAGCACGGTTTTGGGTCCATGCTTTGCCGCAAGCATCTCCTGCTGCCATCGGGCAATCTCTTCAGCACCGACTGAGAGGAGCTTGCGCGTGGCCCATCGCGGCTCGACGTGCTTACGCCAGGTCATGAGGTACAACGCCCTCGTTGTGGGGCGTAGTGCGACCCCAGAGCGATTGTCCGTGCCCTCTACGGACAACTCCCAGAAGCTCTTGTAGGCGTCACCCACGGTGCGCCTATCATTCGGCGGCGTGAAGTTGCCGTCCTTGATTGTTGTGACATGCAACGCTAGAGCCTGTTCGGCCTCTTTTCGCGTGCGGTAGGTTTCCCAATGCCGCCGGCCAGTGTTATCGCGATAGTCCGCGATCCATCGATTTCGGCGTTTGCTTACGGTTGCCATCTTTGCCTCACTTCTCTTTGCGCCGTCGGGCGCGCTCTTTGAACATGCATTCGTCGCTGCAATACTTGGTACGCGGCAGCCCCGTCGGCCGCTTCTTTCGCTTTTGCGCGTCCGAAGTCATAAAGAACTTCGGGCAATCAACCCACTGGCAACGGTGTAGGTCCTTGCCATAGGGACGATCGCGATCGAGGAACAGCTTGACCGCGTAGCAGGTCACTGCCGAGAGGCCTTTGACCACGAAGTGGTGACCGACAATGGTCCCCTTGAATTGCGGAATCAGGAACAGGTGCCCGTCGACGCCGGCATTGATACGCGTGCTAAAGGCCGCATCGGTTGATCTTGCAATGATCCGGTCGAGGTCAGATCGGAATTGTTCACGCTCCGCCGAATAGTGTTCGCGCGCGATCCGATCGGCCTCTTGTTGCCAGCCAGGATGCTCCACAGGACCATCCGGAATCGGCAGCCCTGAGACCTGCATCGCGAGCGCGCGAAAGCTTCCCTCGTTCGCGAATTTCAACGCCGCCCTCACGAAGTCGGCCTCATCGAGCACCCGGCGCGGTGCGGCCGAGATACGCTCGATCGATTTCCATAGTCCCGCGTTCGCGTACATTAACTGGTCTCTTTTGTGCGCCCTTGCTGTACAGTAACGCATAGAATTAGTGTACGTCAACAGGATAATCGAATAACGAGGTAACTATCTAATGTCCGCATTACTCACAATCCAATCCGCTGCGAACGAAGTAGGTGTATCTCCAAACACACTTCGCGTTTACGAGCGTCTAGGCTTTCTGACGCCAGTTCGGGATAGTGCGGGCCGTCGGCTTTTCAGTGCCGCAGACGTCGCTCGCGCCAGGAGAATCGCTAAACAACGATCGGGGTCTCGTGGTAGCGGACTGCGCGGACAAAGACCGACGGGATGAGCGGCGGTACAGCCAAACGAAGGCCGCGTTACGGGGCTGTATTGCCTCTGCCAGCCTATGGTGCGGCAGTACTCGAAGCTGTACGCAATGGCCGGTCTTTGAATACATTCATCATGGCGGGTCCCGACGCGTGGAATCGACATAAGACGCGTATCGACCGCGTGGTGCTGCCGCCTGATCGATCGCCGGATGATTTTGACTGGTCCATTTTTTGCGACCAGCACCCGACGGTTATTGCCGACGATGCCGAGCAGGGCAGGATCAAACGGCTGATCTGGCTGTTGCTGCGCGCAGGAGCGAAATGCGTTTGCGTGATATTCGACGAGGGAGGTGTCACTTATGCGCGCCACTTCCGTCAATAAGCCTCTATCCGCAACCGATACGCCTGATGTAGAAGCGGACTATGGCGCGATACAGAAGACCAAGCCGATCGTCATCAAGAGCGCTGATCAGCTTGCCGCCGCCATTCATACGGCCGTTTGGCTTCTGCAGCCGTACCTCGAAAGGAATTCGAGCGTTTTACTTTTCGGCGACTTGGGCACGCTCAAGTCATTTCTGGCGCTGCATTGGGGATTGAGTGTTGCAGTTCTAGGTTACCCAGTTATCTACCTGTCGGCCGAGGGAAAAGGCATGGGCAAGCGCCTAAAGGGATGGGCGCGTGACAGGTTCGGCGATGAATGGGAGACGCGATTGAGGCAAATCCCATTCTTCGGGGTCGAACAGCCCTTGAACTTGACCGCCGATGTGGTCGTGGGAAACCTCTTAAGAGCGATTGAGGAGGCTTGTATCGAGCCGGTCTTGATCATCGTGGACACCATCTCCAAGAACTCTGACGGCCGCGTGGAGGCGTCCACGGAGGACGCAACCGCCTACTTGAACCTGCTCGACTGCGAACTACGAGAGCGGTTCAAGTGTTGCTTGGTATACGTCCATCACACCGGGCACCAAAGCAAGGACCGGGCACGGGGACCCTACGCCTTGATGGCAAATACCGACGCCAACTTCCGCCTTGAGCGTCCCGACTTCGACGCCATGACCATCACCGTGACCGCCGGCCGCATGAAAGATTGTGAGCCCCCGGCACCGTTTTCGCTCGCCGCCCGCGTGGTCGAGACAGGCGACGTGGGCGAGGACGGTAAGCCGGTCACCACCCTGATTCTGGAGGCGACCGTGGCGGTCGCGGCGCAGACCAGACATAGACGACCGACGGGCAAGGCGCAGCGCGCGATCCTATCCGAGCTTGAACGACGCCAGCGCGCCGCCGAGGGATTAGCCGTGTGGACCATCGACGAGGTACGCATGATCGCCAAGGACGAATTGGACATCGCGAAATCCTCGGCACGAGATGCAATCCGCAGCCTGATTGAATCCGGATTTCTCAAGCAGACCATTGGAGGGTTGGCACTTGGCTACCAACCATAAGCAGTGGGCGAGACGGGCGAAATTGGGCGAATCGTCCGTTCTCGTCCAGGGTAGTTGGGGCGAAACGGGCGAGAGTCTTCTTAGACTCGCCTTTCGCCCAACCTTCGCCATCCTCTCGAAGACCTGTGGGAGAAACACAGTTGGAACGCCAAAGGCGTCATACCTTGGACGCATTGTACTGGCGACCCTACAGGGTTCGCTGTGAGCGAACGCGTGCTAATTCCGCTCCCCGGCATAGGTACGTTGGCGCTAACTCGTGAGGCCTATGAGGCTGCGCTAATTCCGATTGGCGCGCCTGAGTCAGAGCCAACAGAAGCTTCGACGGACTCATTAGTCAATGCAAAGGAGTTGTCTGTCGCTCTCAGCCTGCCTGTCTCATGCATCTATGAATACGCCAAGGCTGGGCGCATCCCATCGGTCCGTATTGGGCGACACGTCCGATTCAACCAATCACTGGTGCTCTCGGCGCTTAGATCACCTGGTGCCGTAACAGTTGGTCATGGCTAAGTACATGAATTTAGGAATGAGATTTCGTCTTGCTACCAGCTAGCTACCAAGCCGACTTAGCCTGGGCATCCTTCTGTATGTCGGCGCCACGGTTTGGGCAAAGATCGAATTAGTCATTAACCGATTACGACTGCCGATACGCTAAAAACCCTGTCTTTAACGCTCACTTTAACCCTCGGTCATGAAATCGCGCAAAACGTAAAATGACGCGCAGTTTTGGGACTAACCTAATTGAGTAATTGAGTCAAAATACGCAGATGTGTTCTACGAGAAGTACCGCCTACTCCACTAAAGTTATTATTATTC
>JBKQOZ010000042.1:0-122497 GCA_052326345.1 Steroidobacteraceae bacterium | reverse complement strand
GTCCACTTCCGTACCTCCGAGCCAGTGTCCATGAGGGGCTGAAGTCTGTTTCGTCCGAGTAGTCGCATAACATGAAATACTTCCCAATTTGGGAGTATCATGAGGCATTGAGGGCGTCCAGTCAAACTCCCATATTGGGAAGTATCGCTGGAATACTGGCGCCATTGAGGAGTCGCTATGGCCGGCTTTATGCGGATCAGAGTGTGGGACGTCGAGCACGGTTGCTGCGTCATGGTTCAGCACGTGTCCACGGTCGGAATCGCCCAAGAGGTTGGAGGCCGGTTGGCCATGATCGACTCAGGTTCATCGGCCAGCTTCAAGCCGAGCACTTATATCAAGTCCATCGGGCGAAGCAACCTCGACTACCTGTTCATCACGAATGCCGATCAGGACCACATGTCTGATCTCAAAGGACTGGAAGACGTGGGGATAAATGTTTCGACGCTGATCCGGAACCCGTCGTATACGGGCGAGCAGCTGAAACAGATTAAGTTAGTCAGTGGGCCGCTCACGAGCGATGCCTCGTGGTACGTGAACGCGTGCGGAAAGTACTCGGGCGGCCTGCCGGCTGTCCCGTTCGACCAAGGCATGGGCGGCATCACGTACAAGGGGTTCTGGAATACGTATCCGCAGTTCAAGGACACCAACAATCTGAGTCTTGCTATCTTCATTAAGTACGGGAACTTCAAGATATTGTTCCCTGGTGACCTCGAGAAGCTGGGCTGGAATGCACTGCTGCAGCGGGCGGATTTCCATGCCGAGTTAACAGGCACAGATGTGCTGATGGCATCGCACCATGGGCGCGAGAGCGGTTACTGCGAGGCCATATTCAAGCACTTCACGCCAAGTTGCATCGTGATCTCGGACAAGGCGATGGAGCACAAGACGCAGGAGATGGTCCCCGACTACCGCAAGGTCGTGCGCGGCCAGGGCGTCAAAGTGCGGACCACGATGAAAGATAGGCATGTCTTGACCACACGCCGTGATGGCTGGATTGTGTTCGATGTGGACGGCCAGAACTACACCATCGATACGGAATACAAAGGATGAAGGGCGGTCCAGATCGCTCGCTCAAGTCGCTGAACCTGAAGTGGCTGATCGCGCTAGCCACCGCAGATGCGATCCTGCTCGCATTGTTCGTCGCGCCAGAGTTGATCACGAGCGCAACGACCACACAGCTCGGCCTCTATCGCGCGATCAGCGCGGCGGTGATTCCAGTTCTCGTGCTTTTGCTTGTGAACGTTCTGTCATCCAACGTCAAGGCGATGCTCGTGTACTGGAAACCACTCGGCTGGCTACCTGGGTGTGAAGCGTTCACCAAGTATGGGGCTGCCGACCCGCGCGTGGACCTCGTCTCGTTGAAGAAGAACGTCGGAGTGTTCCCCACGGAACCGAAAGAACAGAACTCGAAGTGGTTCAAGCTGTACAAGCTCGTCGAGCACGTCACCGAGGTCGCTGCCACTCAGAAGGATTTCCTGATGTACCGGGATATGGCGGTACTGTCGCTGTCGTTGATCGCCCTAGCACCTCTCGGGCTCTACATCGCCGACGCCAGCAAGAACGCGATGTGGCTAGCCGCAGGGATGTTCCTCGTGCAGTACGTGCTGACCGCTGTGAGCGCGAGACATGCCGGTGAACGCTTCGTCTGCAACGTGCTCGCACTTCATGCGGCCAAGAAGATCACGGCACCGAAGCCAGCAACATGAAATGGGCCTGTTGGGAACGCTCTCTGGGATTGGCCGGGCAGCTCCGGGTTCACTGTTAAATACCGTGTAACCTGAACAGAATAGCAAGCTGTACCGCAGCTACGTGATGAATCGCGGCGCAGCGTCCGTTCTCCGGCATCGCGGCAAATCGCCGCGCCAGGCGGCGTTCTTCTTCAGGAACGCCGAACTGAGCTTCGAAGCGGCGCAGCTCGCGAGTCTTTTCGTCGTGTACGGGCTGCTGTGCGGAACCGCTCTGGGACTTGAATCGCGCTACCGCGTCGGCTCGCTCGAATCGGGCGCCCTGCTCTGCCAGGTCTACGAGGCCTATCTCGAGCTGCACGCGCCCGCGAGCATTTCTTTTGAGCACGCGTGGTTTCTGCTGCTCGCGCTTGCGCGGCGCGATGAACTCGGCATCGCGCGCTGCCCCGTGTGCGGCGGAATGCGGCTGCGCGACTTGCTGGCGAAGCGCCGCCCGGCTTGCGCCAATTGCGAGCCGAGCGGCGCGGCTGCGCCGTTGCCGAGCATCAACGAGCACGCCGCGCCCTGATAGAATTCGGTGCATGAAATTAAGGAACGTGTTCGCAGGCCCGTACTTGGAGCGGGCCGCGCAGCTGCGCTCGGATCCGGCCTGGTTCGACAGCGCGCTCGCCGACGAAAAGAGCCGCGTGGTGCCGGTTTGGCACTCGCGCAGCCTCATCGCGGATGCCGGCGGGCCGCACGTCGCCGCGCCGGGCCTCGCCGCGCCGCGCGCGGCGCTGCTCGACCTCGCGCGGATACCGGCGGAGCGGCGCAACAGCGAGGAGCTGATCCTACTGGGCCGCTTCAACGGCGCGAGTTTTTTTGCCTACGAGATCGATTCCTTGGATCCGCCGCCCGCGCCCGCCGGCACACGCTTCGAGGACCTGCGCCTCGTCGCATCGCTGCTACCGGCCGACGAGGCGGGCTTGCTGGGCTACGCGCGGGCCATGGTCACGTGGCGCCGCCGCCACCGCTACTGCGGCACGTGCGGCGCGAAGACTGTGGCCGCCAAGGGCGGACACGTGCTCATCTGCACCAATCCCGCGTGCCGTCATGAGCAGTTTCCGCGGATCGATCCGGCGATCATCGTGCTGGTAAGCGACGCAGAGCGCGCACTGCTCGGACGCCAGGCGGCGTGGCCCGCCGGGCGCTACTCCACGATCGCGGGCTTCGTCGAGCCGGGTGAATCGCTCGAGGATGCCGTGGCACGCGAGGTGCTCGAGGAAACGGGCGTGACAGTGGATCAGATCGAATACCACTCCTCGCAGCCGTGGCCGTTCCCCAGTTCGCTGATGCTCGGTTTTACTGCGCGCGCGCTGACCCGGGAAATACGCCTCGACGATAAGGAGCTGGAGGATGCGCGCTGGTTCACGCGGGCGGACCTGATCGCCGGCGGCCCGCTGCTGCCCCCGCGCCAGTCGATATCGTTTCGCCTGATCGAGCATTGGTTCGATGCCGGAGCCGACCGCCCGTTGCGCGAGCTGCGCGAGTCGGCACCGTGGCCGGCCGCGCGCCAGTGAGCGAATCGCGAGGTAGCTGACCGCTGGCCCGGCATTTGACTTATGCCTGGCTGCGCTGCACCTTGGGTCAACCGCGACGCCGCGCCGCCGTTAGCTTGGTAGATGCTGAACACCGAGATCGCGGTCTTGCGCTTTGGCTTGGGCGCCCGTCCGGGGGAACTGGACCGCGCGGCCGGCGACCCGCGCGCGTGGCTGCTCGCGCAGACCTTGGGTCCGGTGGCGCTCGCCGGCACGACGCCGCTGGCGCCTTCGGATGAGATCTTCGCCGCGTTGCTGGCCGCGCGCCAGGAACGTCAGGAGCGGAGGCGCGAGGCCATCGAGCAATCCTCGCCGGACGCCAAGGCGGCCTTGAACGTGCTGCGCGACGCTTACCAGCCTCACTACCGGGCCCAGGTGCTGGCGCGAGCGCAAAGCGCCGCGCTCACTGCGCGGCCCTTCGGCGAGCGGCTGGTGCACTTCTGGAGCAATCACTTCGCGGTCTCCTCGGACAAAGGCGCAATCTTCGGATTGGCCGGGACGCTGGAGAACGAAGCGATCCGGCCGCACGTCAACGGCCGATTCGTCGAGCTGCTGACCGCGGTCGAAAAGCATCCGGCGATGATCGCATTTCTCGATAATCAATTTTCGGTCGGGGCGGACTCCGAGGCGGCGCGCTTCGCCGCGCAGCGCAACGCCAAGCGCCCGTTCGGGATCAATGAAAATCTGGCACGGGAAATCCTCGAGCTGCACACGCTCGGCGTCGATGGAGGGTACACCCAGCAGGACGTCACCAGCTTCGCGCAAATCATCACGGGATGGTCGATCGGCGGCGGCAAGGGCCGGCTGGCGGGCGGTGAAACGGGCCGATTTTACTTTCGCGACAATCTGCACGAACCCGGCCCGAAGAGATTTCTGGGCAGGCTCTACGCGCAAGACGGCGACGCCCAGGGCGAGGCGGTGCTCGCCGATCTCGCGCATCACCCCTCGACCGCGCATTTTATCGCGACCAAGCTTACGCGCCATTTCATTGCCGATGATCCGCCGCCGGCGGCGGTCGAGCGGCTCACCCGCGCCTACCTCAAATCCGGCGGCGATTTGCCGCAAGTGTATGCCGCGCTGATCGAGTCGCCGGAAGCGTGGGGCGCGAGCATGAACAAGTTCAAGACGCCAGAAGATTTCGTGTTTTCGACATTGCGCGCACTCGACGTCGCGCCGCAGAAGCCGGAGGAGGTGGTCCGCAGCTTCGATCTGCTGGGTCAGCGGCAGTACACGCCGGGGTCGCCCGCCGGATGGGCGGATACGTCCAAGAGCTGGGATGGCTCGGATGCCTTGATGCATCGGGTGCTGTGGGCCTCGCTCGTGGCCGAGCGCTACGACCGGGGCTGCGACCCTCTGAATGTCGCGGCGGCCAGCCTCGGCGGCTTCGCCCGCCGCGAAACGCTGACGGCACTGCGCCGTGCGGCCTCGGGCAGCCAGGCGCTGGCGCTTCTGCTGCTGAGTCCTGAGTTTCAACGGAGATGACGATGCACCTGTTGGAAGTTCCATTGACGCGCCGCAGCTTGCTCTTGGGCACCGGCGCCTTGGCGGCGTGCGCCGTGCTGCCGAACGTGCTGTTCGCCAATACCGGCGGGTCCGGGCGGCTGGTGGTGGTGATCCTGCGCGGCGCGCTGGACGGTCTCGCCGCGGTGCCGCCGCACGGCGATCCTGACTACGCCGGCCTGCACCGCGAGTTGGCGATCGCACCGCCGGCCGGATCGGGCGCGGCGACGGCCGGATCGGCCGGCGCCGCACTCGCGCTCGACGGCACCTTCGGTTTGCATCCCTCGCTCGGATTCCTGCACGAACGCTATCTCGCCGGAGAGCTAATCGTGTTTCACGCGGTGGCCTCACCGTACCGAGAGCGTTCGCACTTCGACGGCCAGAACGTGCTGGAAAACGGCCTCACGCAGCCCATCGGCACCGCCGATGGCTGGCTCAACCGGGCGCTGGCCGCGCTGCCGTCGCGCAAGGGGCAGCAGGTTCCCGAGCGGGCGGTGGCGATCAACCAAAACATTCCATTGATCCTGCGCGGCGCGGCGCCGGTGCTGTCCAAGTCGCCGCTGGCGACGCCGGACATCGACGAGGACCTGCTGGCGCGCTTGGCGGACCTGTACTCCAAGGATGATTGGTTCTCGGCCCGCTTGAGCGAGGCCATTCAGACCGAGAAACTCGCCGACAATGGCGCCGGCATGGATTCCGGCCCGGCGATGAAGCCGGGCAAGCCGGCGGATCGCCTCGGCGGTGTGGCGCACATGGCGGCCATGCTGATGCGCAGCGAGGGCGGGCCGGAGGTGGCCGTCATGGAAGCGGGTGGCTGGGATACTCATGCCAATCAGGGCGCATCCCAGGGCACGCTCGCCCAGCGTCTGCTCGGACTCGACGGCGCACTGCGCGGGCTTGCCGAGGAATTGGGCCCGCTATGGAGAGAGACCGCCGTCCTGGTCGTCACCGAGTTCGGCCGCACCGCCGCCATGAACGGCACTCGCGGCACCGATCATGGGACGGGCGGCTGCGCGTTCCTGGCGGGCGGCGCCGTGCGGGGCGGCCGGGTCGTAGCCGACTGGCCGGGTCTTAAGCGCAATGCCCTTTACGAGAACCGCGACCTTAAGGCCACGCTGGACCTGCGCAGCCTGTTCAAAGGCGTTCTCGACGAGCACATGCACGTCGATGCTAAGTCTCTGGGCACCCGCGTATTCCCGGACAGCGCCGGCGCGCCGGCCCTTCGCGGGATGATGCGCGCCTAAGCGCTTCGCGCGCCCGCTTTAGGGCGCCGAAGTTTCCGTGCCGCTCACTGCGGTCGGCGCCGCGATCGGCTCGAGCTCCCTCGGTGCGGCAGGCTCAACGATCGGTGCCGGCGCCGGCGCCGCCGGTGCAAAGCTCTTGGGCGCTACTGCCTTTTTCTTGGCGGGCTTCGCCGCCGCCTTCTTGGCTGCGGGCGCGGCCTTTGGCTGCGCTTTTTTCGGCGCGGCTCTCTTCGCCTTCTTTGCGACCTTCACCTTTCTCGCCTTCTTCGGCGAGCGCGCCTTCTTCTTCGTTGGGCTGCTCTTGGCGGCTGTGCGCTTTGCTTTCGCCACAGGACGCTTTTTCTTCCCTTTACCTTTCTTCTTTGCCATGGTCAGTCTTCTCCTCGCAGTCATACGGCTCCTCGCTGTGAGAGTAGCCCCGAAAAAGTCTGCTGTCATCTGCGCATGATGCTGGAGTCGGTCATGGGGATTGCGTACGCTCTCCGGGTGCTGCCTACCGAACCCTCACGGGAACCGCCTCCCATAACGGAACCACCCATTCACCCGCTGCAGGACGTGTGGCTGCGGCCCAGACGCGTATTCCGCGAATTGGCCTCGCAACCCATCGGACGCATGGACTACCTGTTGGGGGCGGTGCAAGGCATGGTCGGATGGCTGGAATTGAGTCGCGTGACCAACGCCGGAGCCACGGGCAGCGTGGCGGAGATCTTCGTCAAGGCGCTCCTTATCGGTTCCATCGCCGGTGTCGCGAGTCTTTATCTGTTCGCCGAGATCTATACGCGCCTGGGGCACAGCCTCGGCGGCACTTCGGTGCGCAACCAAGTTTTCCACGTGATCGCCTACGGCGGCGTACCGACCGCAGTATCGTTCGGCATCTGGGTCATGACGGCGCTGCTCGCCGGCGAGGCGGCCTTCCTCCAGGTGCAGCGCCCCGATGTCGAGGATTTCGTCGCGCTGCTGTTGCGTGCCCAGTTCATCGCCAACCTGCTGCTCATGCTCTGGAGCGTTGTGCTGCAGGTCATGGGCTTCAGCGAGACTCAGGGGCTGGCAACCCGCAAGGCCTTCGGGCTGTGGGTACTCGGGAAGTTGATCGGGCTGCTGGCCGCCCTGATCCTGGTCGTCGTGCTCGAAATCCTTCTGCCTGGTCCGTAATCAGCGCCTTAGGCGCCGCTACGCGATGGTCGTCGGTGCAGCCTCAGCCGGCTGCGAATCGGCGCTCGGCGCCGTGGAATTGGCCGATTCGCTCTCGAGCCGCTTGATGACGGATCGCGCAACCGCGGCCGCCGATGGCTTTTGGACCCGACGCGGCTTGCTTGCCGCGGCCGCCGATGGCTTTTGGACCCGACGCGGCTTGCTTGCCGCGGCCGCCGATGGCTTTTGGACCCGACGCGGCTTGCTTGCCGCGGGCTTGGCCGTGCGGGCGGACTTGGCTGCACGGGCGGGCTTGGCCGTGCGGGCGGACTTGGCCGTGCGGGCGGGCTTGCCGGCAGCGGCTGCTTTGGCCGCGCCATTCGATGTAGAACCACCCGACGCCTTCGCAGCGGGCGCCGGTTTGTCGGCGCCGCGCGCCTTGGACGCCCGGGCGGCGGCAGGCACGCTCGCGGCCCGCGCGGCTTCGGCCTTCTTGCGAGCCTGCTTCGCCGCTTTTTTGGTGAGCTTCGACAGTTTGCGCGCTTTTTTGAATTCAGCCTTCGCCAGGCGCACCTGCTGCTTGGCATCCTCCGCCCGGCGCGCCGCCTTTTCGGCTTCCGCGCCGAGGCGCTGCACCGCCGCGCTCGTCTTCACTCCAGCCGCCGTCGATTGACTGCTTGCCACGATGGTCGCTCCGCTAAATGAAATTCGGGCGCAAAGCTTAGTCCCGGCCACGCGTCCTGTCACGAGAAGGTAACAATATTATGGACTCGAAGCGCCCGCGCGGGCCGCGCTACGCGAGCACGCGAAACAAGAATGTGCGGATGTCGGCGATCTCGGGATCGCAGACCGAATGCGCCATCGGATATTGATGCCACTCCACCGCAAACTTGAGGCTCTTCAGCAAGTCGCGCGACTGCAGCCCTAAGGCGAACGGCAGCACCGCATCGGACATGCCGTGCGCCATGAAGATGGGCGCTCCCTCGTTGGCCGGCGCGCACTCGGCGGGCAAGCGGTTGGCGAGCGGCAGGTAGCAGGATAGAGCCATGACTCCAGCCAGACGCTCCGGGTAACGCAGCGCGGTATACAGCGACACCGCACCGCCTTGTGAAAACCCCGCGAGCACTACCCTATGTGCCGCAATTCCGCGGGCGGCCTCCCTCCCGATGAGCTGACCAATTTGCGCCTCGCTCGCGCGAAACCCTGCCGCATCCTCCGCCGCGCCTCGATCGAATCCCACGATGTCGTACCAGGCGCGCATGCTCATGCCGCCGTTGATCGTGACCGGGCGCACCGGGGCGTTGGGAAATACGAAACGCCACGCGCGCTCACCGCGCCGCACGATTTCGGGCACGACCGGCTCGAAATCATGCCCGTCGGCGCCGAGGCCGTGCAGCCAGATCACTGCCGCATCCGGCTTCGGGGCGGTTTCGACTTCGATGGTTTCCAGCAGCATGCGCATAGCCTACAAGAATTTCGCAGAGACGCATTGACGACATCTGCATTTTTATGCAAACTTACCGCAACTTTATGCAAGCCCTGGGCTTCCGAGACTAAGCATGTTGAGAGCCGACGCCGAACATTCCAGCGCCCCGGCGCGGCGCACGATGCTCGCGAAGATCATTCGCGAACAATCGGTCGGGCGCCAAGCTGAACTGGTCGCGATGCTGCGCAAGCACGGCCACGTCGCCACCCAATCGAGCGTGAGCCGCGACCTGCGCGAGCTCGGCGTGGCCAAGCTAGGGCGCCGCTATGTGCTGCCGGAGCACGCGACTCCGGTGAAGAACGACTTTTCCACGCTCAAGCAATTCGTGAGCGCCGTGCAGACCGCCGGCACGAACCTGACCGTGCTCAAAACCACCGTCGGCGCGGCGCAGAGCGTGGCGGTGGCCATCGATACCGCCCGCTGGCCCGAGGTGATCGGCACCATTTCCGGTGACGACACCATATTCATCGCGACGGCCGGCGCCCGCGAGCAGCTCAAGCTCGGCGAACGCCTGCACGCCATCTTTGGAATTTAACTCCTATGACAACGACCGATACCCAGGGCGCCGAGCCCATTCGGGTTGACCCCATTCGGGTTGACCCCATTCTCCTGGCATTTTCCGGCGGTCTGGACACCTCGTTCTGCGTGCCCTGGCTCAAGGAGACCTACCGGCGGCCCGTGATCACGGTGACCATCGACACGGGGGGTCTCAATGCGGCGGCCGCGGCGGCGCTCGCCAAGCGCTCGGCCGAGCTCGGCGCCGTCGAGCATCACTTGATCGATGCGCGCAAGGCTTATTTCGACCAGGTGCTCAAATTCTTGATCATGGGCAATATCCGGCGCGGCGGTCTGTATCCGCTGTGCGTCGGCGCCGAGCGCGTGCTGCAGGCGCAAACCATTGCGCAGATGGCGCTGTCGCTCAAGTCCGCGATGGTGGCGCACGGCTGCACCGCCGCAGGCAACGATCAGGTGCGTTTCGAAGTGGCGCTGCGCACTCTGGCGCCGGAGCTCACCATCATCGCCCCGGTCCGCGATCGCGCCTTCAAGCGCACGGAGCAGCTTGAGTATCTCAACGCGCACGGATTGCCGATTCCGCCGTTCGGCGCGGCGTATTCGGTAAACCGCGGGCTGTGGGGCGTCACCATCGGCGGCAAGGAGACGTTGAGCTCCGCGGGCAGCATTCCCGAGGAAGCCTGGGTGCTGTCGAAGGACGCCTTCTCGAGCCCGAGGGCGCCGCAGCGGCACACCATTGGCTTCGCCGCGGGGGTGCCGGCGAGCCTCGACGGCACCGCGCTCGAGCCGGTCACGATCATCGAGCGACTCGAGGCCCTGGCCGGGCCCTTCGGCATCGGGCGCGGCATTCACCTGGGCGACACCGTGATCGGCACCAAGGGTCGCGTCGCATTCGAGGCGCCTGCTGCCGAGGTGTTGCTGACGGCGCATCGGGAACTCGAGAAGCTGGTGCTGACGGGCAAGCAGGCCCGCATCAAGGAATCCGTGGCGCAGCCTTACGGCGATCTGGTGCACGAGGGCCAGCACTTAGATCCGGTGTGCCGCGACATCGAAGCGCTGCTCGTGTCCTCGCAGGCGCGAGTGACCGGGGAAGTCGCCGTACTGTTGCGGCCCGGCTCGTTGTTCATCGAGGGCGTGAGCTCCCCGCATTCGCTGATGGCGGCATCCAAGGGCGTGTACGGTGAAGCGGCCGGCGAATGGACGCCCACCGATGCACTCGGCTTCTCGAAGATGCTGGCGCTCACGAGCATCTTCCACCGGCGTGCCGGCGCGCATCCGGCCGCTGATCAGGGAGCGGGCAAATCATGAGCGGCATGCGTACGGTCGTGGTCGACAAGATCGCATCGGTCACCCAGGCGTTGGGGCTCACCCATGAGCTGCGCATCGCCGCGGACATTCCGTGCGAGGAAGGCGTCGTGGTGGTGGTCGAGATATTGAACAACAAGTCGACCTACAACACCCTCGAGCTCACGAGCGGCCGCATGGCCAAGGTGGCCCGTGGCGATGTGGTCGTCGGCGCTCTGGGGACTCGCAAGGCATTGTTCGGCTATTCAGGCCATATCCCCGGCGCGCTCAAGCCCGGCGACGTGATCCAAATGCTGAACATCGGAGGGGTCTTGGGAATCTGCGACTCCGCGACGCCCGACAAGGGAAAACCGTTCGATTGCAAGGTGCTGGGCGCCGTTCTCTCCTTCCCGTTTCTGGGTGAACGCATTGGCGTGACGGCGCGAACCGGATACAAGCCCTTGGACTACGCCGCACCGCTCGACGTGCGCGGCGTGCCGGTGGTAGCGCTGGCAGGCACCTGCATGGAGGCTGGAAAGACCGCCGCGGCCTGCGCCATCATCGCGCGCATGCGCCACCGCGGATTGATCGTCGATGCCTTCAAGGCGACCGGCGTGTCACTGCGCCGCGACATCCTCGCGTTCGAGGATTCGGGCGCGCGGCGCACCACGATTTTCACGGACTTGGGCGTGGTGACCACGACGGCGCGGTCCGGTCCGGCGTTGACGCGCACCATGCTGACGGAGATGGCGAGCGGGCTGCCGGATGTGATCGTGTTCGAGCTGGGTGACGGCCTGTTGGGCACCTATGGGGTGGAATCGATCCTGCGAGAACCCGACATCAAATCTGCGCTGACCGCGGTGGTGCTGTCCGCCAACGACCCGGTAGCCGCGTGGGGCGGCGTCAAGCTGTTGCGCGATCGCTTCGGCATCGAACCCGCGGTCGTCACCGGTCCGGCGACCGACAATCAGGTCGGGGTCGAAATCATCCGCGAGCAGATGCAGGTCGCGGCGTTCAACGCGATCTCAAATCCCGCCGAGCTCGGCGATTACCTCATTGCCCGCTTGGGCCTGCGCAATGTCGGCGAAGCCAAGGTCGTCGGCACGTGAGCGAGCGCATGCCGGCCATCGTGCTCGGCGGCACCGGCTATGTGGCCGGCGAGCTGCTGCGGCTGATCGCCGGTCACCCGCGCCTCGATCTCAAGGGCATCTTGTCCGACAGCCAGCCGGGAGCCCCGGTAGCCGCCGCGTTTCCGCAATTACGCAGCGCCTATCCCGACCTCGCATTCGCCAGCTTGGAGGAGATCGAGGCGCTGGTTGCACGCACCCCCCATTGCGCGATGTTCTGCGCGGCGCCGCATGGGGTTGCAGCCGGCATCATCGATCGGCTGCTCACCGCCGCCGAAGCGGGCGGGATGCGTACGCATTGCGTCGATATCTCGGCGGACTTTCGCTACACGAGCGCCGGCGCCTATGAATCGGTCTATCACCATACCCACGGTGCGCCGGCGCGGATCGGTCAATTCACCTGCGCAGTGCCGGAGCATCTGGCCGCTGCGCCGACGCCGCACGTGTCCCATCCGGGCTGCTTTGCGACCGCCGCACTGCTCGCGAGCGTGCCGCTGCTGGCGCTCGGATTGACGGACACCCGGCTGTTCATCACCGGCATCACCGGCAGCACCGGCTCGGGCCGGCGCCCGAGCGAGGGCACTCACCATCCGCTGCGGCACAGCGACCTGTACAGCTATGGCGCGCTCAGCCATCGCCACGTGCCGGAGATCGCCGCGTGCGCCAAGCTCGCGACCGGGATCGAGGCGGAATTCAATTTCGTGCCTCATTCGGGCCCGTTCGCACGCGGCATCCACGTCACTGTGCAGGCCAGCCTGAAGAGACAGATCGATACCGCGGGCGCACTCGAGGCGCTGACCGCCTATTACCGGCACTGCCCCTTCATACGCGTGACGCAGGTGCCGCCGCGCGTAAAGGACGTGGCAACCAGCAACTACGCGAACTTGAGCGCGGTCACCAACGGCACCTCCATTGCGGTCATGGCGGTACTCGATAATTTGAACAAGGGCGCCGCCGGGGGCGGTATGCAATGGATGAATCGCCTGTTGGGCTTCGATGAGAGCACCGGGCTGACCGCTCCGGCGCCCGGCTGGACCTAGGAGCCTGTCTCAGACAGGCTCCCAGGTGCACACATGATGAACACCGATACGACTCCCCGGGCGCTGCGCAGCCACCTGGCGCAGGTATTCGCGCAGTATCCGATCGAAATCGCGCACGGCGAGGGCGTCTGGCTGTACGCGCGCGACGGGCGCAAGATCTTGGATTTTTACGGGGGTCATGCCGTCGCGGGCCTGGGCTACGGCCACCCGCGCTGGCTGGCGGCACTCGAGCGTCAGGCACGGCAGATGGCTTTTCAAACCAATGCGTTGCCGATGGCGGTTCGCGAGCGCGCGGCGGCCCGCCTGGCGAAGTTCACGGGCCTGGGACTCGACACCGTGTTCTGGATCAACAGCGGGGCCGAAGCGAACGAGAATGCGCTCAAGCTGGCCTTCAAGATCACCGGACGCGGCAAGGCGGTGGCGCTCGAGCACGGCTGGCACGGCAGAACCGCGGCCGCGGGTGCGCTCACCTGGGGCGCCGCCGGCAAGTGGTACGGCTTCCCGCGCACGCCCTTCGATGTGAGCTTCACGCCGCGCAATGACCCTGCGGCCATCGAGCGCTGCGTCGATCGGGACACTGCCGCCGTCATCGTCGAGCCGATTCAAGGGGTGGGCGGGGCCTACGATGTCGGCAAGCCGATGCTCGAGGCGCTGCGCCGGCGCTGCGACGAGGTGGGGGCGGTGTTGATTTTCGACGAAGTCCAGTGCGGTATGGGCCGCACCGGCGCGCCCTTCGGCGCCAACTACTACGGCGTGGCGCCCGACATCATCACGGCGGCGAAGGCCTTGGGGAACGGCTTCCCCGTCTCCGCACTGCTGCTGTCGCGCCGCATGGCGGGACAGCTCAAACTCGACGACATGGGCACGACCTTCGGCGGCGGACCCATGGCCTGCGCCGTGGCGGAGGCGGTGATCGAGACCATCGAATCCGAATCACTGCTGGCGAACGTGCGCCAGGTTTCGGCTTACATTCGCACGAGCTGCGTCATTGGACCGGTCACCGGCGTGCAGGGGGCGGGCTTTTTGCTGGGCCTGAAAACCTCGCGCCCCGCCAAAGAAGTGCAGGCCGCACTGCTCGAGAAAGGCATTCTAACCGGCACCAGCGGCGATCCCAAGGTGCTGCGCCTGCTGCCGGCCTATATCTTGAATGAAGGACATGTCGATCAGCTGCGCGCCGCACTGTCGCAGGTGCCGGCATGAGGCGCTTTTTGGACCTTGCCGATTTCACGCGCGAGGAGATCCTCGATTTGCTGGCGCTTGCCCAATCGCTGCAGCAGCGGCCGCAGCCGCAGGCGCTCGCCGGCAAGATCCTGGGGCTGGTGTTTTTCAATCCGTCGCTGCGCACCCTGTCGTCCTTCCAGGCGGGGATGATGCGGCTCGGCGGCTCTTCGTTCGTCATCACGCCCGGACAGGGAACCTGGCAGTTGGAAACCCGGTTGAACGCCGTCATGGACGGCGCCGCCGCCGAGCATATTCGCGAAGGCATACCGGTGCTGGCGTCGTACTGCGACGCGCTCGGTGTGCGCGCCTTCGCCGAAGGCAAAAGCCTCGGCGAGGATTTGCGCGAACCCCTGTTCGGGCTGCTCGACGATCTGTGCGATAAGCCGCTGATCAATTTGGAATCCGCCGTGAATCATCCCTGCCAGGCATTGGCGGACTGGCGCACGATGGAGGAGCTTTCGATACCGAGCCGCGCAAGATTCGTGTTGAGCTGGGTCTATCATCCGAGGTCATTGCCTCTGGCGGTGCCCGCCGCGGTACTGCACATGGCCGCGATGCGCGGCATGGACGTTGTGGTCGCGCGCCCAGAGGGCTTCGCCCTGCCGCCGCAGATCCTGGCGAAGGCGCGCTCGGCCGCCGCCGCCGCGGGCGGCTCGGTCACCGAGACCGCCGATCGCGCCGCGGCGATGCACGGGGCGAGCGTGCTCTATGCCAAGGAATGGGGCAGCACCCTGCATTACGGCGACAGCCAAGCCGATGCGCGCCTGCGCGCAGACCTTAAGGATTGGTGCGTGCGCGAAGCTTGGTTCGCGCACGCTCTGCCCGATGCCAAGCTGATGCACTGCTTGCCGGTGCGCCGCAACGTCGCGGTCGCCGATGAAGTCCTGGACGGCCCGCGCGCGGTGGTCAGGCGCGAGGCGTTCAATCGCCTGGTCGTTCAGATGGCCGTTCTGCACCGCATGCTGGCCTAACAGGCGCTCATTTCGTCCGGAGATGCCCATGATGATGAAAAGTCGACCCGATCCTTCCATCGCAGTACGCGCGCTCAAGAGCGCGGCGCCGTACATCCGCATGTACAAGAACAAGGTGTTCGTCATCAAGGCCAGCGGCGCGGTGTTCGCCGACGAAGCATCCTCCCGCGCCTTGATCGAGCAGGTCGCCATCCTGCATCAGGTGGGCATCAAAACCGTGCTGGTGCACGGCGGCGGCCCGCAGCTCGACCGCCTGCAGGAGACCTTGGGTCTGGAAACCAAGATGGTGAACGGGCGCAGGGTCACCGACCAGAAGTCGATCGACGTGACGGCGATGGTGCTCAACGGGCTCATCAACACCCGCATCCTGGCGCTCTGCAGGGAGCTCGACATCGAAGCCGTCGGCCTCTCAGGCGTCGATGCCGGGCTGATCCGCGCGCACAAGCGCGGGCCGGTGCCGGTATCGGCTGGCTCGAGCGATACGGTGGATTACGGCTTCGTCGGCGACATCGATTCGGTCAACGCCGCGGTGATCGACAAGCTGCTGCAGAACGGTTTGATGCCGGTGGTCAGCCCGCTGTCGGCCGACTCGAGCGGCACCCTCCTCAATATCAACGCAGATACCGTGGCGGCCGCACTCGGCGGCGCCCTGTCCGCGGAAAAGCTGGTGCTGTGCACCGGCGCACCGGGAATACTCGAGCGCGCGCAGGATCACAGCACGGTGATCTCGTACACCGACATCAATGGGCTGAATCGCCTGCGCGATGCGGGCAGCCTCACGGACGGCATGCTGCCGAAGGCGACGGCCATCGAGCAGGCGATTCGCGGCGGCGTGCGGCGCGTCCATGTCATCACCTACAAATCGAGGGACAGTTTGCTCGCGGAAATCTTCACCAATGAAGGCACCGGCACGCTGGTGGTGGCAGACCTCAAGGCCTTGAGCCCGGCGGAACAACTGAGCGCCGCACAGCCGTGACGCGATTGTGGGACAAGGGGGCGAGCCTCGACGAGCGCGTGCTCGCGTACACGGCCGGCGAGGATCATCTGCTCGACGACCGTTTGGTGCGCTATGACATTCAGGCCTCCATCGCGCACGCCGAGATGCTGGGGGAGCAGGGGCTGCTGTCGGCCGCGGACTTCGCGGCCATTCGTGAGGCGCTCGGGGCGATTGGGGAAGAGCATGCGCGCGGCGAATGGCGCATCACGCTGGAACAGGAGGATTCCCAAACGGCCATCGAGAACCTGCTGACGGCGCGAATCGGCGCGGCCGGCGGACGCCTGCACGCCGGGCGTTCGCGCAACGATCAAGTGCTCGCCGCGCTGCGCCTGTACCTGCGCGACGCGGCGCAGTCTCTGCACGACGGTGCCCTGGCGGTGGCGGCGGCGCTCGACGCCCTGGCGGCGCGCGACGGCTCGATCGCGCTGCCCGGCTACACCCACATGCAGCAGGCGATGCCGAGCACGGTAGCGCTGTGGGCGCTCGGCTTTGCGGCCGAAATCCGCGACGATGCCGAAGGCTTGCAGCAGGCGAAGCGGCGCGCGGCGAAGAACCCCCTCGGCTCCGCGGCGGGATACGGGACGCCGAACCTTAATGTGAATCGCGAATCGACGCGCAGGCGCCTCGGCTTCAACGTCACGCACGAGCCGGTCACGGCCGTGCAGCTGTCGCGCGGCAAGGCCGAGGCGCAGCTGCTGTTCGAGATCACCTTGCTCGCCCAGGACCTGGGGCGCCTCGCGTCGGATCTGCTGCTGTTCTACACCCAGGAGTTCGGTTTCGTGAGCCTGCCGGAGGAGTTCACCACGGGATCCTCGATCATGCCGCAAAAGCGCAATCCGGACGTGTTCGAGCTGATGCGCGGGCGCAGCGCGGTCGCGCAGGCGGCGCTCAACGAGGTGCTGGCGGTCACGCAGAAATTGAGCTCCGGCTACCACCGCGATCTGCAGCTCATCAAACCGCCGCTGTTCCGCGGCATCGATTCGTGCCTGCGGACGCTTCAGATCCTGCCGGCCGCCCTGGCCGGAGTTCGATTTCACGCCGACCGCATTCGGTTGGATCCGTCCATTCACGCGGCCGCCGCCGCGAACGCCTTGGTGGTGTCGGAGAACATTCCGTTCCGCGAGGCCTACCAGCGGGTGGCCGCGGCCCTCAAGCAGCCGAAATGATCATCTGGCGAAGCCCGCAGACGCTCGAGTCGCTGAATGCGGCAAGCGCGGGCAGCATGGTGCAGCGGCTCAACATCGTGTTCAGCGAGATCGGCGACGATTTCATCCGCGCCACCATGCCCGTGGATGAGCGCACTCATCAGCCCTTCGGACTGCTGCACGGGGGCGCCTCGGTAGCGCTTGCCGAAACGCTGGGCAGCACCGGTGCGAACATGTGCGTCGACCGTTCGCGCTACCGCTGTCTAGGTCAGGAAATCAACGCCAACCACGTCCGCCCGGCGCGCAGCGGGCGGGTCACCGGCACCGCCCGGCCGCTGCACATCGGGGGCCGAAGCCAGGTCTGGAGCATCGACATCGCCGATGAGGCGGGCCAACTGGTGTGTATTTCGCGGCTCACCATGGCGGTACTTAGAACGGCCCCCTAGTAATTGCCACATTGAATGGGTATCGTGCGCGCCATGAAAGCACCTACTCTTCGGCTGCTGCAGCGTACCTATGGCGTCGGCCTGATGATGGCCATGGCCCCCCTGGCCGGAGCGCAATCTCCGCCTCCCGCTCCGGCAGCGCCGCCGGCCCCGGCCATGGCACCCGCCCCCGCGAAACCGAGCCTCACGCCCGACCAGGCCAGCTATTTGTTCGGCCTGACGTTCGGCGAGCAATTGCACTCCATCGGTCTCGGCACGAGCGACGTGCTCTCCGATGCGGTCAGCCGCGGCATGAAGGACGGCCTGCAAGGCAAGAGATCAACGCAAGCCGAACGGCAGCAGGTGCAGGAGTATGCACGTTCGATGATGGTCGCCTTCTCCGCGCGCAACAAGACAGCCGCCGAGGAGTTCCTGGCGCGCAACGGGCATGAGAAGGGCGTGAAAACCACCGCTTCGGGCCTGCAATATAAGGTGCTCGCGCCGGGCGACGCCAAGGCGCCGCCGATTGCCGCCACCGACCAAGTGACGGTGAACTACAGTGGAAAATTGATTGACGGCACCGAGTTCGACAGCTCCTACACGCGCGGAACGCCTGCCACATTCGGCGTGAGCGGCGTCATCAAGGGCTGGCAGGAAGCCCTGGTGCTGATGAAGCCGGGCGCCAAGTGGGAGCTGTACGTGCCTCCCGAGCTCGCCTATGGCGCGAATCCGCGGCCGGGAATCCCGGCGAACTCGCTGCTGATTTTCGACGTCGAACTGCTGAGCACCAAACCGGCCGGCGATGCGCCGAAGGCGGGGGCACCGCCCGCACCGCACACGATGCCCGCGATGCCTGCCGGGCACCCGGCGCCGCCGGCGACGCCCCCGCCGCCGTCCACCAATCTAGATCGCTGAGCGCCGGCTAGGGCCGCAGCTCTAGCGCGTTCGTCAGATCACCCATTGGGGGTTCGCCGTGCCCGGCGAGCCCGCGATCGCGCAGGGCGATGCCGGGTAGCCCGGCGAGATCAAAGCGCCGGATGATCAGGCGCAGGATCGAGGCGGTGTCGTACGCAGTGTGGTCCACCGTGCCCTTTTTGGCGAACGGCGACACGATCAGCGCGGGTATGCGGGCGCCGGGGCCTAGCAGATCTGCCCGCGGCGGCGCAACGTGGTCCCACGCGCCGCCATATTCATCGTAAGTGATCACGATGATCATGTGGTTCCATTGTGGACCCGCACGCAGTCTGGCGACGAGGCCCGCGATGTGCGCATCGCCCGCGGTGATCGACGCATACCCGGGATGCTGATTCAGATTTCCCTGCGGCTTGTAGAACGCCACCGGAGGCAGGCGCCCCGCGTCGATGTCGGCGAGCAAGTCCTGGTAATCCTTCAGATGTGCTGCGCGCTGCGCGGCCCGCGTCGCCGGATCGAAAGCGGCGTAATAGTTGAATGGCTGGTGATGGGGTTGGAAGTCCGGGCTGCCGCCCGGCGACTCGGGTGCATAGATCACCCGGCGCAGCTGGTCTGAAGGCTGCTTGCCGTCCGCGATCGCGGCATCCCACGCTCCCGCATACCAGACCCAGGGGATGTTCCTCGCGCTCAAGCGATCGCCGATGGTGGGGGCGGTCTGCGGCGGCAAGGTCGTCGGTTTTAAGGCATCCGCATATGCCCCGCTCGAATCAGCCACGGCCGGCGCATTGCCGCTGGGCTGGTAGGGAGGCTGCATGGTGTTCACAGTGTAGAACTTGCCGTCGCCGAAATAGCCGGCCGGTGCGATATTGCCGCTGCGCTCGAACCTGGGTGGCCCGTCAAGCGCCGACGCCGGCGAGGTTTTGGCCGTCGTGAGCCGCGGCACATAATGCCCGGCCGCGTCGGTATCGAGTATCGCAATGGACGGCTTGGCCGGAGCCGTATCCGCATTCGGGTACTGCGGCGCGCAGGCGCAGATCAGATATTGATGGTTCAGGAACGAGCCGCCGAAAGCCCCCTGAAAAAAATTGTCCGCCAATACGTATTGGCGCGCGAGTGCATAGAGCGCGGACCCGCTCGTGTCGTAGTACCCCATGGTGAGGCCGCCCGCGTCGGACCATGCGGCATATTGATCGTTCCTGCCGCCGTCGATCTGCATCTGATGCTCGAAAAATCGGTGATACAGATCGCGCGTAACGACCGAGGCGGGGAGCGTGACGCCCGATTGCGCCGCAAACGCGTGCTCGATCGAGAACGGCGCATTCGGCAGGCCGGTGCTCTGCGCCTGCGTGACTACGGGAGTATAGCCCGCTGCGGTGACACCGCCCCACGTCGGAGGCAGCGTCGCAAGCACCGTGCCGTCGCGATCGCGCTGCGCGACATACGCCGGCCGCGGCCGGCCGTCGCGGTCGATGACCTCGCTCAAACCCCGTGCGCCGGGGAAATGTCCGTATAGATTATCGAACGTGCGGTTCTCGGCGTAGATCACGACGATGGTCGCAACCTTCGCGCGCAGCGCTTCGGTCGTGGGCTCGGCGCCTGCGCTCGACGGGGGAATGCGATCGGCGACCGCGCACGCGGACACGCTCGCCGCGGCGATAAGTGCCGTGAGCATTGTGCGAATGCATGAGCAGGCGGTCACCGCCGCAGTATAAGCGCGACGCAGCGCACCGCCGCGACGATATCGTTAAAATCACACCGCTTAAACGACATGTCACCAAAGCGACGTGCCGCTAAAACATCGCTCGGCTAAAACGTCCAGGTGACGCCGACAGTGAAGGCCTCGGGGTTCCCGTACGTCGAGCTGATGCCCTCGTATTCGGCGCGGAAGGCAAAATCCTGCCATCTCCATTGAACTCCGACGCCGTACGCGAACTTGGTGTTCGTCTGATCGATCTGGAATGGCGTCGGGTTGCAGCCGCCCAACGGGCCGCTGTAATTCGGGCACCCGTAGAACGAGGTGATGTTGGTCTGCAGGCGCGCCGCTCCGAGCTTGCCGTAGACATCCAGGAATGGCACCGGCAGCGGCAGATATCCCACCGCATACAGAACCGGCGCCTTCGGGTGTGAGTTCGGTCCGTAGTAGTAGCTGCTGCTGTAATAGCCGTTGTTCCCATTGTTGCTGCCGAAGTCGATGTAATCGAATTCGGCACCCAGGACGGGAATGGGCCGTATCCCTGCGATCGCCTTCCATGCGACGCTGTTGCCGTAGTCGCCCGGATAGCCATAGCCATAGTAATTGTTGCTCCCGACGTTGGATGCACCAACGCCTGCACCGATGTACGCACCCAGTGGATTGCCTGCCAAGGCGGGGGTGGCGGCGCCCAGAGCGCCCGCAGCGATAACGGCCAACAGGGCCCCTGACATGCGATTCATCGGAGTCTCCATTAGTGCAACTGCCCCTTGGGACAGGTGCACAGCACCATAAGTTCCGGCCCGAACTGCCGCTCGGCGGCGCGCGGTATACTCAACGCATGCTCATTGTGCGCGTTTTGATCGTCCTCAGCCTGACCGCCACGGCCTGGGGATGCGGGCAAAAAGGGCCGCTGGTGCTGCCGGATGCGCAGCACCCTCACAAGAAGCTGACGATTCCTGCCCCGCCGAAGCCGCTGGCAGCTCCGGCCTCGGTCCCCTCGCCAGCGCCTGCCTCGCCAACGCCCGCCTCGCCGACGCCCGCCTCGCCGACGCCTCCCTCGCAGGCAGTTCCTTCGCCGGCAGTTCCCACCAGCCCGGACGGCAACTCGACTCCCGCCCCTGCGCCACAGCGCTAGAGCGGCCCGACTCAAGTTCATGACTGCGCGAAAGCTACTGTTGGTCGACGGCTCGTCGTATTTGTATCGAGCCTTTCACGCCTTGCCGCCGCTCAGCAATTCCAAAGGCGAGCCGACCGGGGCCGTGCTCGGCGTGCTCAACATGCTGAACAAACTGGTCAAGGAGGAGATGCCAGAACGTATCGCAGTAGTGTTCGACGCCCCCGGCCGCACGTTCCGCGACGATTTGTTCGATCAGTACAAGGCGCATCGCGCGCCCATGCCCGATGATCTGCGATCGCAGGTACAACCCTTGCTCGACGCGGTGGCGGCCATGGGCCTGCCGCTGCTGCGCACCGCCGGCGTCGAAGCGGACGACGTGATCGGAACGCTCGCCAAACAGGGCGCCGCGGCGGGCTACGATGTGCTGATCTCGACCGGCGACAAGGACATGGCGCAGCTGGTCGGTCCTGGCATTTCATTGGTCAACACCATGAGCAACACAAGGCTCGATCGCGCCGGAGTCAAAGCGAAGTTCGACGTATATCCGGAGCAGATCGTCGACTATCTGGCGCTGGTGGGCGACAGCTCGGATAACATTCCCGGCGTCACGGGCGTCGGACCGAAGACCGCGGCAAAGTGGCTCAATCAATACCAGACGCTGGATGCGCTCATCACCCACGCCGGCGAGATTAGCGGCAAGGTGGGAGAGAATTTGCGCAATGAGCTGCCGGCGCTCGAGATGTCCCGAAAACTCGCGACCATCGACACCGCGGTACGTCTCGACATAGGCCCCGAAAAGCTGGCCGCGGGCACGGTCGACCTTGCGCGGCTGCGAGAGCTGTACTCGCGTCTGGAGTTGCGCAGTCTGCTGAAGTCGCTGGAGCCGTCCGCGCCGCCTTCTGCGCCGGCACCCACCTTGGCTGCGCCTGCGGTCGAAGCGGCCGATGCGGGCGGCGCGGCGTCCGGCGGCGCCGCGCCGGGCGCGCCGCCTCTCGACCTCGCGCAGCCTCGCAACTATCAAAAGATCGTTTCGCAACAGATCTTCGACTCCTGGCTCGCCAGGCTCGCGGGCGCGCCTCTCGTATCTTTCGACACCGAAACCGACGGCCTGGATTACATGCGGGCGACGCTCGTGGGTCTGTCCTTTGCGATTTCGCCCGGGGAAGCGGCGTATGTACCGCTCGGTCATGATTATGCCGGCGCTCCGGAACAGCTCCATCGCGACAAGGTGCTTGCCGCGCTCAAGCCGCTGCTCGAAGACGAAGCAATTCCCAAACTCGGACATCACCTCAAGTTCGATACGCACATTCTTGCCAACTACGGCATCACACTGCGCGGGCAGCGGTACGATTCCATGCTGGAGTCGTACGTGCTCAACAGCGTGGCCACGCGCCACGACATGGATTCGACCGCCGAAAAATACCTGGGAATCCGGACGATTCACTTCGAGGATGTGGCGGGCAAGGGCGCGAAGCAGATCACCTTCAACCAAGTCGATGTGGATCGCGCGGCGGAATATGCGGCCGAGGATGCGGACGTCACATTGCGGCTGCATCAGGCCATATGGCCGCAGATCGAGGCACTGCCGCGCTTGAAGAATCTTTACGAGACCATCGAGCAGCCCCTCGTATCCGTTCTGTATCGCATGGAGCGCGCCGGCGTATTGGTGGATCGGGCGCTTCTGAAGGCGCAGAGCTCCGAACTCGCGGCACGCATGCTCGAGCTGCAGGCACAGGCGCATGTGGAAGCGGGCGGCACGTTCAATGTGGATTCGCCCAAACAGTTGCAGGAAATTCTATTCGGCAAGCTCGGACTGCCGGTCATACGCAAGACGCCGACCGGACAGCCTTCTACGGCGGAGGATGTGCTCGAGGAGCTGGCCGCAACGTATGCGTTGCCCCGGTTGATCTTGGAATATCGAGGCGTCGCCAAGCTCAAATCGACGTACACCGACAAGCTGCCCGAGCAAATAAACGAACAAACGGGGCGCATCCACACAAGCTACCAGCAGGGAGTCGCGGCAACCGGCCGATTGTCATCGTCCGACCCGAATTTGCAGAACATTCCGATCCGCACGCCGGAGGGGCGGCGCATCCGCCAGGCTTTCACGGCCCCGCCGGGCTGCTCGCTGATCGCCGCCGATTACTCGCAGATTGAACTGCGCATCATGGCGCACCTGTCCGCAGATTCGAGCCTGCTGAACGCCTTTGCGGAAGACCGTGACGTGCATCAGGCGACCGCTGCCGAGGTCTTCGGCATTCCCCTCGATGCGGTCAGCGCCGATCAGCGGCGATCGGCGAAGGCGATCAACTTTGGTTTGATCTACGGCATGTCGGCCTTTGGTCTCGCCCGACAGCTGGGCATCGGCCGCGGCGATGCGCAGCGCTATGTGGACCTTTATTTCGAGCGTTATCCCGGCGTGAAGCGCTACATGGATGAGACGCGCCGCCAGGCGCGGGAGGCCGGGTACGTGGAAACCGTGTTCGGCCGGCGGCTGTATCTGCCAGACATCCGCTCGCGCAACCAGGCCTTGCGCCAGTATGCAGAACGCAGCGCGATCAACGCGCCCATGCAAGGCACGGCGGCCGACATCATCAAGCGCGCCATGATCGACGTCGACGATTGGCTGCAGAACTCCGGCGCACCGGCGCGGCTCATCATGCAGGTACATGACGAGCTCGTTCTGGAGGCGGCGGACGAGGCGATCGACGCCGTGGTACAGCAGGTGCGCGGGCAGATGGCCAGGGCCGCAAAACTTGCCGTCCCGCTTCGGGTCGATATAGGAATCGGCCGCAACTGGGATGAGGCGCACTAGTCCGAGACCCGCACTGGCCCAAGGCCCAATATGAAGTTTTCTAAAGTAGAGTTAAGTTAGCCCCGGTCTTGAGCGCAATTTAGGTTTTTTCAATCTGTTTCCGGGGCTTAGCCGCACGTTGTTATGGCCAGATGATGGCTGGAACTTTCCGAAAGCGGCCCCATCTAACCTAATGAGCGTGAAAGACGCTCCCCGCTCTTCTCCCTGAGCGGGCAGACCCGGTTTGTCATCCCCATGCCGGGTTGGTCTGCCTCGGTGGCTGCTTAAACGCGTCCACCGGGGCCTTTTTTTAATCAGCGGCCAGCCACCGATCCACGACCTTACGCGCCTCGTCCACCCCTTGTTTGGCGCGCGCTGAGAACAATTGCGCGGTGACCGCGGTGTCGCTGCAAGCCGCTTTGGTCTCCTTAAGCACGCTCGACGCCTCGCTCCGGCCTAGCTTATCCGCCTTCGTCAATAATATGTGCGCCTGCCGATCGCGCGCCAGCACCCATTCGAGCATGGCGGCATCCTGAGCACCGAGGCCGCGGCGGCTATCGACGATCAGCACCAGTCCTGCCAGCGATTCGCGCACGTTGAAGTAGTGCTCCATCAGCTTGAGCCAGCGGGTGCGCACCTTTTCCGGAACCTTCGCGAATCCATAGCCCGGCAGGTCGACGATCCTGCGCTGCGGCGCCAGTTCGAAAAAATTGATCAGCTGGGTGCGGCCGGGAGTGCGGCTGACACGCGCGAGGCCGGCGCGCTGCGTGATGGCGTTGATCGCGGTCGACTTGCCTGAATTGGAGCGGCCCGCAAAGGCGATTTCCCGGCCCATGTCCGGCGCGAGCTGATCCGCTTCGGCCGCACTCGTCACGAATTTCACATGGGGGTAGAACATGCTGGCGGCCGACGCGCCGGGGCGCAAATGATTGAGTGTAGTGTACAATTTGCAATCGCGGCAGTTCTCTCGAAGTTTGGGGTCGTAAGCGATATGAAGCGGTTTTGGATGCTTGCAGCGAGCTTTTGCGGCGCGTTCGTCGGCCAAACGGGGGCCGCGGCCGGCAACACGGAGGCTGGCGCAACGAAAGCGGTCGTGTGCCAGGCTTGCCATGGCGCAAACGGCAATAGCACCAATCCTCAATGGCCGAGTCTGGCCGGGCTTGGTGCGGATTACATCGTCGAGCAGCTGCAGGAGTTCAAGGAGGGCAAGCGCAACAATCCCATCATGATGCCGATGGCGGCGGCGCTGAGCGCGGACGATATGGCGGACCTCGCTGCCTACTTCAGCAGCCTGCCCAACACCGGCTTGGAAGCGGATCCGGCTTTCTGGAAGGCCGGTGAGGCACTGTATCGAGGCGGCGACAAGACTCGAGGCATCCCGGCGTGCCTGGCCTGCCACGGTCCAGGCGGTCGCGGCAACGAGCCGGCCAAATTTCCGGCACTGCGCGGCCAGGAATCGGTCTACGTCGTCAAGCAGTTGAATGACTATGCCTCCGGCGCCCGCCCACCCGGGCCCGGCGACATGATGCCGACCATCGCGAAGCGGCTGTCGGCCGACGACATTCGCAATGTGGCCTCGTATGTTCAAGGACTTCGCTAACCATGCGCGCACCGCGATTGGTAGCGCTCGCCTGCGTGGCCTTCGCGCTGGCGGCATGCGGCAGACAGCAGTCAGCGGGTGAGCACGCGCCGGCCGCAGCGGGTGCCACGACCGCATTGACCCGGGCGCCGGCGCACACCGGCCCCGCGGCGGCAGTTCAGAGCAAACCTGCGGATCAAGCGGCCACGCAGCCGCACCCGGTCAATCGCACCAACGAAGACGGCTCGGAAACCGTCGAAGATACGACTCACGACAGCGGGACCCACAGCCCGCTGCTGATCGCGGTCGCTTCGACGGTCGCCGCGGCGACGCCGGCGGCCGCAGCCGCGGCCAACCTCAGCGCGCCGACGATATGGCAGGACGGCGTGAATTATACGCGGATCGTGCCGGCGCAGCCGACAGCAGTCGCCGCGGGACAGGTGGAGGTCCTGGAATTTTTCTGGTACGCCTGCCCGCATTGCTACGCGCTCGATCCGCTGATCGAGAAGTGGAAAAAGACCAAGCCCGCATACATCAGTTTTTCACGAGTGCCTGTCACCTGGAGTGATGGACACCGCTCGCTGGCGCGTCTGTTTTTCACGCTCGAGACCATGGGCAAACTCGACCAGCTGCACGGCGAAATCTTCAACGAAATTCACGTCAATACCGACCCATTGGTCGCCGCCAATCCGAACGACGCGGGTGAAACCGAGCGTATGCAGGCCGCATTCGTGAAAAAATTCGGCATCTCCGAAGCCGACTTCAACAAGGCTTATCACTCCTTTGCCGTGGAGAACGAACTGCAAAGAGCCGATGAGCTTGTCCAGCGATATCGCATCGACGGCGTTCCGACATTCGTCGTCAATGGGAAATACCTGGCCGACGCGCGCACAGCTGGAAGCCCGGAGCGCTTGATCTCGCTGATCGAGGATTTGGCGGTCCAAGAGCACAAGCACTAATATTTCATGGTTACGCATGCAGGCGGTTGTCACTGCGGCCGCGTCCGCTTCGAGGTACGGGCCTCCGCGAAGCTCGAAGTCGCCGATTGCAATTGCTCCATCTGCGCCAAAGTCGGCTATCTGCATTTGATCGTGCCCGCGGATCGGTTCACCTTGCTGAGCGGTCGCGAGGCGCTCACTACGTACACGTTCAACTCACGCGTGGCCAAGCATCATTTTTGCTCCCACTGCGGAGTGAAATCCTTTTATATTCCGCGCTCTCACCCTGACGGCGTCAGCGTCAATGTCCGCTGCATCGACAGCGGCACGATCGCGTCGATGACGGTGATCCCGTTCGACGGGCGAGATTGGGAGAAAGCGCGCGCGGCATGGCGCATTGACGCGCCTCGCGATTGATCCGCAGCGCGGCCGCTTTCGCACAGCGGGCGGACATAATCAAGCCTTGCTCGCTCATTATGTTGAGAGAAAGTAGCGCTCGGCCGGTCGTAAGCGCGAATATGTGACGCACATCACGCGGCCCGCGAGCGGAAGTGTTGGATGCTGACGGTGTCGCTGGGATTGCGACGAAGTGTCCACACATATGTCGGAAGCTTGCCCACATAGATACGCCACGCGGCTCGCGGGAGCTCCTCACCGCGGTGGAGTTTCTGGAAGTTTTCTCGCTGCAGTCGTGATGCTCACGCTGGTCCGCGCTGGCGAAGCGCCGGCGGCTGACCAGGTGCCGGTGGATCCGGCGGCCCTCAAGCCCGAGCCGGCCGGCTTACATCAGCACGCGGCGCTTTCGGTCCCTATGTTTGCCGCGCCGGACTCATACTCGCTCGCAGGCGTGCCCGAAACGAAGACATTTTCGACGAAGGACTTTCGGCCGCGGGGCCATTCGATTCTCGATTCGGATCCTCGCCTCAATCTCGAGGACGACGCATTGGTGCACGACACGAGCGTGTGGCAGCAACTGTCGGACTATCGGGTACGTGATCGAATCCGCGTGCTCACCTTGTTCCAGTCACACGCCAGCGAGCTCTCCTTGCAAGCAGGAAAGGGAGGCGCCCCGTCGCTGCAGTGGACCAGCCGACTGTCGAATTGGCGCCATGATTCACGCGGTCTGCTCGACCGCCTGTTCCCGGTGACGGTCAGTAGCGAGAGCAATGGCCTACACGGCCTCGCGCACTCCGCAGGCATTTCATCTGGCGGTAAAGCAGCCGCTGTAATCGCTCCGCTGCACTTCGGACCCCCGATTCCGCCTTAGCGGTCCGGCTGGGCGCGAATGGCCGCCGCCAGCATCTCGCTAAGATTTTGTGCAATCTCTGCGCGGTGACATGGCGGTTTGCCGTCGATTGCGTGCAAACCGTTGACCTCGGGCGAATCCCCGAGGATCCTTCTAACGGGATCACGACGCAGACACCCCTTGGAAGCAGACACCGATGAAAATGAAGGCTAATACGACGAGGCGGCCGCGTCCCGAGTCGGGCGCCGCCGGCGGCGAGTTGCGACGCGACGCCGAGGAACTGGCGCTGCTGGAGGGACGCTGGAAGATACTGGGCGATGCCAAGCCGCCGACGGTGCGCCCCAGAAAATACGAGTACGTCAACGAACTCATCCGATTGCAGTTTGAGCTGCTGAAGATGCAGGAGTGGGTGCGCCTTCGCGGTCTGAAGGTCTGTGTTCTATTCGAAGGGCGCGACGCCGCCGGCAAAGGCGGAGTCATCAAGCGCATCACCGAGTGTCTGAATCCCCGCGTATGCCGCGTGGTCGCGCTGGGTACGCCCACGGAGCGAGAGCGGTCACAATGGTATTTTCAGCGCTACGTACCCCATCTCCCCGCCGCCGGGGAAATCGTGCTCTTCGACCGCAGCTGGTACAACCGCGCCGGCGTCGAGCACGTCATGGGCTTTTGCAGCGACGACGATTACCGGGAGTTCCTGCGCTCCTGTCCTTTGTTCGAGAACATGCTCGTGCGCTCGGACATCTTCCTCGTCAAGTACTGGTTCTCAGTGAGCGATGAAGAGCAGGAGCGTCGGTTCGCCGAGCGCATGCGAAATCCGATCAAGCGCTGGAAGCTGAGCCCGATGGACCTCGAGGCACGCAAACGCTGGGTCGAGTACTCCCGGGCCAAGGACGTCATGCTCGAGTACACGGACCGCAAGAAGGCGCCCTGGTTCATCATCGATGCCGACAACAAGAAGCGGGCGCGATTGAACTGCATCGCGCATCTGCTCACGCAGGTACCGTACAAGGACCTGCACCCGATTGAAATCGAGCTGCCGCCGCGTCAGGAGGATACGGGCTACAAACGACCGAAGAAGTCGAACCAGCGCTGGATCACCCACATCTACTAGAGTGGATGCTCGGCGAAGCCGATGTACCACCGCCTTGTGCTCAGGATCGATCCCTCGTCGGGCTACACGACCTGTCTGTTGGCACTTCAGGGTCGCTCGCCCTCGGCCTACGGCTCGGCGATTTCGTCCTCGCTCACGACGCTGCCGAGTGCGTGGTACGACTACTGCTCCGCGCATCATTTCACCAGCGTGAACTTGTACTCGAGCTACCAGGCCACCGATCACTTGTCGGTGCATGGCTCGATCACGAACCGGTTTGGCTCGCCTGCGCCGGTCGACCTGCAGACCTACGGCGGCGGTGCCGAATTGGCGTACACCACGCTCGATCAAGACCGCGCCGTCGGCCGGTTCTTCCTGGCCGGCATCACCTACAACATGCGCCGCACCCCAATGAGGACGTGCGGCCATGATGTCTAGCGCGGCAACAAACGGATAACGAAATCGACTTGTCTTCCAATCGGCCCCTTCGGGGGCCGATTTTTGTGTGGCGCGCCCGACTGGATTCGAACCAGTGACCTTCGGCTTCGGAGGCCGACACTCTATCCAGCTGAGCTACGGGCGCACGATACGGGGTCGCGATAGTACCCGCGCAGACCAAGCTGCGTCCAGCATCGCTCAAAAAACGCATTGGCGGGCCCGGCGCATTGGATGCGGATCACTGCCCAGATGCACCGCGGTTGCGTGGCTCGCGATCGTGCCCTCCGCCGCCTCAATCCAGACTCGTCGCGCCTTCGAAGAAATCGACCACGCCGGTTTCCAGCGAATACTCGGCGCCGAGCACCAACAGTCCGTCCTTCAGGATCAGTTGTTCGATGATTTCCGACCCGTGCCTCAAATGCTTGACGGAGGCGCTGATGTTGGCGCGCACCGCCTCGTGAACCAGCGCATCGTGCTCAAGATTCATCGCCAGCAGATCCTCGACCGACGGCCGCACCAGATCCACGATCGAATGCAGATTGCGCGATTGATTCTCCTTCGGCCGCCGCAACTGCTCCAGAGTCGCTTCGACGGCGCCGCATCGCGAATGACCTAGGACGACCACCAGTCGTGTGCCGAATTGCTCCGCGGCGAATTCGACGCTGCCGATTTGTGACGGGGCGACTATATTGCCGGCCACCCGGATGACGAACAGATCTCCGAGGCCTTGATCGAAGACGATTTCCACCGGCACTCTCGAATCGGAGCAGCCGAGGATCGCGGCGAAGGGCTCCTGCCCCGCGGCCAATTCGATGCGTCGGGCGCGGCTCGGTAATGTGCCGCGACTGCGGACGTCTGCGACAAAACGACTGTTTCCAGCTCGCAGCAATGCGAGCGCGTCTCGAGCAGGTATCATCGGCGGTTGCCCGGGCCTACTGGCCGCGCGCCTTGCCTCGCAGCAGCGCGCGGCGTTCCAGGCTCGCTTTGGGCCAGTACTCGGACGCTCTGTAATATTCCTCCACGGCAGGGATCCCCGGGGCGATCGCGACCCACGGCTGCCTCGATGCGGTAAAGATGTGAATGTCCGGCGGCAGCCGGTCGGGCTCATCGAGCGTTCCGACACGCACGAAACGGATGGCATCCCCTGCGCCCGCGTAGTTGCTCCACAGCGCGATCCAACATGTCGGACATCGGGAGATTTTTTGGCCCTTGCCGCTCAGCGTGGGCGTGACAATCGCCTCGACCCGACCTCTCGACAGCTCGACGCGTTCCGCCTCGATCATGGCGTTGAGCGCAAACGCGCTCCCGGTTTCCCGCTGGCACCAGCGGCAATGACAGCAGTGAACGAATAGCGGCCCGCCGCTCATCCGATAGCGCACGAATCCACAGGTGCATCCGCCTTCGACGTAGCTGGTCTCACTGGTCATGGCTTGCCCCGCCGCACGAATTCTAAGGCCCAATTACCACAGGCAGCCGGGAAATGCGACCGCCCTGGCAGCGCCGGGTGCGTGCCGCCGGGTACGTTCATATGGCCGTTGGGCCATTGGGATTGACCGACACGCCCGCCCCGATGAAGTGAACCATGGCGGCATAGAGCACCAGAGCAATCAGCGCGAGTGCGATCGACCCCAGAACCGATGTCCCGAGCACCATCTTGAAGGCAAAAAGAAATACGAACGGTACCAGGAAGAATCCCTTGATGCCGCCGGCGGCAATGCAAGCGATGGAACCGGCCGAGCCCAGAAACAGAGACAGCGCAGAGCGAAGCAGGGTTGGATGCGCGGCACCGGTAACACGCGCCGCGAGCCACACGGGTGCGGAAAACACCACGATGAAGCCGACCTGCACGATCAGGGCGGGCAAACCGGAAACGCTGAGATTCATGCTCGCTCCTTGGTCTTAAGGCCCATTGCGTCGACGCGCCCTAAAATCTATCAAATTTCTTGTCAGCCCGCTGACGGCGTCGCGCCGCCGAGCACCTGCTGAAACCGTGCGCGCTCGATATTTCCGCCGCTCAAGATCACCGCGACAGTCTTGTTCGCCATGCTCCGCCTCTCCTGCAGCAGGGCCGCCAAGGGAGCGGCGCCTGCGCCTTCTGCAACCTGATGAGTGTCGTCGAAATAAATCCGCATGGCTTCGGCAATGGCATCCTCCGTGACCTCCACCATGCGAGCCGCGCCGCTGCAGATCGTCGCGATTGCGTCCGCATGAGGCTCCCGCGTCGCGAGCCCATCGGCAAATGTATGCGCCGACTGCGCCGCGATCGGCCGGCCCGCCGAGAACGAGAGCGCCGTGGCCGGCGCCTTGGCTGCACCCACCCCGATGATCTCAGTCTTCAGCCCTAGCAAATCGCGCACGCCGATCAATCCCGCGATTCCCGACCCCATCCCGACTCCGACATATACGGCATCCAGCGATCCCACCGCGCGAAGCAGCTCGAGCGCGTAGCTCGCAACGCCGAGGACGAGGTCCTTATGGAACGAGGGGACGAAATGCAGCCCATCGGCGGCGGCCACCCTAAAGGCCTCGTGCTTCGCCTCGTCGAAGTCGCGGCCGAACTCGACGACGTCGGCGCCGAACGCCGCGATTGCGGAATTCTGGTCCGGCGAGTTTCCACGCGGCACGAAGATGGTCGCGGGAACGCGCGCGCGTGCAGCGGCAAATGCAATGGATTGCCCGTGATTGCCGCGCGTCGCGGTGATGACGCCGGGGATCATGGGCTGCGCATGCCGCAATCGCTCGAGGTACACGACTCCGCCGCGCACCTTGAATGCGCCGGTCGGCGTGTGGTTTTCATGCTTCACCCATACGGTGCAGCCGGCGCGCTGCTTGAGCTTCGGCCAGGCGTACTGCGGGGTCGGCGGCAGAACTCGGTACACGAGCTCGGCGGCATGCTCGAGGTCGGCCATGTCAAAAGCGATCTGCGGCACCAGCACGGCGTCTCCCTTGCCGCCAGCGATGCGGCGGCCAACCGCCTATTCTGTCGTCAATCCGCCCGGCCGTGTCGCCAATCGCGCTCCGGCCGGGCGGCATCGCGCTGAACTCAAAGCGACGCGCCGCCCGCCGAGGTACGTTATGTTGCCGGGTTGCGCGCGCTGCGTTGCACTATGCTCTGCTCTGCGCCACACTCCGAGCGCTAACACACAAACCTGCAAAAAACAGCGGCGCATTGGGCGGAATGAGGGTATCGAGCGTTCGCCCTTTTGGGTCCGAGTGCACCTGGTTGGCCATAGAAGTTACATGACATCTGAACAGATTGTGTCCTTGATCAGGGCCGGCTCGGTATGAGTGCCGGGTCGGCTGCCGCGTTGCCGATGACCACGCTTGACGATGGTGCGTGGGAAGACCTGCTCAGTTTCATCGAGGAGCGGCGGGTTATTCCGATCGTCGGGCCCGAGCTTCTGCAGGTGTCCACCGATCGCGGACCGCGGCTACTGCTCGATTGGGTGGCGGAAAAGCTTGCCGGCCGGCTCAATGTCAACGTGGCGGAATTACCGCAGCGCTACACGCTCAACGACGTGGTTTGCTGGTTCCTGGCGGCGCGCGGCCGGCGCGAAGAGGCCTACGTGCGCTTGCGCAGCACCGGCGGCTGCTGCGCATCGAGGAGCGCCTCGACGTGCGCCGCGTGGAGCTCACCCACGACGTGCTGTGCGGCGTGGTCAAGGCCAGCCGCGATCTGCGCCGCGAGCGCGAGGCGCGCGGCGCTGCTGGGCGAAGCCGCCGCGCTGCTCGAGAGCCTGTCCGCCGAGCTGCGGCCGCTGCGCGACGTGCGGCTGTGGCGCGAGCGCATTCAGAAGGCGCAACAGGGCATGGGGTGAATTCCGGGCACGTGCCCTTATTTTGTTCGAGCGGACAGCGGGGCTTCTCGAGCCGGATCAGCGCCGATCCGCGCAGCGTGTTTGCGCGCAAGCTCGAGCGCGAGATCCAGGTAAAATTCGCCGATGCCCCCTGCACCGTGCAGACTTCCGAAGGTTTGGTGCACGCGCGGCGCGGAGATGCGATTATCACCGGCATCGCCGGCGAACATTGGCGTGTCTCGCACGAGCACTTTGGCGAAAAATACCGTCCGGTACCCCCGACGCTGGCCGGCGAATCGGGACGCTATGTGAGTTTGCCGAACCGGATTCTGGCGCTGCCGATGACCGAATCCTTCGAGGTTCAGCTGGCCGACGGCGTATCCCGGCTGCACGGGCGCGCCGGCGACTGGCTGATCGACTACGGCGACGGCAGCCTCGGCATCGTTTCGCCGGCCATTTTTGCCACCACCTATGAAATTGCCGGCTGACTGAACCCCCATGGCGCTGCATCAGGTCATCCAACGGTTACTGCTGATAGGTGCACACCTGGAGTCGCTGCCGCCGACTCCCGTACCCCGACCGCCAGCGGCGCTGCAGCCGCTGGTCGAGGCCACCGCGGAGGCGCACCGGCAGTTCGATGAGCGCGCGGTCCACTACGGACACCGCTATCGAAGCGGCTTCTGGTCGATCTACCTGCTGAGCGCGATTGCCGTGCTGTGCGCCGTGATGCCGCTGGCGCTCGGCTGGGACAGCGCGGGCCACCGGCTGCATTCCTTCGCGGCATTGTGGGCTGTTGCCGAAGTCGCCGTGATCGGCTCTGTCAGTGCAATCTTCTGGCGCGGCCAGCGCCAGGATTGGCAGGGACAGTGGCTGCGCGCGCGCACGACGGCGGAGTTGAGCTGGTACCTGCCGATGCTGGCGCCGCTGCTCGACTTCAGCACCCCGGCCGCGGAGGCCAATTGGTACCTGCGTGTGTTCAATCCCGGCCAGCATCTGCGCGGCGCCGACGATGTCGCGGCTCTGTGCGCGCGCATCGAGCCGCTGGCGCGAACGCTGCTCTCGGCGGCCTGGGAGGATCCGGTTTTCATCGCGAGCTACGGCCGCTGGACGATCGACATTCTCGAAGGTCAGCGCCGCTACCATCGCGGCGTCGCGATCAAGCAGCACGCACTGCTGCACCGGGTTCACCGCATCTCCAGCGGGCTGTTCGCGCTGACCGCCATCGGCGCGCTGACGCACCTGGCGGTTCACACGCTGTGGTTGTCTCTGGTCACCACGTTCTTCCCCGCGCTTGCCGCATCGCTCCACGGCGCGCTCGCGCAATCCGAGGCTTATCGATTGGGCGCCACTTCCGAGCGTCTGGTCGCGGAACTCAAGGGCGTGATCAAGCGCATCCGCGCGGCCCTCGATGCGGGCGGCGCGGCGAGCGATGCCGCCGGGGTCAAGGCGTCGATCGAGGCGGCGATCTCGCTGATCCTTCAAGAGCATCAGGACTGGCATCTGCTGGTGCGGCCGCATCAGTTGCCGCTGCCCTGATCCGCGCTGTGTCCGGCCGGCGGCGCCCACCCGAGGCGCGATGATTCGCGGCTTCTATCCCGGTTTGATGTTGTGGTTCATGCGGAATAGATTGCTCGGATCGTACTTTCTCTTCAGAGCGACCAGCCTATCGTAGTTCGGTCCGTAGGCTTCGCGGGTCATGGCATCGCCTTCGTCGGTGAGATAATTGCTGTAGGCGCTGGGAACCAGGAAGGGCCGCAGGGCCGCGCAGCATTCGCGGTTCCATCGTATGTTCTTTTCCGAGTCCCCCGGACTGTCCCACATCGACCAGGCGAGCAGGTTCCACGAATACTGCCGATGCGGGAAAGCCGTGTCGGTCGCCGCTACGCGGGTGGCCGCTCCGTGCCAATGTTCGATGAACGGGGCAAACGTGTAGCGCGAAGGACTCTTGCCCACCCACGGTACGAGCGCATCGATGGTTTCATCGTTCATGCTGCGGATGAAATTCGATTTTGTGTAGACCAGGCGCCCCGGCGGAAAGAACGACTCGAACATCCCTTGGATCTGCAGGTAGCTCATGACGCCGAACGCATCGGCCATCGGCGACCCGAATGCCCTCAAGGGCTTCAGTATCTTCTCTCCCTCTGCAATGGGGCCGCAGTAGCAGCCGGCGATGCCGAACGCGGGGACGCCGTCAGGAAGCGTCAGCGAGCCGCCCTGGATGACCAGCTCATCGGGGATCGATGCGGCGTATTCGCGCCAGAAATGCAGCACCTCCTTCGCCTTCGCAGCGGGGTGGAACACCGCGCCGCCGAGCACGGGGCCCACCGGGTGGAGACGGTATTCGAGCGAGGTGGCGATTCCAAAGTTTCCGCTGCCGCCGCGCACGCCCCAGTATAGATCCGGGTTTTCGGATGCATTGGCCGTGAGCAGCCGGCCGTCGGCGGTCACCACGTCCGCCCCGAGAAGGTTGTCGATGGCCAGACCGTGCTTGGCGTGCAGGTTGCCCCAGCCGCCGCCGAGCGTCAGGCCCGCGATGCCGACGGTCGGCACCACACCCAAGGTCGTGGCAAGGCCGAAAGCCTGCGTTTCACGGTCGAATTCTCCGAGCTTGAGTCCCGTTTCGGCGCGCACGGTCCGCCGGGCGGGATCGACACGGATACCCTTCATGGCGGACAGATCTATCACGATGCCGCCGTCGCAGACCGACTTGCCCGCGACGCTGTGGCCGCCGCCGCGGACCGCAACCAGAACCTCATATTCGCGGGCGAAGCGCACGCACTCGATCACGTCGGCAGCGCCCGCGCAGCGGGCGATGAGGGCCGGCCGGCGGTCGATCATGGCGTTGGGCAGGGTACGGGCCAGATCATAGCCCTGCTCTCCGGGACGGAAGCTCTGGCCGCGAAGCGTCTCGCGCAGCTTTTGGATCGCAGATTCGGATAGCATATGCGCACCTCGATTGATTGGGCCTAACCCGAGAGGTCAGGGTGCCTTTTTAGATTGCGGCCGGCGCGGAAGTCCTCAAGAAAAAATCAATTTTCGGGAAGGTATCGCCACATGCTGACACTGCGCGCCACGGCATACGAGTTCGGCCCGTATCGCCTCGATCCGCTGGGGCGCAGCTTATTGCGTGACGGCGAGGTGGTCGCCCTCCCGCCGAAGGCCGTTGAAGTGCTCATGGCGCTCGTCAGAAATCCCGGCGCCGTCGTGGGAAAGCCCGAGCTGATCGACGCGGTGTGGCCCGAATCGTTCGTCGAAGAGGCGAATCTCAATCAGATGATTTTCCTGTTGCGGCGCGCATTCGGCGGCAATGGGGGAGGAGACTACATCGCCACGATTCCGCGGCGCGGATATCGTTTTACCGCCGGGGTGCGCACGGTCGAGATACCGTGCCGGATAGAGTCGATCGCGGTGCTGCCGCTTGCCAATCTCAGCGGCGATCCTTCTCAAGAGTATTTCGCCGACGGAGTCACCGAGGCGTTGATCACGGAGCTCGCGAAGATTCGCAGCCTGAGAGTGGTCTCTCGAACCTCCGTGATGCGCTATCGGGGCACGAAGGAGTCCATCGCGCAGATCGCCCGCGCCCTGCGCGCACAAGCGCTGCTCGAGGGCTCGGTGATAAAATCTGGCGACCGCTTCCGCATCACGGCGCAATTGCTTCACGCGGGCGCCGACCAGCACCTGTGGGCCGAGACGTACGAGGGCGCGACATCCGACATCCTCGACGTGCAGGCGCGGATGGCGCGCGACGTTGCGGCTGGATTGCGAGCCGAGCTCAGCCAGGACGAGAGATCCCAGCTCACCACCTTACGCACTGTTCATCCGCAGGCGTATTCGCTCTACCTCAAAGGCCGCTACAACGCCCGCATCCTGACCGAAGAGGGTCAGCGCAAGGCGATCCGCTATTTTCAGGATTCCGTCCGCTCCGATCCGCACGACGCGACCGCGTATTACTACGCAACCGCATATGCCGGGATTGCGGAATGCTACATCGAACTCGCGTATTTTTTCGGGATGGAGCCGAAGACGGCGTTCGCGGAAGCCGAAGCGGCGGCCGTCAAGGCGGTCGCCTTGGACGAGAAACTCGCCGAGGCACACGCGGCACTCGGCCTGCTGCGTCTTCTCAACGACTGGGACTGGAGTGCGGCAGACATCGAGTCGCGCCGCGCCATCGAGCTCGCGCCCGATGACGCTTATGTGTACTGGAGACGGGGGGTTTGCCTGCGTTATGCCGGGCGCAGCGAGGAGGCGGTGGCGGCGCATCGTCATGCGGAGTTTCTGGACCCCTTCTCCGTCGTGGCGATCCAGGAGGTCGGATGGGCCCTGTATTACGGGCGGCGCTTCGACGAAGCGGTTGAACAGTTCCACAAAGCGGTGGAACTCGAGCCCGGATGGGACCAGCTGTACTTCGGTCTTGGCCAGACGCTGGTGCAGCTTGAGCGTCATGAGGAGGCGATCGCCGCGCTGAGCACGGCCGCACGCATGGGTCCCGGCAATGCGTTCACGGAGGCGGCCCTCGCCTACGCGCTCGGCCGCGCAGGCCGCATCGGTGAATCAGAGCGCGCATTGGAACGGCTCACCGAAAAGTACGCCTATGTTCCCTACTGGTTCTATTCGATCGTGAGCATCGGGCTGAACGACAAGCGGCGGGCGCTGGAGGCGCTGGAGAACGCGTTTCGCGATCACGAGCCCTGCCTGGTGAGCCTCAAGGTGGATCCGGTTTTCGACCCCCTGCGGCAGGAGAGCCGCTTTTCGGAAATGATTCGCCGCGTCGGCTTGGAGCCTTGAGGAAATGAACCCGCGGCTGCGGTCAAGCGGACTGCGCCAGGGCGGACGCCGCGCCCGCCAGCACGCAGAGGGCCAGCCAGTCGAGCAAGAGGCCAATGACGAATCCGCGGTGCCATTTGACGAACACCGCCAATTCCAGAATCATCGGCGCGGCCACCGCGGCCCACAGGCAGACCCCAAAGCCGATGCCGCGCAGCAGCGCCTGCACACTCCCAACGGGATCGCCTGCACCGAACCCGCCATACAAGAGGCCGATGCCAACGCAGGCAAAAATCCTGATGCACGACGACAGGCCGTAGTGTGCCGCAGATTCGGCCGGGCGCCAGGTGCCAGGCGTCCTAGCCTGATACCGATGGAACAGCATCCCGATGATCGCAAAACCGGTCACATTGGCGAGCAATCCCGCCGCCACGCCCGCTGCCAGCAGCCTGAACATCATCCCATACTGCCACTTGCGCCACCGATGAGCAGCAGGCGTGTGCGCTCCGTCAACGAGCGAGCCGGTCCAGCGCCCGCAAGTTCACCGCCTCGGATACGTCGATGGTGCGAATCTGCGATTCGCCGGCCAGATCCGCGCAAGTGCGCGCGAGTTTGAGCACACGATGATAGGCGCGGGCGGAGAGACCCAGCCGAGCGACGGCGGTGCCGATCAGCGCACGCGATTCACGCTCCAGCCGACAGATGCCGGCAACCTCGCTCGGCGTCAGTCGGGAATTGAGCTTCCCCTGCCGCCGCATCTGCGCATGCCGCGCCCGCGCCACACGGGCCGCGATGAGGGATGAATTCTCAGGCGACGGGGCGGCATCGGACAGCAGATGCTCCACCGGCACCGCGGTCAATTCGACGTGCATATCGATCCGATCGATCAATGGGCCCGAAATCCGGCTGCGGTAGCGCGCAATCTGTTCCACCGTGCACCGGCAGCGGCCGCGCCGGTCGCCGGCGTAGCCGCAAGGACAGGGGTTCATCGCCGCGATCAGCTGGAACCTGGCGGGAAATTCGCACGCGCGCTTCGCTCGCGACAGTAGCACCACGCCGCTCTCCAGCGGTTCGCGAAGCGCTTCGAGCGCATTGCGTGCGAACTCCGGCAGCTCGTCGAGGAACAGTACACCCAGATGCGCCAGCGAAAGTTCACCGGGCCTCAGGGCGCCGCCGCCGATGAGCGCTGCGGCCGACGCGGTGTGCTGTGGACTTCGAAATGGCCGGCGGCCGCCCAGGGTGGGCTTGCGGCCCGCTGCCGATTCGAGACTCGCCACCTCCAGCGCTTCGTCGTGATCGAGCGGCGGCAGCAAGCCTGGCAGGCGCTGCGCGAGCAAGGTCTTGCCCGTCCCCGGAGGCCCGATCATCAGCAATCCATGTCCGCCGGCTGCCGCGATCTCCAGGGCACGCTTGGCGCTGAATTGACCACGCACGTCCGCAAGGTCGAATCGCATCGTCGTTCGATCCTCGTGCGGCAGCGGGGTGGCTGCGCGCAGCACCGTGCCACCCCTCAGCGCCTCGCATACCTGCCGCAAATGGTCGGCCAATTTGACATTTGGGCCGGCGACCCAGCTCGCCTCCAGGGCGTTCGCGGCCGGCAACACCAACTCGCAGGGCGTCCGAGCGCCGGCCATGAGCGCCGGCAACAGCTTGGGCGTCTCGCGCAGCTCGCCGCTCAATGCGAGCTCGCCGTAGAATTCGCGTTGGCCGAGGGTCCGCTCTGACAATTGGCCGCTCGCCGCGAGAATGCCGACCGCAATGGGCAAATCGAAGCGGCCACCCTCCTTCGGCAAATCGGCCGGGGAAAGATTCACGGTGATCCGTCCGGCGGGGAACTCCAAGCCGGAGGTGAGCAGGGCGGAGCGCACTCTTTCCCTGCTCTCACGCACCACCGCCTCGGGCAGTCCCACCATGGCAAAGGCCGGCAAGCCGGGGCCCAGATGCACTTCGACGCGTACCAACGGCGCCGCAAGACCGAGCGGTGCGCGGCTCAGTACCGTGCTGACGGCGGAATCCCTTCGCATCGCACAAGAGTACTTGCAAGGGCTTGCTGCACGGGCCGATTATTCGGCGCGAGCGCGCACAAATGGATACCTTACGGCGGCGTGAGCTTCGCTTCGATGTCCTTGAGCCTTGCTTCCATCGCAGCGAGCGCCGTCTGAGTCCGCGCCAGTAAGGCCGCCTGCACGTCGAATTCGGTCCGGCTGACCAGATCGAGCTTGGCCAGTTGCGCCTGCAGCACCGCCTTGAAGTTGCTTTCCAGGTCCCGGCCGAATTGGCGCAGCGGCGGCGGCACCGCCTCCGCCAGGCGCCGCGCGAGATCGTCCAATCTCTCAGAATTCATGAAGCTCATTCGCACCCCGATAAGGCACCGCTGTCTTCCTGCGCGCCAGAGCGGTGCATTTTCGCTAACGCGGTCTGCGCAAGTCGTTGATCCATCGTCATCTCCATGCTGGCATAGAAGCTGCATTGCCCGAAGTGAATAGTACGCGCAAGTGGTGCCCTTCGGATAAATGCATGAAGCTGATCACCGCGGTCATCAAGCCGTTCAAATTGGATGAGGTGCGGCAGGCCGTGGCTGATATCGGCATCCAGGGCGTGACGGTAACCGAGGTCCACGGATACGGTCGCCAGCTCGGGCACACGGAGATTTATCGTGGGGCCGAATATCGAGTCGACTTCCTGCCGAAGGCCAAAATCGAGCTCGCGGTGGACGATTCGATTGCGGAGCAGGTGATGGAGGCGGTTTGCAACGTGGCCAGAACCGGCAAGACAGGCGACGGCAAGGTGTGGGTTCTGGAACTCGAACAGGCACTGCGGGTACGTACCGGAGAGACGGGGCAGGACGCCATTTAGGCGCAGCAGCCCCGGCGTACATGAGCGAGTCCCGATAATTCAACCGCTACGAGGATTTCACAGCCCTCGCCTGCCATCGAGCGAGGCCGAAACTTCTGACGCTTTAGGAGCATCTCGCGCCGGCAAGCCAGCCAACTCCCCCGTCGGTGCGATATCCCGGCGGCGCGGGGCCCAGAACCTTGGCCCGCGCCGTTTTTTTATCAGCGCTCGCGGCGCAAGACACTGTGGTGCTTATACATCAGAGAAATTCAATACTCCATGCTGTGATGCAGCAATATCGTGCAATTCAAGCAATTTGACCGCATCCTTAGTCGAATAGGAGTCAGCCCACATGAAAATGGTCATAGCCATCATCAAACCCTTCAAACTGGATGACGTACGGTCTGCGCTGGCAGAGGTCGGAGTACAGGGCATTACCGTGACAGAGGTCAAAGGCTTTGGCCGGCAAAAAGGTCACACTGAATTGTATCGGGGCGCAGAATACGTGGTGGACTTTTTACCCAAAGTTAAGCTTGAGCTGGCAGTGGACGACGAGCAAGTCGATCGAGTGGTGGAGGCGATTATCGAGACCGCCCGCACCGGCAAGATCGGTGACGGTAAGATATTCGTGATGGACCTTGGCCAGGCGGTGCGCATTCGCACCGGCGAGGCGGGTTCGCGTGCGCTGTAGTTCTCGAGTGAGGATGTGAAAATGAAACGCGTTCTGTTGTGCGCGGCCTTGATTGCCTGGTCGGGAATGGCCTCGGCCGTCGTTTACAAGTGGGTGGATGCGCAAGGCAAGGTCCAGTACGGCGACCGGCCGCCCGACGGCGTGCATGCCGAAGTCGTCGAAGGCTTAGGTACGCATTCGGCTCACCGGACCGACGCTCCGGCGGCCACGCCGCAGAAGACGGCGGCCAATCCGCCCGCGAGTGCCGCCAAGAAGGCGGTGGATGAGGATGTCGCTCAGACCCGCGAAAAGCAATGCGCCGAAGCGCAGGATCGCTACAAGAAGCTCATCGAGGGCCGGCATCTTTACAAGGCGGGCCCGGATGGCGAGCGCCAGTACTTGAGCTCGGAGGAGATCGACGCCGAGCGCCTCTCTCAGAAGCAAGAAGTGGACGCCGTCTGCAACGGCACCACGTAGATCGCCCGCGCCTACGCGGCTTCGCGTAGTCGCCCCTTTGCCGACCGGGGCGCAAAGCCTTAGGCTAGGCCCTTCTCCTTCTGGTCGGGAATCTACAGCTTATGCAAACCGGCTTCGTCGGACTAGGTGCAATGGGCGCGCACATGGCGCGTAATCTACATCGCGCCGGTTTGCTGATGGGCGTCTGGAATCGCACCGCAGAGAAGGCGGCTGCGCTGGCGCAGGAGCTTCACTGCCATGCCTTCGCCGATCTCGCCGAGCTCGCGGCCAATTGCGAGGCCGTGGTGATCTGCGTGTCCGCCGACGAGGACGTGAGGGCGGTGGTCGCCGGCATGGATACGGCAATGAGCCCCCACATGATCGTGATGGATTGCTCCACCGTCGGAGCCGGCACGGCGCGCGACATGTACGCCCGGCTCGCGCCCCTCGGTGTCGGATTTCTCGACTGCCCGGTCAGCGGCGGCGTGGAAGGCGCGCGCGCTGCGAGCTTGGCCATCATGGTGGGCGGCGACGAACCGGTGTTCACGCGCGCGCTTCCCGTCTTGGAGAAGATGGGAAAGACCGTCACCTACTTCGGTCCGAGCGGCGCGGGACAGGCGGCGAAGGCGACCAATCAGATCATGTGCGCCGGCATCATCCAAGCCATCGGCGAAGCGATGGCGTTTGCGCACGCCGAGGACCTGCCGCTCGATCGACTGATCGATACCCTTGGCAAAGGCGCGGGCTCGAGCTGGTACTTCGTCAACCGTGCGCCGTTCATGGCGAGGAACACTTTTCCGGCCGGCTTTCGCGTTCGTCTGCACGCCAAGGATCTGCGCATCTGCCGCGACATGGCGGCGCGGAGGGGGGCCACGCTGCCGGTCGTCGAATCCACCCTGCAGCAATACGGGGCCCTGATCGTGCAGGGCTTCGGTGATGAGGACATATCGGCGATCTACCGGCTGAAATCGGCGCTCTTCCCGCCGACGAAATCCGAGTCCAAGTGAAGGCGGCGCACCGACCGCTGCGCATAGCCACTCGTAAGAGCCAGCTGGCGCTGTGGCAGGCCGAGCACGTGGCGGCGCTCATACGCTGCTCGCAACCGGACATGGTCGTGGAATTGCTGCCGATGTCCACCAAAGGCGATCGCGTTCAGGATCGCAGCTTGGCGGCGATCGGCGGGAAAGGCCTTTTCATAAAGGAACTCGAAACGGCTCTTAAGGACCGGCGCGCCGATATGGCCGTGCATTCCATGAAGGACGTACCCGGCGATCTCCCCGATGCCTTCGTGATTGCCGCGGTGTTGCCTCGCCTCGATGCGCGCGATGCCCTGATCAGCTCCCGCGCCCTCAAGCTCGAGGATTTGCCGCAAGGGGCGCGGCTGGGCACCTCGAGCCTGCGGCGCCAGGCGCAATTGTTGGCCGCGCGTCCGGACCTCGCGATCGAAGCGCTGCGCGGCAACGTCGATACCCGCTTGAGGCGGCTCGATCTCGGCGAATTGGATGCGATCGTGCTCGCCTGTGCGGGATTGATACGCCTCGGGCTCGAATCGCGCATCACTGCGCGGCTCGACCCTCAAGTCTCGCTGCCGGCCGTGGGCCAGGGGGTGATCGGCATCGAATGCCGCGCTGATGACACAAGCACGCTCAATGCCCTTCACGCGCTCGACGATGCGGCGACGCGGACCGCCGTCGAAGCGGAGCGGGCATTTGCCCGGCGGCTCGCCGGCAGCTGCCAGTCGCCGATCGCCGCGTATGCGCGGATGGACCAGGATCAGCTGAGGCTCGATGGACTGGTGGCGGAGCCGGACGGCTCGCGGCTCCTGCGCGACAGCATCACGGGCAGCAGCACGAATCCGCGGATCCTCGGCGAGCAGCTGGCCGAGCGCGTGCTCGCGGCGGGCGCCGCTGAGCTGCTGCAACGGCTGCGCAGCGCTTGACACATGCTTCCGCTGCACGGCATCGGCGTCCTGGTCACACGGCCCCAGCACCAAGCCATGCCGCTGTGCCGCCTGCTGGAGACGAGCGGCGCGTGCGCCTTTCGCCTGCCCGCCATCGACATCAAGCCGCTGCCTGAACAGCGTTCGATGGCCTCGCGCTTAGGTAGGCTCGAGGCGTTCGATCTCATCATTTTCACCAGCTCGAATGCTGTGAGATTCGGTGCCGCACTGCTCGAGCAAAGGCGCGATTTGGCCCTGGCGGCCATCGGACCTGCAACCGCGCGCGCGCTCAACCAAGCGGGCTACCGCGTCGCCGTGCAACCCACCGATGGATCCGATTCCGAGAGCCTCCTGCGGCATCCGAAGCTCAATTCGCTGGCGGGCAGCCGCATCCTGCTGATCAAGGGCGTCGACGGCCGGGAGCTGCTGCATCACGAGCTCGGGCGGCGGGGTGCGCAGGTGACAACTGCCGATGTGTACCGCCGGGAGCGCGCCCAGCCGAGTGCGGCCGAACTTTCGGCAGTGGAGGCGCAGTTCGCGGCCGGCGCGATCCAAGTGATCACGGCCACCAGCGTCGAGATCGCCGCCAGCCTGCTCGAGCTGGCGACGCCGGCGTTGCGCAAGGACTTTGAGCGCGCGCACTGGGTGGTGCCGGGCGCGCGCATCGCCCAGAGCTTGCGCGACCGGGGGCTGCCCGGGGTGCTGTTGCAGGCCGACTCGGCCGAGGATCAGGACTTGGTGGCCGCCATTATTCGGTGGCGCGCCACAGAATCCGGCGCATAGTCGAAGGAATCGAAAAACAGGCGCTCGGGCGGGACGCCGCGCCGGCCGAACTCCCCGCGCACCGCGTCGACCATTTGCGGCGGCCCGCTGGCATAGACCTCGTAGCGGTCGAGTTGCTCGACCTCGCGCAGCACCGCCTCGTGAACCCAACCGCACCGGCCCTCCCACCGAGACGATGGCTCGGAGAGCACGGGGACGTAGCGCAGATTGGCGGCGCTGCGCACGAGCTCCTCGAGCGCAGCGTGCGCGTATAGATCGCGCTCGCTGCGCACTCCCCAGAACAGGGTCATCTCGCGGCGCACGCCATTCTCGATCACGTGCCGCATGATGCTCTTCAAAGGGGCGAGTCCGGTGCCGCCCCCGACGAGCAGCATCGGCGTCTCCTCGCCGCCGGAAAGCGGCTCGGGTGTGCGATACACGAAGTGGCCGAGCGGACCTTCGATGTTGAGCAAGTCGGCGCGAGGTTCATCACCGAACAGCTGCTCGGTGAACTCGCCGCCGGGTACCCGGCGCACATGCAATTCGAGCAGGCGCGAGTCGCGGGGCGGCGAGGCGATCGAAAAGCTGCGCCGGCGGCCGCCAGGCAGCAGGATGTCGATGTACTGACCGGGCAGGAAGTCGAATCGCTCCGCCGCGGGCAGCCGCAGGAAGATGCCCATGACATCGTACGACCAGCGCCGCATGTATTCGACGCGGCTCGGCAAACGCTTGACCTGCGCCTGGTCCGCGATACTGAGCTCGAATGTTTCGATCGTAAGATCGGTGTCGGCGCGCGCCTGACAGAGCAAGACCAAACCCTCGGCCACTTCGGACTCGGCGAGCCCGAGCGGCCGCCCATTCGGATAGTGCACCTGACCGTGCAGCAGACGGGCCCGACAGGCGCCGCAGTTGCCGCCCTTGCAGCTATGCGGCAGATTCAGTCCGGCATCGAGCGCAGCGTCGAGGACGGGCTGCCCCTGAGCGACACTGAAACTCCTGCCGGACTTGGTTAGACTGATTCGCAAGCTCATTCCTCTCGAGCACCTTAGCATGCGTTCGGTCACCATCGTTGGATGCGGGTACGTGGGCCTGCGCCTGGCGCGGCGCTGGCGAGCCCTCGGCTGCGCTGTACGCGGATCTGCCACCCGCGCGGAAAGCCTGGGGCAGATCACCGCCGCCGGCGCCGAGGCGGTGTGCAAAGATCTGGACGCGCCGCTGACACGAGCCGACTTCACGGCACAGCTGCTGTACTACCTCGTACCTCCGGCGCCGCAGGGCGCCCACGATGCCCGGCTCGAGCGCTTCCTCGAACACGTCGTAGGGCCGGTCCAGCGTTTCGTTTACATGAGCACCACGGGGGTGTATGGCGATCGAGATGGGGCGCTGGTGAACGAGGAGACCCCGCCGGCGCCGCAGACCGAGCGCGCCGTTCGGCGCCTGGCGGCTGAAAATGCGCTGCGGGCCTGGGCCGACGCGCGAGGCGTCTCGTGGTGCATCCTGCGCGTTCCCGGCATCTACGGTCCGGGACGCTTACCGCTCGAGCGGCTGCGCCGCGGCGAACCGGCCATTCGCCCGCAGGAAGCCGCACCAAGCAACCGGATTCACGTCGATGACTTGACGACCGTCTGCCTCGCCGCGGGATCCTCCGCACGCGCTCACCGCCGGATTTACAATGTCACGGACGGCAGCGACGACAGCCTCACCTCCTATCTGCAGCGCGTGGCCCGCATCGGTAATCTGCCGCCGCCGCCGCTGATCAGCCGCAGCGAAGCGCGCGCAAGACTCTCCGACTCATCCTGGTCGTTCCTCGGTGAATCGCGCCGCATCGACAACCGGCGCATGCGCGAAGAGCTCGGCGTGGCGCTCGCCTATCGAGATCTGGACGCCGGCATTCGGGCGAGTCTCTAGAGGGCCGCGCGCGCCCTGCTGCGGCGCCGCCTCCTCTCAAGGCTGGCTGCGCTTGCTGTCGAGCCACGACCCGATGGGCTGCCACTGCTGCCAATCCGGCCAGGCGAGGTACTCGGGTAATTCCAACACCCCCATGCCGCGCGCATAGGCGCGCACGTAGTTCTGAGCTTCGCGCAGGCAGCCGAGGTACGGAACCTTGAGTTTGGACAGAAACTGATCCAGCTCCTCGTAGATCAGCGTGTATTCGCGCACCCGGTTGGCGATGACGGCCAACCGCGCCTGCTTGCGCGACACCTTGCCTATTTCCAGCAATTCCTCCATGAAATGGCTGCAGGCCTTCATGTCGATGCTCGACGGCAGCACCGGAACGACGATGGTTTCGGCGCGCCGCACCAGTTCGTTGAGTTCGGTGCCGTGCACGCGTGCGGGGGCGTCTATGACGAGGATTTCGGTGTTTCGCGGCACAGTGCGCAGACCATCCTCGTAGGCCGCAACACCGCTGACCGCGGGCAGATCCGCCGGCCGCTGCGCCAGCCAGTCCAGGCTGGAGCGCTGGGGATCGTAATCCGCGATGCAAACCTGGTGGCCGTCTCTGGCGAAAAACACGGCGATATTCGTGGCCAGCGTACTTTTGCCGCACCCTCCTTTCGCATTCAAAACCATAACGTGGCGCATAATCCCTCAAAACGTTGTAGTGGAACGACGCAAGCCTAGCGCATTGTGCAGCCCGCGCGCGACCCAAGCGCAGCGAAGCTCGCGACAAATAGATGCATCGGCTATGCTCACGCTCATGCGCATCGAGTTTTTGAAGATGCAGGGGCTGGGCAATGATTTTTTTGTATTCGACGCCCCCGCTGTCTCCTCGGCCTGTCGTTTCGACCCTGACAAGGTGCGCTCTCTCGCAGACCGGCATACCGGAGTGGGCTTCGATCAGGCGCTGATGCTCGAATCCCCAAGCGACTCGAACAGCCGCGTGTTCTATCGCGTCTTCAATTCCGACGGCAGCGAGGTGGAACAATGCGGCAATGGAGCGCGCTGTATCGCGGCTCTGCTCTATGCGCGGGCGCCGGAGCTCGGCCGCGAGATTAAGATGCAAAGCATAGGCGGCATCGTACGCGCGCGCGTGCGGGAGGACGGTCTGGTGGCCGTGGACATGGGCGTGCCGAACTTCGATCCGCGCTCCTTGCCGATGGACGCGGACGCTGAAGCGGCGGCCTATACTCTGGATGCTGGAGGCGAGTCGATCGAGTTCGGCGCGGTGTCGATCGGCAACCCACACGCCGTACTGCGCGTCGCCGACGTCGCCGCAGCGCCGGTGGGGCGGCTGGGGCCGGCCATCGAACGCCACCGGCGCTTTCCCCGGGGTGTCAATGTGGGATTCATGCAAATCGTGGATCCGGGCCACATCCGGCTGCGGGTGTTCGAGCGCGGGGTCGGCGAGACTTTGGCCTGCGGCACGGGGGCATGTGCTGCCGCAGCGATCGGACGGCGGCAGGCACTGCTGGAGCCGGACGTGCGGGTCGACCTGCCCGGCGGCACCGCCCATGTTTCCTGGCCCTCGCCCGGACAGCACTTGTGGCTGACCGGGCCGGCGACGACGGTTTTTACCGGGATGATCGATATTTAACGAAGACCTCATCGGGAGCTCACACAATGACAACGAGTCAGGCGCGCGGAATCAAACAAGAAGCCCTCAACGACTTAAGCGTCGCGGAGTACTTGCAGACTTACCCGGATTTCTTCGAGCGAAACAGCCCGTTGCTCGCCAAGCTGCGGCTTCCGCATCTTCGCGACGGGGGCTCCACCGTGAGCTTGGTCGAGCGGCAGGTGGAAGTGCTGCGCGAGCGCATACAGTCGCTCGAGCGCAAGTTGAAGGAGCTGGTGGATGTGGCGCGTGCCAACGACGCGCTCGCGGAGCGGATTCATCGCTTGAGTCAGCGGCTCATTCGCGCCCACACCTTGCTGGACACCATCAACGCGGTCGAGGCCAGCTTGCGCGAGGATTTCGACGCCAGGAATTCGGTGCTGGTGCTGTTTCTCCCCGAGGCGCGGTCTCAAGAGGAGGCGGCCGGCCGCTTCCTGCGTACCGGCGATCTCAATGACCCGGAGATCAAGACGTTCGAGTCGCTGCTGCAGGCGGGCAAGCCGCGATGCGGCCAGATCCGCGATGCGCAGCGCGACTTCCTGTTCGGCAAGGATTCCGTCGAGATCGGCTCGGTGGCGCTGACGCCGCTGGGCCCGAAAGGCGCCATAGGAATCCTGGCGATCGGCGCAAGCGACGCGGAGCGCTTCCATCCGGCCATGAGCACCGAGTTCCTCTCGCGCATCGGCGAGCTCGTGGCCTACGCATTGATGCGGTGAACGCAAAAGAGCTCGATTGGATCGAGCGCTTCGCATCGCATCTGACGCACGAACGCCGCTTGAGCGGGCACACCGTCGCCGCGTACCGCCGCGATTTGCTCAAGCTCAAGACCTTCTGCGCCGAGCGCAGGATCCTCACGTGGAGCACGCTCGAGCACCCGTTGGTGCGCACGTTCGCCGCCGCCGAACACGCAGCCGGCTTGGGACCCCGCAGTATCCAGCGGCGGTTGTCGGCGGTGCGCACATTTTATGAATTTCTACTGCGGGAGGGGTACTGCGGCGGGAACCCGGCGCAGGACGTGCGCGCACCTAAATCCAAGAAGCGTCTGCCCGCCGCCCTGGACGCGGACCAGATGGGACGCCTGCTGGAATTCCGGGTCGACGGTGCCTTGTCCGCGCGCGACAAGGCCATCATGGAGCTTTTCTACTCATCGGGTCTGCGCTTGGCGGAGCTTACGAGCCTTGACCTCGGCGCAATCGACCTGGCCGATCGCACGGTGCGGGTCCACGGCAAAGGCGGCAAGACGCGGGTTCTACCGATCGGCCGCTTTGCGATCGAAGCTTTGCGAAAATGGCTGGTCGAGCGCTCCTCGATGCAAAAGCACTCCTCCCCCCGGGAAAGCAACGAGGCAGCGGTGTTCATCGGCCGGGGGGGCCGGCGGCTCAGCGCGCGGGCGGTGCAGCTGCGCGTGGGCGCGTGGGCGCGCCGCCAGGGCTTAGGTGTGCACGTGCACCCACATATGTTTCGCCACTCCTTTGCGACGCACCTGCTCGAATCCAGCAGCGACCTGCGCGGCGTCCAGGAGCTCCTGGGACACGCCGACATCGGCACCACGCAGGTCTACACGCATCTGGACTTTCAACATCTGGCGAAGGTGTACGATGCGTCGCATCCGCGTGCGCGCCGCCGTCCGCGCAGCGCTTGAAAGGCGCCCTGCCGGCCCCACATGTCTTGATTCCATGAATCACGATCCAGAGCGGATGTACGGCACGACCATTCTGGCGGTCCGGCGCAATGCCCGGGTTGCGGTGGGCGGCGACGGGCAGGTGACGCTTGGACAAAGCGTGATGAAGAGCAATGCCCGCAAGGTGCGCCGGCTGTACGGCGGCAAGGTACTGGCCGGGTTTGCCGGCGGCACCGCCGATGCCTTCACCTTGTTCGAGCGATTCGAGGGAAAGCTCGAGAAATTCGGCAATCTCACCCGTGCCGCAATTGAACTGGCGAAGGACTGGCGCAGCGATCGGAGCCTGCGCAGGCTCGAGGCCCTGCTCTGCGTCGCGGACGTCGATGGAACCTTTGTCATATCGGGCAACGGCGACGTGATCGAACCGGAGCATGATTTGATCGCGATCGGCTCGGGTGGCGGCTATGCACAAGCCGCCGCGCAGGCTCTCATGCAGGCGACCGAATTGTCGGCCCGCGACATCGTCGAGCGCTCCCTGCAGATAGCGGCGGATATCTGTATCTACACGAATCGCAACCTGACCATCGAGGAGTTGTAAGCGCCCATGTCGCAGATGACTCCGCGTGAAATCGTCGAAGAGCTGGACAAGCACATCATCGGCCAAAAGGCGGCCAAACGGGCGGTGGCGATCGCCTTGCGCAACCGCTGGCGGCGCCAGCAGGTGGCCGAGAATCTGCGCCCCGAAATCACGCCCAAGAACATTCTCATGATCGGCCCCACCGGCGTCGGCAAGACCGAGATTGCGCGGCGGCTGGCGCGCCTCGCGAAAGCCCCGTTCATCAAGGTGGAAGCCACCAAATTCACCGAAGTGGGCTATGTTGGCCGGGAAGTTGACTCGATCGTCCGTGATCTTGTAGAGATCTCCGTCAAAATCACCAGGGAAGAGGAAATCGCCAAGGTGCGCCACCGCGCCGCCGATGCCGCCGAGGAACGCATTCTCGATGTGCTGCTGCCCCGTGCCCAGGCGGGTTTCACCGCGGATGGGCCGGCGCGCGACAACGACACCCGGCAGCGCTTTAGAAAGATGCTGCGCGAGCGCGATCTCGATGACCGCGAGATCGAGATCGAGATACGGGCGGTGCCGGTGGGAGTCGAGATCATGGCGCCGCCCGGAATGGAGGAGATGACCCAGCAGCTGCAGGGCATGTTCCAGAGTCTCGGCGCGGGCCGCACGCGCTCGCGCAAGCTCAAGGTCAAGGATGCCTTGAAGCTGCTGGTCGACGAAGAGGCCTCCAAGATGATCAACGAAGAGGAGCTCAAGACTCGCGCTGTGGAGAACGCCGAGCAGAACGGTATCGTGTTCATCGATGAAATCGACAAGATCGCGCGCCGCCAGGAAACCATCGGCGCAGACGTATCGCGCGAGGGCGTACAGCGCGACCTCTTGCCGCTGGTCGAGGGCTGCACCGTCAACACCAAGTACGGCACCGTGAAGACCGATCATGTCCTGTTCATCGCATCGGGCGCTTTTCACATGTCGAAGCCTTCCGATCTGATCCCTGAGCTGCAGGGCCGGCTGCCGATCAGAGTCGAACTCGAGCCTCTCGTGGTGCAGGATTTCGTGCGCATATTGACCGAGCCCGATGCCTCCCTGTGCCGCCAATACACCGCGCTTCTCGCCACCGAAGGCGTCGAGCTCAAGTTCGAAGAGTCCGGTGTGCAGCGTCTTGCCGAGGTCGCGTTCGAGGTGAACTCGACGACGGAGAACATCGGCGCACGCCGCCTGCACACCGTCATGGAGCGGCTGCTGGAATCCGTATCCTTTGACGCCGCCGATCGCAGCGGCACACGCGTCGTCGTCAGCCGCGACTACGTCGAGAGCAATTTAGGAGAGCTGGCGCGCGATCAGGATCTGTCGCGGTACATCCTGTAGGCGTATCGCACGATGCCGCAGCCGACGGAAATCAAGCTACGCACCCTGTCGCGCATATGCGACGTGCGCTTCGACGACGGCTCGCATTTCGAGCTGCCCTTCGAATACCTGCGGGTATTCTCCCCGTCCGCCGAGGTCAAGGGACACGGCGTCGGCGAGGGTACTTTGCAAACCGGCAAGGAGGACGTGCGCATCAGCGGCGTCGAGCCGGTGGGCAATTATGCTCTGCGCCTGATTTTCGATGACGGCCACAACACCGGGATTTACTCCTGGAGCCTGCTGTACGAGCTGGGCGTGCGCCTCCGCGCCAACTGGGCGCGCTACCTCGAACGTTGCGCCGAGGCGGGAATTACGCGCAAAGCTCCTTAAGGCCTGGGCGCCTTAAGGAGGCTACAATGCGCCCATCACATTTGAAGGAGCGCGAGCGCGATGAACGACCCCGGCCGCACGGTCGATTTCGGATATGAAAAGGTCGCCTGGCCCGACAAGGCCAAGCGGGTCCGTGCCGTCTTCGCCTCGGTGGCAGCCAAATATGACGTCATGAACGACTTGATGTCGTTCGGCGCGCACCGGCTGTGGAAGCGGTTCGCGCTGTCGCTCACCGGGCTCCGGCCCGGGCAGCGCGCGCTCGACGTCGCCGGCGGCACCGGCGATCTGGCGCGAGGGCTTCTGCGCCAGGTCGGCAAGGAGGGCCAGGTCGTCCTGTCGGACGTCAATCCGCGCATGCTGGAGGTTGGCCGCGATCGACTGCTCGACGAGGGCTACGTGGCCAACCTTCAATGCATCGTGGCCGACGCCGAACGCCTGCCCTTTCGCGATGACTCGTTCGACTGCGTGACCATCGGCTTCGGATTGCGCAACGTGACCGACAAGGCGGCCGCCTTGGCCGCCATGCACCGGGTGCTGAAGCCCGGCGGCCAGCTGCTGGTATTGGAGTTCTCGGCGCCGGTGGCGCCGGGACTCAAGCCGCTGTACGACGCCTACTCTTTCGGCGTATTGCCGATGCTCGGCCGGCTGGTCGCGCGGGACGCCGACAGCTACCGGTATCTGGCCGAATCCATTCGCATGCACCCGAATCAGGAGACGCTGCTCGGGATGCTGCAAAGCGCGGGATTTGCCCAGGCCCGATACCATAACTTGACCGGCGGCATCGTAGCGCTGCACCGCGGCTACAAAATCTGACATGCCGGCAACCCCCGCGTGGCTCGCGTCCGTCGAAGCACTGCTCAATCGCAGCATTTCTCAGTCGACGCAGGCAGCGGCCGCCGCGCGCCGCCTGCATCTCACCTCCTTGCAGATCGAGATCGAGGGTGTGCTTCGCGTGCGCGCCGCCGTCGCAGGCGACAGACTCGCGCTCCTGTGGGGCGGCGACACCGCAGCGGACGCGACCATCGCTGGATCGCCGCTGGCGCTCTTTGATCTGCTCAGAGGCGGCACGAGCGGCGCAGTCGGCGCCGGCAAGGGCCGCGCGGCGGCGCAGATTCAGGGCGATGCGGAGATTGCCGGGCGCTACCGCGAGCTGTTCGCACTGGCGCGCCCGGACTTCGAGGAGGAACTGTCGCGGCTGGTGGGAGACGTCCCGGCGAGACGCCTGTCGCAGTTCGCGAAGGGTGCGCTGTCGTGGGTGCGGCACGCGCGTCGTACCGCGGGCGAAAACCTCGCCGAGTACCTGCAGGAGGAGAGCCGCGATCTGGTCAGCAAACCGGAGCTGGAAGAGTTCCTCCTCGGCGTCGATCAGCTGCGCGAAACCGCCGACCGCGTCGCGACCCGGCTCGCTCGACTCGAGCAGCGGCTGAGAGGCGCGGCTTGATTCGGCTTCGAGTTGCCGCGCGGCTGCTTGAGATCCAGCGCGCGCTGGTGCGGCATGGTCTGGACAATTTCGTCCGTGCGACGCATTTGTACCGGCCATTCCGGTTCCTGTTCTATCTGTCGCCCTGGACCTGGTTTCAGCGCAGCGCCGGCATCACGCGCGGCGAACGTCTGCGCCTCGCGCTCGAAGAGCTCGGGCCGATTTTCGTGAAATTCGGTCAAGCGCTGTCGACGCGCCGCGATCTTCTGCCGGTCGATATCGCCGATGAACTGGCGAAACTGCAGGACCGGGTGCCGCCGTTCGGCAGCGACGTCGCCGTGGCGACGATTGAACTCGCCTTCGGCCGTCCGCTCGCCGATATTTTCCAGCGCTTCGAGGAGACCCCGCTGGCCGCGGCCTCCATCGCGCAGGTGCACGTGGCGACGCTCAAGAGCGGCGAGGAGGTGGTGGTCAAAATACTGCGTCCGGGGATGCATGAGATCATCGAGCGCGACCTCGAGGTGCTGCGGGCGCTCGCGCTTCTCGCCGACGAGTATTGGGAGCAGGGGCGGCGGCTGCGTCCGATCGAGGTCGTGAACGAATACCGCAAGACCATCCTCGATGAGTTGGATCTGCTGCGTGAGGCGGGAAACGCCTCCCAGTTGAAGCGAAATTTCTCAGGCTCCCCTCTGCTGTACGTTCCGGTCGTGTACTGGGACTATTGCCGCGTCAACGTCATGGTGATGGAGCGCATCCACGGTATCATCGTGAGCCGCGTCGATGAGCTCAGGGCTTGCGGCACGAACTTCGCCAGGCTCGCCGAAAACGGCGTGGAGATTTTCTTCACGCAGGTGTTCAGGCACAATTTTTTTCACGCCGACATGCACCCCGGGAACATCTTCGTGCAGACCGATGACCCGGAGAATCCGCGCTACGCGGCCGTGGACTTCGGCATCGTCGGCACCCTGCAGGCGCGCGACCAGCACTATCTCGCAGAAAACTTCATGGCGTTCTTCGACCGCGACTACGCGCGTGTTGCGACCCTGCACGTCGAGTCCGGCTGGGTGCCGAAGGGCACCCGGATCGACGAACTCGAATCGGCGGTGCGTACCGTCTGCGAGCCGATATTCAACAAACCGCTGAAGGAGATATCCTTCGCTCAAGTGCTGCTGCGGCTGTTCGAAGCCGCGCGCCGGTTCGACATGCAGGTGCAGCCCCAGCTGATTCTGCTGCAAAAGACGCTGCTCAATATCGAGGGCTTGGGACGGCAGCTGTACCCGGAACTCGATCTTTGGAAAACCGCGCAGCCGTTCCTGCGGCAATGGATGCGCGAGCGCATGAGCCCGCGCGCAATGCTCAAGCGCGCACGCGCGCAGCTCCCTGATACGATCGAGGCTTTGAAGCAGCTGCCGCAGCTGTTTCAAACCGCGGTGCGTGAGGCATCGGAGGGCCGTTCGCGCGTGCAGGTGGACTACCCGTACATCGCGCAGCTGCGCCGCGAAATGCTGCATTCCAGCCATCGCCGGGATATCGCCATTGGGGCGGGGTTTCTGTGGCTGTCCGGATTGATGTGTGTGGCGCTGCTCGCGCGGTTCCGCTGGTTCGGGTGGGTGCAGATGGGCGCCGCCGTCGTACTGTTCATCTGGTATCGGGCTTCGAAATGGCGAGGCGAATGAGAATCCCGGTCGAGAGCTCGACGAGCTATCGCGGGCGAAATTCTCGGCCGAATTGGCTGGCCTTGCTGGGCTTCGTCGGCCTCGCTTTCGCGGCGGGGGCATTGGGCGCCTTTTTTGCACCCGGCGGGTCCGCGAGGGCCGCCGCTTGGTACGCGCTGCTCGCGCGGCCCGCCTGGACGCCCCCCAATCGGTGGTTCGGGCCCGTATGGGCGCTCCTGTATCCGTTGATGGGCACGGCTGCGTGGCTCATCTGGCGCGAGCGCTACCACCGCAGACGCGGCCCGGCGCTCGCGGCCTATGGGGTTCAGCTTCTGCTGAACGCGCTCTGGGCGCCGCTGTTCTTTGGTGGGAGAAATACCGGCGCCGGCCTGTTCATCGCCGTCGCTCTGCTGCTGGCGGTAGTTTGGACCATGCGCGAGTTTCTTGCGGTTCGCGCCGTTGCCGCATGGATACTGACGCCCTATGCGATTTGGACCGGCTTCGCGGTGGCGCTGAATCTTGCGATCTGGCGCCTCAACCCATGACGGCGCCGCGCACGCATCTGCTCGCCAACGGCGACTACGCCGTCATGATTTCCGCCGCCGGGTCGGGTTACAGCCGCTGGCGCGACATCGCCGTCACCCGCTGGCGCGAAGACCCCACCTGCGATCCGTGGGGTTTCTTCATTTTCCTGCGGGATTGCGCGAGCGGTCGCGTGTGGTCGGCCGGCTACCAGCCGGTCGGGTGCGAGCCGGACGCCTATGAGGTCGCCTTCCATGAGGATCGCGCGGAAATCATCCGCCAGGATGGCGAGATCCGTACCGCCACCGAAATCCTCGTTGCGGCCGAAGGCGCCGCCGAGGTGCGCCGCCTCTGCGTGAGCAACACGGGCGGCCGTGCGATCGACATCGATTTGACGAGCTATGCGGAGGTGGTTCTGGCGAGCGCTGCCGCGGACTGCGCCCACCCGGCGTTTTCGAAGATGTTCGTGCAAACCGAGTTTGTCGCCGGCGGCGCAACGCTGCTCGCGACGCGGCGCAGCCGCGAGCCCGCGCAGCCGCACGTCTGGCTGTTTCACTTCAGCACCCTGGAAGGCACCGCCGTCGGGGATCTGCAGTTCGAGACCGACCGAGCCCGATTTTTGGGCAGGGGCCGCGAGCCGCGCGATGCGCTTTGCATCGGCGAGGGCCTGCATCTGTCGAATACGACCGGCACCGTACTTGATCCCGTGATTGCGCTGCGGCGCCGAGTGAGAGTCGCGCCGGGCGAAACCGCCCGCGTCGCGTTCTGGACCGGAGTGGCCGGCAGTCGTGCGGAGGCGCTGGCGCTGGCCGACAAGTACCGCGACACGGCGGCATTCGAGCGCACCAAGACCACGGCGCAAGAGCGGGCCGCGGAGCAATTGCGCGATCTTAAGATCGACTTGAGCGAGGCGGAGCAATTCCAGCGCATCGCCAACCACGTGCTGTACGCCGACTCCTCGCTGCGCGCACCGCGCGATCTTTTGAGCAGGAATCGGCTTGGGCCGCCGGTGTTGTGGTCGTGCGGTATTTCCGGCGATCTGCCCATCGTGCTGGTGCGCATCGATGATGAAAGCGGCCTTAGGCTGGTCGAGCATTTGCTGCGCGCACATGAGTACTGGCGCCGCAAACGATTGGCGGTCGATCTGGTCATTCTCAATGATCGGCCGCCCCCGAACGCCGCGCCGCTGCAGCAGGCGCTCGAGGCCGCAATCCTCTCCGCGCAGACGCGCGGCCTGGATGCGGACAGCCCGGGGCGCGCCAGCCCGGGGCGCGCCAGCCCGGAGCTTGGGCAGGTGTTCGCCCTGCGCAGCGAGACCATGCCGGTGTCCAGCAGCGAATTGCTGCAGACGGCTGCGCGCGCGATCTTCACGGCAAGTCTGGGCAGCCTGAGCAGCCAGCTTGAGCGCTTGTGCGAGCCGCGGCCGGCGCCGCGGCGGCAGACCGCGAATCCGCACGCCAAGGCGGGCCGCGACGGCCCGGGACGCGGCGAGGCGCCGCGCAGCGTTCCGCCCCTCGAATTCTTCAACGGGCTCGGCGGTTTTGCGGCCGCAGGACGCGAGTACGTCACGGTCCTCGATGCAGGCCAATGGACCCCGGCTCCCTGGACCAACGTGATCGCGAATCCGCAATTCGGCTTTTTGGTGTCGGCGGACGGCGCGGGCAGCACGTGGTCGCTGAACGCGCAGCAGAACCAGCTGACGACCTGGTCGAACGATCCGGTCGCCAACTGTCCGGCCGAGGTGATTTACATCCGCGACCAGCAAAGCGGCAATCTGTGGAGCGCGACGCCTCTGCCCATTCGAGAGCCGGGTCCTGTGCACATGGTGCGCCACGGCATTGGATACAGCCGCTTCGAGCAAACCTCGCATGGAATCTCCCTGGAGCTGCTGCAGTTCGTCCCGCTCGAGCATCCGCTCAAGATCTCGCGGCTGAAGCTCTGCAACCGCTGCGGCGAAGAGAGGCGGCTATCGGTCACTCATTACGTGGACTGGGTGCTCGGCAACCTGCGCAGCCGCGGCGCCCCATACATTGTCACTGAGATCGAGCCGCAGACGTCAGCCCTGCTGGCGCGCAACCCCTGGAGCACGGGATTCGAGACGCGAGTCGCTTTCATGGATATGCGCGGCCGGCAGCAGGCGTGCACGGGCGATCGAACGGAATTCATCGGCCGCCATGGCTCCTTGGCCGAACCGGCCGCGCTCCTAGGTCCCTCCCGCCTGTCCAATCGGGTCGGCGGCGGTCTGGACCCGTGCGGCGCAATGCAGTGTTCGATCAGCTTGGCGCCCGGCGAGGAAACCGAGCTCGTGTTCTTGCTCGGACAGGAAGCATCGACCGCGGAGGCTGCGGCCCTGCTCCTGCGCTATCGCAGCATCGATCTCGACGCGGTGCTGAAGGTGGCGACCGATTTCTGGGACGAGACGCTGGGCACCATTCAGGTTAGAACGCCCGACCGGTCCATGGATGTGCTGCTCAACCGCTGGCTGCTCTATCAAACGCTGTCCTGCAGGTTGTGGGCGCGCACGGCGTTCTATCAATCGAGCGGCGCTTACGGATTTCGCGATCAACTGCAGGACGCGATGGCGCTGTGCGTGTCGCGGCCGTCGATCGTGCGCGAGCATATCCTGCGCGCCGCATCGCGCCAGTTCGCGGCGGGCGACGTGCAGCATTGGTGGCTGCCCGGCTCCGGTCAGGGCGTGAAGACGCGTGTCTCGGATGACCGGATATGGCTGCCGTACGTCGTGTCCCACTATCTCGAAGTCACGCAGGACGCCGACCTGCTCGATGAACCCGTGGGCTTTCTCGAGGGCGGCCCGCTGGCACCCGACAGCCAGGAACTCTTTTCGGCTCCCGCCATCACCGCCGACAAGGCGTCGCTGTACGAGCACTGCGCCCGCGCGCTCGATTCGAGTCTTGCCGTCGGCGTGCATGGCCTTCCTCTGTTCGGCACTGGCGATTGGAACGACGGCATGAACCGAGTAGGAGCGGGTGGTCGGGGAGAGAGTGTCTGGCTCGGCTGGTTCCTCCACGCGGCACTGCTCAAGTTCGCGCCGCTGGCCGACGCGCGCGGCGATGCCGCCAAGGCGGCGCTGTGGCGCGAGCATGCCATGGCCCTGCAGCAGGCGATCGAACGCGAATCCTGGGACGGTGAGTGGTATCGGCGCGGCTACTTCGACGACGGCACTCCCTTCGGATCGGCGTCGAGCGATGAGTGCCGCATTGATTCCATCGCTCAGTCCTGGGCGGTCATATCGGGCGGCGGCGATCCCGAACGCGCAGCTCGCGCAATGTCGGCGGTCGACGCCCAGCTCGTCAGCCGCGGCGATGGGCTGGTGAGGCTGTTCACGCCACCCTTCGATCGCACCCTGCACGATCCGGGCTATATCAAGGCGTACCCACCGGGGCTTCGCGAAAACGGGGGGCAATACACTCACGCGGCACTGTGGTCGACACTTGCATTCGCACTGCTGGGCGATGGCGACCGGGCGGGCGAGCTCTTTGCACTCATCAACCCCATCAACCACGCCGGCACTCCCACGGCGGTTTCGCGCTACAAGGTCGAGCCGTACGTGGTTTGCGCGGACGTGTACTCGGCGCCCGCGCACATCGGGAGGGGGGGCTGGACCTGGTATACAGGATCGGCCGGCTGGATGTACCGAACGGCGATCGAGGGGATTCTGGGAATTCAGCTGCGGGGAGCAGTTCTGCGGGTCTGCCCGTGCATACCGCGCGCGTGGCCCTCGTTCGAGGTCACCTACCGGCACGGCTCGTCGCACTACCTCATCGCCGTGGAAAATCCACGGGGCGTCAGCCGAGGGATCGTTCGCGCCTCGCTCGACGACCGCGAGATATCAAGCTTGCCCTGCGAGATCAGCCTGGTGGATGACGGCTTGCATCACCACGTGAAGATCACGCTGGGCTGATCCCTAGCCGGTGGCGCCGGGAGCGTGCCCAAGCATCAGAGAGGCTCCTGTGGGCGCTTTTCCTTGAGGCCGGCGAGCGCCCGCACGATGAACGTTCGCGCGATGGCGCCGGTGGGCAGCAGCTTGATGAGCCGCCACGCCAGCGCGGGGCGCGCAATCAGTAGGCCGCCCACCACCGCGGCCACGGCTCCGAGGCCGGGCCCGCTCATCAGGATCCGCATGGTCCGGCTGCGCGGAAACTCTCCGGCCGCGCCGTCGGCCGTCCCGCCCGCCTCGCCGGACGGCTCGTGCAGCGGATCGAGCAGACGGCGGATCTGGGCACGCGATTGCGCCAGCCGCGCGAGAATCTCATCGCGCGTCGCTGCGCGCTGCGCATCGGGCGGCATCATGGCGGGTCGTCCGACAGAATGCGTTCAAGGATCACTTTGTCCTCCTGCCATTGACCGCGCACCGATGCCATGAACGGCGCGTGATTGCGCCGCAGGTTCGACCGATAAGCGATCGCGATCAGCGCAACGACGAGAAAGCCCCCGCCCAACCAGGCGATCGCTGCGAGTCGATGCGGAGTGTCCCAGGTCAGTGCCAGCACGGCCGCACAGCCCATGACAACCGCAAAAAACAGGCAGACCGCCACCACCACGAAAGCGACGATTCTCGCCGCCAACTCGCGCTCCAATCGCGCCATATCGTAGCCGGCCAAATCGGCGTACGCCGCGAGATGGCGAAGCAGCGCAGGCGCCGCCTTGGGCAGTAACCACAGCAACCGCATTGGACGACCCTTAAGATCGGCGCGCGACTAGAATACCGACGACGGCCCCGACCAACGCGGCCAATCCCACTGCGGCCCAGGGGCTTTCTCGAACGTAATCGTCGGCGCCGCTCAGCGCTTTGTGCGCCTGGCGCCGCAGCGTGTCCGCGCTTTCGGTAAGGGTCTCTTTGGCCGCGCCCACGGCGTTCATGACTTTCGAGCGGACGCGCACGACATCGGCATCGTTCAGATCCGCGATCCGAGCCACCAATTCCTCGACATCCGCGATCAAATTCCTGATTTCGTTGGCGGCCGCCGCTCTCGTCCTGACCTCGCTCGCGCCGTCGTCTGCCGCCGGTGTCGCGCGCTTCGAGGACGCGGCCATTGGATCGCCGGCCGGGTTGAATGTCGTTTCCATGAACTGCTTCTCCTTTGGGACCCGAGTTCGACGCCTACCGCGGGTTGGCCACATCGGCTGCGGCAGGGGGCTCATGCAGGACTTACCCCGCATGCTAAAATCGAGGTGCTGGCGGGCATTTTTACATGAAAATCATGGGCGAGGAACTAGCCGATATAGGGCGCCGATATATCGCCCTCTCGCCGTTGTTTTTGCTGTGTTTTTTGGTGGGGCCGATTTTTTTCGCTGCAACTGCCCAATCGCGCCTTAACGCCGCCTATGACCGGGTGCACGGTTCGCTGCTGCGCCAACAAGCGCTTAGTGAGTTCATGGCGCTCATCTCCGAAGCGGAATCCGCCGAGCGCGGATTTCTGTTGACGGGCGACAACTCCTACCTGCATCCGGAAGCGGCCGACCGCATCGGGCCCGCGCTCGCGCGCCTGCAGGCTGCCTATGGAATCTCTGGCTTCGCGCCGGCCGAAATGCGTGACTTGCAGCGTTTGACCGACGACAAATTGCACGAGCTGCAGGGCACCCTGGCCCAACTGCGTGCCACCGGCATGGGGGCGCCGTCGGACGCCGCGCGCACCGCGGTCGGCACGCAGACGACGCAGCGGATAGCGAAGCTGGTCGCAAGCTTGCAGCAGAGGGAGGCGGTGGAACTCGCCGCTGCGACCGCGCGATGGCGGTCCCAGCTCACGCACACGCGCTGGGTGACCGCGGCCGGAACGCTCATCAACATCGGCCTGCTGCTGCTGGCCGCCCGCCTGGTGCATGGGGAAATGCGTCGGCGTGCGCTGCAAGCCACCGCCTTGCGGGACCAGAAACAGGAGCTGGAACGGCAGGTCGCTGAGCGGACCGCGGAATTGACGGCACTCTCGACGCATTTGCAGGGCGTGTCGGAGCAGGAGAAATCCGCCCTGTCGCGCGAGCTGCATGATGAGCTCGGCGGCCTGCTGGTCGCCGCGCGCATGGATCTGTCCTGGCTTCAGCAGCGCCTGTCGGCGAGCGATGCTGCCATCGAGCAGCGCTTCAGGCGCATTCATGAATCCTTGAGCGCGGGCGTAGACCTCAAGCGGCGCGTCGTGGAGGAACTGCGCCCGACGCTGCTCGACAACATGGGGCTGTTTTCGGCGCTGCGCTGGCAGTTCAAGGAGACTTGCCGGCGCGCCGGGCTGCGCTGCAGCGAGACGATTCCCGAGGTCGAATTGCAAGTCAATCCCGACGCGGCGATCGGCGTCTTTCGCGTCGCGCAGGAGGCGCTGACCAACGTTCTCAAGCATGCCGAAGCGAAATCCGCCGACCTGACCGTTCAGGTCGAGGACGAGATGTTCATCTTGCGCGTCACCGATGACGGCAAGGGCATTCCCTTGGGCCGCCTGAAGACCACGACGTCGCACGGCTTGGCGGCCATGCGGCACAGGATCGCGGCGTTGGATGGCACATGGGAGATCGACAGAGGCGCTTCGGGAGGCACCTGCATCAGCGCATCGATTCCGATGCGCCGAATGCTGCGCACCTCGACCCTCGCGCAGAGCGCGTAGCCCGCATCGAGTACCCCTGCGTTACCCGCGCGGCGCCGCGTCAGCCGGGGCATCGTTGTTCGCGAGGTGCGCCTCGCAGATTTCGCGCAACACTTCCGGCAGCCGCCCGTAGTCCCGCGCTTTGTCGAGGAAATGCGCGGCGCCCAGGGCGATGGCCGCGTTCTTGTATTCGGGCAGGTCGTAGTTCGTCAGCACAATGATGCGCGGCCTCATGGGTGTGGCGGCCAACACACGCATCACGCCGAATCCCGTCCCTTGCTTCAGATGCAGGTCCAGGATGATCACATCGATGCAATCGCGCTTGACCGCGGCGAGGGCCGCCGCCTCACTGTCCGCGGTCCCGATCAGATCGACATCGGGAATCTGTCTGATTGCCTCAGTCAGCCGCTCCGCGAGGACTTTCGAGTCTTCGACGAGCAGGACTCTCAGGCGTCGAGACATCGCAATTTCTTCCAAGGCAGGTGCACGTACCAGGGTCCCGGTAGAAATATTCCCACGGCGATCGCGACTCGGCGATTCATTGAATGAGCCCATTACGCAGCGCATAGGAGGTGATATCCGCATTCGCGCTGAAGCTCATTTTCTCCAAGATCCTGCTGCGATAGGTGCTCACGGTCTTCACGCTCAGACTGAGCTCGTTGGCGATGTCCGACACGCCGCGCCCGGCCGCCAACTTGCAAAAAATTTGGAATTCCCGCGCCGACAGCCGGGCATGCAGGGGTTTGTCGGACTCCCCGTCGAGATCCGCCACCAGAATCTCGGCGAGCGCGGTGCTGACGTAACGCCGCCCGGCAAGCACGGCGCGCACCGCCTTCATCAGCTCGTCGGGCGAGCTGTCCTTGGAAAGGTAGCCGCTCGCGCCCGCCCGCAATACGTTCACCGCATACTGCTGCTCGGGCAGACCACTCATGACCAACACCCGGACTCCCGGGTGTCCGGTTTGAATATAGCGCAGAACGTCGAGGCCGCTGCGGTCCGGCATGTGGATGTCGAGCAGCACCAAGTCCCAGTGCTGCCTGCGCAGGCAGTCAAGCGTCTCGTTGCCGCTCGCGGCCTCGCCGACGGCGCTGATCGTCGGGTCCGCCTCGAGAAATTGCTTGAATCCCGCACGAACGACCGCGTGATCGTCGGCGATCAGTACTCGTGACACGCCTTGTTGCTCCTCCTGGCGTCAGCTATTCACGTACTCGCGGCTCTGTGAGTATGCTTGGAGCTTGTTGTAAAGCGTCTTGAGACTGCAACCCAGGGCGTTTGCGGCGCGCCGCTTGTTGCCCTGAAAATGATCGAGCGTCGCCTCGATCAGCGAGCGCTCCACGTCTTCGATCCGCGACCCCACGCGAACATCCAGGCACTCGCGGCCGATCGCCGGATCGGCGCCGCCCGCCCTCGAGTTTTGAATCAAAGGCACGAGTTCGAGCGTGTGGTCGGCGAGAATGAAGGCTTGCTCGATGCAATTCTTAAGCTCACGCACGTTGCCGGGCCAAGTGTGCTGCGTGAGCGCCATGCGCGCAAGCGCGGAAAGCCGCTTGTGGGTGCCCGACCGCGCATTCAACTCCGCCAAGAAGTGATCGGTCAGCAAGTCCACGTCGCTGCCGCGGCTTCGCAGCGGCGGCATCTCGATGGGAAAGACCGCCAAACGGTACAGCAGATCATCGCGCAGTTGGCCGTTCTGCACGGCGAGCAGCGGACAGCGATTGGTCGCGGCGATCACCCGTACATCGGCCGATGATTCGCAGCCGGGGCCCGCGTGATGGAGCCTGCGCGTCTCCAGCAAGCCGAGAAGCCGGGTCTGCAAGCCCAGCGGCATTTCGGTCACTTCGTCCAGCAGGAGCGTCCCGCCTCGCGCCCGCTCGAATAATTCGGCTTCGAGGGGCTCAGCCGGAATCACGCCGCAGTTGGCGGCGACGAATGGACCGCCGCGGCGCAGGCTCCGGTCGTGAATCCAGCGGGCGGCCAGCTCCTTGCCGGTGCCGCTCTCGCCCGTCAACAACACATTCGCCTGGGTGGGCCCCACACGCTCGATCAAATGAAGCACTTCGCGCATGGCCGCAGAGGCTCCTAGTAGCGGACGCGCGGACGCGAGCGGAACCGCCTGTTCGGACACATCGTGGCTGGCGGCATGCATCGGAGACCCCCCCAATCGTTACACGGAGCAGGCTTTTATTTTGCAACCGGCACTTTGCCCTGACCATGGAATGCAGGCTGAACCGGGGCTCGGATTTTGCGCGAATTCGTGTCGGTGTTTGTCCGACACCGCCTCACGTGGCGCCGCGTTCGCTGCCGCAGCGCCAGCAGCAGGTAAATTGCGGCTCGAGCTGCTCTTTACATTCGGCGCAGATCCATGGCGCTCCTGGCGCCGCGGAGGAAGCCCGCGCCAGCACGCTCAACGCGTACTGCTCGTCAGCGTCCTCCACGTAAAGCTGCGGCCAGGTTTCCATCATCGGCAGATCGCCCATGGCGCCCGCCAGATAGAGGTTGCGCAGCTCACACTGGATGCCCGCAGTGATCAGCACGTTGCGGGCATGCGCCACCTGGAGCAGCGAGGCGGCCCGGTACACCCGCTTCACGGCCAGGGGCCTTTGGCCCAGGAGCCTGTCTGACCGCAGACGCCCCTCACCAAGCCAACCCGGCGTACCCTTGCACATTTCGCTTCATCCGTCGTTGTCGCCTCCTCATTGGGTGTCAAACCCAACTACGTCGGCTCCGCCTCGGCTGAAGCGAAATCAGCCTTAGGTAAGGCCACGGGGAATACTCAGACAGGCTCCTAGCGAAGCGAGACCAGGAAGGCCCGCACGTCCTCGCCGCGCTCCAATGTTTCAAGCAGGGCGGAGCCGACCACGACGCCGTCCACATGCGGCGCAAAACGCGCCACTTGCGCGTGCGAGCGGATCCCGAATCCCGCGCACACGGGAACCTGAGAGAAGCGCTTGACCCGATCCATGTAATCGAGCACCTCCTCGGGCACTTCGGCCGACTTGCCGGTGGTTCCCGTCATGGTGACCGCGTAGACGAAGCCCTGCGCCGCACGGCACAGCATTTCCAGCCGCGGCGCGGGCGTCACCGGGGTCACCATCTGCACCAGCGCCAGCCCCTCCCGATCGAGAGCCGTCTTCAGATCGCCGCTCTCCTCGTAGGGCAGATCCGGCACGATGAATCCGGCCACCCCGGCTTGGCTCGCGGCTTGCGGCAAGTTGTCGAGCCCGAAGCTCAGCAAGGGATTCAAGTAGCTCATCAGCAGGATGGGCGTGGCGCGCGGGCGCGGCATGCCCAAGATTTCTTCCAAAATCCACGGCAGCGTAACGCCGTCCGCCAGCGCGATGAAGCTCGCCCGCTGAATCGTCGAGCCATCGGCCATGGGATCGGAGAAGGGGACGCCGATTTCAACGACATCGCAAGCCGCCGCGACGGCTTCAAGGTTTTCCCGGAAGCGCCGGCGGCTTGGAAATCCGGCGGTGAGAAACCCGACCAGCGCCGGCCGCCCCTCTGCGGTCGCGGTCTTGATCGCCGCCGATATGGTGTCGCGTGGTCGCATGCTGCAGCCCTAGCCTTTGAGCACCGTGCGCTGCAAGATGCTCATGTCCTTGTCGCCTCGCCCCGAACAGCCGATGAGGATTCGCGACCCGGGATGTGCCTGCGCGTAGCGGCGTGCGCCGAAGATGGCATGGGCAGTTTCTATCGCCGGCAGAATGCCTTCGAACCTGGCGCATTCGGTGAGCGCATCGAGCGCCTCTTCATCGGTCGCCGATTCATAGGCGACTCTGCCGCTCTTCATGAGAAAAGCGTGCTCCGGCCCGACGCCCGAATAGTCGAGGCCGGCGGACACCGAATGCGTCTCGCGCACTTGCCCGAACGCATCCTGCAAAATCAGCGTATAGCTCCCCTGCAGCACGCCCGGAGTGCCGAACGTCAGGGAGGCTGCATTATCGCCGAGGCCGGGCCCGCGGCCGCCGGCCTCCACGCCGAGCAGCCGCACCCCGGCGTCCTCCAGCAGCGGATGGAACAGGCCGATGGCATTCGAGCCGCCGCCCACGCAGGCAACCGCCACATCCGGCAGGCCGCCGGCCAGGGCCAGCATCTGCGCCCGCGCCTCGCGTCCAATCACGGCCTGGAGCTCGCGCACCAGGTAAGGATAGGGGTGCGGGCCCACCGCCGATCCTAATACGTAGTAAGTGCCGTCCGGATCGGAGACCCAGTCGCGCAGCGCCTCGTCGATCGCCGCCCGCAAGGTCTTATCGCCGGTGGTGACCGGCACGACGGTAGCGCCCATCAGCTGCATGCGGCCGACGTTGGGTGCTTGGCGCTCAACGTCCACCGCCCCCATGTACACCACGCACGGCATGCCGAGACGGGCGGCCGCGGCAGCGCTCGCCACACCGTGCTGCCCGGCGCCGGTTTCGGCGATGACGCGCTTCGCACCCAGACGCTTTGCAAGCAGCGTCTGCCCCAGCGCATTGTTGATTTTGTGCGCGCCGGTATGGGCGAGGTCCTCGCGCTTCAGCCACACCTCGGCACCCCAGCGCCTGCTCAGCGTGGGCGCAAAGGAAAGCGCCGTGGGACGACCCACCCAGGTCTTCAGCTCATGGTTAAGCTCATTCTGGAAACCCTCATCATGCAGGTAGCGGTTCACGCCCTGCTGCAGCCGATCGAGCGCGGGCACCAGGGTTTCAGGCACATAGCGGCCCCCGAAGGCGCCGTAGCGGCCTCTGCTATCCGGATAAGCGGCGAACCTCGGAAGGGCGCTGCGAGTTTCCGGACTCACGATTCATGCTCCAGCCGTGCGGCCGCGGCACGCGCCGCACGCACGAATTCATCGATCTTGTCCGGGTCCTTGACGCCCGGATCGGCTTCGACGCCGCTGCTCACATCGACGCCGAAAGGCCGCACCGCTTGAACGGCCTCCGCGACATTCTGCGCCGAAAGGCCGCCCGCAAGTATCACTTCGGTCTGCCGCGCGAGCTCCGCCGCGCGTCCCCAATCCGCCAGCTCCCCGATGCCGCTCGAGGGCCCCTCGAATATGATGCGCGCGGGCAACGGGCTCGGGGTCTTGCGGCCGAAGCGCACCACGGGCAGGACCTTGATGTGCGCCGGGATCTTCAACTCGCGCAAATCCTCGACGTCGGTCTGAAAATAATCCGGCTTCAGAATCCGGCAGATCTCATCTACCTTCATTTGCAAGGGATGCTGGGCGACCGCGATACGCAGAATTTCCGGCGGCGCGAGCGCCGCGAGCTGCGCCGCCTGACCCGGAGTCACCTGCCGCGGGCTGGGGGCGAAAACAAAGCCAATCGCGTCCACCTTGGCCGCTGCCGCGGCACTGATCGCGTCGGCGCTCGTAATCCCGCAAATTTTGATCCACATATGAAAGAGTGTAGCCATTTAAGATTGCACTGTCCGTGTCGCATGGAGAATTTCAGACAATAGAACCGCAGGATCCTTGCATGCCATCAACGCCGTGCCGATCAATGCCAACCGGTAACCGAGCTGCCGCATCCTGCGCGCATCGGCGGCGGTCGCCACGCCGCTTTCGGCGACAGCCGGCCAGCCGGCCGGCAGCAGCGGCGCCAGATCCGAAAACCTTTCCTGCACCACATTGAGGGTCTTAAGATCGCGGCTGTTGACGCCTACTAGAAGGGGCGCGGCAGGCGACTGGCTCGGGTCGGCCAAGTCGCGGACCAGGTCCAAATCCTTAGCGTCGAATGCCTCCAACAGCACGAACAGGCCATGATGGGCCGCCGCCGCCAAGAGCTCGCCGATCCGCGCGCGCGGCAGCATGCGCAAAATGATCAACACGCCGCCCGCACCCGCGGCCCGGGCTTCCAGAACCTGGTATGGATCGACGATGAAATCCTTGCGCATCGCGGGGATGCCAAGCGGCGCGAGCATGGCTGCCGCTTGCCGCAAATGCGTGAGCGACCCGTCGAAACGCGACGGTTCGGTAAGCACGGATACCGCGGCCGCCCCGCCGCGGGCATATTGGGCGATGCGTGCGGCCCAGTCCTCGCCAGAGTCGCCCAATGCACCGGCGGCGGGAGAGCGCAGCTTGAGCTCCGCGATGACATCGAAGCCGGCCGGCGACAAGCGCAGCGCCGGGCCGGCGGGGGTTTGCTTGGCCCGCCGCTCGAGCGCGCCGATCGATTCGCGCTGCGCCGCCTGCACCACCCGCTGCATGCTCGATCGCGCCATTTCGTCCAGAAAGCCGCTCATCAGCTCGGGGTCTCAGCGCCGAATCGCCGCAGCCGCTCGAGCCATTCGCGGGCTTGGCCGCTGTCGATGGCGGCGCCCGCGATCTCGATACCGGAGGCGATGGAGGCGGCGCGGCCGGCAATGAACAGTCCGAGACCGCACTGCAATGTCAGCGCCGCACGGTGCGGGCCCCGGTCGCGCGCGTTGAACACCGCCTGCAAGGCGGCGAGGTTCACGGCGGCATCGCCACCCTTTAGATCCGCCGAGCGGCAGGGCGACAACCCAAATTCCTTCGGATCGATATCGTGGCGCCGGATCTCCCCGCCGGCCACATCGAAAGCCACGAACGGACCAATCGGCGTCGCTTCGTCCCAGCCGGCGGCGCCGTGCACCACCCACGCGCGCTCGATCGGCATGCCGGCCAAGGTCCTGGCCATCAATTCCGCCGTCGCCTCATCGTAGGCGCCGATGAGTTGAAAGCGCGGCGCCGCAGGGTTGGTGAGCGGGCCGAGCAGGTTGAAGACGGTGCGCACGCCGAGCGCCGCCCGGATCGGCGCGAGGGCTTTCATCGCCGGGTGAAAATACGGGGCGAACAGGAAGGTGAACCCGGTGGCGGCAAAGCACTGCGCCGCCCGGCTCTCGTCGAGCGGCATGACCAATCCGAGCTGCTCGATCAGGTCCGCGCTGCCGCTGCGGCTCGTAATAGAGCGGTTGCCGTGCTTGACCACCGGCAGGCCGCAGGCGGCCGCGAGCAGCGCGGCGCCGGTCGACAAGTTCAAGCTTCCAGAGGCATCGCCGCCCGTACCCACGATGTCGATGGCGTCGGGTCCCGCCGCAAATGCCGGCTTGCGGGCCAGGGCGCGCATGGCCCCGGCGAACCCCCGCACTTCCGCCGCGGTCACCCCTTTGGCGCGCAGCGCGCAGAGCAGCGCGCCGGCCATCGGGGGCGCGAGGTCATCGGTCGTCAGAAGCTCGAGCAGCGCCCCTGCCTCGGCCTCGGTGAGGTCGCGGCCATCCAGCAAGTGCTCGAGCGCTTGGCGCGGAGTGTGGGCACGTGAAATGCTCAGACAGGCTCCTATGTCTTCAGAAAATTGCCCATCAAGGCCGGCCCTTCGGGAGTGAGCACACTCTCCGGGTGAAATTGTACCCCCTCGATCGGCAGGGACTTATGACGCACACCCATGATCTCGCCCTGCGCGGTGCGCGCCGTGACTTCCAGCACCGAAGGGATGCTCTTCGGTTCGGCAATCAGCGAGTGGTAGCGGCCCGCCTGGAAATCCTGGGCGATGCCACTGAACACTCCCTTGCCGTCGTGGCTCACCGACGACACTTTGCCGTGCATGAGCCTCGCCGCACGCACGACTTTGCCGCCGAATACCTCGACCAGGGACTGGTGCCCCAGGCAAACCCCAAAAATCGGAATGCGTCCGGCGAAGGCCTGGATCATCGGCATCGACACCCCCGCATCCCGAGGCGTGCCGGGCCCCGGCGAAATCACCAGGTGACTGTGGTTCTGGCGCAAGGCGGCATCGACCGTGATGGCGTCGTTGCGATGCACGTCGACCTCCGCCCCGAGCACCAGAAAGGCTTGCACCAGGTTGTAGGTGAACGAGTCGTAGTTGTCGATCAACAATATCCTCGGGCGCACGCTCACAACCCCTCCGCCGCAATGGTGAGCGCGCGGCGCAGCACCGCGCTCTTCGCCATGAGCTCTTCATACTCGGAGGTGGGCGAACTGTCCGCCACGATGCCGCCGCCGGCCTGGTAGCTGTAGGTGTCGCCGCGAAACACCAGAGTTCGGATGGTGATTGCCTGGTCCATGTCGCCGCGCCGCCCAAAATAACCGACCGTACCGCCGTAGAGCTGCCGGCCCACCGGCTCCAGTTCGTCGATGATCTCCATCGCGCGCACCTTCGGTGCGCCCACCAGGGTGCCGGCGGGAAAAGTGGCGGCGAACAAATCGAACGCGTCCTGTCCCGGCCCCAAAGTGCCGTTGACGCCGCTCACGATATGCATGATGTGGCTGTAGCGCTCGATCACGCGGTACGGCTCCACGCGAACCGATCCGGCGGTGGCGACCCTGCCCAGGTCGTTGCGCGCCAAATCGACCAGCATGACGTGTTCGGAGTTCTCTTTTGGATCCGCGAGCAGTTCGGCCTCGAGCTCTCCATCGCGGACGGCGTCGGCGCCGCGCGGCCTCGATCCTGCGATCGGCCGCAGCTGCGCGTGGCCGTTGTGCAGCTTCACCAGCGCCTCCGGCGAGGAGCCCACCACTGTAATGTCGCCGAGCTCGCAGAAGAACATATAGGGGGACGGATTGAGCAGGCGCAGCGCCCGGTACACTTCGAACGGCGCGAGCGCGTGGCGACCCTCGAATCGCGAGGCGAGCACCAGCTGATACACATCGCCGGATGCGATGTATTCCTGGGCCCGGCGCACGCCCTGCGCGTGAGCGGCTTCGGAAAGCGAGGGCGTCGCGCGAGAAAATCCTGCGGCTGCGGCGCCCGCCGGCACCGCACCGCGCAGGGCGCGGATCACTTCTCGCCGCAGACTTTGCCGTTCCACTTCGCTGCCCTCATGCAGCAGCGCCACGCTGTGCGTGAGGTGGTCGAATACCAGAAGGGAGCATGGAGCGACGTAATGCGCATGCGGTGTTTCCGTGTCATCAAGACTCCGTCCGGGTATGCGCTCGAAATACCGCACGGCATCGTATGCCGTGTAGCCGACCAGACCGCCGAGCAGCGGCACACCCGCGATCTCCGGCTTGGGCTGCGGCGCGCGCACCAGCGCCGCGCGCAGCGCGTCCAGCAGCTGCGGCTTGGTCTGCGGCCGGGGCGAATGCAGTCCGCCCACGTACAGGCCGGATGCCTCCAGCCGCACCTCGAGACAGTCGCCGAAGCCGATGAACGAATAGCGCGCCAGCCGCTCCCCACCCTCGACGCTTTCCAGCAAAAACCGCGGGCGAAAAGGCGCGAGCTTCAGATACGCCGACACCGGCGTATCGAGATCGGCAGCAATGTCAAAGGGTGGCTTCATAGTAAAACAATAAAAAACCCATCACCGTCTGTAGGCGGAGATGGGTTCTGGATATCGATGATCTTTAATTAAAGCTTTACGCGCCCAGCGCCCACTCCTTTAGGGGGGTGCGCCGCCACCAGCGGGCCTTAAGATCGGTGCTTGCGCTCGACATGTGAGGAGTATCGCCGCCTCGAGCGGGCAGCGTCAAGAGCGCACCCTTCAGCCCTTGGGTTCGAGGCTTTTCTTGAATTTGCGCGTCAGCTCGACGAATCGGGGGGTCAAGCCGATGTCTTCGTAAACTGGATCGCCTTGATCGTCCCGTGAGATGATTTTTGGCCCGGGTTCGTAGGGCATGGCGGCGGCGATTTCGTCGAGACCGGCATGCAACAGGTCGGTGATGATTTCCTCGGGGGCGCGGCCGGGAAACAGCTCGACCAGCGCGTGCAGGCGCGAGGCGTCGTCCAAGGGCAGCCGGATCGAATAGGTCTTTGCGGTCAGCGCGGGCGCCGCGTCTTTCTTCCAGCGATCGAGCAGGGGCTTGAATTTCACGACTACTCCGCCATACCTTCGGCTATGAGTGTGATGGTCAAGGTGCGCATTATAGCCCCTGGGCGCGGTGATAATGCGGCACCGGTGGCATCCCGCAAGAGGAACTCGACTATGAATGCCGAACTCAGCAGTGAGGAGCGCAACTGGGCGATGGCCGCGCATCTGTGCGGTCTGCTGTGGATCGCGGGCGGCACCGGACTCATTTTCTTCCCTTTCGGCGGGCTTGCATTGTTCAGCATCTTGGGCCCCTTGATCATCTGGAAGACCAAGGGTCAATCCATGCCATTCGCCGCCGAACAGGCCAAAGAGTCGCTCAATTTTCAGGTCACGGTGTTTTTGCTGGGCTTGCTCTTCGCGCTGCTGATTCTGGCCCTGATCGGATTCGCGCTGCTGTGGATCCTGGGGGTTGCGAACCTGGTGCTGGTGATCATCGCGGCCATCCAGGTAAGCGACGGCAAGCCCTATCGGTATCCTTTCTGTCTGCGCCTGGTGAAGTAGCAGCGCTTGGCGGCCCATCCACCGCTCTCGCCCACCCCTCCGCTGGCGTCGGATGCAAACGCATGGAAGCGCGGCTTCATCGGCGTATTCGAGTACAGTCGGCGCGCCCTGGTACTGGTGTGGACCACCAATAAGGCGCTGTGCGTCACTCTCGCCGGCCTGACGCTGCTCGCCGGCATCCTGCCCGCCGGCGTCGCGTTCGTCGGCGCCCTGATCGTCGATGCGGTAATCCACGCCGCCGCCGTGCACGCCCGGAGCGGCGCGACGGCGCTCGGCGCCGTGGTGCGCTTTGTGGCCCTCGAAGCGGTGCTGGTGGCGGCCAGCGCCATGGCCCAACGGGGCATATCGCTCGCGCAATCGCTGCTGCGCGCACAGCTCGGCCAGCGCGTCAACGTCATGATCCTCGAAAAGGCCCTGACGCTGGATCTGACCCAATTCGAAGACTCCGAATTCTACGACAAGCTGACCCGTGCGCGGCGCGAGGCGTCGAGCCGTCCCTTGAGCCTCGTCATGCGCACCTTCGGCCTGCTGCAAAACGCCGTATCGCTGGTCTCCTTCGGCGGATTGCTGGTCCGATTTTCTCCGTGGGCGGTGGCGCTGCTAGTGCTCGCCGGGCTGCCCGCATTCCTGGCCGAGGCGAGATTCTCGGGCGAAGCGTTTCGGCTGTTCCGCTGGAGGGCGCCCGAGTCGCGGATGCAGATCTATCTCGAGTCGGTGCTCGCGCGCGAGGACACCGCCAAAGAGGTGAAGTTGTTCCAGCTCGGGCCGCGCCTGCTGGATCGCTATCGGAACATCTTCACGCGGCTGTACCGCGAAGACCGGGATCTGACAATTCGCCGCGACGCGTGGGGCTTTGGCCTGGGGCTGCTCGGCACCGGCGCGCTGTACGGCGGGTACGTCTGGATCGCCGCCGAGACCGTGCTCGGCGCCATGACGGTCGGACAGATGACCATGTACCTCATGCTGCTGCGGCAGGGGCAGTCCGCAGTGAGTGCGGCGCTGACGGCCATCAGCGGTCTGTACGAGGACAATCTGTACCTCTCCAATCTTTTCGAGTACCTGGAGCAGCCGGTCGGCCGCAGCAGCGGCCGCCAAATCGCCGGGCCGCGCCCCGGCGACGGGATTCGCTTCGAGGGCGTCGAGTTCGTCTATCCGGATGCGACGGCGCCGGCGCTGTCGGGTATCGATTTGCACGTGCGCCCGGGGGAAAGCCTGGCGCTGGTCGGCCAGAACGGCTCGGGCAAGACCACCCTGATCAAGCTGCTGACCCGCCTGTACCAGCCGACGCGGGGCCGGATTCTGCTCGACGGGCTCGATCTTAAGGACTGGGATGAAACCACCCTGCGGCAGCGCATCGGGGTCATCTTCCAGGATTTCGCGCGCTATCAAATGCTGGTGGGCGAGAACATCGGGGCCGGCGATGTGCGTGCGTTCGAGGACGAAGGGCGCTGGCGCAGCGCGGCGATGCAGGGATTGGCCGCGGAATTCGTCGAGCAGCTGCCGGCGGGCTACCAAACGCAGCTCGGCAAGTGGTTTAAGGACGGCCGCGAATTGTCGGGCGGTCAATGGCAGAAGATTGCTCTGTCGCGCGCGTTCATGCGCAACGAGGCCGACATCCTGGTGCTGGACGAGCCCACCGCCGCGATCGATGCGGGAGCCGAGGCGGAGGTTTTCGAGCACTTCCGCGAATTGACGCGCAATCGCATCGCCATCGTCATCTCGCACCGGTTTTCCACGGTGCGCATGGCCGACCAGATCCTGGTGCTGGAGGAGGGCCGCATCGTCGAGCGCGGCAGCCACGAGTCGCTGATGGCCGCCGACGGCCGCTATGCAAAGCTTTTCACCTTGCAGGCGCGCGGGTATCGTTGAGCCATGCCCTCCTTCGACGTCGTATCCGAAATAGACACGCACGAGCTGACCAATGCGGTCGATCAGGCGGTTCGCGAACTCTCGCAGCGCTTCGATTTCAAGGACACCGACGCCGCCTTCGAGCTCGACGAGACCACGGTGACCATGAGCGCTCCGGCGGATTTTCAGCTAAAGCAGATGCTGGAAATCCTCAAGCTGCGAATCGCCAAACGCGGCATCGATGTTGCGTGTCTCGAGGTGAAGGACCCGGTGGTCAATCTCGCGACCGCCAGGCAGCAGGTCGTGCTCAGGCACGGCATCGATCAGGAAACCGGCAAGAAGGTGTCGCGCCTGCTGAAGGACTCCAAACTCAAGGTTCAGGCGCAGATTCAGGGCGATAAGGTGCGGGTCACGGGCAAGAAGCGCGACGACCTGCAGGATGCGATCGCGCAGCTGCGCAAGGGCGCGTTCGACGTGCCGCTGCAGTTCAATAATTTCCGGGATTGACGGCGTCGCCCGCCAGCACCGTAGCCGCATGGCGGTTTTGATAAGATCGCCGCCATAGGCCTCAAGTTTCGCGAAGGTATGCACATGGTTCATTCAAAATCGAAGTTGGAACGAGGCCTCGAGGTCATACTGTTTTCCAGCCGGTGGCTCCTCGCGCCCTTTTATCTCGGCATGGCGCTGGCCCTCGCGCTGATCCTTTTCGTGTTCGCACGCGAGCTCGTCATCGAGCTCGCGCATGTTCCGAATGTGGACGCGGAGGACGGATTGCTCCTCGCTCTTTCTCTGATCGATTTATCGCTGACCGGCAATCTGCTGCTGATCGTGATGTTCTCCGGATATGAGAATTTCGTATCGAAAATCCACATTGCCGATCACCCGGATCGCCCTGACTGGATGGGCACGGTGGATTTTTCGGGGATCAAGTTGAAACTGATCGCATCGATCGTCGCGATCAGCGGCATAGCGTTGCTGCGCGCCTTTCTGACTCTTGGAGAATCCGGGACTCCGTTCGACAGCCGCCGTATCGGCTGGATGGTGGCTATTCATCTCACCTTCGTCGTATCCGGCGTTCTGCTGGCGCTCACGGACTGGATTACATCGAAGACCGAGGCACAAGCGCCGCCGCAGAACGCGCGCATCGGTCAGATCGGCTGATCAGCCTCATTGATTTGCGTGCGGCTGGGCGTGTTGCATACCCTTGGAATAAACCACCGTGCCGTCGAGTTTCACGATGATCGCATCGATGTCGTCCAGCCGGTTGTAGATTTCCAGGGCCCTCTCCGGACCCAGCACGAATGCAGTCTTGGACAAGCCGTCGGTTCGCGTGGCGTACGGCCCGATGACGGTGGCGCTGCGCACCTTGCTCGCCGAATGGCCGGTGTGCGGATCGATGATGTGGTGGTATCGCACGCCGTTCTCTTCGAAGAACCGCTCATAATCCCCGGACGTGGAGATCGCCGCATCGATGAGCGGAACTCGCGCGATGACGTTGCCCTCGCCCTTGCTCGGATCGCGGATGCCCACGATCCATGGCTTGCCGAATCGATCGCCGATGATGCGGCTGTCGCCGCCGGCCCCCACATAGGCGCGGGTGTAGCCTAAGGATTTCAGCACGTCGATGCCGCGATCGACGGAGTAGCCTTTCGCAATGCCGCCGAGATCGATCCGCACGCCCTTCTGCGAGAACTGCACCGTCTGATTCTTCGGATCCAGGATCACGTGCTGATAATTCACGGCCGGCAGCGCCTTGGCGATCTGCGCCTCGTCGGGACGCACGTGTTTGCGGAAGTCGTACATGTAGCCGACGCTCGCGTAGGTGATGTCGAAGGCTCCATCGGTGATCACCGAGTACTCTTTCGCGGTCGTCAGCAGATCGAAGAGCTCCTTGCTGATGTGCATGGGCCCGTCGGCGGCCTTGGCGTTGACCTGGGACACCTCGCTGGTGGGCTTGTAGGTGCTCATCGTCTCGTCGATGTGCCGCATTTCCGCAAGCACGGCATCGATGGCCTGATCGGCTTTGCTCTGGTCCTCCGCCCAAAGTTCCACCGTGATGCGCGTGCCCATGATGCCGTCGGTGACCCGCCGCACCCACTCGGCATGCGCCGGCACGGCGCAGCACAGCAGCACGGCCAGAGAGATGCAGATTTTCGCGAAGTGCTTCATGGATGCGTAGCCTAGCCGGTTCCGGCGCCCGCGGATATCACCGTCGATCAGCGGCGGGCGCGCTCGCGGCGCCACTGCATGACGGTCACGGCGCTGCCGATCATACCGCCGAGATGCGCGAAGTGTGCGATGCCCGAGAGGCTCCCGGTGACTCCCAAGAACAATTCGATGCCCGCATACAGCGTGGCGAACAGCCATGCCGGCATCGGTATCGGCGGTATCAGCGGAATGACCTTGCGATTCGGAAACATCAGGGCGTACGCCAGGAGCAGCCCGAATACCCCGCCGGACGCGCCGATCGTGGGACCGGGCGGTGCGCCGAGCAAGCTTGGCACGATGAGCTGACTCAGCGCTGCGCTCACCACCGATGCGAAGTAGCACGCGAGCAGGCGCCGCGGCCCGACGTAGCGCTCGATTTCGGCGCCGAACATCCAAAGCCCCAGCATGTTGAACGCGATGTGCGTGATATTGCCATGCAGAAAGGCATAGGTGATGATCTGCCACACATGGAAATAGGACCGACCGTCGATAGGCTGCAAGGGCCAAAGAGCGAACAGGTCCTCCATCGTGCCCCTCGAGGCGCCCTGCAGCAGGAACACCACCACGTTGGCGGCGATCAAGGATTTGGCGGCGGATACTTTCATGTCTAGCGACCCATTGTAACCACATGCAAGCCGTATTCCTGGATTACGACACGGTCTCCAGCGGGGACCTCGATCCATCGGCCATCACCCAAGCGGCGGGAGCCGTCCGCTTCTGCACAGCGACCACCGATGCACAGATCGGCGAGCGCATCGGCGAGGCCGGCATCGTGATGCTCAACAAGCTCAGGCTGTCGCGCGCGCATCTGCAAACGGCCCGCGAGCTGAAGCTCATCGTGCTCGCCGCCACCGGTACCGACAACGTCGATCTGGTCGCGGCGAAGGAGCTTGGCATCGCCGTGTGCAACATACGCGGCTATTGCACCCGCTCGGTGGTGCAGCACGCATGGGCCATGATTTTGAGTCTGACGCAGCATCTGTCCGAGTATGCACGACTCGTCGCCGATGGATCGTGGGTGAGTCGCGAGGAGCCGACGGTGCTCTCACATCCCATCCGCGAGCTTGCCGGACGCACGCTGGGCGTGGTGGGCTGGGGCGAGCTCGGCAGAGGGGTCGCGCAGGCCGCCGAAGCGTTCGGCATGCGCGTGGTCGTCGCGAATCGCGCGGGCGCCGCCGCCCGGCCCGGCCGCGTGGATCTTGATCAGCTGCTCGAAATGGCCGACGTGGTTTCGCTGCATTGTCCGTTGACGCCGGCGACCCGCGGGCTCATCGGCGCGCGCGAGCTCGAGCGGATGAAGCCCGACGCCCTGCTGATCAACACCGCCCGCGGCGCATTGGTCGACAGCCACGCGCTGGCCGAGGCGCTCAAGGAGCGGCGCCTCGGAGGTGCGGGGATCGATGTACTGACGCAAGAGCCTCCGGTCAATGGGGATCCCTTGCTGGACCCCGGCATCCCTAATTTGATCGTCACGCCGCACATCGCCTGGGCCGCGCGCGAAGCGCGTCAGCGCTGCCTCGACGAAATGGCCGCCAACGTCGAGGATTTTCTGCGCGGCGGGAGCCGCGGCCGGGTCGTTTGAACCGCGGGCCGGCCCTGCGGGCGAAGCGCGCCTGGGCTGCTCAGCCCCTGGCCTCGCGCTTGGCCTTTTTCGCGGCGCGCTTTTCTTCCAGCGTTTTGGTCGGCTTCTTCTTCTCTTCTTTCTTTCGTTCCATGCCCTTGCCCATGACTTTACTCCTCGCGTGTTGACTTCAAACCTTCATTGCTTCGCCGAGCGTCTGCTCAGCAGCTTTCGATCGGTATGGCGCCCGAGCGGATTTCGCGGCGGCTTGGGCGGCTTTTCACCTATCCTGCTGATCTTCAGTTCGCGGCCGGCGACCAGAACCTTCTGCAATTGCTTGAACACCTGCTTCGGCATGCCTGCAGGCAAATCGACGAAACTGTGGTCCTCGCGAATATCGACCCGACCGATGTGCACGCCCTCGATTCCGGCCTCATTGGCGATCGCGCCGACGATGTTGCCGGGCCTGATTCCGTGTACCGACCCCACTTCGATGCGAAAGGTTTCCTTGTGGCCGCCGGCCGACGGCGGACGAGTGTCTTGGGTACGCTCTCGCCCGGGCGATGGTTCGGCGCGCGGCGCGGGGGCGCGTGGTGCTTCGGCGCGCGGCGGCCGCCGCTCGGGGCGCACAGGCGCTGCGTGGATCGGTGCTGCCTTGTCCGGCAGCAGCAGCGGGCTCGCGCCTTGGCCCAGGCTCGCGAGCGCCGCGGCGATGTCGATGAGCGGCAGTCCGGTCTCCGCTTCCAGCTGCTCCAATACCGGCCGGAAGACCGTCGCCTCGCCCTTGGCGATGGTCTCTGAGACCCGCAACTTGAACTTGGCGATGCGCAGTGCGTTGACCGCATCGACCGTCGGCAGATTCATCGGTTCCAGATCCGACCGCGTGGCGCGTTCGATGGCACGCAGCATGTTTCGCTCGCGCGGAGCGATGAACAAAATGGCCTCACCCTTGCGGCCGGCGCGCCCTGTCCTTCCGATGCGATGCACGTAGGATTCCGTGTCGTACGGAACGTCGTAGTTCACGACATGGCCGATGCGTTCGACGTCGAGCCCGCGTGCGGCAACGTCGGTCGCGACCAGGATGTCGATTTGCCCGGCTTTCAAGCGCGCGACCGTACGTTCGCGCTGCTGTTGCGGGATGTCGCCGTTGAGCGGGGCGGCGGCAAAGCCGCGCGCCTCGAGCTTTTCGGCCAACTCGACGGTGGACTGCTTGGTGCGGGTGAACACCAGCATGGCGTCGAAAGTCTCGGCCTCGAGGATGCGGGTCAGTGCATCGAGCTTGTGCATGCCGCTCACCAGCCAGTAGCGCTGGCGGATGTTGGTCGCGGTGCTGGTCTTGCTCTTGATCGTCACTTCGACCGGCGAGCGCAGATGCCTCTGCGCGATGCGGCGAATCGGCGCCGGGATGGTCGCGGAGAACAGCGCCACCTGGCGGCGCGGCGGCGTCTGCTCGAGAATGCTCTCCACCGCATCGACGAAGCCCATGCGCAACATCTCGTCGGCCTCATCGAGCACCAATAGCGTCAGCGCCGAGAGCTTCAGGGTGCCGCGGTTCATGTGATCGATGACCCGCCCCGGAGTGCCCACCACCACGTGCACGCCGCGCCGCAGCGCATTGAGCTGCGGCTGATAGCTTTGGCCGCCGTAGATGGGCAGCACGTGGAACCCCTTGAGATGGGCCGCATAGCGTTGAAACGCCTCGGCGACCTGCAAAGCCAGTTCGCGGGTTGGCACCAGCACCAGCACCTGGGGATCGTGGCAGGACAGCTCGATGCGCGTCAGCGCCGGCAACGCGAATGCCGCGGTCTTGCCCGTGCCGGTCTGCGCCTGGCCGAGCATGTCGGCGCCGCGCAGCAGCACCGGTATGGTGGCGGCCTGGATGGGCGAGGGCGACTCGTAGCCGACGTCGGCGAGCGCGCGCAGCACGGGCTCGGACAGCGCGAGATCGCGGAAGCTCGCGGGAGCCGGGTTTTCGTCCGCTGGGACTGCACTCATAGGAGAAGACGCCTTGAAGAGCCAGCGGCAAGTCTAGCGGTTTGGCCGCTTATTGCTACCATGCGCGTCCTGAACGAACCGCATCACGCGTAGGATGAGTCATCATGGGACGCATTTTCGAAGTCAGAAAGCACGCCATGTTTGCGCGTTGGAACCGGATGGCCAAACAGTTCACCCGGGTCGCCAAGGACATCGCCATCGCCGTCCACGCGGGCGGCCCCGACCCCGCCTCCAATCCCACACTCAGGCGGGTGCTGCAGAACGCACGCGCGGTCAACATGCCGAAGGACAAGACGGATGCCGCGATCCGCCGCGCCTCCGGGAAGGAAGCTGCCAACTATCAGGAAATACTCTACGAGGGCTATGCGCCGCACGGCGTTGCGCTCCTGGTGGAAACCGCCACCGACAATCCGACGCGCACGGTGGGGAGTGTGCGCAACATCTTCGCCAAGGGCGGGGGCAACCTCGGCACCACCGGCAGCGTGAGTTTTCTATTCAAGAAGATGGGCGTGTTTCGCCTGGATCCCTCGAGCGTCAAGGACCAGGATGAGTTGGAGCTGGATCTCATCGACCACGGTCTTGAGGAGATGGGTGAAAGCACGGGGGACAAAGGTGAGCCGCAATTGGTGATCCGCTGTGCGTTCAACGATTTCGGCAAACTGCAGGAAGCACTGGAAGCCCGCCGCCTCACTCCGCTTTCTGCGGAACACGAATACATCTGCGCCGTACCCACCGAGCTGCCGGAGAACCAGGCGGCCGAGGTCTTGGGGCTGATCGACAAACTCGAACAGGACGATGACGTTCAAAAGGTGTTTCACACCCTGGCGTAGGAGCCTGTCTGAGTAATCCCCGTGAGCCGCGTTGGCTGGGCGACGGAGCGGATGCAAGGCGCGCGGCGCAGGCCGTGGCGGCACCACGGCCTAGACGCGCAACGCCGCAGTTGCCCGTCCCCCAGCCAACCCTGCGGGACCGGGCAGATTTCGCTTCATCCATCGTTGTCGCCTCCTCATTGGGCGTCACCCAACCGCGTCGGCTCCGCCTCGGCTGAAGCAAAATCAGCCTTAGGTAAGGCCACGGGGATTACTTAGACAGGCTCCCGGGAGCCTGCCGGTCCCTTAAGGATTGTTCATGCTGTCATCCGTCGCCGCGGCGCCACGTTGCTTGTATCTGAGGCGCATAGAATAGGTCAGGAGAACAGTCATGAAGCGGTTACTTATGTTATTGATTCCAATGAGTTTTCTGGCAATCTCGGGATGCGTGGTGACCCCCTATGGTTACCGCGGATACTACGGCCCGCGGGTGGCTGTGGTGGCGCCGGCACCGGTGGTCGTGGTCCGGCCGTAAGCCCCCTTTGAGTACGTGCGGCCGGCGCAGCCGGCCGCCGTATACTTAAGATGAGATGGCGACCCACCCGTTTCGCATCGTCAACGTGTTCACACAGCGCCAGGGGGCGCTGACCGGGAACCCATTGTGCGTTTTTGAAAACGGCGCCGCATTCGATTCCGAGACCATGCAGGCGTTGGCGCGGCAGTTCAATCTATCGGAAACGACCTTCATTTTGCCTTCCTCGCGAGCCGACGCTCGCGTCCGCATCTTCACCCCGAGCTACGAGATGCCCTTTGCGGGCCATCCGACCCTGGGTACGGCGCATGTGTGCCGCTCGCTCGAGCTCGGTGGGGATGAATTGCGGCTGGAAATGGCCGTTGGTCTTGTGGCCGTGACGGCACGCGAGAATCGTTGGACGCTGACTGCCCCCAGCGCGACCTGGCGCGAAGTGCAATTCTCGCGCGCCGCGCTGGCGCACGCGCTCGGACTCGAGGAGCGGGATATCGGCGAGCGGCCGCTGTGGGTCAAGGCGGGCAAGGAACAGTTGATCGTCCCGCTCAACTCGGAGGACGCCGTGCGCCGCGTCTCGCCGCAGCCAGGCGCCTTTGCCGGCATCCGAAGCGAGGACGGCATCGGGGTGGCCTATGTGTTCGCACAGCGGGGGGCGGAACAGACGCTGGCGCGCTTTTTCTTCCCGCACGACGGGGCGATGCTCGAGGATCCCGCGACCGGTTCGGCCACCGCCAATTTCGGCGGATGGTGTGTCGCGATGCGAAGGCCCCTGCCGTTGCGGGTGCAGATCTCGCAAGGCGAACTCGTCGCCCGGCCTTCATCGCTGTATCTGGACATCGACGCCGAACGGCGGATTCGCGTTGCCGGCGACGTGATCGAACTCGGTGGCGGCACGGTGCGCCTCGACTGATGCCTAGGGCGGATCGGCGGGCTGGCGATTGATGATCCCGTTAGCCCAGCGCACCACCGGCACCACGCGAGGCGAGACCATGACGAGCGCCCTGTCGTAGCCCACCCAACGCGCTTCGTGATGCTCCGGCGCACCGAGTTCCGGATTGATGGGCAGGCGAACCTGCATCTCCTTGGTGCGGGCAATGTAGTAGCGGGAAATCTTGCCCTTGTTGTAGGGGCCGGTGTCCATATGCACCATGCCCCAATCGAACGAAAGATCTTCCAGCGTGGTCTCCTCACGAACCTCGCGCACCGCGGCCGCAATCGGCTCCTCCCCCGCTTCGACCAGACCCTTGGGGAAATCCCAGTTGCGATAAGCCCGCAGCAGCAGGAATTTCAGTTTCCGGTCGACCACGCTCACGACCACGACCCCGGCGGACATTCTGGTGGGCGGCGCAACTGAAGACATGGTGTCGCTCGACTGCGTGATTGCCGCTGGCATTGTACTCGCGCCGAAGGGCGGGGCCTGTCAATAATTGAAATTGATTAAAACTAGCATCTTGATAGACTTCTACTATGGAAATGGCGGGTCTCCGGCAATGAATCTCAAGGATCTGAAATATCTGGTGGCGATCGCGGACACGGGGCATTTCGGCCGCGCGGCCGAACGCAGCTTCGTCAGTCAGCCGACGCTGTCCGCGCAGCTCAAGAAATTGGAGGAGTACCTCGGGGTAAAGCTGGTAGAGCGCCAGCCGAAGAACATCCAGCTCACGGAAGTGGGCAAGCAGATCGTGATTCGTGCGCGGCACATGTTGAACGAGGGAGACGAAATCATCGCGCTCGCCCGCAACAACAAGGACCCGCTTGCCGGCAAGCTCAAGGTGGCGCTGATCCCCACCGTCGGTCCGTACCTGCTGCCGCGCGTCATGCAGAAGTTCCGCAAGGCCCTGCCGCACCTGGGTCTGATGCTGTACGAACATCAAACCGAAGCCCTGCTCAAGCGGCTGCGCGAGGGCGAAATCGACTTAGGGATCATGGCGCTGCCGGCCCCGCAGGACGGGCTGGAGTCGCGCGAACTCTACCAGGAGGCCTTCACCGTGGCGCTCCCGCAAAACCACCCGCTGGAGCTCAAATCGACCATCAAGGTGGCCGACCTGAAGGGCCAGACCCTGCTGCTGCTGGAGGACGGCCACTGCCTGCGCGATCAGGCCCTGGAGGTATGCAGCCGAGTCGATGTTAGCGAGGCGGAGGACTTCCGCGCGACGAGCCTGGAGACCTTGAGACAGATGGTGGTCGCCGGACTGGGCATCACCTTGCTGCCGGAATTGGCCGTCGAATCTCCGTTCGGCTCACAGCGCGGACTGTCCATTCGAGAATTCAGCAGGCCGGCGCCGACGCGCACGGTGGGCGCCGTATGGCGCAAATCGACCACCCGCGCTGCGGCCATTGGCGCGGTATGCGACGTGCTGGACAAGGCGATGGCGGGAAGGCATTGAAGCGCACCGGCGGCCGGGCGTTTGAGCCGTATTTGCGCCTTGGGTTTGAGGTCGCCGCAAGCCCCGCGAGCCCGGCGGCGCCGGGTTTTTTGAGTAATTGCGATGAATCTCCGGCATTTGCGTGCGCTTTTGCCGAATATTTCACATATTGTGGGCATGCGACCCGGCAACATGGTGATTCTAAGGATCGCCCGTCCATGAACGCTCGAACTGCTGCCTCCGGAAACTTGAAGCCCTCGACGCTGCCGCGCTTCGATGCGAAATTCATCGAAGAACACCATCTCATCGAGCGGTATCTGGAAAACAAGCTGCCGCTCAAAGGCGCGCGCGACCTGGAGAATTGGTGCCGCGAGCACCCCGAGTACCTGAGTGACCTCAAGCTGGCGGAGCGTGCGCAGGCGAGCCTCAAGCTGCTGGAGGCGAGCGGCCATTCGCAAGACCTGCGCGAAGCGCCGCCACCCTGGTGGAAATCGCCCTACCTGACGGTGGGCTTGGGAGTGGTGGCGCTGCTCTGCCTGCTCGCGTTCTGGGTCCTGTTGGGAAAGTACGCGCTGCTGCGTGCAGAGCTGGAGGATACCCGGGTGCGCATGAACCAAGGGTCCCTGGTGCAGCCGGCCGCACACAGCGATTTGAACGTGTCCCCGGATCGCGCGCCGGATCTGGGCAGGGCGCGGATCCAGGTCAGCCGCAGCGCGCCGCAGCTGATCGATTTGCACATCGACATGAGCTACACGACGCTGATGCAATTCCGCGTGACCGTGGATAAGCAGGATCAGGGGCGCGCCTTGGTCCTGGAGAATTTGACCAAGGATTCGAACGGCGAGCTGCGCCTGACGTTCAATACCACCGGACTGGCCGCCGGCATCTATACGGTGCGCATCGAAGCGCTGCCGCCCAAACCTCAGGTGGTGGTATCGACGCGGCGGCGCGCGCCGCCGCCCGCCGAAGAGCCGATCGGCGTCCCGATTCCGGTGGGTTGGCTGGTTCTGGAAGTGACCTGACGCTCGAGCGGTTGGCGTATCCGCAATCATTCGTCGCGCAGGGAAACGATGGGCGGGGTATTCACTACCCGGCGCGTGGCCAGGGTGCCGCTCACGCCCACGAGAATCGTCCCGAACACCAGGCCGATCACCCACACCTTAGGATCGGGCGTGAATTGCAGCGAGAACAACCGGCGCGCCACGAGCCACCCCACGGCGCTGGCCCCGAAAGCCCCCAGGGTGCCCGCGAGAAATCCCAATGCCGAGAATTCGGCGGCGACTCCCTGCAGCACCGTTGCTCGGCTCGCTCCCAAAGTGCGCAGTATCGCACTCTCATAGCGGCGCTCATCGCGCGTCGATTGCACAGCGGCAAGCAGAACGACCACGCCCGCTGCCAGCGTAAAAAGAAAAACATACTGCACGGCGAGCGAAGCGCGATCCATGATGTCGCGGATCTGTCTCAAGATGGCATCCACGTCGAAGACCGACACCGTGGGGAATTGCCGCACCAGGTCGATGAGCGACGGGCGCTGCGCGGCCGTGAGATAGACGCTGGTCATGTAGGTGCCGGCCGCGCCGTCCAGCAAACCCGGCGGAAACACCAGGAAGAAATTCGGCCGAAAGCTGTCCCAGCGCACCTTGCGAATGCTGGCGACCCGCACCGTCAAGCTCTCGCCCGCCACGTCGAAGCGCAGCGTATCCCCGAGCTTGAGCTTGAGCGCCTCTTGATACTCCGAGGAGATGGACACCAAGGGCTTGCCGAAATCGGCGGGCGTCCACCAACGCCCTTCGATGAGCTGGTTGTCGTCCATGAGCCGCGCCGTCCACGTCAAATTCTGCTCGCGTTCGAGGTAGCCGCGAGCGCTGTCGCCCTTCGGGTGCAGCGACTCGCTGGCGGCTCCATTGATGGCCGTTATGCGCGCACGCACCATGGGGTACATCTGCGGCTCCCCGAAGCCGTGCGACCTGAGGAAATCCTGCAGCGGGCCTCGCTCCTCGGGCCGAATATTGACCAGGAAATTATTGGGTACGTCGGCGGGAAGGCTGCGTCGCCAGTCGGCGAGCAGGTCGCCGCGTACCACCGCGAGCAGCAGCAGCACCATGAGACCCAGGCCGAATGCGACGATCTGCACGACGCTGCCGCCGCCGCGGCGCGAAACGTTCGCGAGCCCGTAGCGCCAGGCGACGCCGACTCCGCCGCGCAAGCGCCCCGTCAATTGCACCAACCCGTACCCCGCCAGCGTCAGTACCAAGCCCACACCGAGCACACCGGCCAGCAGGCTCGCTACAAGCTCGGTGTCGCGCACGAAGCTCCACAGAATCGCAAACAGCGCGGCGAGGGCGCATGCGTACGACAGGCCGAAGCGCAGCGGCGGCGCGGTCGCCGTCTTGCGCAGCACGCGAACCGGCGGAGTGCTCTTCAATTGCAGCAGGGCGGGCAGCGCGAAGCCGATCAGCATCGCCATCACGGTGACCAGGGCAATCGGCAGCGGTGCAAGCGAGGCGGGGGGCAGTTCCGTGCGGATCAGGTCCTTGAGCAGCCACGCGAGCCCCCATTGGGCCAGATACCCCAGCGCAGCGCCGACGGCCACCGACGCCGCCGCGAGCAGCGTCAATTCGATGATGGAAATCGCCAGCACGAAGCGCTGCGATGCGCCCATGCATTTCATCAGTGCGACCGTATCGATGTGCCGCGACGCGTAGCGGCGCGCGCCCATCGCAACGGCGACGGCCGCCAGCAATACCGATGCGAGGCTCGCCAGATTCAGGAAGCGGCTCGCCCGGTCGACGGCTGAATTGAGCTGACGGCTCGATTCATCCACCTCGCGCAGGCGTTCGCCGGGCGCCTTGGCGGCGGCCAAGTATTCACGAAACGCCGCCACCGCCGGCTCGGCGCCGGCGAACAGCGCGGCATAGGTGACGCGGCTGCCCGGCTGGATCAGCTGCGTCGCCCCGATGTCCTCGATGTTGATCATCGCCGCAGGCGCCAGGTTGACGAAGCCGGTGCCCTGGTCCGGACGATAGTCGAGCACCTCGGTAACCCGGAACGAGCCGGCGCCGATGCGCAGGCGCGCGCCGAGGGAGATCTTCAGCTGCGCAATGATGCGCGCATCGACCCAAACCTCGCCAGCGCCGGGAATCCGATCGGTGATGCGCGCAGCGCCGAACGGCGTATCGGCGATCTTGACGTGCCCGCGCAGCGGATAATTCGCGCTCACCGCCTGCAGCGCCGCGAGCTGGCTTGCCTCGCCGTTGAAGATCGCGGTCGGGAACGACAGGATCTGCGCGCTCTTGAGGCCGAGAGTGCGGCTCTGCGCAAAGTACCCTCCGGGAATCGGACGAGGCGACTCGAGGCGCAAATCGGCCGCCAGCACTTCGGCCGCCTGCGCGCGCACTCCTTGCGATATGCGGCTGGTGAAGAAGCCCACTGCGGTCAACGACAGAACCGCCACGCACAGGGCGAGCAGCAACACCGAGAGCTCGCCGGACCTTAAGTCGCGCCACAGATTGCGCAGGGCGAATCGCAGGATTTGCATTTTAGTTCGCGCTCACCGCATGCCCCGCATCGAGCTCGAGCATGCGGCCACAGCGGTGCGCCAGATCGCGGTCGTGCGTCACCAGCACCAGCGTGCTGCCACTGCCGCGATTGAGCTCGAACAGCAGGTCCGTCACTCGTTGACCGGTGTGGGTGTCGAGGTTGCCGGTCGGCTCGTCGGCGAAAAGCAGCGACGGGTGAGTCACGAAGGCGCGGGCGATCGCCACCCGCTGTTGCTCGCCGCCCGACAATTGCTTGGGATAGTGCGCGGCGCGCTGCGTCAATCCCACCTGCTCGAGCGCCTGTGCCGCCGCCTCGCGCGCATCGCGCCGGGCGCGCAGCTCGAGCGGCAGCATGACGTTTTCCAGGGCGGTGAGCGAGGGAATCAAATGAAACGACTGGAACACGAATCCGACCTGCCGGCCGCGGATGGCGGCGCGCCCGTCCTCGCCGAGCAGGGTGATGTCGACACCGCCGATCAGCACGCAGCCGGTGCTCGGCGAATCGAGCCCCGCAAGCATCGCCAACAGAGTGGATTTGCCGGCGCCTGAAGCGCCGACGATGGCCAGTGTCTCGCCTTTGTGCACACTGAGGCTGACATCGGCGAGAATGGTCAGCGGGCCTTCCGGGCTTGCCACGGTTTTCGATACATTCCTGGCTTCGAGAACGATTTGATCTTGCATCGGGAGCGCCCGTGAAACGGTTTCTCGTCCTGTTGGCGTTGTGTTGGGCGACGGTCTCGGCAAACGCGGGAACGCCGGTGATCCTCGTATTCGGCGACAGCATCAGCGCCGGCTACGGGCTGCCGCGCGTGGAGCAAGGCTGGGTGGCGCTGCTGCAGGCGAGACTCAAGAACCTAGGGTACGGTTACCAGGTCGTCAATGCCAGCGTCAGCGGCGAAACGACCGCAGGGGGGCTCGCGCGCCTGCCGCGTGCGCTCGGCCTGCACCACCCCGCGATCGTCATCCTCGAGCTGGGAGGCAATGACGGCCTGCGCGCCTTGCCGGTCGCCCAAATGCGCGCCAATCTGACTCGAATGGCCGAACTTTCCGCCGGGGCGGGGGCGAAGGTGCTGCTGTTGGGTATGCGGATGCCGCCCAATTACGGTCCGGACTACACCGCGCAGTTCGTTCGGGTGTATGCCGAGGTGGCGCACGATCAGAAGCTCAGCATCGTGCCCTTTCTGCTCGAGGGTATCGCCCTGTCCCCCGATCTGATGCAGGCGGACGGCATCCACCCCAACCAATCCGGCCAGCCGAAATTGCTCGAGAACGTTTGGCCCGCATTGAAGCCGATGCTCGAGCGCTGAGCGCCGCGGCCGGCGGCAGTCGAGGTGGTCCCGTCGTTGGACGTGCTCGGCGCGGGGGAATCCGCGGACCGGCTACTGAGCCGAATTGTCGGGCAAGAGCGTGATTACATCCATCACGAATCGCGTGTGCTGTCGGCTCGAGACCGCGGCGAACAGAGTCCCCTGGACGCTGACGTGCGAATTATCGACGACGTTCTGCGGGAACTCCGAGATACCCGTGAGCTGCAATTCGTCGGCGGGCAGGCACAGGAAGCTCTGCGCCGGCGAGTACACGTACGCCGTACGATCGAGAACCAGAATCGGCACGTTATCGATGCCGTCCGGGGCCGGATAGCTGCGAAAATGCACTCGGCCGGACAGCGTGTGCTTGACGGGCTGCACGAACAGGCAGCCGCCGTAGCCGTGGACGCACCCCCCGAACATAAGGCAGATGCCGAGGAGGCACCAGCGCGGCACGCTCAGGCGTAGGACTTTCATTCATCCAAGCATACTCCCTCGACCGACAACGTTGCTGGCGTCTTGAACCGGTGCTATACACCCGAGACAAAAAATAGGAGTCATGCTGCGTGGATCGAATTTGGCTGAAATCATATCCGGCTGGTGTGCCCACCGATATCGACCCCGATGAGTGTGCCTCGCTCAATCATATGTTCGACGAAGCCTGCGCGGCCTTTGGCCACGCGCCCGCCTACACCAATATGGGAGCGTCGCTGACGTATGCACAGCTCGATGCGCTGAGCCGCGCATTCGCCGCCTGGCTGCAGCGCAAATCCGGCCTCGCACCCGGGGACCGCGTCGCATTGATGATGCCCAACATCCTGCAGTACCCGGTCGCGCTGTTCGGGGTGCTGCGGGCCGGCATGGTGGTGGTGAACACCAATCCTCTGTACACCGCCCGCGAACTCGAGCATCAGCTCAAGGACTCCGGCGCCAAAGCGATCGTCATCGTCGAGAATTTCGCACATGTGCTGCAGCAGGTGTTGCCGCGTACCGATCTCAAAACGGTGTTGGTGACCCGAATCGGCGATTTATTGGGGCTGCCGCGCGGGATGATCGTGAATTTCGTGCTGCGCTACGTGCGCAAACAGATCACGGCCTGGAGCATGCCAGGCGCGTTGACCTTCAAGGCCGCGCTCTCGTCGGGTCTCGGCATCAAGCTCGACCCCGTCGCGCCCGGCCCGGAAGACATCGCATTTCTGCAATATACCGGGGGCACGACCGGCATTGCCAAGGCGGCGATTCTCACGCATCGAAACATGGTGGCCAACGTGCTGCAGGCCAGCGCCTGGATCAAGCCGGCGCTGCCGCCGCCGGCGCAGCGGATCGTCGTCACTGCGCTGCCGCTTTATCACATATTTTCGCTTACGGCCAACTGCCTGCTGTTCGTGCGTCTCGGCGCTCACAACATCCTGATCACCAATCCGCGTGATTTTCCGGCTTTCGTCACCGAGATCAAGAAGTGCAAGTTCTTTTTCATCAGCGGCGTGAATACGCTGTTCAACGCGCTGCTGCACACGCCCGGCTTCGAGTCGGTGGATTTCAGCGCATTGCGCATATCGCTGGGCGGCGGCATGGCCGTGCAGGCCGTGGTGGCGGCGCGCTGGAAAAAAGTCACCGGCAACATTCTGACGCAGGCATGGGGATTGACCGAGACGGCGCCGGCGGCCTGCATCAATCCCATGGGCGTGGATTTCAACGGTTCGATTGGTTTGCCCATCCCTTCGACCGATGTCTCGATTCGAGACGACAGCGGCAAGGAGCTGGCGACCAACGAAGTGGGCGAGATCTGTGTGTTCGGGCCGCAATTGATGCGCGGTTACTGGAACCGGCCGGATGAAACCGAACAGGTGATGTTCGGCGACTGGCTGCGCACCGGCGACCTCGGCCGCATGGACCCCGCCGGCTTCGTCTATATCGAGGACCGCAAGAAAGACATGATCCTGGTCTCCGGGTTCAACGTGTACCCGAACGAGGTGGAAGCGGTCGTGGCCGGGCATCCGGGAGTGCTCGAGGCCGCCGCCGTGGCGCAGACGGATGAGAACTCCGGAGAGGCGGTCGCAATATTCGTGGTCAAGAAGGATCCGGCCCTGACCGCCGAGGCCTTGATCGAGCATTGCCGCGCCAGCCTGACCGGCTACAAGGTGCCGAAGCACGTATATTTTCGCAACGAGCTGCCGAAGAGCAACGTGGGAAAGATCCTGCGCCGCGCGCTGCGCGACGAACTGCGGGCGGCGGCCGCCGCCTCGGTGAGGCCTCAAGCAACGGCGTAATTGCGCACCGTATCGACCAGCACCGCCACGCGCTCCGGATCGACATCGGGCGTGATGCCGTGTCCCAGATTGAAGACGTGCCCGCTGCCTGCGCCGAAGCTCTCAAGGACGCGCAGCGTTTCGGCTCGAAGCGTCTCGGGCGGCGCGAACAAGGCCGATGGATCCAGGTTTCCCTGCAAGGCCACCCGGTCCCCGACACGGCGGCGCGCGGTGGCAAGGTCGGTGGTCCAATCGACGCCGACGGCGTCGCAGCCGATGGCCGCGATCCTATCGAGCATCCCGCCGCCGCCCTTGGTGAACACGATATTAGGCACGCGGCGCCCCTGCGCTTCGCGCGTCAACGCAGCGACGATCTCGGCCATGTATCGCAAGGAAAACTCCAGGTATTGCGCCGGCGTCAACACACCGCCCCACGTATCGAACAGCATCACGGCCTGCGCGCCGGCGCCGATCTGCGCGTTAAGGTACAGGATCGTCGCCTGGGTGAGCTTGCCGAGCAGCCGGTGCAGCTCGCCGGGCGTTTGATACATCATGCGCTTGATCAATCCGAAGCCCTTGCTGCTTCCGCCCTCGACCATATAGGTGCCGACCGTCCACGGACTGCCCGCGAACCCGATCAGAGGGACGCGGCCGCCGAGCTCGCGGCGGATCAGCGCCACCGCATCGATCACGTACTTGAGCTCGCGCCCGGGATCCGGGATGGGGAGCTTGTCGATGTCGGCAACACAGCGCACCGGGCGCTCGAATTTCGGTCCCTCGCCGGACTCGAACTGCAGGCCCAGATTCATGGCGTGCGGGATCGTGAGGATGTCCGAGAACAAGATGGCGGCGTCCAGGGGATACCGATCGATCGGCTGCAGCGTGACTTCGCAGGCGATTTCAGGTTGGGTGCACATCGCCAGGAAGCTTCCGGCGCGCGCACGCAATGTCCGGTATTCCGGCAGGTAGCGCCCGGCCTGGCGCATGAGCCAGACGGGGCGCCGCGGCGTCGGCTCGCGAAGCAGCGCGCGCAGCAGCAGATCGTTCTTCAAAATGCCGTTCACGTTCTTTCGCCCGGATCAAACAGTCTGCGGTGTTCCAGGATGGCGTATCGATCCGTCATGCCGGCGATGTAGTCGGCAACCGCGCGGGCGCGGCCGCCCGGCCCGAGCGCCGCCTCCAAGCGCGCGGCCGTTGCCTGGTGCTCGTCCGGCATCAGACCGAGATCGCCGATGAAGGCATCGAACAGCGCGGTCACGACGCGCCGCGCCTTGGACGTCATGCGCCTCACCTTGTAGTGCTTGTACACGTGCTCGCGTAAAAATGTCTTCAGCTCCCGATTCAGCTCCCGGGTGGCCTCGCTGAAGCCGATCAAGGGCGCCGGCTGCGATCTGACCTCGGCGGCCGAGACCACTCCGGAAGTGCGCAGACGCGCCGCCGAGGAATCGATCAGATCCGTGACCAGACGATTGATCACGCGGCGCATGATCTCGTACACCTGGCGGCGGCCGGCGAGCCGCGGATACCGGTCGCGGACCTCCGCGTGGTACTCGAGGAACAGCGGCACCTCGAGCAGCTGCTCCACGCTGATCAGCCCGGCGCGGATGCCGTCGTCCACGTCGTGATTGTTGTAGGCGATTTCATCGGCGAAATTGGCGAGCTGAGCCTCCAGCCCGGGCTGCTCGCGGCGGATGAAGCGCTCGCCGAGCTCGCCCAGTCGAAGCGCGTTGTTATAAGAGCAGTGTTTCAGTATGCCCTCGCGGCATTCGAAGCAGAGGTTCAGGCCGTCGAAATCCGCATAGTGCTCCTCCAGCTCATCGACGACGCGCAGCGACTGCAGATTGTGCTCGAATCCGCCGAAATCGGTCATGCATGCGTTCAGCGCGTCCTGTCCGGCGTGCCCGAACGGCGTGTGCCCCAGATCGTGCGCCAGACAGATCGCCTCGGACAGTACCTCGTTGAGCTTCAGTGCTTGGGCGATGGTGCGCGCGATCTGCGCCACCTCGAGCGAATGCGTCAGCCGGGTCCGGTACAGATCGCCCTCGTGATTGACGAAGACCTGGGTCTTGTACACCAATCTGCGGAATGCCGTGGAATGAACGATGCGGTCGCGATCGCGCTGATACTCCGAGCGATAGGCGGGCGCCGGCTCGGCGTAGCGCCGGCCGCGTGATTGATCCTCATGAGCCGCGTACGGGGCGAGAGCGCTCACGCGAAATGCTCCTTCAACGTGGCCTCGAGCGCATCCTGCGGATACTTGCCGATGACGATGGCGCGCCCGAGCTTTTCCAGCACCACCAGACGCACCGCGCCCGCGAGCACCTTCTTGTCCATGCGCATCAGGTTGAGAGCGCGCTCTGCGCCGATTTTCGGCGCCTCGGCCGGCAGCCCCGCGCGCGCCAGCAGGTCGCGCAGCCGCCGCGCGACCGCGGCGTCGATCAGGCCGATCCGGCACGAGAAATCGGCAGCCATCAGCATGCCGATGGCCACCGCTTCGCCGTGCAGATAGGCTTCATATGCCGTGGCCGCCTCGATGGCGTGACCGAAGGTATGGCCGAAGTTCAAGATCGCGCGCAGGCTCTGCTCGCGCTCGTCGTGCGCGACCACGGTCGCCTTAATTTCGCAGGATCGTGCGATGGCGTAGGTCAAGGCGTCCGAGTCGCGTGCCAGCAGCTTGCCGATGTTCGCGTCCAGCCAATCAAACAGCAGCGGATCCCAGACGCAGCCGTACTTGATCACTTCGGCCAGGCCGGCCTTGAGCTCGCGGTCCGGCAACGTGGCCAGTGTGTCCGTGTCCGCGATGACGGCGAGCGGCTGATAAAAGGCGCCGATGAGGTTCTTTCCGCCGCTGTGATTGACCCCGGTCTTTCCGCCGACCGAGGAGTCCACCTGCGCGAGCAGCGTGGTCGGAATCTGCACATAGCCGACGCCGCGCAGGTAGCAGGCGGCGACGAAACCCGCAATGTCGCCCACCACGCCGCCGCCCAGCGCCAGCACGGTCCCGTCGCGATTGAGTTTCTGCCCGACCAGCGCGTCGAACACCCAGCCGGCCGTCTGCAGGGTCTTGTGCTGTTCGCCGTCAGGCAGAATGCATTCGCCGATGCTGCGCTCGCCGAGCGTCTCGCGCAGCCGCGCGAGGTACAGGCGGGCCACCGCCGTGTTGGTGACGATCATGAGGTCCTGGCCGGGAATCTGCGCGGCGAACAGATCGCGGTCGCTCAGCAGCCCCGAGCCGATCGTAATGGGATATTTCGCATGCCCGACATCTACCTGGAGCGTTTGCACGTCCGGGATTATACGAAGCTTACTGCCCGTGTGCCCGGCGAAGCGCGTGGTAAATCTCCTCTGCCACCGTTTGCACGCGGCGCCCGTCGGTCGAAACCGTCAGGTCGGCGATTTCTGCATAAAGAGCCGCCCGCCGCAGCATCAGCTCTTTGAGCTTTTCCCCGGGATCGGTGTCGTTGAGCAGCGGCCTGTGGCGCCCGTGGCGCGTCCGCTCGAGCTGCTGCCCGACGGAGGTTTGCAGATAGACCACCGCGCCGCGTTCGGCGAGCATGCGCCGGCTGTCCGCATTGATCACGGCGCCGCCGCCGGTGGCCAATACGATGCCTTCCTGCAGGGTCAAGCGCTCGATCGCCTCTTTCTCGCGCGCCCTGAACCCGGTCTCGCCTTCTTTCTCGAAGATGAAGGCGATGTCCACCCCGGTTTTTGCCTCTATTTCCGCATCGCTGTCCAGGAACGCGAATCCGCACAGGCGCGCCAGATGCCGGCCCACGGCGGATTTGCCCGAACCCATGGGTCCGATGAGGAAGATGTTGCGCTTGCCGAGCATGCATCGGGGAGCATACAGAAAGAACGCGGCCGCCCGAAGGCGGCCGCGCGGTTCGACCGCGGGGGGATCAGCTCACGTGCAGATCACATCGTCACCGTAACCGGGATGGTGGCCACGGTGACCGACTTGGATTGGGGCGAGGTCACCGTGATGGTGATCGAGCCGGAGCTCGGGCTGCTGCCCGCCGCGATCGTCAACGGCAGCGTGACCCCGCCCGCTAACGGGTCCGAGGCGGGCCCATCGGCGGGGCCGCCCCCTGTGGAGCAGCCGACCGTCCACGAGACACCGGTCCCGCTGAGCGTGCCGATACCCGAACTGGCCGTCGCGCTGATCGTCGTGCCCGCGGCCATCGTGTTTCCGTTCAAGTCGGCCACCGTGTAAGTCAAGCTCGCCGAGGGGGCTGTGCTGATGCTAAGGGTGATCGAGTTGGTGCTCGAGGCAATTTGCGCCACTGAGGTCGACATGATGAGCAGATGCGACTCCCCGATGGCGAGCGTCTTGGCGGTGCACGTCGTGCCGCTGCACGTGATCCCTATGAAGCTTCCGCTGGGGCCTTGGTACTGCGGCGCATTGTAGAAATTCAGGAAGTAGTCACCCAGTACATAGGCGCCGCTCTCGTTGGCGTCGAGATAGGGCTCGCCGAGATTCGAGAATGGGTCTCCCGCTACGTAGTAGCCGGTCTGCTGGACGTCGTCGAACGACTCCTCGCCGATCGCCGTGGCCAGAATCGTCGCACGCCCGTTCCTGAAGACTGGCGGGGTGCTGCTGGTGGTGGGCCGGGGATTCGCGCTGGTCCAGTTCACCGAGCACGTGCCGTCGCCCGAATTCGCGGGCGAAGAGGGCGTCGTGCAGCTGCCATCGATGTGTCCGCCGTTGGTCACGAACGCGACCGAGGTGCCGTCGGGCGCGGGGTTGTTATAGCGATCGGCCAGCTGCACCGTGAACGGCGCGGTCACCAGGTCGATGCCGTAGGCCTCCACGTTCGGGCAAGCGAGCGTATTGTAGCCAGGCGATCCCACCGAGATCGAGAAGGCATTCGACGCCGGCAACCCGGTGGTGACGGTGAGCGCGCTCGACTGCGTGCTGAGCGCCGGCGATGCAATGGTCGCCGTCACTCGAACTGCCGTATGCTCAGTACCGGAGCTCACGACGGTTTGCACCGTACCGTCAGCGCCCGAGATCGCGGTAGCCGGCGATAGACTCAATCCGCCGGCGGATGTATTGAGGCTGAACGCTACGGTGACGCCCGGCCGCGCCCCGCCGCTCGAATCGACGACTTTGAACACCACCGTGGACGTTTCATTCAGGCCCGTGCCCTTGAGACCGATGGAGGCAGGCGTCGCCGATACGAACTGGATCGAGCCGATCGAGGCCGCCGCAACCGTGACGGTGCCCGTCGCCGTCAGGTTCGCGCTGGCAACCGCCGCGGTCGCGGTAATGACGTCCGGCCCGCTGCAACCCTTTGCCGTATACGTGGCGTCGATGGTTCCAGTCGTGCTTGTCACGGTATCCGCTGTGCTACCGGCCGTGCTGGTTCCGGAAGCCGCGATCGTGGCAAGTCCCGTGGAGATGCAAGTCGAATTGAATGTCACCGTAACGGACTGCGCCGTGTAAAGCGTTCCGGTCTGGTCGACGATGGTGACCGACAGGCTGGTGGTGCCGCCCGCCGCGACATTGGCACTGGAGATTCCAATCATGCCCGATTGGAAGGTGCTGCCGCTGCCGTTGCCCATCGAATACGTGCTCTTGCCCGTGCCTGTGCCGCCGGTGCCGCCGGTGCCGCCGGTGCCGCTGCTGCTCGAGCTAGTAACGGAGCCGAGATTCTTGCTGCCGCTGCAGGCCGCCAGCAGCGCCACACAGGCAAGGGCTATGATCGATAATCTTCGCATGTCGTTCATCCTCGCTCGACAAATGCCGGCGTCAGTACAGATTTGATCCTTCCCGCAGGATTTTCGGCGTGATGAAGATCAAGAGTTCCGTCTTATTGTTGATATCGGTCGTGCTCTTGAACAGATGGCCCAATATCGGGATATCGCCGAGCCAGGGCACCTTGTTCGCCTGATAGGATTTGGTGGTCTCCAGGATGCCGCCGAGCACGACCGTCTGGCCGTCGCCCACCAGCACCTGGGTCATGATCTCGCGCGTGTCAATGGAGGGGACGCTCCCGCCGGTGGCGCTCTGCACGTTTTGGCCGACGGTGTCGTCGCTCACGTCGAGATCCAGAATCACGCGGTTATCCGGTGTGATCAGCGGCGTCACCTTGAGCGACAGCACCGCATTCTTGAATTGCGTGGTCGTGGCGCCGCTCGAGGCCGATTCCTGGTAGGGAATCTCGACACCCTGCATGATGGTCGCCTGCTTCTGGTTCGCGGTGATCACGCGCGGCGAGGAGATGGTCTCGCTCTTGCCTTCGTTTTCCGCCGCCGACAGCGCCAGGTCGACCAGGTAGCTGCCGCCCAGCAAGGCGATCCCGATGCTGCCGTTGGTGTTCGCGGCGGGCAGATTGACCATGTAGCGATTGGCGAGGGCGGGCGTCGCCACCGGAGTCGAGGGCAGACCGGCGCTGACGTTGGTCAGCGCCGACTGCACCATCGTGTCCGTGCCGGTGCCGTTGCCGGTCACGGCGAGCAGGCCGTTGGTGCCGTTGCTTTGCGCGCTGGTGACGCCGAACTGCGCGCCCAAATCGCGCTCGAAAGTGTCGCTCACAACCACGATACGCGCCTCGATCAGCACCTGACGCACCGGTACGTCCAGGGTTTGCACGAGGCGGCGAATATCCGCCAGATTCTCCGCAGTATCCTGCACCAGCAAGGTGTTGGTGCGCTCGTCGATGGACAGGCTGCCGCGCGCCGAGAGCAGCGAGTTCTTGCCGCCGCCGGCGCCGCCGCCGCCGCCAACGGGCCTGATCATCTTCGCGAGGTCCGACACCTTGGCGTAGTTGACCTGTATGTACTCCGAGCGTATCGGCGAGAGTTCCTGGACCTCTTTGCGCGCAGCCAGCTGGGCCTTTTCCCGAGAAGCGAGCTCTTCGGTGGGTCCTATGATGATCACGTTGTCCTGGCGGCGCTTGTCGAGGCCCTTGGTGCGGAGCACAATATCAAGCGCCTGGTCCCAGGGCACGTTTTGCAGCCGCAAGGTCAGGTTGCCGGTGACCGAGTCGCTGACGACGATGTTCTGACCGCTGGTATCGGCGAGCAACTGCAGCACCGAACGCACGTCGATGTCTTGGAAATTCAGGGTCAGGCGTTCGCCCGTGTATTCCTTCTTCTCCTCGGCGCTGGCACGCTTCAGCGACGGCTTGATCTCGACCGTGTACTGGTTATCCGACTGGTAGGCGAGCTGTTCGAAATCGCCCTGCGCAGTGATCACCAGCCGCGAGCTGCCTTCCACACGTATGGCGTCCACGCTCTGCACCGGGGTCGCAAAGTCCATGACGTCGTAGCGGCGCATGAGATTTTTCGGCATCAACGTGCCGGCGAAGTCCACCACCACCTGATTGCCTTCCTGGCGCACGTTGACGGGCGTGCGCGGATCCGTGAGCTGCACGATTACACGGCCGGTGCCGTCGGAGCCGCGCCGAAAATCGATGGTGCGGATGGCTCTTTCGACGGGCGGTGCCGCGCCCGCAGACCCGGCGTGCGCCGGTGCCGGCTTGAGTGCTTCGCCGGCCTGATGTCCCAAGGTGACGATGATCGTGTTGCCGTCCACTTGCGTGGTGTACGGCAGCAAGGACTCGACATTGACGACCACGCGGGTGCGCCCATTGGCTTCCGCCGCGAGCACGGTATCCACGCCCCCGGAGCGCACGTCGATGCGCCGTGATTGCAGGGCGAGCGTCGTGTTCGGCAAGTCGAAGGCGATGCGCGCCGGCTTGTCGATCGTGAACGGCAAGGGCTCGGGCGCCGGGCCGCTCATGTGCAGCTTCAGCTGCACCTGTTGGCCGGACAGCGTCTGGACGTCGATGGCCTCGAGCTTGGTCGGGTCCGCGGCCTTCGCCTTGAAGATCGGCGCCGACAATGCGATCAGCGCCATGGCCCCGATCATCGCCGTACGAATCTGAAATCTGATCATGCGTTGCTCTCCCTGTGGCCTCAGTCAGCCAATGCCAATGAGGCCGGTCGCTCGATATAGCCGCCGAGACCGTCCGGTATGATTTCGACGAGACTTATTTTGCTTTGTGTAATTTCCGTAACCTTCCCATCGTTTTGCCCGAGATAGTTGCCGGGCTGAACCTTGTGCACCAAACCGTCTTTCGACTGCACGAGTCCGTAAAAACTGCTGCCCACTTTGAAAGTGCCGACCATCTTCAAGGTATCGAGCGAGAAACCTTCGAGGAACTCGCGGTTGCGCCGCGCGCTCGGGCGCAGGCCGGCCTGGCCGCCCATGTTCGGGCTCGCGGGCTGAAACGGCGAGCGCAGATTGCCGGCGCTGTAGACGAAGCTTTCGTAAGGCTTTATCTCCGGCAGCGCCTGTATCCGCCCGCCGGGCTTTTTCTTGGTCTCCGCAATCCACTTTTGGAGATCGGATTGACCGCCCGAGCATCCGGCCGCCACACAACTCGCGAGCAGCGCCGCACAGATCACACGCGCTCCCGACATGCTTTTCACTTCGCGCCTCCCGTCTTTTTCTTCGCGGCCACGTGGCCGGCGCCTTCGTCTTCGATATAGCGATAGGTCTTGGCGGTCACGTCCATGACCAGATTGTCATAGCTGCCCTTTGCCTCCACCGGCGCGATCTGGATGTCGTGCAGCGTGACGATGCGCGGCAATGCCGCGATCCCGCTCACGAATGCGCCGAATTGATGATAGGTGCCCACCAGCTTGATCTTGATCGGCAGCTCCGCATAAAAGCCGTTGCTCTTCTCGCTCCCGGGCTGGAACAGCTTTTCCTGCAGTCCGGCCGCGAGCCCGGTCTGGGAAATATCGACCAGCAGGCTCGGCACCTCGGTCTTGCCGGGCAATTGCCGCAGCATCGCGCCGAAGCTTCGCTCCATTTCGGCGAGCTGCGCCCTGTAGGCGTCGAGATTGGCCGCGCGCTGCTGCTTGCTTTCGAACTGGCTGCGCAAATCGAGCTCGTCCGCCTCGGCCTTTTGCAGCACCGGCCGGTCCTGGTTCCAAACCAGCAGATACCAGGCGAAGGCGGCGCACACGGCGAATATCACCGCGACGAAAAATGCGCGAACCGCCAGCGGCCAGCGACCGGGGTCGCGGGGATCGAGAGCACGCAATTGGTCCAAAAACTTCATTTTGCCGCAACCTTCTTCACGGTTGATTCGCCGCCGCTCTCCAAATTCACGCCGACCGTGTCGGTGAACAGCGTGAAGCTCGATCCGCCCGTGGGAGAGTCCTTGGCCGCCTCGACGACTTGCAGCACCGGGTTGTCCATCCACACGGAGGAATCGATGTTGCGCATGAAAGTCGATACGCGAGTGCTCGATTGCGCGACGCCCTTGATCTCGAGCTTGTTGCCGGTTTGCTTGATCGAGGTGAGGTAGACGCCCTCGGGCACGGTCCGCACCAGCTCATCGAATTGATGCACGATTTCAGGCCGCTTGCGCTGCAGCTTTTCGATGATCTCCATGCGGGCGACCAGGCGCTGCTTGCGGCTTTCCAGATCCTGAATGTCGGCGATCTGCGCATCGAGCTTGACGATCTCCTTCTTGAGAAGATTGTTCTTCTCCGTCTGCGAATCGGTCCAGCTCGAGTACACGACCTTGCCGCCGAGGGCAAAGACAAAGGCCGCGAACACGGCGGCGCCCGCGGCGATCATGAACTCGCGGCGTCGAATTTTCCGTTCTTGTTCGCGCCAGGGAAGTAGGTTGATACGAGGCATGGCAGCTCTTTAGTCAAAGCTTCGCAGCGCGAGGCCGCAGGCGGTTAGTAAGGCGGTTGCGTCCCGGCCCACGGCCTGTGCCTTGGCCTTCGACGATACCTTCATGTTGCCGAGGGGGTCACCCTTGTCGGCAGGCACGCCGACCCGGCTCGAAATGACGTCCGCCACGCCGGGTATGTTGGCGCAACCTCCGCAGATCAGGATCTGATCGGGTTGCGATCGGCCGCTGCCCGACGCCAGGTAGAATTGCAATGAGCGGCTCACCTGCTGCGTCATGTCGTCGATGAACGGATCGAGCACCTCGGGCTGGTAGTTGCTCGGAAGTCCGCCCTCCTTTTTGGCGCGGCCCGCCTCCTCCATGGACAGCCCGTAGGTGCGCATGATTTCCTCGGTGAGCTGCTGCCCGCCGAATGCGAAATCGCGCGTGTAGATCACCTTCATGTCCCGCAGCACGCTGAAGGTGGTGCTGCTCGCGCCGAAGTCAACCACGGCGACCGTGCGGTCCATGCCGCCGTCCGGCATCTGATGGCGCATCAGGGCACAAGCGTTCTCCAGCGCGAAGGCCTCCACGTCGACGATGTGCGCAGTCAGCCCGGAGGCTTGCACCGCCGCCTGGCGCTGCTCGACGTTCTCGGTGCGGGTCGCGACCAGCAGCACGTCCAGCATGTCGGGGTCCTTGTCGGAGGGCCCGACGACCTGGTAATCGTAACTGACCTCTTCCATCGGGAAGGGGATGTACTGGTCGGCCTGCATCTCGACCTGACCTTCGAGTTCGTTATCGCCGAGAGTCTTCGGCATCTGAATGACTTTGGTGATCGCTGCATCACCGCTGATGGCGATCGCCGCCAAGCGGCTCTTCGCGCCGGAGCGCTTCACTGCGCGCCGGATGGCCTCGCCGACGGCTTCCGCATCCACGATCGCCTTTTCGTTGATGGCGTTGTGCGGCGTAGGCTCCGCGGCGTACGACTCAACGCGGTATTGCCCCCCCGACATGGTCAGCTCGATGAGCTTCACGGAGGAAGTGGTAATGTCCAATCCCAATAGCGGACGATATCTTTTGCCAAACGACCACACTAGAATTTTCCTTTTCGCTCAATGCCTTGGGGGTCGAAATCGGTGTACCAGATTAACTACGCCGAACAAACTTAGCAAGAAACTGTTAAATAGAACGTGAAGCTACTCACGGTAATTAGCGCCGGGCGGGTTGGGCATGGGAAAGTGCGAACTGCGATGGATTCGCAGCAAATCGTCGGAAGGCGCCAAGTCATCCATTTCAGACCTCTGGTCGCCTATGCTCTGTGTAGGCGATTGGTTAAGCTTGGTCTGGCAACCCCGCTGTCCTAGGCTCAAAACCCGTAGACCGGTAGCTTTGCGTCCTCATCTTTCGATGAGTATGCCCTTGTAAGCAGCGGTAATATGCCAGCCCTGTGTCCGCCGGTGCAATAAGTTAGAGCGGTTTTCTGTGCCTAAACGTTATCTAGTTCTCATATCGCGCATTTGCGTGGCCTTGGTCGGCGTGATCGTGCTGATCGGCTTTGCCAATGTCTGTGCTTATGTCTACTTGAAGCCGGCGCTGCCGGATGTGGACAGCCTGAGGGAAGTGCAGCTGCAGGTGCCGCTGCGGGTGTACACGCGGGACGGCCGGCTGATCGCGGCCATCGGAGAGCAGCGGCGCATCCCGGTGCGCTACGACCAGCTCCCCCCAAAACTGATCCAGGCGTTCCTCGCCACCGAGGATGACCGCTTTTTTCGTCATCACGGCGTTGATTGGCAGGGGATACTGCGCGCCGCCCTGGCCAACGCGCGCGCCGGCGGCATCCGCCAAGGCGCCAGCACCATCACCATGCAGGTGGCGCGCGACATGTTCCTGACCCCGCGCCGCGACATGAAACGCAAGATGAGCGAAATTTACATTTCGTTGCTGATGGAGAGCGAATTCAGCAAGGAAGAGATCTTTTCCCTGTACGTCAACAAGATCTTCCTCGGCCAGCGCGCCTATGGGGTCGGAGCGGCCGCGGAGGTCTATTTCGGCAAGAACCTGGATCAGCTCTCCATCGCCGAACTGGCGACGCTGGCTGGCATACCGACCGCTCCCTCCGCGGTCAACCCGGTCGCCAACGCCGAGGCGGCGAAGGCTCGCCGCACACACGTCCTGGGCAGGATGCTCGAATTGCACTACATCACGCCCGCGGAGTACGAAGCCGCCAAGAACAGTCCCATGGAGTCGCGATTGCACGGACCGTCGATTGAGGTGGACGCACCCTACGTCGCGGAGATGGTTCGCAATGAATTGCAGGCCAAGTACGGTGACAGCATCTACACCGCAGGCTATCGGGTGTTCACCACCATCGATTCTCGCCTCGAAGACGCTGCCATAGTGGCGCTGCGCACCGGCCTGCTGGAATACGACCGCCGCCACGGCTGGCGCGGCGCGACGGCCAAGGTGGACCTCGCGAAGATCACCTCGACCGCGGATCTGGACGCGCAACTCGAAGAGTTCCCGGCCGTCGGCGGCTTGAGACCCGCGATCGTACAGAAGGTCGAGGCGAAGAGCGCCAGGATTTACGTCAAGGAGCTCGGCTCGGTCAATCTGCCCTGGGAAAAGATGTCGTGGGCGCGGCGCGAGCTGCCCGACGAAAAGGTGGACCGCTCACCGAGCGGGGCGGCGGATATTTTCAGCCGCGGCGATGTGATCTATACGGTGGGCAACAGCGCCGACAATCTGCAATTCGTGCAGGTGCCGGAGGCGCAAAGCGCTCTTGTCGCGCTCGATCCGAGGGACGGCGCGGTGGTGGCGCTGGTCGGCGGCTTCGATTTCTTCCAAAGCAAATTCAACCGTGTGACCCAGGCGCGGCGCCAACCGGGCTCAGGATTCAAGCCCTTCGTGTATTCAGCGGCCTTCGACAAGGGATACACGCCGGCGAGCATCGTCGTGGATGCTCCGATCGTTATCGACGCGGCAGGCATGGAGCAAGCATGGCGGCCGAAGGATTTCGAGAACCAATTCTCCGGGCCGATCCGCTTGCGCGAAGCGCTGGTGCATTCCCGCAATCTTGTCTCGATACGACTGATGCGCGACATCGGTGCCGAGTACACCCGCGGCTACGTGCAGCGCTTCGGCTTCGACAAGTCGCAGCTGCCGGACGATTTGACGTTGGCGGTTGGGACCGCGGAATTGAGTCCGCTGCAGCTCGCCGCGGGCTACGCGACGTTCGCCAACGGCGGTTTTCGCGTGACTCCTTACTATATCGACCGCATCGAGGATGCGGGCGGCAAAGTGCTGCTGCAGGCAGATCCGGCCATCGCCTGCGCCGATTGCGGGCGCGACAGCGCTGCGTCTGCGCCGATCGGCGCCAAGGACGTCCCCGGCGGGCCGGCGGGCAGCCAGCTCGATCAGGGCATACACGATGGCAAGTCGCTGATTCCAGCCAAGAATCTGGCGCCGCAAATCATCAGGCCGCAAGTGGCGTATCTGCTGGCCGACATGATGGCGGATGTCATTCGGCGCGGCACCGGCATCGGCGCGCGCGTACTCAACCGCGACGACCTGGCCGGCAAGACCGGCACCACCAACGATTTTCACGATGCCTGGTTCAACGGTTTCAACGGCAGTCTGGTCGCCACGGTGTGGACCGGGTTCGACCAGGATCGCACGCTGGGCGATGGAGAGCAGGGCGCCCGCGCGGCGCTCCCGACCTGGGTGTATTTCATGCATCAGGCACTGGCCGGCGCGCCGCGGCGCATGGTGCCCGTTCCCGACGGTATAGTCACCGTGCGCATCTCTCCCGACACCGGGTTGCTGGCGAGCGCCGACAATCCGAACGGAATCATGGAAAAATTCATCGAAGGCAATTTGCCGAAGTCCGAAGTGTACGAGGGGCCGAATAATTCCAATTCGATGAACGATGGCGACAAACCGCTTTTTTAGACACATGCCCAAGAAATATTCGCAGCGCGCCGAAGATCTGCGCCGCGCACTGGCGCAGGAAGCCGCGCGCATCATGGCCGAGCACGGCATAGAGGATTTCCTGCAGGCCAAGCGCAAGGCCGCCGATCGGCTCGGCGTCAACGACGTCGCGGTGCTCCCAAAAAACGTCGAAATCGAAGCGGCGCTGCGCGCCCACCAGCGCCTGTTTGGCCGCGATTCCCACGATCACACCTTGAAGGAGCAGCGGCGCATCGCGCTCGACACCATGCGGCTGCTCGATGAGTTTCAGCCCCGGCTGGTGGGCTCGGTGCTCACCGGCACGGCGACCAATTACAGCGACATCAATCTGCATCTGTTCGCCGACCGTTCGGAGTCGGTGGCGATTCGACTGATGGAGATCGGCATCTCGCATCAATTCTATGAACGCCGGGTAAAAATGGATGCCGAACGCAGCGTTAACTACCCTGCCCTGCGCTTCGAGTCCCGCGGCCGCATGGTGGACGCCACCGTATTTCCCATCGACGGCATCCGTCAGTCGCCCTATTCGCCGGTGGACGGGCGACCGATGAAGCGTGCCGATGCCCGTGAAGTCTCCGAGCTGGTCGAAGCGAACTAGCGGGCGCGGCGAGCCGCCGATTCCTTCGGGTAAACCCCTAACCAGAAGGGCGACTCGGCGCCTTCATCGTTGCGCCTGCGCAAACGCGGCTAATTGTCAGCAAATTTGTTGAATACACATTGACAAGCGTATTAAGCTGCCGTGGCGAGACCAGTACACGTACGGCAACGAAATGGCCGGCAGAGCCATCAAATCGTGGGTCCACACTGTGGGGAATCGGCAACATGACGGGTCATGAAGGGGTCCAGATGCGTGCGAGTGCTGAAAAGCTGAATTTGGTGCTGCTCGCGGCGGCGTTCTCGAGCATGTTGAGCGTGAACGCAAGGGCCGCCGACGCCACGCCGGCCGCCGCCTCAGGCTCTCTTGAGGAAATCGTCGTCACGGCCCAGCGCCGACAAGAGCGGCTCGAGGACGTGCCGATGAGCATCACCGCCTTCAGCCAGGAAAAACTCGACCAGCAGGGACTGCGGAGCATCGACGACCTGACGCGGCTCAGTCCGGGTGTCACGTTCTTCCGCAACGGCATGAGCGATAGCGGCAACTACAACGACGAGGATTCCGACATCTCGATCCGCGGCATCGACTCGACCGCCGGCGCCTCGACCACCGGCATTTACATGGACGACACGCCGATCCAGACCCGGCATCTGCAGTTCGGTACCGTGAATCCGTACCCCGCGCTGTTCGATCTGGAGCGCGTCGAGGTGCTGAAAGGTCCGCAGGGCACGCTGTTCGGCGCCGGCTCCGAGGGTGGCACCATCCGCTTCATCACACCCGAACCGAGCCTCACCAACTACCAGGTGTACATTCGATCCGAGGTCGCCGGCATCCACGACGGCAGTGAAAATGGCGAAGCGGGTATCGCGGTGGGCGGGCCGATCATCGAGGACGTGCTCGGCTTCAGGTTCAGCGTGTCCTTCCGCGAGGACGGCGGCTGGGTGAATCGCGTGAACTACACGGCGCCGCCGTCAACGACGACCACGGTGGCGCCGCCCGGCCTTGGGTCGATATACGGGCCGATCACGGTTTATAACGGCTCGCCCGCGAATGCCGGCACCACCGAATACAATTCCAACTGGCACGACACGTATACCGCCCGGCTCGCGCTCAAATGGGCGGCGACGGACAATCTGACCGTGTCGCCGTCGATTTACGTGCAGACTCTGCACTACAACGACACGGGCGCGTACTGGAACTCGCTGTCGAACCCGTCGGACAACACCTACAACAACGGCAACGCACAGCGCGACCCGAGCACCGACCCCTGGTATCTCGCCGCGCTCAAGGTGGACTGGACTGCGCCGTTCGCGCACTTCGTGTCGAATACCTCGTATTTCTCGCGCAACCAGTCTTCCGTGTCGGACTACACGCAGTGGCTCAATACCGTGTTCTTCGGCAACCAGTTCGCCGGAGCCAACGGTGCGACGAACCAGAACGTGTCGGCGTATTTCACGGACAGCCAGAACAATTTCTCGCAGGAAATCCGCGCGAGCTCCGTCGACCCGAAGGCCCGGTTCACCTGGACCGGCGGCCTGTTCTATTCGCACGTGCTCGAGAACACCACCGAATACATTTACGATCCGAGCTATGCAGCAAATGCGACAGCTGCGGGTGTTCCCACCGTGCCGCCGCCGGGTAACTACATCTACCTGCAACCGGTCTTCAACATGCTCGACAAGCAGTACGCGGCGTTCGGCGAGGTGAATTTCAAGTTCACCGACGTCTGGAATCTCACCGCCGGCATGCGCTATTCGCACATCGATTACACCAACGTCGCCCAGGAAACCGGGTATCTGATCGGCGGCCTCGCAGTCAACAGCACGACCTCGGGCAGCAACAAGCCGTTCACGCCGCGCTACGTGTTGAACTATCAGCCCTCGCAGGACAGCCTCTACTATGCGAGCGCCGCGAAGGGCTTCCGCCCGGGCGGCGCCAATGCGACGCTGCCCACCGCCTGCACCGCGAATTTGCCGGCGCCGATTCCCTCGACGTTCGCTTCCGATTCGCTCTGGCAGTACGAGCTCGGCACCAAGCAAACCCTGCTCGAGCACCGCCTGCAGGTCAACGCCTCCATCTACTACCTGCAGTGGAAGAACATCCAGCAGTTCGTGTATCTGACCTGCGGCCTCGGTTTCGTGCCGAACCTGGGCAACGTCACCGGCAAGGGCGGCGACCTCGAGATCGCCTGGCGCGCGACGGATGACCTGACCTTCGGCCTCAACGGCGCCTATACGACCACCTATTACAATCAAACCGAGACGTTGTCGGGTGTGGGCCTGCCCGTGAACCTGGTCACCCAAGGGGATCACCTGCCCGCCTCGCCGTGGAACCTCTCGAGCAGCCTCGAATACGTGTTCAATAAGTTCGAGAAAAAGCCGTATCTGCGCCTCGACTACCAGTACGCCACGGCGCAGCGCAGCTTGATACCCATTCTTGACCCGAATAACGCCCCGAACAGCGACACGACCCTGCCCGGCTTGCCGGAGATTCGCGTTCTGTCGGTGCGCGCTGGCATGCGCTTCAACGGTATCGATCTGTCGCTTTTCGCGCAGAACGCTCTCAATTACCACACGCCGCTGTTCGTCTCGCGCGATCTTTTCACGACCCCGCTCAACGGCTACCCCGTCAACTTCGACACCAATTACTTCGGCCGCGGCATTGCTCCGCTCACCTTCGGTGCGACGCTGACCTACCGCTATTGAGAGATTTGACGCTGCGGGATCAGGGGAAGGCGGCGGACTTCAATTCGCCGCCTTTTCCTGCCACACCGCAAGCGTGTCCGCCGAGCCTTGAGCGCGCACGCCGTTGTCGTTCAGGATTTCCTCGGTCGCCGCCACGATCGCCGGCCGCGAGAAGACCAGCGCTTCCCCGCCTTTCTGATCGAATTCAATGGTCACGAAGGGATCCTTGAGATCGCGCAGCACGGCGACCAGATGACGGAGGCTGCGAATGCGCGTGTCGTTGATCGAATACACCACCGAGGCGGCGGGGTTGGAATAGCCGTTGGCGAGCTTGTGCGGGAAGAAGGGCGAAGAGACGACCACCAGCTCCTCGAGTTCGGCATCCGGCGCATCAAGGGCCCGGGTGACCAGCGGGCTCTTGACGAATCCGAGCGCGCGTATCGTGCTGGAGCTGCTTTCGACGCTGGAGATGAATTGCCAGGTGGCGGTCGAAAACACCAGTGGTCCGTAGATGAAGTACGACGGATAGCTGCCGCGCAAATCGGTCGCCAAGGTCGGGTGTTCCGCCGATACCGGCAGTTGAATCTGCAGGACCTTGCCGGCGCGCACCACGGTCAGCGGCAGCTTGCCGTCTTTGGCCAGCCGCTGGATCAAATAACCGAAGCTCACGCGCAGATCCTTGTCGAGCTTGATCATTCCCTGATTGTCGATCGGCGTATCGCCGATATGAGTGATGACGTCCCATTCCTTCAGCGGATACGACGCATCGGTCTTGTATGCGCGGTGGACCACCATTCCTACGACAGTCTTGTCGAGCTTGAGGTAGTCGCGTAGCGCGGGATTCTCGAGGGTCTGCAGATCGTCGTACATCGCCGGCTTGCCATCGTAGTGCCCGTCCGCAATGTCTTTCAAGAACAGATCGACTTCCTCGTTGGGGATGATGTAGCCGATGTTTTGGGTATCGCCTCCCAGCTTGCTGAACGCGAGACCGATCATCTTGTCGCCGGCGATCGCCGGACCCCCGCTGTTTCCCGGATTGATCGCCGCGTCCACCTGGATGCGCAGCCCGGAAGTGGGAAAGTTGTAGGATACGAACTCGATCCGCGAAACGATGCCCTTAGTGATGGACAGCGACGTGCCTCCCGTCGGGAAGCCGTAGGCCAGTACCGCGTCCTTGATCTGCGGCAGCTGGCTGGCGCGCGCCACCGCCGGATGCGTGTCGAAAAACGCAGGATCATCGAGCTTTAGAACCGCAAGGTCGATGCCCGGAGCGACCGCAACCACCGTTGCCGGCACCTTGTCGCCGGCCGCATTGGCTTGGATTTGAACCTGGCTCGCATAAAGGACCACGTGAGCGTTGGTCAGAATGCGATTGCCTTCGATCACCACGCCGGAGGCTGTGACTTCGCTCGGCGCCTGTTTGGTCCAGGGCCGGAAAGGGTCGGGATAGCGCATGGTCGCGAAGACCTTGACCACCGAGTTCTCGATCGGCGCCGCAAACTCGGCGGATGGCCGAGCAGAGGCGGCGATTGCCGTGGCTGCGCACAGGCAGAGGTACAGGCACAAGCTCCAAGAGGACGGTCTTTTAAATGGTTTCATACGAAGGTTTGCGTTAATCCTTTTTTCCGGCGACGGAGAACGCGAGTAGCACATTGCCCGGCTGGCCGATGCTTTGCCCGTAGCCGGAATTGATGTAGAGCACACCGTTGACGATGGTTGCCCCACCCTGATCCAGCGTTCCGCCGCTGGCCTTGATGCCGTTGACGGTGGCAAAGTCCGTCGCGGTTTCGTAGTCCCAGAGGATTTTGCCGTCGATAGTCGAATAGGCGCGAAGGTGGCCGTCCATCGACCCGGAAAATGCGATGCCGGGAATGACGGTAACGGCTTGAGCCTGTGCATGCGGGCATTCCTGACCCCAGCTGCACGCCGGGGCCGGCGCTTGTGTCTGCCAGCGTATGGCGCCGGTTTTCATATCGAGTGCGGTCAAACTGCCCGACGGATTTTGCGGATCGGCGGCGAGGCCGGAGAGCGCCACGTACAGGCTGTGGTGATCCGCGGCCGGTCCCCACTCGACGCCGCCTGGCGCATTGCCCTCGGAAACCTTGGTCTGCCAAAGGATTTCCCCGGCGCGATCAGGATCGAGTGCGTAAACGATCCCGGACCTCTGTCCCGCCAGGATGACCTGCTTGCCGCTTGCCAAGGTCCGCAGGATCGGCGAGCTGAAGAACCCCGCGGCCTCAGCCCCCTGACCGGCGGGCTGTCTGGACCAGCGCAATTTGCCGTCGGCGAGGTCGAATGCAACCACCGCATCGGCCAGCGGTTGATCGATCGGGGTGAACGAGCTGCCGGTGGCGATGTACAGCAGACCGCGGCCGGTGTCGATGGTGGGCGGCGCCATGACCGGCACGCCGGCGGGGCCGAACCTTTGAGCGCCGGCCGCGCTTTTTTGCAGGGGCCGCGGTTCCGCGTTCACTGTGTAGCTTTTCCACTGCACATCGCCGGTAGCGATATCGAGCGCCGCGACGCTGCCGCGGAAGGTGCAGCATGGGTACATCACGTCGGCGGCCGAGCTCAGTTCGCCGGAGGCCACCGCGACGTACAGCCGGTTCTGGTACAGCGTCGGCGCCCCCACGATGCGGGCCGTCGGATGCCCCTCGACCTGAGTCTTCCAGAGCAGTCTGCCTTTTTGCGCATCGAGCGCATACACGGCGCCGCGATCGTCGCCGAAGAAGACCGCGCTGGGGGCTTTCTGCACATCGAGGTGCGCCGGTGTGCGCTTGCGTCTGGATTTCTTCGGCCGCGCAGCCAGCTTCGGCGCTGCAAGCTCACCGATCGTGACCGCAGTTCGAACCCCTGTCTGGGCGTCGAAGGTCCAATAGGTGCAGCCGGTTTTGGCGTCGAGCGAGTACACGTGGCCCGTTGCGCTCGCCACGAACACTCGGCCGTCCACGATGGTCGGCTGCCCCGCCACCGCGCTGCCCTGATATCCAAATGCCCACTTCAGCGCGAGTCTAGGCACATCCGCCGCTCGCATCGCGGGCTCCGGCTGGTAGCGCGTGTTGTCCAGATCGCGGCCCCAGCCGTTCCACTGCGCACTGCCCAGCGCCACGGGTCCCGCAGGATCGGGACAGGCATTTTTTTCCGGCAGTGCATCCTCCGCAGCGGCGCGGGCGCAAACGCCGGCAGCCAGCAGCAGCGCAGCGAGCCATGGAGAGTGGACCGGCGCCGGCATCTTCAGCGCTTGTCGATCGGCTGGTAATTCCGTTGGGTGGGTCCGGTGTAAAGCTGGCGGGGCCGGCCGATTCTCATGTGCGGATCCGACACCATTTCCTGCCAATGTGCGACCCACCCGGCGGTGCGTGCAATGGCGAACAGGACCGTGAACATCGAGCGGGGAATCTCCAGGGCGCTGTAAATGATCCCGGAATAAAAATCGACGTTCGGGTACAGCTTGCGAGACACGAAATATTCGTCCTTGAGCGCGATTTCCTCGAGTCTGAGCGCGAGTTCGAACAGCGGATTGTTGCTCTTTCCCAGCTTTTTGAGCACCTGATAGCACATCTCGCGGATGATCTTCGCGCGCGGGTCGAAGTTCTTATAAACGCGGTGGCCAAAGCCCATCAATCGTACGCTCTCGGTCTTGTCCTTCACCCGCGTCAGAAACTTGTCAATGTTCGCCACCGAACCGATGCCGTCCAACATGTCGAGTACGGCCTCGTTCGCGCCGCCGTGCGCGGGCCCCCAGAGGGCGGAAACTCCCGCGGATATCGCGGCATAGGGATTGGCGCCCGTGCTCCCCGCCAATCGCACCGTCGAGGTGCTGGCGTTCTGCTCATGGTCTGCATGCAGAATGAACAACAGATCCAGCGCTTCGGCGGCCACCGGATCGATCGAGTAGGGCTCGCAGGGCACCGCAAAGAACATGTTGAGCATGTTGGCGCAATAGCGCAGATCGTTGCGCGGATAAATGAACGGCTGCCCCAGCGTATGTTTGTAGGCCGCTGCGGCAATCGTCGGCAGTTTGGCGATGATGCGATGCGCGAATATTTCGCGATGACGCGGATCGTTGATGTCGGTCGTATCGTGATAAAAGGCGGCCATCGACGCGACCACGGCGGAAACCATCGCCATGGGGTGCGCATTGTGGTGAAAGCCCTGAAAGAACCTGAGCAACTGCTCGTTGACCATGGTGTGCCGCATGATCGAATTCTGAAAGGCATTGAGCTGCGCTCTGGTGGGCAGGCCGCCGTAGATCAACAGGTTGGCCACTTCGAGATAGCTGGATTTCTCCGCGAGCTGCTCCACCGGGTAGCCGCGGTACAGGAGCACCCCCGCATCGCCGTCAATATAGGTGATTTTGCTCTCGGTGCTGGCCGTGGCCATGAAGCCGGGGTCATACGTGAACACGCCTAAATCCCGCGTCAAGTGCGAAATGTCGATCACGTCCGGTCCTATGGTTCCGGACCGTACATCGAGTTCACCGACCTTGCCGCTGGCGAGATTCTTGAGTTCGTATTTCGTGCTCATGCGCTTTTCCAACGGAAATGGGATTTCATCGTGTATGACCCGGCAGCCTTGCACGGTCGTCCAGCGGAATCAAGCGCATGCGCCCCGCATGTGCGACAGGAGTTGCGCACATGCGGAATAATTTAGTCGGGCCGTGCGCGCCGTCACGGCGCGCACTCGAGCGACACTCTCCGCTAGGTCTTGACGGCGGCGGTGGCGTACTTCTTGCGGAACTTATCGACGCGGCCGCCGGTATCCACGATTTTCTGCTTGCCGGTGTAGAACGGGTGGCAGTTGGAGCAGACTTCCACTTGCAGATCGTGCCCGATCGTCGAGCGAGTCTGGAATTTGTTTCCACACGTGCAAGTGACCGTGATGTCGTTGTACTCAGGATGGATGCCGGCTTTCATATCGAACCTCGTGATCGTTGGGCAGAATCGGTGAGTTCTCGGTAGCCCGACAGAACCGCATCGCCACGCCAATTGCTTAAGCTTTCGCCACATATAACCCGTGAGCCGAAAACTGGACCGCGCATGCTATATCAGGGCGCGCGTTAGAACAATGGCAATTCCTCTGCCTGAATCGATCTCAAAGGGACGGGCGGCTTGTCCACAAAATCTGTGGATAAGTCTGTGGAGCGAGCTTCGTGCGCGCGCTTCACACAGCCGAATTTCGCATAAATGTTAACTTGATCAAAAAATAGACAGATCAGTTTTTATCGAATTTTCAATGCGTTACAGTTCGCATCTGACCTAATGCAGTGGCAATGTGCTGTAGGTACCCCTTTATGTGGGGAGCAGAAACCGATGTGTATAAGCTCACGCGAGGAATCCCGCCTGCAGATCGTTTAGGAATCTGCGGCCGAGCTCGCTCGGCCGCCAGCCTTGCGCCGTTGCCTCGATCAGGCCGCGCTCGCCGGCTTGCCGCAGCGAGGGCTCGGCGCGGCTGATGGGCAGGCCCGTCCTGTCCTCAAAATCACGCTTAGCGAAGCCCTCATTGAGCCGCAACGCGTTCAGCATGAACTCGAACGGCAGGTCGGCGGGCGCGACGAAATTGCGCTCACCGATTGCCGTCGGACCCGCACTCGAAGCGTCGAGCCGGGCTTGATAGTCCCGCGGTTGTTTGGGCTTCGCCGTCCGCAGGATGCGATCGGGTACGCACAGACTGAGCTTGCCGTGCGCACCCGCGCCCAAGCCGACGTAATCGCCGAACAGCCAATAGTTGAGGTTGTGCCGGCAACGCGCCCCTTGCTGCGCATAGGCGGAAACCTCGTACTGCGTGAAATCGTGATCGGCGAGTAGTCGCTCGCATTCGGACTGCATAGCCCAAGCCGTGTCCTCGTCCGGCAGCGGCGGCGGATGCGCATGGAAGACGGTGCCAGGCTCGAGGGCCAGCTGATAATGGGAAATGTGCGCAGGTGCGAGATCACAGGCCGTACGCACGTCGAGCACCGCCTCCCTCAGCGTCTGCCCGGGCAGCGCATACATCAGATCCAGATTGAAGTTATCGATCCCGGCGGACCGCAGTTCCTCCACCGCGCGATGCGTATCCCCTGCGGTATGGATGCGGCCCAGGCGCTCGAGCGCCCGCGGCTCGAAGCTTTGCGCACCGACCGACACGCGATTGATGCCCGCCTCGCGATACTCGGCGAAACGGCCGCGTTCGACGGTGCCCGGGTTGGCCTCGAGGGTAATTTCAACGTCCGGCGCAAAGGCGATGCGCTGCCGCATCGTGCTCAGCAAGCGTGCAAATTCCTGCGGCCGGAACAAACTGGGCGTACCGCCCCCGAAGAACACCGTATCGATCCGGCGGCCCGCGAGCAGCGGCAGTTCGGCGTCGAAATCTCGGATCAGGGCATCGACGTAGCCGCCGGGGGGCGTCGCCGATTTCAGCTGGTGCGAATTGAAGTCGCAATACGGACATTTGCGCACACACCAGGGCATGTGCACGTACAGCGCGAGCGGCACGGCGGGCGCGAGCGGCGCGTCGCACGGCGCTGCGCCTGCGCCACTCATGACCGCGCGGCCAGCGGCTCGCGCAGCGCGCGCAGCGCCTGGCCGCGGTGGCTGCGCCGGTTCTTCTCTTCCGGCTCCAGTTCCGCAGCCGTCATCTTGAGTTCGGGGAGCCAGAAATACGCATCGTAGCCGAAGCCGCCGGAGCCGCGAGGCGCATCGAGAACGAAGCCTTCCCACACTCCTTCGGCCGTCAGCGGCGCCGGGTCTTCCGGTCCGTCCACGAAAGTCACGGCACAGCGATATCGAGCGCGCCGTTCGACCAACTTGAGCCCCGCCAGTGCGGCGCGCAGCTTCGCGTTGTTCGCCGTATCGTCCACCCCGGCACCGGCATAGCGGGCCGAATAGATTCCGGGTGCGCCGCCGAGCGCATCCACTTCGAGTCCAGAGTCATCCGCAATGGCGGCCGCGCCGGTCACGGCCGCCGCGTGCCGCGCCTTCAACAAGGCGTTGGCCGCGAAGCTCGATCCGGTCTCTTCCGGCGGCACCACCCCGAGCGCCGATTGGCCCACGAGGTCGAACGGCAAGCCTGCAAGCGCCAGGCGAAACTCGCGCAGCTTGCCGGCGTTCGCGGTGGCAACGACCAGCCGCTTAATCGGCGCGGGCGCGCTGCTGTGCTTCATGCAACCGCGCGATGCCTCGCGTCGCGAGGTCCAGCAACTGGTCCAGTTCGTGGCGCCGGAAGGCGTGTCCCTCCGCGGTGCCCTGCACTTCGACGAAGGCGCCGCCGCTGTTCATCACCACGTTCATATCGGTTTCCGCATTGGAGTCCTCGGCGTAGTCCAGATCGAGGACTGCCAGTCCGCGATAAATGCCCACCGACACGGCGGCGACCTGCCCATGCAGCGGATTTGCGCTGAGCGCGCGCCTCTTGATGAGAGTATCGACCGCGTCGGCCAAGGCCACGAACCCGCCGGTGATCGCCGCGGTGCGCGTACCGCCGTCGGCCTGCAGCACGTCGCAGTCGATGGTGATGGTGCGCTCGCCCAGGCCCTTCAGATCTACTACCGCGCGCAGCGCGCGGCCGATCAACCGCTGAATCTCCTGCGTGCGCCCTGTTTGCTTGCCGCGCGCGGCCTCGCGCGCCGAACGGGTGTGCGTGGCCCGCGGCAACATGCCGTACTCCGCGGTGACCCAACCCTGGCCCGCGCCGCGCAGGAACGAGGGTATACCCTCCTCGACACTGGCGGTGCAGAGCACGCGCGTCGCGCCGAAGCCGACCAGCACCGAGCCCTCGGCATGCGCCGTGTAGCCGCGCTCGAAGCTCAAGGCCCGCAGCTCGTCCGGCGCTCGGCCGCTTGGCCGCAAGCTCATGCCGCGCGCCAGCGCAGCGCGGCTGCGCTGGTGTTGTCGCTGTACGGCGCGGACGCGGCCACCGCTTGGGTGCCGAGCTCCGTGAGCGCATCCCGCAGGCTCTTGCCGGCCGTCTGCGCGAATCGCACCAGATCCGGGTCGCGCAAGTTGGCCCACAATCCATCCGTGCAAAGCAGCAGCACGTCGCCTGCCTTGAGCCGCCGCCGCGTGGAGATGCTCATTTCGGGCAGTGCCGCGTCGCCGCCGAGACAGCACTCGACGTAGTTGCGCATCGGGTGGCCGTGAACTTCCGCCTCGGTGATCAATCCCTCGCGCAGCAATACCTCGACATGACTGTGGTCGCGCGTGCGCTCCAATACCTGGGCTTGCCGCAGCTGATACACGCGGCTGTCGCCGACATGAGCCCAATAGGCGGCCGAATCCTGCACCAGGCACACCGCGCAGGTCGCGCGCGGGCGTGCCTCCACGCTCAGGCCGACCCCCAGCTTGACCACCTCTTCATGCGCCCGGCCGAGCGATAGATGCAGGAACCCCAGCGGATCGAAGATCGGATGCGGCGTTTGCCAGAATGCTTCGAGCAGCGTCGCAAGCGCCGTCTCGGCGGCGCGCGCTCCCTCGGCATGGCCGCCCATGCCGTCGATGACCGCCAGCAGCACGGACTGATCTGCGGCCGCTATGGCGACCCGGTCTTGATTTTCCTCGCGATGGCCGATCAGGCTCACATCCGCGGTCTCGATCTGCAATGACAGCTCCCGAGGCTTTCCGATAGACTGACGGCCGATTATGGCCGATTTTGGCTCGAGACCCTATGATTCGAAGCATGACCGGCTTTGCGCGACGAGAACGGCAGTTCGCCTGGGGCCTGCTGGCTTGGGAAATGAAGACGGTCAATCACAGGTTTCTGGAAATCGGCTGCCGCCTGCCCGAAGAATTTCGCGTCGCCGAAGCGGATTTTCGCCAGACGATCGCCGGCGCCGTGCGTCGCGGCAAGGTCGAGTGTTCGCTGCATTTTCGCCCCGCGGTGCTCGCGGGCTCGCTTGAGGTCGAAGCGGAATTGCTGGCCTCGCTGACGCTGCGGGCGCAGCAGGTCGCCTCCCAGGCCGGCGGCGCGGCCCGCATCGACGTCATGGACCTGCTGCGCTGGCCGGGCGTGGTGCGCGAACACAGCCGCGACGCCGCGCCTCTGATCGCTGCCGCGCACGCCTTGCTCGGCGAGGCCCTGCTCGAACTTGCGCATTTTCGCGACAGCGAGGGCGGCCGCTTGCGCGACGCGTTGGAGCAGCGCTGCGCCGGGCTGATGGACTTCGCCGCACGGGTCACCGAGCGGCTCCCCGAGGTGCGCAGCCGCATGCGCGCCAAACTGCTCGAACGCATCGCGCAGCTGGTCAGCGAGGTGGACCATGACCGGCTCGAACAGGAGCTGGCGACTCTCGCGCAGCGTCTGGATGTCGACGAGGAAATCGAGCGGCTGCGCGGGCACGTCGACGAAGTTCGCAAGACCTTCCTCGGCCGGGAGCCGGCAGGACGGCGCTTGGATTTTTTGATGCAGGAGCTGAACCGCGAGGCCAACACGCTGTCCTCGAAATCCCAGGATATCGAAACGACACGGGCGGCGGTCGACATGAAAGTGCTGATCGAGCAAATGCGCGAGCAGGTGCAGAACATCGAGTAGCTTCCAGGGACGTGCGATCGCGTCCAGCCCGGCCTCGCATTTCTCTATAAATCAAGCAATTATTGTTTGCCGATGGTCATGGACTTCCAGGACCGACGGCGCTATTGTTGTTGCTGGATGTGTAGCTACAAGGCTAGCTACAACCCGCCGGGTTTGCGGGTACTGGTCAAGCTACAACGGCGTTTGGCTGTGGCAGGTGATATCCATGGCGCGGGATAGACTGACGGCGCTCGAGGTCAAGCGGGCGCATGAGAAGAGCAAGCCCGTGCTGCTTCCCGACGGCGCCGGGCTGTACCTGCGCAAGCAATCCGCTCAAGGCTCGGCCTGGACGCTGCGCTACCGCTTTGGCGGCCGCGATCGGTGGATGGCGCTGGGTACCTACCCGGATATGGAGTTGGCGGAGGCCCGCAAGGCAGCGCGCGCCAAACGCACATTGGTCGATGCGGGCCGTGACCCGCTGCTGGAGAAGCAGAACGAAATCGAGGCGCAACTCAAATCCAGCGCAGCAAAGAAGGCGCGCGGCAAGTTCAAGGAGCTCGCCGAGGACTGGTACGAAACCGAGATCGATGGCGGGCGTCTCAAGCACCCCGCGGTGCCGCGCCGATATCTCGACAAGTACCTGCTTCCTGAATTTGGCGGCACTGTGGCCGCGGACATTTCGCCGGCTATGGCGGCCCGATTGCTGGCCCGCGTGGCTAGGAAGGCGCCCACGGCGGCGAACGACTTGCTGCGCTACATGCGCCGCGTCTTCCGCTTTGCAGTCCGCAGACATCTGATTACGTCCAGCCCGGTTGCCGACTTCAATCTCAGCGATGCCGGCGGCAAGGAATCCGCGCGACAGCGATCTCTGAGCCGCGACGAGCTCGAGAAGCTGTTCAAGACACTGCGAGACTCGCCGAGCTTCGGAGACACCAATCTGCTGACGATCAAGCTGCTGCTGGCTCTCGGCGTGCGTAAGGGTGAATTGCTGCGCGCCAGGTGGAGTGAGTTCGATCTCGATGGCGCAACGGATTCAGGCCCGGTGTGGCGGCTATCGGCGAACCGAACCAAGACGGCTGCGCCGATCTCGATCCCCTTGGTGCCTGCGGTGGTTGGCTGGCTGAGATCCCTGGCCGAAATATCCGGCGGCAGCGAATTCGTATTTCCAAAGCGGCGCCGGGACCGCCGGCAGCGTGCACTGCACGTCGGCATCGACACTTTGAACGCCGCCCTTGCCGGCGTCGATCACGGGCTGGACGCATTTACGATTCACGACTTGCGGCGAACCATGCGCACGCATTTGTCCTCGCTGGGGATTCGCAGCGAGGTCGCGGAGCGCTGCCTTAACCACAAGCTGCCCGGTATTCAGGGCGTATACAACAGGCACGACTATTTTGCGGAGCGCCGCGCCGCGCTCGAAACGTGGACGGCGCTCTTGCTGGAGATCGAGCGCGGCGAACGAAGGGTGGCGCCCCTGCGGCTCCGTCGCACGAACTCGTAGCGCCAGAGCAAGGAATTCCAATGCCTAAGCTTATTGCCACTGAGCAGATCGCCCGCGCCATCTTTGTATTACGAGGCCAGCGCGTGCTGCTTGATACGGAGCTTGCCGCCCTCTACGGCGTCGCACCCAAAGTCCTGCTGCAGGCGGTAAAACGTAACCGCAGGCGCTTCCCAGCCGATTTCATGATGCAGATGACCGCCAAGGAGTGGGTCGCTTTAAGGTCACAATTTGTGACCTTAAAGCCGGGCCGGGGCCAGCATCGCAAGTATTTGCCCTACGCCTTCACCGAACAGGGCGTTGCCATGCTGTCTTCCGTGATCAACAGCGACAGCGCGATCGCGGTCAACATTCAGATCATGCGCGCCTTCGTGCAGCTGCGCGGATTACTCGCCTCGAACCAGGAGCTGGCCCGCCGCTTTGCGCAGCTTGAAGCGCAGATCGACAAGAAACTCTCCGACCATGATGAAGCCATCGCCGCCATTCTCTCGGCCATCCGCGAGCTCATGAATCCACCAGTCCCGAAGCAGCGCGGCATCGGCTTCACAGCGACCCTGGATCACGATAAGTGAACGGTCGGGGAGAATCAGCCGGCTGACCGCCGGGGTCCGGCGCCAACAGCTAAGGGGCGGCGTTATGGCCGCCGGACAACTGTCTCTGATCGACTCCATTGCGGTCGGTCGTGAACGACAGCTTCCGGGAACCAATTTCCGTGGCGTATCTGATTCATTCATCGCGCACAGAAAGACCGCCTCTCGGCGGTCTCTCCGTTGTCCAATCGAATGGGCTCGATCAGGCTGCAGCGATCTTTGCTTTTTCGACCTCGAGGTGAGCTGCGATCGCATCGAGCACCGCCACCTTGGCCTGCTCGATCGATGCGATAGCGTAGTCGATCGCGTAATACGCATCGTCATCCAGCATCTCAGCATAATTCGCGGCGCGTTTGACTTTGACATCGTGCTTCCGCTGGGCGATTTTCGCCTTGAGGCTGTCCATATCGCCGGCGACTTTGGCTCTCAGTCCATTCCATTTCGTCGATGCCGAATCACTGGCGGCCTTGAGATTCTGATCGACCTTCTGCACGGCGGCCTCGGCCTCGGCTTGGGCTTGCGCAATACGTGCGACTACCTTGTCGTGCGTTTCCTTTTCTGCCGCCGCCACGGCATTCTCAAAATTCTTGGCACGAACCGACAGATTCGCGAGCTGTTCAGAAATTGGCTTTACCATGATCTTTCTCCAGGCAGGTGATTTGAATCGATCTTCCGGGTTCTGACACGTGGGGAAGTCGAAGAGGCCTAAGTCAGTATTCCAACTTAGGCACGGCATTTAAGCGCCAATATCCATGGGGCCACAATTAGGAATTACCGAGAACCCCTCATCGAGCCGCTGGCAGATAGAACTAGGGGAACCGTAGCGGCGCTTTGTGTGCTTTTGGGCGCATTGCATTGCGGCGAGCCGATCGCGTCGGAGCTGGGCGGGGCGTCGTGGGCGCGGGAATTATCGAATGGGCGGTGTCGACCCGTATCGGCCGGTCGCCAGTGGCGCCTTTCGGGAAACCTGTCACCGGTGCCAAGATCGATAGCGCCGGTTCCTAGTCGTCCAACTTCAACTTGACCAATAAAGCGTGAAACCCAGTTTCATTGTGTAAATCGATGAAGTACGGATCGAACTTTATGTTTCCCATGCCAGATTCGCGATGGCGGTAAGCGAGCTCAAGCCACTCAAGTGCTGCCTTGTTCTCACCACGACATGCGTGCATCTGAGCAGCCGTGTATGCACCTGTTTTCTCACCGTACTTTTTCTTGAGGGTCTCCAAAACCGCATCGGATTCTGCACGCCGGCCTAACTTCCAATAGACACATGGAAGAACACCCAGCTTGCTTTGTTCATCGGATTCTTTTTCCACGGCGGCAAGAGCCTTGTCGTACTGTCCCGTGAAGAGCAGGGACTGCCCATACAGTGACTGACCACCCTCGTAGTTCGGATTCAATTCCAATAACCTGCCGAACGTGTCTATAGACTCTTGAAACCGCCTCGCAGCCCAGTAACTTACTCCGAGCGTCCAGAACGAGTCCGTAGCAAGTGGATCCCTTGCCAGATCCTGGCGAAGAACCTCGATCTCATCGTCTATATTGCCTGTTTGAATCCACGTCAAGTAGCCAAGATTCGCCCTTGCACTAGTCATGCTCGAGTCCAGTTCGATTGCCTTCTCAAACGCCGACTTGGCGGCCTTCCAATCCCAATCGAAATCACGATAGATATTTCCTAGTACCTCATGAGCGTAAGCTAGTTTGGGGTTGATCAAAAGTGCGCGTTCAACCGCGCTTCGAGCCTTAGGCTCCGCATCAGTCACCGTCATCTGACCGCTATACCCGAGGCCGTGGTAAATGGAGCCCACTTTGACCCATGCCCGCGCGTAATTTGGGTCTAGGCGGATAGCCTCCTGATAGAGTGAAAGCGCACGATACTGGTCGCCCGTTGTTGCTCTTTGCCGGAGAAAATTCCCCTTCAACAAGAGGTTGTAGGCGTCGACATTGGTCGTTTCTCTCGCCAAACTGGCGTTAGCTGTTAAGGTGGATTGCAGTGTCCTCGTTATGGATGTGGCGATTTCGTCCTGCACCTTGAATATGTCATCCAGACTTCTTTGATACGTCTCGGACCATACGTGGAAGCCGTCGGAGACGCGAATGAGTTGCACCGTTATACGCAGCGTCTTTCCCGATTTGCGTACGCTCCCCTCCAGCAAGTGAGCTACACCGAGCCTTTGTCCTATCGTTCTTACGTCCTCGTTCCTACCCTTGAACTGGAACGAGGACGTTCTCGCGATAACTTTGAGATCGGGAGAGTGTGAGAGATGATCGATGAGTTCCTCTGACAGGCCGTCGGAAAAATACTCCTGGTCCTTCTTCTCGCTCATATCCACGAACGGTAGGACAGCCACGGACTTTTCAGGAATAGCTGTTGCGGTTGTCACTGCCGCTGGAGTGCCGGTGGTCACCGCCGCCGCAGGCGCAATTACTCGATGCCCCGGTAGCCATAATCTGTAAGCCGCGAACCCTGCGAACGCCGCGATCACCACTGACCCCGCTACGATAGCTTTGCGGCGCCGGGACCAGCCATCGGATGCGGCTTTGGACGCGCGCGAGGGTGTACCTGCGATCGCAGGCTCTGGGGTCGATGGTTTATCGATCGCGAATCGAACCGCAGCCACGAGCTTTGGCATCACGCGGGCCGGTTCGCCGTCACTAGCGTCCAACCACTGTGACGTATTCAAGAAATATTCAAGCTCGGCAGGCAACGGCGCCTTATCTATCCGCAGCGAAATGACTGGATGCCGCTTTGAAGCCGCTCTTTCCACCTCTCTGACGACGTGAGGGGAGGCAGCGGAGTTCTGAGACAGGATTAGTACGGTCGCCTTGGCGGCATCGATCGCGTGAACAATAGAGCCCGCGTAGAACTCGCCAGGTGTCACGTCCCGAGGGGCAATCCAGCAGTTTATGCCGGCACGTTCAAGTGCTTCGCAGACGCTCTTGGCGACGGCGGAGTTGTCGGAGGCATAGCTGATGAATACGTCGGATGTACGAGTATTAGCCCCCGTTGCCTGCCCTTCGCCGCCGCCTTCAGCCACGTCGATCCCCCTGCAACATCTACGTCATGAGGCGATTGGTTCCCTGTCGAGGATGCATCTTTGCGGATAGTCGTTGCCGTGGCAACAAAATGCCCTTGGCAACCGGAACGGCAGCTTCCATGCAGGCATTTAGACGCAGGCAATGGCTAGTTTTGGCCGAACTCGGCCGGTCATATCAGACTACTGGCGTCAGCTTCCACGTGATCGATTTGCGCCAAGCTGTTTTCGGGCAAGTACGTGTACAGCGTGGCTGTGATCAGCCAGACAACTACAATCCGTT
>JBKQOZ010000041.1:0-63742 GCA_052326345.1 Steroidobacteraceae bacterium | reverse complement strand
TGGCCGAACTCGGCCGGTCATATCAGACTACTGGCGTCAGCTTCCACGTGATCGATTTGCGCCAAGCTGTTTTCGGGCAAGTACGTGTACAGCGTGGCTGTGATCAGCCAGACAACTACAATCCGTTAGTTCAGTATGGTAGGCGCCACCTCAGATACCAATGCGGCCGGTGATGAGATCAAGTTGTGTGACAAGAGCGGCCGAATGCCTATCCTGCAATCATTCCAAAACGGCGCACGGACTGGCATTGATGCTGATCGCCGCCGGCCTTTAAGGTCGCAATTTGTGACCTTAAAGGGATCCACTCGGAGCAATCAGCGACGATAGGATCGCTGGCCTCGCCCAGGCACCCACCGACTTGTATCTGATCACGTAGCTGGACGCCTTCCCGCGCAATCAATACGTTTCTTGGCCAATAAGTTGGACTTGATCCGATCGAGCAGGTGCAGAACATCGAGTAGCGTCTAGGTGCGCATCCGCGCCGCCCAGCGATACAAGAGGAACACCGTCAGCGCGAATACGCCGCTCCCGATCCATACCGCGGCGTTATCGGCGAACTCATCGCCGACCAGGGCCAGCGGAAAATCCTTGCCCGAGAAGGCGACGAAGGCGGCGATGAGCACGCCCACCAGACCCTCACCGACGATCATGCCCGAAGCCAGCAGCACACCGAGCTGCTTGGTGGCTTCGGGCTTTGACGCGCGCTCCGCGCGGCGGTCGTAGTACCAGCCCACGATCGCGCCGACCACGACCATCAGCGTGCTCTGCGTCGGCAGGTAGATCCCAAGGCCCACGGCGAGCGGCGAGAGGTGCGCCGAGCGGGTGACGCGCCGCAGCGCTTCGTCGGCGGCGATTACCAGCACGCCGACCAGCGCACCGATCCGGATCAGGCTCCAGTCGACGTTGTGCTGGATCACGCCCTGCGCCAGCGCCGAGATCAGGCCGGCCTGCGGCGCCGGCAACGGGTGCTCGTGGTGCGGGCCGGGGGCGCCGGCAAAACCGTAGGCATGGTTGAGCAGATCGAGTATCGGCGGGATGATCGCGGCGCCGGCGATGACGCCGATGACCAGCGCCACCTGCTGCTTCCACGGCGTGGCATCGACGAGCTGGCCGGTCTTAAGATCCTGCAGGTTGTTGTTGGCGATGGTGGCAACGGCGAACACCACCGAGGTGACGAACAGCGCGTAGGCCACCAGCGCCGTATCGCCGCCGGCGGGCAGGCCGGAGCGAATTCCAGGCACGAGGAGCAGTGCTGCGCCGATCACCACGAGGATGCCGATGCCTGACAGCGGACTGTTCGAGGAGCCGATGAGCCCCGCCATGTAGCCGCAGACCGCGGAAACGAAGAAGCTCATCAGCGCGATGTAGACCAGGGCACCGGCCACCGTCGCCAGCATATGCCCGCCGAGGCCGGCGCCCGCCGCGAAGTTGGCAATCAGCACGCCGATCGGCACCATGCAGGCCAGCGAGACCAGGGCGACGTAGCCGATAGGGATGTCCTGCTCGCTACGCGGCAGCAGTGCAGCGTTTCCGGCGGCGCGCGCCCGCGAGGCCGCCATGGCGGAGCGCAGGCCGGCGAGGACCGGTCCGACGAGTTTGGCCAGCGTCCACACCGCCGCCACCCCGATGGTGCCGGCGCCGACGAAACGCACCTGGTGGCTCCAGGTGTGCTGGGCCAGCTGCGCCATCGGTTCCGTGCTCGCCGCGAGCGCCGAGAAGTGTGGTACGCCCCAGACCCAACCGATCAGCGCACCGACGAACATCGCAATGCCGACCCACAGGCCCACCAGGTGCCCGACGGCGAACAGTGCGAAGGACAGGAAGAAATCGAAGCCGGTCACGCCGCCGCGTTCACCGCCGAGGCGAAAATAGCTCACCACGTCGCTCGCGAAGATGCGTGTGGCGACGATGCAGGCAAAGACCGCCGCAACGATCGCGCCCCAGACTACGGCTGCGAGCCCGGCACGGCTGTCTTCGACCGCCGCGGCATCCGCGTGCTCGCCGCCGCCGACCTTGAGCACCTCGGCGCAGGCGACGCCTTCCGGGTAGGGCAGATCGGACTGCGTCACCAGCGCGCGCCGCAGCGGGATCGAATACATCACGCCCAGGATCCCGCCCAGGGCACAGATCGCACAGGAAACCCAGTACGGAAAGCCGGTCCACCAGCCGATCATCACCATACCTGGCAGCACGAAGATGATCGCGGACAGCGTGCCGGCGGCCGAGGCGACGGTCTGCACGATGTTGTTTTCCTGAACGGTCATGCCCTTGAAGCCGCGCAGCACCGCCATGGAAATCACCGCGGCCGGGATCGAGGTGGCGAAGGTGAGCCCCGCCTTGAGTCCGAAGTAGACGTTGGCCGCGGTGAACGCCACGGTAATGAGTACGCCCAGAACCAAGCCGCGCAGCGTCAGTTCGGCGCGCGGCGTGGTGCCGAGCGGTGCGGGCCTGGCAGGGCTGCTCATGTCATCCCTCAGTATTTATCGAGCCTTGGCGGGATTGCGTCATTGTAGCCCGCTTCGCCGGTCCGGTGCGTGAGCGAGCATGTGGCCCATTGGCCGCCGGCCAGCTATCCTGCCGGACATACATCATGAGTGGCATGATAATTCAAGACGACGGATGCATTTCGCGCGAGCGAGTGCCGGCCGTCGAGTAGCCGGATGCGCCCGTCACCGCAGTTCGAGCGCGACGGAGCGGGCGGCGGCCCCGGGCGGCTGTACGTGGTCGCGGCGCCCTCGGGCGCGGGCAAAACCAGCCTTGTCAAGGCGCTGATGGAGCGCGAGCCCAGGCTGCGCTTTTCCGTGTCCTACACCACACGCAAGCCACGGGCCAACGAGATCGACGGGCGCGACTATCATTTCATCAGCCGGTCGCGGTTCGAAGAAATGATCGAGCGCGGCGAGTTCCTCGAGCACGCCCGGGTGTTCGACAATCTTTATGGGACCGGCGTTGGCGCAGTGCGCGAGGCGCTCGCGGCCGGCGCGCTGCTGCTGCTCGAGATCGACTGGCAGGGCGCCCGCCAGGTCCGCGCGCGGCTGCCCGATGCGCGGAGCATTTTCATTCTGCCACCCGCACGCCGCATGCTCGAAGAGCGGCTCCGGGCCCGCAGCACCGATTCTGAGGCGGTCATACAGCGGCGCTTGCAGGACACGCGGCGCGATATCGCGCATTGGACGGAATTCGACTTCGTCGTGATCAATGATCGTTTCGAGCAGGCCGTCCTGGATCTGCAGGCCATCGTCCAGGAGCGCGGCGAGGCGCTGGCGGCGAGCCGCCCGGAGGTGGCGGCCCTAGCGGCCGACTTGCTGGCTTCGTAGCCCCAAGATCGCGGCCGCAGCTGGCCCGCGAGCGGACTTTTCTGCTATGATTTCCACCCCTTTAACGGAACCCTAAGAGCCATGGCGCGTATCACGGTCGAAGACTGCTTGCAGAATGAGCCCAATCTATTCAACTTGGTGTTGCTGGCTGCCAAGCGTGCGCGACGCCTCGCGAACGGCGCAGAAGCGACCGTCGAGTGGGAAAACGACAAGCCGACCGTGGTGGCGCTGCGCGAGATTGCCGCCGGAAACATCACTCTCGAAATGCTCGAGGAGCCCGAGGAGCCGATTCAGCAGCCGGTGAGCGAGCTGGATATGCCTTCCGATTTCCGCGCCCCGCAACTCGGCCTAGGGGACTGAACCGCCCCGTTACGATCGCGAGAAGCCGGGTTAGCGATGGACTATGCGTCTTCCATACTCGGCTTCCTACCCGGTGGAAGGCGCACCACGGGGATCAGTCAGCTCCTCGATAAGCTCGAGGCCTATCTGTCTCCCGCTCAGGTCGAGCGCGTCCGCGAAGCCTACGAATTCGGGGCGGAAAAACACCAGGGCCAGAAGCGCGTTTCCGGGGAGCCGTACATCACGCACCCGGTCGCGGTGGCCGACATCCTCGCGGATTTGCGGCTGGATCCCGATACGCTGGTCGCGGCCATCCTGCACGATGTGATCGAGGACACGCCGACCGCCAAGGCCGAGATCGCCTCGATCTTCGGTCAGGTCGTCGCCGAGCTCGTCGATGGCGTGAGCAAGCTGGATCAGATTCAGTTCAAGAACCGCCAGGAGGCGCAGGCCGAGAGCTTCCGCAAGATGCTGCTGGCGATGGTGCGCGACATACGCGTCATCATGGTCAAGCTCGCCGACCGCATGCACAACATGCGCACACTCGGCGTCATGCCGCCCATCAAGCGGCGGCGCATCGCACGCGAGACTCTGGACATCTACGCGCCGATCGCCGAGCGCCTCGGCCTGTACGCGGTCAAGCTCGAGCTCGAGGATCTGGGATTCAGGGCGCTGTATCCCTATCGCTACAAGGTGCTCGAACGCGAATTGAAGCGCGCGCGCGGCAACCAAAAGCAGTTCATCGGCAAGATCGCCGAGACGTTCAAGGGCACCCTGAAGAAGGCCGGGATCACCGGCGGCGTGGAAGGGCGTGAAAAGCACCTCTACAGCATTTACAAGAAAATGCAGAACAAGGGCATTTCGATCAACGAAATGGTGGATGTGTACGGCTTTCGCATCATCGTCGACAGCGCCGACACCTGCTACCGCGTCTTGGGCCTGGTGCACAGCGTCTACAAGCCGATGCCGGGCCGCTTCAAGGACTACATCGCCATCCCTCGCGTCAACGGCTATCAGTCCCTGCATACGACGCTGTTCGGGCCCAACGGGGTGCCCATTGAGGTGCAAATTCGGTCGGAGCACATGCATCGCGTCGCCGAGTCCGGCATCGCCGCGCACTGGAAATACAAATCCGGCGGCGACACCTTCGGCGGCGTCGAGCACGATCGCGCGCGCGAATGGCTCGCAAGCCTGGTGCAAATTCAAGAGGGCGGCAGCTCCGAGGAATTCCTCGAGAGCGTCAAGGTCGACCTGTTCCCGGACAAGGTGTACGTCTTCACGCCGAAGGGCAAAATCCTGCGCCTGCCGACGGGCGCGACGGCGGTCGACTTCGCCTATGCAATTCATACCGACGTCGGCAATCGCTGCGTCGCCGCCAAGGTCGATCGGCGCCTGGTTCCTTTGCGCACGCCGCTGCGCAACGGCCAGACGGTGGAGATCATCACCGCCAAGGGCGCGACCCCGAATCCGTCCTGGTCCGGTTTTTTGGTGACGGCGAAGGCGCGCGCGGCCATCCGCCAATACTTGAAGAATTTGAAGCGCGGCGAGGCGCTGGAGCTCGGCCGCCGACTGCTCGGGCTCGCCCTCGAGGAATTTTCGCTCAGCTTGAAGAAGATTCCGGCCGCGGACATCGACGCGGTCGTCAAAGAGCTCAATTTGCGGGACGCGGACGAACTGTACGAGAAGATCGGGCTGGGAGAGCGCCTCGCGCCCCTGGTCGCGCGGCGCCTGCAGCCGGCGCGAGAAGGCAGTGAGGCCAGTCCCGCCAGCGCGGGTCCGCTGATGATCGCCGGCACCGAAGGCTTGTTGGTCACCTATGCGCGTTGCTGTTTCCCCATACCCAACGACCCGATCATGGCTTACTTAAGCGCCGGGCGCGGGGTGATGATCCACAGACAGAATTGCGGTAACCTCGCCGAGTACCGCAAGCAGCCGGAGAAATGGCTGTCGGTCGCGTGGGAGGGTACGCAGGGCCGGCTGTTCAGCTCTGAGATCCAGCTGGAAATCAACAACCGAGTCGGTGTACTGGCGGCGGTCGCATCCGCCATCGCGGGCACCGAAACGAATATCGATCAAGTCTCGCTCGAGGAGCGCGATGTGACCAGCTCCTCTCTCAAATTCCAGCTGCAGGTGCGGGACCGCAAGCACCTCGCGCGTGTTATCCGTACCATTCGCCGGATGCCGGACGTGCAGCGGGTCTTCCGCACGCTGGCCTGACGCCGACCGAGACACGTGCAATGCTGACACTTCAGGAGCGCTCAAGAGCATGACCAAGCAGATTATTTCCACCGCCAAGGCGCCGGCCGCCATCGGCGTCTATTCGCAGGCCGCGCGCGTCGGCAACACCATCTGGGTGTCCGGCCAGATTCCGCTGGACCCCGCCACCAAGGAACTGGTCTCCGGCGACATGGAGTCGCAGGTGCGCCAAGTGTTCCGCAACCTGCAGGCGATCGTCGAGGCCGCAGGGGCGCAGCTCGACGATGTGGTCAAGGCCACGGTCTATTTGATCGATCTAACTCACTTCGCTCTGGTCAACAGGATCATGGCCGAATATTTTCGCGAGCCCTACCCGGCGCGCGCCGCCGTCGGCGTCGCGGCCCTGCCGCGCGGTGCGCAGATCGAAGTGGAGTGCGTCGTCGCCTTGTGATCGACTCGAAGCCGGTGACGGTGCTGCGCGGCGTCGGTGACGCGCTTGCCGGGCGGCTGCGCGCCTTGGGCGTGCAAACCACTCAGGATCTGCTTTTTCTCCTGCCTCTGCGCTACGAGGATCGAACGCGCGTGGTTCCCTTGGGAGAGCTGCGTCCGGGGCAGCGGGCGGCGGTCGAGGGCGAGGTGCTGCTCACCGAGGTCTCGTTTCGCGGCCGGCGCCAGATGCTTTGCAGGATCGGCGACGGCTCCGGCTTCTTGACGCTACGATTCTTCCATTTCACCGCGCAACAGCAAAGCGGCCTGGCGCGCGGTTTGCGCATACGCTGCTTCGGTGAAGCCCGCCGCGGCCCCAAGGGGCTGGAATTCGTGCATCCGGAATATCGGCGCGTGGAAAGAGGCGCTGCGAATGCAGGCGACGAACACCTCACTCCGATTTACCCCGGCACCGACGGCATCACCCAGGCAAGGCTGCGCCAACTGGTCCGGATGGCGCTCGATCAGACGACCGCTGATGATCTCAAAGATTGGCTCCCCGCAACCGTGCTCGCCGATTCGCGCCTGCCGGCGCTGCGTGAAGCCTTGCAGTACGTGCATCGGCCGCCTGCCGACGCGCCGGTGGAATTGCTGCTCGACTGGCGCCACCCGGCACAGCGGCGCCTGGCGTTCGAGGAGCTGCTCGCGCACCAGCTCTCGCTCAAACTCCTGCGGCAGCGTATTCAGCGCGATCCCGGATGGCCGCTCGCTGCGCCGGGTGCGCTCAAAGCGGCGCTGCTGGCCGCGCTGCCGTTTCGCCCGACGCGCGCGCAACAGCGCGTGCTGCATGAAATCGAGCGCGATCTAGGACTTGCGACACCGATGCTGCGCCTCGTGCAGGGCGACGTGGGTTGCGGCAAGACCCTCGTGGCCGCGCTGGCCGCCACCCAGGCGGTGCAGATGGGCCGGCAAGTGGCGCTGATGGCGCCCACTGAGCTGCTGGCCGATCAGCATGCGCAAAATTTCCGGCGCTGGTTCGAGCCGCTGGGAGTCGAGGTGGCGCTGTTGACGGGGCGGCAAACAGGCAAGGCGCGCAGCGCCGTGCTCGAGAGGATTCGCGGCGGTCTGGCGCCGCTGGTCATCGGCACACACGCGCTCTTTCAAGAAGGAGTAGCGTTTGCCGCGCTTGCGCTGGTGATCGTGGATGAGCAGCATCGGTTCGGCGTGCATCAGCGCCTGTCCCTGCGCGAAAAGGGCGCTCAAGGCGGCCGCCAGCCGCATCAATTGATCATGACCGCGACCCCGATTCCGCGCACTCTGGCGATGACCGCCTACGCGGACCTCGATGTGTCGATCATCGATGAACTGCCGCCCGGCCGTACGCCGGTGAAGACGGTGGTGCTGGCCGATGCCCGACGCGACGAAGTGGTGATGCGCATCCGCACCGCATGCCTCGAGGGCCGGCAGGCATACTGGGTGTGTCCGCTGATCGACGAATCGCAGGACATGCCCTACCGAGCGGCCGAGGAGACTGCCGCCGCACTGGGCGAAGCGCTGCCGGAGCTCACCGTGGCCCTGGTGCATGGTCGCATGCCGGCGGCGGCCAAAGAGCGCACCATGCGCCGCTTCAAGGACGGGGAGATTCATGTGCTGGTGGCAACCACCGTCATCGAAGTGGGTGTCGATGTGCCCAACGCCACGTTGATGGTCATCGAGAATGCGGAGCGCATGGGCCTCGCTCAATTGCATCAGCTGCGCGGGCGGGTGGGTCGCGGAGGGCATGCGAGTTCGTGTCTATTGCTGTACCGAGCCCCCTTGTCGCCGCTGGCCCGCGAGCGGCTCGCCGTCATGCGCCGTACCAACGACGGCTTCGAGGTCGCGCGCCGCGATCTCGAATTGCGCGGACCCGGCGAACTGCTTGGCACGCGCCAGACGGGACTGGCGCAAATGCGCGTGGCCGACCTGTTGCGCGATGCCGATCTGCTGCCGCGCGTGCAAGTGGCGGCCGAAACGCTACTGCGCGGCTGGCCACAGCACGTCGCGGCGTTGATCAGGCGCTGGGTGGGACATGCAGAGCAATATGGTCGAGTCGGTTAGAATATCCCGCATGACACCGAACAACGCGCGCCGAGTCGATTCCGTTCAATGGCTGCCGGCAGAGCGGCTGGGGCAGTTCAACGTGGACGCCACGTTGCGCGCCTGGCTCATCGGCAAGGGCTTGATCACGCTGCGCATGAGGGCGGCCTGCGGTGACCGCTTTGGATTGCGGCAGGTTGAGCAGTGGACTGGGCTGCTCGAAGGCGCCGTGCAGGCTGCTCTGCGCGTGGGCGACCATGCGGGGTTGTTTCGCGAGGTCGAGTTGTGCTGCAGCGATCAGGTCTGGGTATTTGCACAGACCGTCATTCCGGACTCGACCCTGTGTGTGCATCCATGGCTTGCCGAGCTGGGCGATGCCTCGCTCAGCGAGACGCTGCACGAGCTTTCCGGCGTCGAGCGCAGCTCCTACGAGTACGCGTGGCTGCCGGCCGCGGAGCGCTTGAGCGCGCGTGCGCTGCGCGAGGCGGATCTCGCGCCCTCGGGCATGTGGGCTCGGCGCTCGCGAATTCGGCTGCGCTCCGCGCCGCTGCTGGTGCAGGAAGTGTTTTTGCCCGCCATGGGCCGCTCTTAAGGGCCGCCAGAGCGTGCAGCTGCCGCGCTCCGGCCTCGAACTCGGGGAGACCATCGCCCAGCGCTGGCGATGGTTCGCTTACCGGGTGCGCTTTCACCCGTGGACCACCAACGAGCTGCCCAAAATCGTAGGCACCTTGCAGGACTATATTGAGCTCACGCGCCTGGATCGCCCGATCGGCATTTGGCTGCTGCTGTGGCCGACGCTGTGGGCGTTGTGGATCGCCGGCCGCGGCAAGCCACAACCGCATCTGTTCGTCATTTTCGTCATCGGAACGGTGCTCATGCGATCGGCCGGCTGCGCGATCAACGATTACGCGGATCGCAGCTTCGATCCGCACGTAAAACGCACCAAGGATCGCCCGCTGGCGGCCGGCCGAATATCCACCGTCGAGGCGCTGATCCTGTTCGCCGTTCTGTCCTTGGCGGCACTGGTTCTGGCGCTGCAGTTGAACAAATTCACTCTACTGCTGGCGGTGCTCGGCGCCTTTCTCGCGGTGAGCTACCCATTCGTCAAACGTTTCCTGTCCGTTCCGCAGCTTTACCTGGGGTTGACCTTTGGCTGGGGAATCCCGATGGCGTTCGCGGCGCAGCTCGAGCACGTGCCGCGCGTGGCGCTGCTCCTGTTGATCGCCAACATGCTGTGGGTCACCGTCTACGACACGATTTACGCAATGGTTGATCGCGACGACGACCTGAAGATCGGGGTCCGCTCCACTGCAATCCTGTTCGGCGATTCGGACCGGCACATCATCGCGGCGCTGCAGGCGATGACGCTGCTGTCGCTATTTCTCGCGGGGCGCATGCTGCACCTGGGAAGTTGGTACCGAGCGGGATTGATCGCCGGCGCGGTCTTCTTCATTCATCACCTGTGGCTGATTCGCAGCCGCGAGCGCGCCGCGTGCTTTCGGGCATTCCTCAATAATCACTATTTCGGCATGTCGGTGTTCATCGGGATCCTTCTCGACTACCAGTTTCGTTGAGCGCATGAGCGATATTCCGCCCGTGAGAGTCGAGGCCGACGGCTATGCCCTCGACATCGCGTGGGTGCGCCGTTCGTTCGATCGTGCGGCGCGGACCTATGACGAGGCCGCCGTTGTGCAGGCCGAGGTGCGGCAGCTGCTGCTCGAGCGCCTCGATCTGGCCGCGATCGAGCCGCGTGTCGTCATCGACGCCGGCGCCGGTACCGGCCGCGCCAGCCGCGCGCTCAAGCGCCGCTATCCGGCGGCACACGTGATCGCGCTGGATTCCGCGCTGGGCATGCTGCGGGCGGCCGCGCGGCAGCAAACCTGGTTCCGGCGCTTCGGCAGGGTATGTGCGGACGCCGCGAGGCTGCCGCTCGCTGACGAGAGCGCAGACCTCGTTTTCTGTAACTGCATGCTTCTGTGGAGCGATCCGGACGCCGTGTTCGCGGAATTTCGCCGCGTGCTCGCGCCGCGCGGCCTGCTCTGCTTCACCAGCTTCGGTCCCGATACGCTGCGGGAATTGCGCGCTGCATGGGCGCAGGTCGATGCGCACAGTCATGTGCTGCGATTCATCGACATGCACGATCTCGGCGACGCGCTGGTGCGCGCCGGCTTCGCCGCACCGGTGCTCGACGTCGATCACTTCACCTTAAGCTATTTCGACGTGCGCCGGCTGGCCGCCGACTTGAAGGCGGTGGGCGGGCGCAATGCCGCGGCAGGCAGACTCAAGGGGCTCACCGGGCCGCGCAGGTACGCCGCCATGGAAGCGGCCTATGAGCTTCACCGCCGCGAGGGCCGCCTGCCCGCGACCTTCGAGGTGGTGTTCGGGCAGGCGTGGGCGCCGGCCGCTGCCGCCGCGCCGGGCGCGGGGCAGGAGCGCCGCGTCTCGCTCGAGCAAGTGAGGCGAGAACTGCAAAGGAGTCGCGGCTCGTGAGCCCGACGCCGCATCGGCGCCCAAAAATCCAGCGCCGTCAACGAACTACGGAGTGTTCGTCGATTCCGCGGATGCGCCGGCCTCCGCGCGCAGATGCCCGGCGAGATGCTCCAGCAAATCGCACGCGTTATCCGCCAAATCCTCATCGACGCGGCGATCGATTTCTCGATCCACCGCATCGCGCAGCTGCGCCAAATCGCTTGCCACGTGCAAGTCTGCGTCGGCGCAACCGGCCCGTTGATGGAAAGCCGCCGAATCCACCTTGAATTTTTCGATGACGGCCCTGGCCTTCAGCATCAGCACTTCGTGGGGCTCCGGATCGATGCCCATCAGCAAGATCTCATGCAGTGTCTGTTCTACTCTACTCATGCGCTTGGCTCCGCCTGATGAGTTCCGATATCACGTACTGATCATCGCGCGGCGTCCTCGCCGCCGCATCCGGACATCTACTTAAGGGGGAGATTTTTTAAAGTTCAGCCAGGTAAGCGGCGATCGGCAAGCTTCGCAGCCTCTTGCCCGAGGCGGCGAATATCGCATTGCAGATCGCCGGCGCCACCAGCGCCACAGCTGGTTCGCCGATGCCGCCGGGCGGTGCATCGCCGTCCAGCAGATGCACATCGAGTTCCGGCACTTCGTTGCTGCGCAGCAGCCGATAGGAGTTGAAATTCGTCTGACGTACCCGGCCGGCGCTGATGGTGACTTCGCCCCACAGCGCGGCCGACAGGCCGAACACGATGGCGCTCTCGATCTGCGATTCGACGATGCGCGGGTTGACCATCTGGCCGCAGTCGACGACGCAGGTGATCTTGTGCACTTTGAGCGCGCCTCCGTCCACGGAGACTTCCGCCACTTGCGCCAAACACGTCGTGTAGCCCTCCATCAGGGCGAGTCCTAGGTAGCGCCCCGGGGGCGCATGACCCCATCCGGCGCGCTGCGCGGCCAGCTTGAGCACGGCCGCATGGCGCGGCTTCGCGGCAAGCAATTCCAGGCGAAAGTCGAGGGGGCTCTTGGACGCCGCCGCCGCCAGCTCGTCCATGAAACTCTCGATCACGAAGCAGTTGGGCGCGTGGCTCACCGAACGCATGTACCCTACATCGATGCCGATTTCCTTGCGCGAATAGGTCAGCAGGAAATTCGGTACGGCGTAGGGATAGTTGGCCGCATATTCGACCACCGAGTCGAACGGGTCCGTGCCGTCCGGAGCGAAGCGCGCCGTGATCGACGGGCTGATGATGTGCATTTTCCATGCGGCCAGCCTGCCCGCGGCGTCGAATCCGGCGCTCATCTGTTCCCGCGCGGGAGGGCGGTACATATCGTGGGTCATGTCATCCTCGCGCGTCCAGATCAACTTCACCGGCGCTGCGACCGCCTTCGAGGCCTCGACCGCAGCGGGAATGAAATCGACATCCAGCCGGCGGCCGAATCCGCCGCCGAGCAAAGTGGTGTTGACGTTGACCTGGTTGGGCTTCATCCCGGCCGCGGCCGCCGCCGCTTCCTGCGCCATCTGCTGGACTTGAGTCCCCACATACAGGTCGCAGCGATCGGATTTGACGTCGGCGGTGCAATTCATCGGCTCCATGGTCGCGTGCGCCAGCAGCGGCAATTCGTAGACCGCTTCGAGCGTGCGCTGCGCCGATTTGAGCGCGGCCGCGGCGTCGCCGTCCTTGCGCGCCACGAGACCTTGGTTGGCGGCGGCGGCTTGCTCGAGCACGCCCCGTATCGCCGCATTGTCGAGGCGCGCATTGGCCCCCGGTTCCCAGGTGATCCGCAGCGCGTTGCGTGCCTGCAGCGCCTGCCAGAAATGATCCGCCACCACGACCACGCCGCTGGCGGTGGACAGCACCCTGTGAACTCCCGGCATGGTCTCGGACCGTGACGCGTCGACCGCCGCGGCCTTGCCCCCCAAAGTGGGACACTGCGCCAGGGCCGCATACAGCATCCCCGGCAGTTTGACGTCCAAGCCGAATTCGGCGCTGCCGTCCACTTTGCCCGGCGTATCGAGCCGCGGCGCCCTGGTTCCGATCAGCCGGAAGGCGGCTTTGGGCTTGAGCTTGACCTCCTTGGGGATCGGCATCTTGGCGGCAACGCTCGCGAGTTCGCCATAGCTGAAACTCTTGCCTTGAGCGTTCGTCACCATGCCGTTGCTCGCATGGCACTGCGCCGGATCCACCCTCCACGCCTGGGCCGCGGCCGCAATCAGCATGGTGCGGGCGGTTGCACCGGCAATGCGCAGCTTCTCCCACGCATCCTGCACGCTGTTGCTGGTCCCGGTGATCTGGCCGCCATTGAGGGCGTTGACGTACGCATCGCCGACCGGCGCCGCGACGATGTTGATCCGCGCCAGATCGATTTCGAGCTCCTCGGCCAGCAGCATGGGCAGCGCGGTGTACACGCCCTGTCCCATTTCCGAGCGGTCGACGATGATGGTGATCGAATTGTCCGCCGCAACCCTGAGCCACGCATTCAACTGCCCGCCGGTCGCCGGGTCTCGCGACCGGGAACGTCCGCCAAAGGCCGGCAGCGTCAACGCCAGCACCAGCCCGCCGCCAGCCGCCGCCGCGCCTTTGCAGAAATCGCGGCGGCTCGAGTTGGCCGACGGCGCGCTCAAGACTGCCGATCCGGCGGCGGCAGCAACTCGGTCGCGCGATGAATCGCCTTGCGGATCCGCAGGTAGGTACCGCAACGGCAGATGTTACCGGCCATGGCAGCGTCGATCTCGGCATCGCTCGGCCTCGAATTGCTCTTGAGCAACGCGACCGCCGACATGATCTGTCCGGACTGACAATATCCGCATTGCGGCACGTCGAGCTCGATCCAGGCCCGCTGCACCGGGTGAGTGCGGTCTTTCGACAGGCCCTCGATGGTCGTGACGGCTTTCCCCTCGAGCATCCGCAGCGGCAGAATGCACGAGCGCACCGCGACGCCGTCGATGTGCACGGTACACGCGCCGCACAGGGCCATTCCGCAGCCGTACTTGGTGCCGGTCATGCCGAGATGATCGCGCAGCACCCATAGCAGCGGCGTGTCGGGTGCCGCGTCGACGTCAAGCACCTGATTGTTGACGGTTATCCTCGCCATGTTTCTGTCTCTCGGCCTTGGGCGACGGTCAATGCTACGCGACTCGGCCCGGCTTTTGGAGCGCCGGCGGCAGCACGACGGCGTCGATGTTAGGATGAGGCCATGCCTGTTGAATCGACCTTCTATCCGCGCATCTTCGCGCTCGTGGTGGCCGCGCTCCTCGGTTATGCGCTCATTCTGATCTTCAGGCCATTTTTCGCGGCGATGTGCTGGGCTGCGTTTCTGGCATTTCTGCTGCACCCGCTGAATCTGCGGTTGCGGCGCCGTCTGCACGGCAGGAATGGCGCGGCCGGCCTGCTGACCATCCTGACGCCGGTCGTCATCCTGCTGCCGTTGAGCGCGCTGTCGGTCGAATTCGTGGCGCAGATTTCCGTGCTGGTGCAGAAACTGCAGCGCTGGGCGCAGCAGCTGGACATCAAGACGTTCTCGGATCTGCAGCAATTTCCGCTGATCGCCCGCGCCAATGCATGGCTGCAGGCACATGCGGGAATTTCCGCAGGCCAGGTCCAATCCTGGTTGATATCGGGTTCGCAGGAGGTGCTGCATCGCGCCGCGAGCCTCTCCGGCGCGTTTTTCATCGGCGCACTCGGCTCGCTCGTTGCGTTCGTCATCATGCTGTTTCTGCTATTTTCTTTTCTGAGCGACGGCGATGTGATGTGGGATCGGGCGCGCCGCCTCATTCCGCTGGACGAGATGCGCAAGGAACGGCTGTTTCGCCAGCTGAGCGCCGTGACACGCGCCATCGTATTCGGCACCTCCATGACGGCTCTGCTGCAGGGGCTGTTGCTCGGCGTCGGGTTCGCCATCGCCGGCCTGCCCTCGCCGGTGGTATTCGGCGTGCTCGTGGCATTGGTGTCGATGCTTCCGGTGGGCGGCGCGACGTTCGCGTGGGTACCCGCGATGGGCTGGCTGTTTTATGACGGACAGTGGGGCTATGGCATCTTCATGCTGGTCTGGGGATTGATGCTCGCCGGCATCGACAATGTGGCGAGGCCGATGCTGATTTCGGGGCGAGCCAGAATTTCCGGACTGGCGGTCTTCGTCGGGGTGCTGGGCGGCGTTCCCGCCTTCGGCGCCCTCGGCATCATCGTCGGCCCGGTGGTGCTGTCACTGGCCATCGCGCTGATCGAGTTCGCCGAAGAAGTGATCGCGGAGCGGCGCCGCGCATAGCCTGCGCGAACGCTTGTCGCCGCAGCGGGCTACAGTACAATCCGCGCCCTGATGGATGTATCTCACCTGCTTGATGGTCTGAATGACGCACAGCGCCAAGCCGTCGCTTCGCCGCTCGGCGCGGCGCTGGTATTGGCCGGAGCCGGCAGCGGCAAGACGCGGGTGCTCGTTCATCGGGTGGCCTGGCTGATCCAGGTCGAAGGCGCCTCGCCTCACAGCATCCTGGCGGTCACGTTCACCAACAAAGCGGCCGCCGAGATGCGCAGCCGCATCGAAACCCTGCTGGGGCACCCCGGCGGCGCGCTGTGGATCGGCACCTTCCACGGGCTCGCTCACCGTCTGCTGCGCCTGCATTGGCGCGAAGCCGGGCTGCCGCAGAGTTTTCAGATATTGGATTCCGAGGACCAGGCGCGGCTGCTGCGCAAGGTTCTCAAGGCGCTCGAATTGGACGAGGCGCGCTGGGTGCCGCGCGAGATTCTCTGGTTCATCAATGCGCAGAAGGACGAGGGCTTGAGAGCCAGGCACCTCAAGGATGACGGCGACCCCACGCGTCGCCAGCTGATCAAGATCTACAGCGCCTACGAAGGGGCGTGCCAGCGGGCGGGGGTCGTGGATTTCGGCGAATTGCTTCTGCGCGCCCATGAATTGTGGCGCGACAACGCCTCGCTGCTGCAGCACTACCGGACGCGCTTTCGCCACGTGCTGGTGGACGAGTTTCAGGACACCAATGCCATCCAGTACAAATGGCTCACGCTGCTCGCCGGGCCGGCGGGTATGCCGTTCGTGGTGGGCGACGATGATCAGTCCATCTATCGCTGGCGCGGCGCACGCGTCGAGAACCTGAATCAGTTCCGCCGCGACTACCCGCAGGCGGTGCTGTACAAGCTGGAGCAAAACTACCGCTCTACCGGCACCATCCTGAAGGCGGCCAATGCACTCATCGCCAACAACGCGGGCCGTCTCGGCAAAACGCTGTGGACCAGCGGCGAGGACGGCGAGCGCGTCAAGCTGTACGCCGCGTTCAACGAGCGCGATGAAGCCGACTTCGTCGTGAATCGGATACGCGATTGGGTCGAGCGCGGCGGTGCGCGGCGCGAGGTGGCGGTGCTCTACCGCTCCAACGCCCAGTCTCGGGTCTTCGAGGAGGCGTTTCTGAACGCTCGCATGCCGTATCGCGTATACGGCGGATTGAGATTTTTCGAGCGCGCCGAGATCAAGGACGCACTCGCGTACCTGCGCTTGGTTGCGAGCCGCGCGGACGACACCTCGTTCGAGCGGGTGGCGAATTTACCGACGCGCGGCATAGGCGCGAAGACGCTGGAGCTGCTGCGCGACACGGCACGCTCGCACGGGACCTCGCTGTGGATGGCGTCCGGCCTGTGCGTGCAGAGCGGGCTCGCGCAGCGGGCGGCGCAGGCGCTGCAGAGCTTTTTGCTCCTCATTGACGCGCTCGCCGAGGAGATACGCGGACTGGAACTGCACGAACAGGTTGACCACCTCATCCAGAGAAGCGGTCTGATCGAGCATTACAAGAAGGAGAAGGGTGAGCGCGGCGAGGGACGCGTCGAGAACCTGCTCGAACTCGTCAGTGCGGCGCGCGGCTTCACGCCCGAAGGCGAGACCGACCTGCAGCCGCTCGAGTCCTTCCTCGCCCACGCCGTACTCGAATCGGGCGAAGGCCAGGCGGATCCATACGCCGACAGCGTGCAAATGATGACTTTGCACTCGGCCAAGGGCCTGGAATTTCCGGTGGTGTTTCTCGCCGGTATGGAGGACGGGCTGTTTCCGCACCAGCGCTCGGTGACCGACTTGGCCGGGCTCGAGGAGGAGCGCCGGCTATGCTATGTGGGTGCGACGCGCGCGATGCGTCAGCTGTACATCACGTATGCCGAACAGCGACGCCTGTACGGCGTGGACCAGTACGGGCAACCATCCCGATTCATCAACGAGCTGCCGTCCGAATTGATCGAGGAGATTCGGCCGCGCGTACAGGTGTCCAGGCCAGTCTTCGTAAGGCGCAGCAGCCTGGACGAATCGCCGGCGCCGGCGATGCGGATGGGGAGCCGAGTGAGACATTCTAAATTCGGCGACGGGGTGGTCCTCAACTTCGAAGGCAACGGGCCGCACACCCGTATCCAGGTCAATTTCGAACGGCAGGGCACGAAGTGGCTGATGCTCTCGTATGCGAATCTAGAGATGGTTGGATGATATTTCCCACTATTCACAAACAATTAGCCATTTTTCGATAACGATTATCCACTATTTATCATCCATGGCCAATATACTATTAACATATGACATTATCAGAGATTTCTTGATGTTGTGGTTGTTTAATGTCAAAAATAGGCGCCTTTTGGTCCGTCAGTGGTATCAACCTCTGGGGCTCTGCGCGAGGCCTGGGCGGCGCGCGTGATTGCACTGCTGCAGCGCGTCTCCGAAGCTAGGGTGCACATTGCCGGCGAGCTAACCGCTTCGATTGGACGGGGCTTGCTGGTGCTGGTGGGAGTGCGACCGGCGGATGACGAAGCAACCGCCCTACGGCTTCTGGGGCGTTTGCTCAAATACCGCGTGTTTCCCGACGAAGCCGACAAAATGAATCTCAATTTGAGCCAGATCGCCGGGGATCTTCTGCTGGTACCGCAGTTCACTTTGGCGGCCGATACGCGGCACGGCCTGCGACCGGGCTTCTCGACCGCGGCCCCGCCGGAGCAGGGGCGCCGACTGTTCGACGTGCTGGTGGCGGCAGCGCGCGCCCAGCACTCGCCGGTTGCGAGCGGCGTGTTTGGCGCCCATATGCAGGTGTCGCTCACCAATGACGGACCTGTAACGCTCTGGCTCGAGAGTTAATTGCGGCAAAAGCCCAAATGCGACCGAACACGCATCGGTCGACCGCTGTCAAATGTCATAATGTCTTTGGCGTATTATTGGCGCCCTCATACCGCCATGGATTCGGAGAAGCGACATGTTCGATTCAAAAATGCTACTGGTCATTCTGGCGATTGCATTGGTGGTTTTCGGCACCAAGCGCCTGCGCTCGATCGGCTCGGATCTGGGCGCTGCCGTCAAGGGCTTTAAACAAGCCATGAACGAGGGCGAATCGGAAGAACAGCTCAAGCAGCTGAAGCAGGAAAAAAAGGACGCGGATTTCGAGCCGGGAGTCGCGCGCGAGGCCGAGGTCAAGGTGCCCCCCAAGACCAACGTCTGATGTTGCATGCTTGATTTCGGCTTCTCAGAGATTCTGCTCACCTCGGCCATCGCACTGGTGGTGCTGGGGCCGGAGCGGCTGCCCAAAGTTGCGCGCAAGGTCGGCAACTGGATGGGGCGTGCACGCTTGATGGCGCGGCAGCTGAGCGAGCAGCTGGAACGCGAAGTGAATGCCGAGGAACTGCTGAGGGAATCCGCCAAGCCCGTTCGCCCGATCGACCCGCCCGCGTTGAGCGTCCCGACATCCTCGCCGGCTGCACCGTCACCAGCGGGGGGCAACCCACCGCCCGTGGAGGAACCGCCGCCAGCCGCCGGTCTGCACGCTGATGCGCGCACCACTGCGGCTGCCGAGATGCATTCCGCGGCGCCGCCCGCGCCAGCAAGCGTCGATCCGAAGCTATCCGGCCAATGAGCGCGCCAGAGGGCGAACCGGACGGGCTCGCCGAAGGTACGTTGATCTCGCACTTGCTCGAGCTGCGCGATCGGTTGCTCAAGGCCATGATGGCGGTGGGGATTTGCTTCATCCCGTGCGCGATGTACATGAACCAGCTCTTCACGTTCGTGGCGGAGCCGCTCAAGCGTAAATTGCCCCCCGGCGCCACATTGATCGCGACCAGCGTCGTTGCACCGTTCACGGTGCCGTTCAAGCTTGCGATCGTGCTCGCCATCGGCATCGCCATGCCGTATGTGCTCTACCAGGCCTGGGCGTTCGTCGCGCCGGGTTTGTATCGGCACGAAAAGAAGCTCGCGGTACCGCTGCTGATATCGAGCATCCTGCTGTTCTATCTGGGCACCGCCTTCGCCTACTACGTGGTTTTCCCGGTGATGTTGAGCTTTTTCGTCGCCACCACGCCCAGCGGCGTGCAGATGATGACCGATATGGGAAGCTACCTGGACTTCGTCATGATCCTGCTGCTTGCCTTCGGCGTAGCGTTCGAGGTTCCGGTAGCTACGGTATTATTGGTCTGGACCGGCTTCGTGAGACTGGCGACGCTCAGGAAAAATCGCGGATTCGTGCTCTTGGGAATATTCATCTTCGCCGCCTTCGTGACACCGCCCGACGCGGTGTCGCAGAGCGCCATGGCCGTGCCGATGTATCTGCTTTATGAAATTGGGATCATCATGGCGGGATTGCTGCTCAAGGATAAAATCGCTGCGCGTGCCAAACAGGATGCGGAAGAGGCCGAGCGCGGGGCCGGAGTCTAGGAGACCGCCTGAGTATCCCGCCCGCCTTGCGCGATTCCCGCTATTCGGCGAAGCTCACCTTATGCCTCGGCACCATTTACATGGTATGGGGATCGAGTTTTTTGTTCTCGAAGATCGCCGTGAACAATCTGCCGATCGCATTGTTCTCGGCAATCCGGTTCCTCACGGCGGGAACGCTGCTCGCGCTGGTGGCGCGTTTCTGGGGCGGGCATCTTTTTCCGAGCCGCCCGATCGAGTGGCGCCACGTGCTCATCGCCGGCTTTTTCATGGTGTTCGCGAGCAACGGGCTCAACACCTGGGCGATTCACTATATACCGACCAATCAGTCGGCCCTGCTCAACGGCACGGCGGCATTTTGGATCGCCGGCTTGGGCGTATTCGGGCGTCGCGGGCATCCGCTGACCCGCTGGGCGGTTCTCGGCATGATCATTGGATTCGCGGGCACCGCATTGATGATGATCCCGAAGGGCGGTATGCGTGCTTCGAGTCTGCTGGCGCAGCTGGGGGTGCTCACCGCGTGCGGCGCCTGGGCGCTCGGCACGCTGTACTACCGCAGCATCGACACGAACTTGAGCTCGCTCATGTTCATGGCCATGCAAATGTGCATGGGCGGGCTGATGCTGCTGACCGTTGCCGTCGCGCACGGCGATCCCGCCCACTGGTCACCGAATCCGCCCGGCCTGGCGGCGCTGTGCTATCTGACGTTCTTCAGCTCGTGTCTCGCCTATACCGCGTACGGTTGGCTCAGTCTCAACGCGGCGCCGGCGTTGATCGGCACGTACGGTTACGTGAACCCCGCGATCGCCTCTTTTCTCGGGTGGCAGTTTCTCGACGAGCATCTGTCCAATGTGCAACTCGTCGGCATGGTGATCATCATCGCCGCCGTGTGCATCTTGACCCTGCCGGGGGGCTCGCTCACCGATCCGAAGACGCTGGGGGAACCAAAGGCGCAATGACGTGCGCCGAGCGCGCACTAGTCACCGCCGTTTGACGATGACTTCGATTTTTCCCTTCGGGCCCACGAACCACGAACCGACCATGCTCACCAGACTCACGAGCACCGCAGCCCAGAAGGCCGGCCAGAAGCCGGCGAGATGCATCCCCGGCAGAATCCATGCGACCAGTCCCACCATTGCCGCATTGATCACCAGCAGAAACAAACCGAGAGTGACGATGGTCATCGGCAAGGTGAGCACGATGGCGATGGGTCTGATGACGGAGTTGACGATACCGAGCAGCAGGCCGGCGAGAACCAAGGTGGAAGGGCTGTCGATGTACACGCCGGATACCCACCGCGTCGCCAGCCACAAGCCGAGCGCGACCAGCGCTGCCCGAATCAAAAAGCCCAGCATGTTGCCTCCATCAGCCTCTGATATCGGCAATCATAGCTTAAGGAATCTAAGGCTCAGTAATCCAATCCCGGCAGCGGCGGATCCTTGGGCTCCACCCGTGAGGGCTTGCGCCGGGGCGGACTTTCGAGCGTCACCTTGATGCGCGCCATGAACCGCTCCCAGCCCATGCGCAGGCGCACGTATGTGTGGTCCCAGCTCGGCTCCTCGGGAACGCCCGAGCCGAGCAGCCGCAGGGAGGTCGTGCCTTCCCCCTTACGCACGTCGAGCAGGAAATCGTCCACGACGGCGCTGTCGCTGCTCGGCAAATCCGGGCCGTTGAAATAGATCAGCCGCAGCCGGCGATTCGGCTCGAAGATATCGATGTGCGCTTCGCGGGTCCCGGTATTGCGTGTGCCAATGCGATAAAGGCCGCCCTCGCGCGCATCGATCTGCGCTTCCTGTCCCGACCAGATGCACACCAGGGCCGGATCCGTCAGGGCGCGCCAAACCCGCGCCGCGGGAGCATCGACCTCGATCAAGTGGGCGTATCCGCGGGTGCCTGAACGAGTGGATCTACGGGGTAAACTCATTGCAGATTTCGAACCTCATGTGCCATTTGGGGTGCCGGCAGCTTGGCGGAAAGTGCGCGGCGACGGAGTGCTAGAATCCAACAACAAGGGAGGAACATCCATGGCTTATGTCGATATCGTGACTGCGCTCGCACTTCTGCAATTCATCGTCTTCGGTTTCCGGGTCGGCGGCGCACGGGGCAAATATGGGATCAAGGCGCCGGCCACGACCGGAAACGAGGTTTTCGAGCGTTATTTTCGCGTTCAGCAGAATACCTTGGAGCTGTTGGTTGCGTTTATCCCCGGACTGTATCTATTCGCCCACTATTTCAACCCCTTGTGGGCAGCCGCCATTGGACTCATTTACCTGATCGGCCGCGAAATCTACGCCGCCAGCTATGTCAAAGACCCGGCAAAGCGCAGTGCCGGCTTCGGCTTGAGCTCCCTGCCCACCCTCATATTGGTCGCCGGCGGCCTGATCGGCGCGGCTCTGCGCCTCGCCGGGCATTGAGGCGCCCCCAGGCATTGAATTGTCCCGCTAATCGCTTAAAGTAAGGCTGAAAGAAGCTGGGGTGGCCTTAAGGGCCTGAGATGCCGGCTGCGTCCTCATAGGAACGCGCACCGGCGAACCCATTGAACCTGATCCGGCTAGTACCGGCGGAGGGAGCGTGGGCAGCAAATCGGCCTTCCTTGTGCAGCTCTGGCTTCTGCAGGGCGCCGTTCTCGCAGCGCCCCTCCCGGCGGCGGCGGATGCCGCAGACAGCACGACTCAGTTGAACGAGATCATCGTAACGGCCACGTTGAGACCCGTCCCGGAAGCGCAATTGCCCGGCAGCGCATCGGTATTGGACTCCTCCACGCTGCGCGATGCCGGGCAGCAGAACTTCGAGGACGTACTGGCGCTGGTCCCGAACCTCAATTGGGCCGGCGATACCTCCCTCCCGCGCTATTTTCAGATTCGCGGCATCGGCGAGCTGCAGCAATATCAGGGCGCTCCCAATCCATCGGTGGGCTTCCTGATCGATGACATCGATTTCAGCGGACTCGGGATGGCGGCGACCCTGTTCGATGTCGACCACATCGAAGTGCTGCATGGACCCCAAGGCACCGTATACGGCGCCAATGCGCTCGCCGGACTCATCTACGTGAGAAGTGCCGAACCCGAAGGCACGTTCGGCAGCCGCGTGGAGCTCGACGGAGGAGACTATGGCGAACGCTCCTTAGGTGCGGTGGTCACCGGCCCGGTGCCGTCGCTCGATTCGGCCTTCCGGTTCGCCGTTCAGCAGTATCTCAGCAACGGCTTCTACCACAACGCTTACCTCGATCGCGATACCAACAATCGCAATGAGCTCACGCTGCGCGGCAAATGGCGCTACGAGCCCGACGATGAATGGCGCGTCGACCTGACGGTACTGCGGGTGCAGATCGACAACGGCTATGATGCCTGGTCGATCCTCGGCAACGACAGCCGCACCACCGAGTCTGACCATCCAGGCGTCGACCGGCAGTATTCCACGGGCGTTTCGGCGCGCGCGGTCTACACCGGTCTTGCGCCCGTGACTCTCACCACCATCACCACCTACGCGGACACGACGGTTAACTACGGCTACGACGGAGACTGGGGCAATCCGATTTTTTGGGCACCTTATACCTATGATTACACCGAGATTCAGATTCGCCATCGCTCGACCCGCAGTTTCGAGATTCGGCTCGCGGACACCGAGCCGCATGGCCCGTCGTGGCTGCTCGGTTTCTATGCATATCAGCTGCGCGAGGACTTGAGCGACACCAGCTCCGGAATCTACATCGATCCCTTCGACGCGGCGCAGAGCTCGACCTGCGGCAGCAGCACGAGCGCCTGCGAGACCGTGACCAGGAGCCAGTATCGCGCGTTGAACAGCGCCGTCTACGGCGAACTGGACGGCGACCTGGGCGCGCGTACGCGCTGGTCCGCCGGGCTGCGCGGGGAGCGCCGCACCACGCATTACGACGATTCGACCACCAATACCGATGCGCCGACGACCTTCAATTATTTCGATCCGGAGAACAATCTGTGGGGCGGCCACGCCTCGCTGGACTACACGCTCGCCAAGGGTCAGCAGATCTATGCGCTGATCTCGCGCGGCTACAAGGCGGGGGGCTTTAACTTGAGCCAGGGCCTGCCTGCGAATCAACTGCTGTTCAACCCGGAGTGGGACTTAAACTATGAGATCGGCTACAAGGCGCAGCTCAAGGATGGGAGCCTGCGCACCGACACGTCGCTGTTCTACATGGTGCGCCACGACGAGCAGCTGCTCACCGGCGAGCAGCTCGTTCCCGACAATCCCGACACTTTCGTCTTCTACACCGGGAATGCCGTGTCCGGCTACAACTACGGGTTGGAAAGCAGCCTCGCGTGGCGCGCCACGCAGCAATGGGAGTTCGGCGGATCGGTGGGTCTGCTGCAGACGCTTTACCGCGGATTCGTGCAGGACGGGGTGCTGTTCCCGAACCGCGCGCTGCCGCACGCGCCTCCCTGGCAGGCCGCACTTGACGCCGTCTGGCGCGACCCGCGCGGCCCGTTCGTGCGCGTAGATCTCACGGGGATGGGCTCGTTCTACTACGACATGCCGCCGAACTGGACCACGTCCCGCCCTTACGGTCTGCTGAATGCCAGGCTGGGTTGGCAGACGGATCGCTACCAGGTGTCCCTGTGGGGCAGAAACCTGCTCAACAAGGACTACACGGTGCGGGGCTTTTACTTCGGCGACGTGCCGCCCAACTTTCCCGACACGCTGTATACGCAGCTGGGCGACCCGCGTAACTGGGGCGTGCATCTGACCGTCAATTTTTAGCGCCGGCGCGTGCCGGCGAATGGCACATCTAGACGGTGACCACGATCTTGCCGAGCTGCTGGTTCGATTCGAGGTAGCGGTGCGCTTCCATGATCCGTTCCAGGGGGAACGTCTTCGCGACCACCGGCTTCAGGCGCCCTTCGGCCAGGCCATAGAGAATCAAATCCCGGTTGTGCGCAAATCGCTCCGGCTTGTTCCAGATCGAGGAGGCAACCCAGCCTCGCAGGGACAGTCCCTTCAACGCCGCCGGCCAGTGCGGGTATGGCGTCGGCCGGCCGCTCAATCCCCCATAGATGATGATGATTCCCTGCTCTGCAGCCGCCTGCGCTAAAAGTTCGACGTCGGGTCCTCCCACCGGGTCGAACACGATCCTTGCACCTTTGCCGCCGGTGAGGCGCCGCACCTCCGCGACGAGGTCGGACTCCTCAGTTGCGATCACGTGTTTCGCTCCCTGCGCATTGAGTGCGGCCGTCTTGGCGCCGGTGCGAGTGGCCGCAATCGGCACGGCGCCGGCCCAATTTGCAAGTTGGATGGCGGCCAGGCCGACGCTGCTGGATGCGGCGCGGATGAGAATCGGGTCGCCGACCGCCGCGTGACCAATTTCATAGATCGCGAGCGCGGTGAAGTACTGCATCCAGATCGACGCCGCTTCGATCACCGAGAGCCCGGGCGGCGGCGCGATGAGGCTGCGCGCCGGCACGATGGCCTGCTCCCCATACAAACCATACTCGCCCAGACGGAAGGTCGGCATCACGCAGACCCGGTCACCCGGCGAGAAACCCTGCACGGCGGGCCCGAGCGCTTCGACGATGCCGACGCCTTCGTAGCCGATCAGCGACGGCAACTTCGGCGCCTGCAGATACGTCCCTGCTCGGAACAGCGCCTCCGAGCGATTCAGGCCGATGGCCTCGACCCGGATTCGGACCTCTCCGTTGCCGGGCGCGCCGACATCGAGATCTTCGATCCGAAGTTGTTCCGGGCCGCCGTACTGATGAAAGCGAACCATCCTGCTCATCGAGAAACCCTCCCAAGGACCGCGGTATTCCGACTCCGCCCAGACGATGCACTCCATTGTAATCTCGCAGCCGGCATCAGCAGCGGTGGCGCTTGCCGACATCGGTCGCATTCATTGGTTCGTGCGCACCGGGGTGCTCGGCACCGCGAGACGGCGCCGGGCCTTCCCGGTCGTGGGCGATGCGCTCGCCAGGTTCCGACGCGACCTCAAGGCATTCGAAAGCTTCGAGATTCACACGCGCTTGATCGGCTGGAATCAAAAGTGGGGCTTTCTCGAGCATCGCTTCGTGCGGCGCGATCGCGTGATCGGGCTCGTCGCCGTTCGCGGCATGTTCAAGGGGCCGGCCGGCACCGTCGATCCGGGCGAGCTGCTATCGGAGCTTGCGCACGCGGCGCCGTCGCCGGAGCTGCCCGCGTGGGCAAATGAGTTTCAGCAAAGCTGCGAGCTGCTGAGCGGTATGCTGCGCGAGGAGGAACGCATGCGGCGTCTGCGATCGACGGGCCGCTAGCCGAGGATTTTGGCGTAGCTTTTTCGATCCGCCGCATAGCATTCGCAGGCGGCGGCTTTGAGGCCGCGCCGGTCGAGAATGGCGAGGCGGCCGCGAGAGTATTGGATCAGCCTGCGCTCTTGCAGCAGGGAGGCTGCGCCGTTGACCCCTGCGCGTCGCACGCCCAGCATGGATGAGATGAATTGCTGAGTCATGAAAAATTGATCGGAGTGCATTTGATCAGCGGTCGTCAGCAGCCATCGGGCAAGCCGCGCATCCACCGTGTGGAAGTGCGCGCACAGGGCCGTTTGCACGATCTGGTGCAGCCTCACATCGAGATAGCGGTACATCAGGCGCTTCAGCGGCTCGCTGTTGTCGAGCTCACGGCAGAAGAGCGCCTCCTTGATTCGCCAGGCGGCGCCGGGGCCCTGTACCAGCGCGCGCACCGGTGCCGTCTTGGAAAACAGCAACAACCGCAGCCCCAGCATGCCCTCATCGCCGAAGCGCCCAACCTCGAGACTGTCGTCCGCACCGACGGTGGTGACGATCGAAATGAAGCCGCGGGTGGGAAAGAACACGTAGCGCATGCGCTGTCCCGGCTCATAGAGCACCTCGCCGAAGCCGAGTTCGACGTGCTCGCCGTGCGCCAGCAGACGTTCCCGAGGTCGACGGGGCAGGGCCTGAAGCAGGCGATTTTTCGCCTCAGGCGTAGATGTTTGGCGTGACACCGTTCTCTTGGGGGAGCGTGGCAATCGTGGGATCAGCTTACCACATCGCCAAGCCTTTCGAGCGCCCTGCACGGGCTCAACCGGGGCGAGGGCGCGTCTGGTAGCGCACCGATGTGGTCGCGTGCGCCGGAATCCTCAGGCGGAACATGGGGCGGCCGTCCTTGCTGAGCAGCGGATGGTCGGCGCGAACGATGCGGGTACCCTCCTGCAGCCGCAATCGCAGCTCGAATTCGATCGGCGCCGCGCGCGCGTTGCTGATCTCGACGCCCTCGCGCATCACGGTGACCAACACATCCGGACTTGCGCCCAAATTGATCTCCACCTCTTCGTCGACCGTGAGATCGCGCATGCCGGATTCTCGCTCCAGCAGGGTTTCGCCCTGGCGAACGGCAAAAACGGTGACGCGCCCCGACGGCAACGGAAGTCCGAGATGATTTGCGGAGGAGTTTTTGGTGCGCAACAGTCTGGATGCCGGCACCGGTGCGCCGTGTGCCGCTGCACCGCTTGCCGCCACTTCGGGCTCGTCGGCCGAGAGATCCGCGCCGTATACGATGGCGATGGGAATGGCCAGCCGGTCGAGCAGCCGCACCTGTTTCGTTTGCCGGCCGGCCACGGTGGTGCGACTAGGCACACGGTAAAGCTTAAGATCTCCCAGCTGCTCCTGTTCCACCCGCTGCGCGGTGACCATGGCCTCGGCAGGGGCGGCCGCCCTCAGCGCCATTTGCCCCATCGCGGTGGCGCCGGCCCGCGCTCCCGGCGAGATAGCCATGTCGATCTGCAGCAGTGCGGGCGAATCGCTGGTCGAGCCGCGCGGCCAGCAGCGCGCCAGGATGGGCCCGCCGGGATCGATCGGCTCGACCCCACCGCTTTCGCGGTTCACCCTGCCGGCGACGATCTGGGTGCGGGCCGACGGGAATTCGGTGCCGTTGCCGTTGGCCAAGGTGACCCAGGCGCCCAGGTCCATTTTGATGCCGTCGGCCGACAAGGTCGCGACATAGTCCGCGGCCCAATCGAAGCCGCGTGCGAGATAGGACAGCGTGACCATCTTCGTCACCGGTTCGCGGCTGCGAACCAGTACCGAGAGCGCGGCGTGTGCGGACAGGTCGGTCGCAGATGCGAAGCTGAAGCTCTCGGCGAGCCCAGAACAGCGCAGCGCCTCGACGCCCTTGGCGGTTTCGAACATCACACCGCCCAGCGCGTCCGAGAGGATCCTGCCGGAGAGGCGCTCGAGATGCCCGGTCTTTTGATTGGTTCGCAGCAGCAGCACCGGTTTGCCGACGGCCGCGGCCACCAGCGCGGATGGGCTCAGCAACGCGCCTTCGCCGTTTTTTTCGATGACCCCGGCCGGCAAGCCCGTCAGGATCGCGCTGGCCGGTTCAATCCCATCTGCCACCCCTTCGAAGCGCAGCCGGCTCTCGCCAGTGGGCAGGTGCACCGCACGGGTTTCGCTGATGAGCGCAAAGCCACCGAGACGATCGAGATCGATCGATCCCGTACTGCGATTGGGCGCCCGGTACACGGTCACCGAAAGTTCCGAGGGGGCGCCGGCCAATACCTCACCCGGCACCGCGGAGCGGACGGTCGCTGCGGCCCATGTGCCCGCAAGCCCCGAAGCCAGGAGCAGCCACGCCGAGCACCGCGAGCGCATCACTTCTCGGCCTAGTAGCGTGTGTCGAAGCTTGCCGTGAGCTCCGTCCTGCCGTTGGCGGGCACCGGCACCGCCCACTCGACCACTTCGGCGCTTCGTCTCGTGCTCTTGAGGCTTTCGGCAGTGATGCTCGAATCACCCCACAGGCCTGCCTGCAGCAGTTTCACCGTCAAGGGGCTGGGCAGCGCGTTGCTGAATTCGTAGCGCATGTCAGTCTGCCAGTTCGAGGTCCCGAGCTTGGTGCGCTTGTCCACAACGGCGCGTACCTTCACGTCGAATGCATCCCCCGTGGCGAGCGACAGCGTCGATCCCATCGGGGTGTGGTCGATGCGGCTCTCGCCGATGAACTGCGGATCGCCGCGCTTGTCGCGCAGATAAAATCGCAGAATGCCCGCGGGCAGCTGATCGCCCAAGCCCGCGTGCGCGCCGGTCGAGAAGCTGAAGACGGTTTTCGCGCTTTGCGCAGTCTCCGAGGTGCCCAACCAGCGGTTGCGAAATTCGTAGCCGTGTTCGGCCGGCACACCGCGGACGTCGAGAAAGCTGACCTGTTTGGTCTGCATATTGCCGATGGTGGTGCGCTCAGCGAGCGGATACAGATAGTAATCTCCCAGGCGCTCGCGGCCGCCGCTTTCGGTGCCGGCTTGCTGCAAGGTAGAGCGCGGCGGCGGCTGCTGCGGCCCATGCCAGACGGCCGGCGGCGCCGGTTCCGCGCCGACCCGGTTGGGCGTGCCAGCGACCAGCAGCGTCTGGGCATTCTCGTAGGCTGCACCGCTCGAATTGGTCAGCGTTACCCAGCCTTGCACATCGATCTTGCCGCTCCCCTCGTCATAGAGCGCCACATAATCCGCTCTCCAGCCCAGGCCCGGCGTGAGATAGCTCAAGGACGCCGGCCGAGTGCCCGCGCGGCCGCCCACGATCGTGACCGACAGGGTGGGGTGCGCGCGCAGGTTATCGGGCACCTTGTCGAAGATCACGCGAACCGGCAGGCCGTCATCGCGCAGTACCTCGATTCGCTGCCCGATTTTCAGCACCACGCCGCCGTTCGTGGCCAACACCTGCGCCTGCTCGCGCAGCTCTGCGCCGGTGGCCGGATTGATGCGCACGATGGTTATTGCCTGGCCTACCGCCTTTTCCATGAGCTTGGCGGGTGTGAGCAGATCGAAATCGAAATTTTGCTCGACGATGGCAATGTCGCTCGCCGTCAGCGACACGGTCTCCGGACGGATCAGGGCCGAGACATCCTCGAATTCAATGCGCTGACGGCCGCCCTTGACATCGATATCGCGCCGGTCCTGCACCAGCGCCAGATCGTCCGGATAGATCGTCACCGACACAGAGCGGTCCGCGGCGAACGCCGGCGAATTGACCCCCAGCCACACGAGCCACACGAGCCACACGAGCCACACGATCGAGAGAGCACGCATAGGCCATCGCTCCGATCTTGAGCGCGTCGTCGGCGTCAGCGCAGCGACGCCTCAGCGCATCGACACCCGGACATGCTCGGACGCGCTCGCCTCCATCCAACTCTTGATGCGCTTCGCATCCGCGACCCGGGTGTACTTCCCCAGCGAATCCAGCAGCACGATCACCACATTTCGGCCTTCGATCACCGCTTCCATCACCAGGCACTTGCCCGCCTCGGCGATGTAGCCGGTCTTTTGCACGATGATGTTCCAGGTGGGGTTGGCCACCAGATTATCCGTGTTGCGGAACTCGACCAAGCGCCTGTGGACGCGCACCGCGTAGCGCTTATCGGTGGAATACTCGCGGATGACGGGATTCTGCGAGGCAGCGATCACGAGCTTGGACAGATCCTCGGGGCTGGCCACGTTTTCGCTGGATAGGCCTGTCGGATCGACGAAGTGCGCGTTGCTCATGCCGAGTTTCGTGGCTTTCGCGTTCATCGCTGCCACCAGGGCCGGAAGACCGCCCGGATAATTGCTCCCGAGCGCATGGGCGGCGCGATTCTCCGACGACATCAGCGCCAGGTGCATGAGATCGCCGCGCGTCAGCACGGTGCCGACCGTGAGCCGCGAAAAGCCGGCCTTCGGCAGGTCCCGGTCGGTCTCGGTGATCTCGAGCGGCTCATCCAGCGGCTGCTTGGCGTCCAGCACCACCAGCGCAGTCATCAGCTTGGTGATCGAGGCGATCGGTGCCACGACATCCGAATGGCGCGAATACAAGATGGAGGAATCGCTTTGGTCGACGATGAGCACGGAATTCGACTTGAGCTTCGGCGTCGGCACGGACTTTGCGGTGGCGGGGAACGCCAAGACGGTCAGAAGCGCACCGGCTAAGGCGGCTGCGGTGCATTGTCCTCGATTGATGGATCCCATTGCCTTCCTACGCGATTTGACTCATGTTGCCCAAGGTAAGCATATGTCAATCTCGCTGTACCGTGATGCAGCGCTAACTTTGCCATCATTCCCGCCAAACTCCAAACAGTTTAACGAGATCGTCACGCATTCATCTCGCCGCCGGGAGCGCGCCGCAGCTCTTTGTCGCGATACATCTTGCGATCGGCGATGCTCAGCAGCTCACGCATGTCGCGCCCATCCTTCGGGTAATTCACCACTCCGATGCTGACGCTGCAGCGAATCATCCGTGATCGCAGGTCGAGCGTCGTCTTGTAGACGTTGTTGCGCACGCGTTTGACCACCGCGTCGGCGATTTCCGGCGAAGCTCCCGGCAGCAGCACCGCAAATTCATCGCCGCCGAACCGGGCCGCCGTGTCCGTGGCGCGAATGCTCCGCTGCAGGCACTGCGCGACCAAGCTGAGCGCGCTGTTGCCGGCCTCGTGGCCGAAACTGTCGTTGATGTCCTTGAGCCGGTCCATGTCGATCATCAGCAGCGAGTACATTCCGCGGTCGCGCTCGCAGTTGCCGTGCTCGCGCTGCCATACCTCGTTGAACATGCGCAGGTTGTAAAGCCCGGTCAAGGAATCGGTTTGCGCCAGATTCTCGATGCGCTCGCGGGCTTCGGTGATATCGGCGGACAGGGTCGTCGTGAGATAGGCCACCAGCAGGAACGGCGCCAATTGGCCGACGGCCCGACTGGCGTAAGCCAGCGAGACTACGTCAAATTCCGGCGTCGCTGCGCCCAGCAGCACGTGGCACACCGCGATCACCCCGACCTGCAAGAGCGTGACCAGGCGGCCCAGCGTGAGCGCACTCAAGATGATGGGGAGCAGATACAGATTCAGAAGCGGACTTCCGATCTTGCCGGTGAGCCACAGCGCGGCGGTGATGAATATCACCATGGACCAGGATTCGATCAGCAGACGGGTTCGGGTTCGGCCGGGAAAAAAGCGGCGCGACCGGAAAGCGACGATGGCCGCCGCAAATGCCGCCAGCAGACCGAGCACCGGCCAGAACTGTGCCGCCAGCGCCCGCGACCAGACGAGCACCAATGCGGCGAGTGCCAGGCAGAGAATTTCGATGGACCGTGTGCTGCGCACGAATCGTTCTCTACCGGACGGCGGCCGACACCGCTCCGTGCCCGCCGACCGTCGGCACCTTCAACTCCTGTATGGCGCGTTTGACCTCCGGATCCCGCTGCAGCAGCGGTGCGTCGGCCGGCGGGGGCACCGCCTGCTTCTGATCGCGCTCGAGTTCGATGTCGGGAGCAATGCCGCGGTGATTGATCGACACGCCGGAAGGGGTGTAGTAGAGCGAGGTCGTGAGCTTGATGGCGGTGTCGCCGGACAGCGGAATCACCGTTTGCACCGAGCCCTTGCCGAACGTCGTGCGTCCCATGAGCGTCGCCCGCTGGTGATCCTTGAGCGCGCCGGCGACGATTTCCGCGGCGGACGCCGAGCCGCCGTTCACCAGTACGACGAGCGGCGCGCCGTCGAGGTCGTCGCCGGGCGTGGCGCTCATTTCGAAATTCGATTCCGGCGTGCGGCCCTTGGCGCTCACGATCACGCCGCGGTCCAGGAATGCGTCGGCCACGGCCACCGCCGCCTCGAGCACGCCGCCCGGGTTGTTGCGCAGATCGAGCACCAGGCCCTTGAGGGGTGCGCCGTTGATCTTGCGCAGATTGCGCAGGGCATTTTTCAATTCGTCGCCCGTGGTTTCGCTGAACTGCGCAATGCGCACGTAGCCGTAGCCGGCTTCGGGCAATTCGGCCCTCACGCTGTGCAACTGGACGCGCGAGCGCTTGAGGGTGAATTGCAGCGGTTCCGTGCTGCCCTCGCGCAGAATCCCGATCTTGACCGAGGTGCCCTCCTTGCCACGCATGCGTTCAATGGTGTCCGTGAGCGTGGTGGTATTGACCGCGACGCCGTCGATGGTCGCAATGACGTCGCCGGAACGGATCCCGGCCTCCTGCGCCGGCGAGCCTTCGAACGGCGTGACGACCACCACCTGACCATCCTCCATCGACACTTCGATACCCACCCCCGAGTACTGGCCGGAGCTGCTTATCTTGATGTCCTCGTACTCATCAACGTCCAGGTAGGCCGAATATGGGTCGAGAGAGGAAACCATGCCGCGGATTGCCGCCTGCAGCAGCTGATGATCGTCGACAGGATCGACGTACTCGCGCTCGACGCGCTCCAGCACCTCGGCCAGCAGGCGCGCATCCTGCCACGGCAGATTCTGGCCGAGCGGTTCGGGCTTGTCCGCCGGCACACCGCGCGCAAGCGCGATCGACAGACCGACCGACAGGCACAGCGCCAGCACCTTAAGATTGCGCGATTTCTTGATCATCAGACGCGGCAGCATACGTGCGGCCGCGCTTCCCCGCTAGCTGCGCAAGCGTGCCGCCCGTGCGCCGGCTGCGTCGCGCAGTTCCGTGGGAGTCGCGAAGCAGGAATACAGCGGCAGGTCGCGGATCGCATCGTCCAGAGCCACAGGCTTGCCGATCAAGAAGCCCTGGCCGTAATCCACCCCCAGCCTCGCGGCGAGGGCACGGATTGCGTCGGTCTCCACGTGCCCCGCCACGGTCTCCAGACCAAACGTCTTCGCGAGCTGCGTGATCGCCACCAGCATCGACTGCGATTTGGGATTGTCGATGAGATCGCGGCTCAAGCTGCCGTCTATTTTGATGCACGACACCGGCAGAGAATTGAGGTTCGAGAGCGAGCCGATGGCGCGCCCGAAATTGTCCAGCGCAAAGGAAATGCCCTGCTCGCGCAACCGGCACATGAACGGAGCGATCATTGCGATGTGCCCGCACGCCGCCTCCTCGGGGAACTCGAAGCTCAAGGTGCCGGGCTCGATGCGCGTCTTGCGTATCCGCTCTTCCAACATGCGCCAGAACTCGCCGTCGGCCAGCGAGGCGGCCGACAGGTTCAACGAGAACCGTGCCGGATACTGGCGCAGCAGGTCCCGGCAGCCCGCCAGGCGCTCTATGGATTGCTCGATGACCCAGCGATCGATGCTCCGGGCGAGTTGCTCGCAGCCCGAGCCGCCCAGAAGCTTCTCCACGCCGAGACGTGAGCCGTCCCCAGCCCGCGCGCGCAGCAGTATCTCGAAGCGCGGATCGGCCGGCGCCGCACTCAAGGGCAGGATGGGCTGGGCCAGCAGTTCGAACGAGTCGGCGCTGAGGGTCGCGGTCAGCTCCGCGGCCGGACCCGGTGAATCATGGCCGCGGCCAACGTTTTGCGCATTGCCATAAAATATTTCGACCCGATTGCGGCCGCGCTGTTTGGCGCTGCGGCAGGCCAGCTCAGCGCCGGCGATCGCGTGTTCGAGACGCCGATCGCGCTCGCCGATATGGGACACGCCGATGCTGAGCGACACCAGCAGCGGCTTGTCGCCGCGGGCGCCGCTCAATCGAATCGCGGCGCTGCGCAGTTCTTCAGCGATCCGTGCCGCCGGCTCGATCCCGCAGCCCGGCACCAGGACGGCGAACCGGTCGCCTGCCAACCGCGCGACCAGGGCGCCCTCGCGCCCGCGGCGGCTGACCAGCGCCGCGACGCTTTGAATGATCTCGTCGCCGACATGCATGCCGTGGTTTTCGTTGACCACGTTCAGCTGATCGATGTCTATGTACAGCAGCCCGTGCGCGCCGGCGGTTTTCCCGCTCAGCTTCGCCGCTGCCTGCGCGAGGAATCCGGCGGACGTGAGCATGCCGGTGACCGCATCGAAGCTCGCATGAATGATTTGGGACGCCTTGCGGGCCAGCAATTCGAGCACCTCGGCATCGCACAACTGAAAATCATCCTGCGTGTCGATGCGGAACACCGCCAACACGCCGACGACCTTTCCCGTCTCGTCGCGTATCGGAGTCGAAATCGCCTTGTATGGCACCGCAGCATGCGAGCCGTCGAGCGACAGCCTGTTGGCGACCAGCGTGCAGCCATGCAGCTGCGCGCGCGTCATCAGGTGCCGGTGCATCTGCGTGAGCAGCAGGCTCTCCGTCGCGGATTGGCCTTCACGCGCATGACAAAGCGTGAGATTGCGGGCGGGCAAGAGGATGGCGCCCACCGTTCCCGACAGGCGTTCGACCGCTATTTCGGGTATCTGCGCAAGGGCCCGCGCGCCGTCGGCCGCGCCCGTTTCGGAAAGGCGCTGGAACAAAGCGAGGTCGCGGCTGTTGTGGGCGAGATTCTCGTGCAGCTCACCGATGGCGGCGCTCGCAGCAGCACGCGCGCTCAATTCGTTCTGCAGACAGTCGAGCGCCGGCTTGATCAGCGCATGCAAGGCGCACAGGCTTTGATCGGGCCCGGCACCGGCGGCCGTGGCCGCGGCCACGAACCCCAGAATCTCGTCCAGGCCGCCCCGGATACGAAATCCATAGCATGCTTGGGCCTCGAAAACGGCCACACCGTCGATATCGCTGTGTCCGCCGGGCGCGAAGGTGGCGAGCGATGTCAGCGTGGCCTGCAAGCTCCCGGCCGAACCCGGATCGCTCGACCACAGCGGCTCTGCATCGGCACCGGCGAACACGACCTGCGTGATTCTCGGACAGAGTCGCCGGAGCAACTGCGCGTACGACGTCCAAGTGTCGACCGTGGATGGCATGCGCGTCAGCATCGCGGATCGGCCTCTGGGAATCTAGGACATGCTCAGCATTTCCTGTCATGCGACATAACGCCGCTGCGCGCCGCCGCGCCTAAGGATCACGGATTGCCCTTCAGCCAAACCTTCGGATCGACCGGTTTGCGGCCATCGCGAATCTCAAAGTAAAGCTGCGGAGCAGCGCCGCCGGAATCGCTCAGCGCCGCGATCACGTCGCCCGGCGCCACCCAGTCGCCCACCGATTTGTAGAGGACCTCGGCGTGGCCGTAGAGCGTCATGTAGTTGCCCCCGTGGCCGATGATGAGAAGCAGTCCCAAGCCTTGCAGCCAATCGGCATACACCACGCGGCCGAAGTACGGCGCCCGCACCTTCGCGCCGGGCGCGGTCTCGATCATCACACCGTTCCAGCGCATTCCCGACTCGGCGTTGACGCGCGGCTCCTGATAGCGCGCGGTCATTCTTCCCGCCACCGGCCACGGCAGCTTGCCGCGCAGCTGATCGAAGCTTTGCTGCGTATCGACCGGAAAATCCTGCAGCATTTGAGCGAGATCGGCGATGAGGGACTCGACCGCCTGCTCCTCGCGTTTGAGCTGCGCCAGCTCCTGGCTGCCGTTGCTGACTTGCCTGCCGAGCGCGGCGAGTGCCGTGGCGCGCTCCGTACGTGCGTGCTGCAGGCCGGCCATTTCTCTGCTCGCATCGTCCTCAAGGGCCTTGAGCTTCGCCGCCGACTGTTCGATCTCCGCGACCAGCTCCCGCAGGCGAGCCAGGTGATCGTCGATTTCATCGATTCTCGCCGCGCGCGCGCGCGCGAAATATCCGTAGAAAGCCAGCATGCGGCCAGCCTGCGCGGGGTCGGACTGGCTCAGCAACAGCCTCACCTGCTCCTGCCGTCCGATCATGTAGGCGGCTCGAACCTGCGCAGCCAATGCCGCGCGCTCGGCATCCAGAGCCGCCTGATTGCGAGCTTGCTCCGCTCTAAGCTCGTTCCGGCGCCGCTCGACCGAGACCTCGGCGACGTGCAAGGCATCGAGCCGCCTGCGCTTCTCGGTAATCTCCAAGTCCGCGTCGCGCAGCCGCGCATGCAGCGCATCGCGCTGCTTGAGTTCGAGCGCCAGCCGCCCCGTGAGCGCGGCAATGCGCGCGCGTACGGCCGCCAGCTTGGCATTCGCCTGAGCGGAGTCCGGGCTCTGCGCGGCCCGACCGTCCGCGCTCGCGCAGATCACGAGCACCAACGCGAGCAGTATTCGCACGTATTTGATTGCACGCCTCATGGGTTCTTGGCTTAAGCAGCGCAAGCATACTAGGCTCGCGAGCCTGTCTGAGTATTCCACGTTGCCCGCTGGTATACTTGCCCGCCCGAAAATCCCAAAGCGCCGGCGCATGCAGCAACTGTTCGAGTTCGTTGGACATCATCCCTACCTGGCGGGCGGCGCCGTGCTGGCGGCCGTCGCCGTGATCTTCTATGAGGTCCGCGAGCGGGTTCAAGGCCTCGCCGCCCTGTCCGCGATGCAAGCCGTGCGCCTGATGAATCAAGGGGCGCTCATCATCGATCTGCGCGGCAAGGACGCCTTCGACGCCGGCCATATCGGCGACGCCCGCAATGTGCCGGCGTCGGAGCTTGAATCTCAGGCGGAGTCGCTGAAGAAATGGCGGGACAAAACCGTCATCGCCTATTGCGACAGCGGCATCAGCGGCGCCGGCGCCGTGCGCACGCTGACGAAGCTCGGCTTCACCAAGGTGTTCAACCTGGAGGGCGGCTTGAATTCCTGGGTCAAGGATAATTTGCCACTGACCAAGACCGCCGCGGGCGGCAAGGCCGGTTCCAAATGAGCCGGCCCGACGTCACCCTCTATACGACCGGCTGGTGTCCCTATTGCGAGCGGGCCCGCAGCCTCTTGAGCAGAAAGGACTTGGCGTTCAGAGAAATCAACGTCGACGAGGGTACCGATTCGCGCGAGGAGATGATTGCGCGCAGCGGCGGGCGGCGCACCGTTCCGCAGATCTTCATCGGCGACAGGCACATTGGCGGCTACGACGACCTGTTCGCACTCGACGACAGCGGCGAACTTGATCGATTAATCCAGGGGGCATGATGAACGAGGTTGCAGCTGAAGGGACGGGAGCCAATGTGGGCGGCGGCGTGCAGGTGAGCCTGCAGAGCGTTTACTTGAAGGACTGCTCGTACGAATCGCCGAATGGTCCGCGGCTGCCCAACAATCAAGGCTGGGAGCCGAAATTTCAGCTCAACATGAACACCTCGGCCGAGGAGTTCGCCCCCGACGTGCGCGAGGTGTTGTTGACGATCACACTGGAGGCGAAGCATGGTGACGCCACCCTGTATCTGGTGGAGGTCAAGCAGGCGGGCGTGTTCTCGATAGCCGGTGCATCGATCGACGACATGAAGCGCCTGATCGGGAGCTTCTTTCCCAGCGTGCTGTTCCCGTATGCGCGCGCGGTCATCTCCGACTTGATCGTCAAGGGCGGCTTCCCGAGCTTTCTCCTGCCCCTGGTCAATTTCGACGCCCTGTTCGCGCAGGCATCGGAATCCCCGCAGTCGGGATTGGTCAACTAGCCCGATGCAGAGTCCGCGACTGGAGCCAATGGCAGTGATCGGCGCTGGCTCCTGGGGAACGGCTCTTGCCATTCAGATGGCGCGCGCAGGGCATCCAACGCGCTTGTGGGGCCGCGACCCGGCTCAGCTCGAGGCGATGCGCCGGGCGCGGCGCAATGTGCGCTACCTGCCGCAGGCGGCGTTTCCCGATGCGTTGCAGATCGTACCCGATTTGAGAGAGGCGCTGCGGGGCGCTCGCGATGCGCTGGTGGCCGTGCCCTCTCACGCGTTCCGCGCCACTCTGGGCGGCCTCGAGCCGTACCTGTGCGCCGACACGCGCGTCGCCTGGGCGAGTAAGGGTTTCGAGATCGCGACCGGCCTGCTGCCCCACCAAGTTGCGAACGAGGTGTTCGGCGAGCGGCCGGGCGCCGTCTTGTCGGGTCCGACGTTTGCGAGAGAAGTCGGTGCGGGACTGCCCACCGCCATGACCGTTGCATCGCTCGACGAGCATTTCGCCAAGGAGCTGGTCCTAAGGCTCTCCGGCCCTCATTTCCGCGCCTACACGCATTCCGACATCATAGGCGTCGAAGTCGGAGGCGCCGTCAAGAATGTCATCGCCATCGGCTCGGGGATCGCCGACGGCATGGGTTTCGGCGCCAACACGCGCGTGGCTCTGATTACGCGCGGGCTCGCCGAGATGATGCGACTGGGCGTCAAGCTGGGCGCGCGGCGCGAGACCTTCATGGGGCTCGCATGCCTCGGCGATCTCGTACTCAGCTGCACGGACGATGAATCGCGCAATCGGCGCCTGGGGTTGGCGCTCGGGCGCGGCGCATCGCTTCAGGTGGCGCAGAGCGGCATCGATCAGGTGCTCGAAGGCGTGACGGCCGCCGGAGCCGTGCGCACCGTCGCACAGCGCTTGGCCGTGGAGATGCCGATTTGCCAGGAGGTGTATCGCGTAATGCACGAGGGCAAGCCGGTGCGCGCCGCGGTGCAGGCGCTGATGGGAAGGGAATCGCGCGCGGAGGTGGACTCGTGAGGGCGCGCTATGCAAAGCGCAGCTGGCGCCAGGCCTCGTACGCCACGACCGCCACGGCATTCGACAGATTGAGGCTTCGGCTACGCGAGCGCATGGGAATGAACAGCGAATTCTCGCGTCCGATGCGCTCTTGCACCGCGTCGGGCAGGCCGCGCGTTTCGGGGCCGAACAACAGCGCATCGCCCGTGCGATAGCTGATATCGGCGTAGCAGCGCCGTCCGGAGGTCTCCACCGCCATCACCCGGGCGGCGGCCAGCTCGCACAAGCATGCGTCGAGGTCGGCGTGGACCTTCACTTCGGCGAGGTCCCGGTAGTCGAGGCCGGAGCGCCGCAGACTCCTGTCGTCCAACCGGAAGCCGAGCGGCTTGACCAGATGCAGCGTCGCGCCGGTATTGGCGCACAGGCGAATGGTGTTGCCGGTATTCGGCGGAATCTCGGGCTCGAACAGAACGAGGTGGAACATCGATCCTTAGCCGGTGCCCGGCAATTGCTCGACCACCACGCGCTGCGCGGGATATGCGAACTCGATTCCCGCGCGGCGAAACTCCTCGATGATGCGCAAATTGACGGCCTGCTGCAGGTCGAGCAGTGGATTGATTTTCGGCTGCTGCGCGAAGTACGACAGCTCGAACAGCAGGCACGAATCGCCGAGCGTCTTCAAATGGCAGCGGTCGAAGCGCACATTCACCTGTTCGCGGACGATGCGTTCCAGGAGTTTGGGTATTTCCTGCAATTTTTCGCCCGGCGTCGCGTAGGCCACGCGAATCGTCGCCAGCGCACGCTGCTCGGCTATGCGCCCGAAATTGCGCACCCGGCTCTTCAGAATGTCGGCGTTCGACAGGATGATCTGCTCGCCCGCCTCGCTGCGCAGGCGTGTGGTCTTGATGCCGATGCGCTCGACCGTGCCCGTGAAGGTGTCGATGGTGAGCAGCTCTCCCACCACGAACGGCTTGTCGAGCGCGATCGACAGCGAAGCGAACAGGTCGCCCAGCACGTTTTGCAGCGCGAGCGCCACGGCGACGCCGCCCACGCCCAAACCGGCGAGCAGCGCGGTGATGTTGACGCCGAGGTTTTCGAGCGCCACCAGTACGACCAGCGACCAGATGAGCAGGCCGGCCACGAAATAGATGATGTCCAGGGAGCCCGCGAAGAGCCGGTCGGGGCCGCGCTCCATTTCCTTGGCTTCCAGGTAGAAGCGCACCGAGCGCCGGGCCCACAAACCGGCCTGCAGCAGGATCAGCATCAGCACAACGTCATCGACGGCGTGCTGAAGTTTCGCTGGAAGGGCCAGGCTCTCCTGGCCGGCGTACAGCGCGATGGCCAGGATGAAGAACTGCCTGGTATTGGCGAGCAGATAGAGAATCAGACGCACCGGGGTCGGGCGGGCCGCGGTCGAGTGGCGCTTATAGCGCGCGCTGATCCAGCGCCGCAGGATCCACAGACCCGCCCACGCAGCGACCACCACGATGCCGGCAACGACCCAGTCGGCAAGCGAGTTTCCGTACAGGATGCGCTCGGAGATGCCTAAAGTGCGCTTGAGAAGATCAGCCATGAGCCGCGCAATTATAAGCCGCTGGGGCTAGTTCACGTCCTCCATGCCGAGTTCTTTCATCTTCCGGGAGAGCGTGTTGCGGCCCCAACCGAGCAGCTTAGCGGCGTCCTGCTTCAACCCGTCCGCCTTGCGCAGAGCGACTCGGATCAGAATGCGCTCCACCTCCGGCACCGCCTGATCCAACAATCGCTGCGTGCCGGCATCGAGTTCCTGTTCGGCCCAATGCGAGAGCTTGGCCATCCAGTCGTGGTTGGCGGCGCGGCCGGCCGGCACGCCGCCGAGATCCGGCGGGATGTCTTCGGCCCGAATTTCGCGCCCCGGTGCCGTCACGGTCAGCCTGCGGCAGGCGTTCACGAGCTGGCGGACATTGCCGGGCCAATCGAACGTGACCAGCGCGGTCTCGGCCGGCAGCGTCAGCAGCTTCGGCTCGACGCCCAGCTCCTGGCCGGCCACACTCAAGTAGTGCCGCAGCAGTTCGGGAATGTCCTCACGCCGTTCCCGGAGCGGCGGGATCTCGATGCGTATCACGTTGAGCCGATGCAGCAGGTCCTCGCGAAAATCGCCTGATTTGACGCGCGCTTCCAGATCCTGGTGAGTGGCGGCGATGACGCGCACGTCGACCTTCACCGGGGTCTGGCCGCCGACCCTGTAAAATTCGCCCTCGGCCAGGACACGCAGCAAGCGCGTCTGCAAAGCGGGCGACATGTCGCCGATCTCATCGAGAAACAGCGTGCCGCCGTCCGCCTGCTCGAAGCGTCCGCGCCGCAGAGTATCCGCGCCGGTGAAGGCCCCTTTCTCATGGCCGAACAATTCGGACTCGAGCAGATCCGCGGTGAACGCTGCCGTGTTGAGCGCGACGAACGCCTTGCTCGAACGCGGGCTGTGCCGATGCAGCGCACGCGCCACGAGCTCCTTGCCCGTGCCGGATTCGCCCGTGATCAACACGGTCATGCTGGAACGCGACAGCCTGCCGACGGCGCGAAAAACCTGTTGCATGGCGGCCGCCTGCCCGAGCAGTTCAGGGATGCTGCGGCGTGCCGCCTCGGCATCCGTGGACACCGTCGCCTGCTGCGCGGCGCGGCGCACCAGGTCCACGGCCTTATCGATGTCGAAAGGCTTCGGCAGATACTCGAACGCGCCGCCCTGATACGCGGCCACCGCTGCGTCCAAATCCGAATGCGCCGTCATGACGATCACGGGCAGTCCGGGCCGCGACGCCTGAATTTCCTTGAGCAGGTCGAGGCCGCTGCGGCCGGGCATGCGGATGTCGGTCATCAACACGTCCGGCGCCTCGGTGTGCAGGGCCGCCAAGGCGTTGTCTGCCTGATCGAAGCACCGCGCGGACATCCCGCTGCCCTTCAGCGCCTTCTCGAGCACCCACCGGATGGAGGCATCGTCGTCGACCAGCCAAACTTGCAGAGGCTTCACGTTCATGCGGTGTCCATGGGCAGGGAAATCGTGAATATGGTCCTGCCGGGCGCGCTGTCGAACTCGATCAGGCCGCCGTGCCGGCTCACCAGATCCTGGGCGATTCCCAATCCCAAGCCGGTGCCGTCGCACCGCCCTGACACGAGCGGATAAAAAATCGTATCGCGAATTTCCGGCAAAACTCCCGGGCCGTTGTCTTCGAATTGAATGCAGGCGACCAGCCGATGGCGGCGCGCGCCGACGCTGACATTGGTGGCGGCGCGCGTGCGCAGGATCAGGCGCGGTGCCTCAACGCCGCGCGCGCGCGGCCCCGCGCTGGAAAGCGCCTGGATGGCGTTGCGGCCGAGATTCAACATGGCCTGAATGATGTGGTTCGGGTCCACCGTGAGCGGCGGCAGGCTCGGGTCGTAGTCTCGATCGACCGTGACCCATTCGGGCGCTTCGCTGCGCAGCAGGTGGTAGACGCGCTCCAGCAGCTCGTGGAGGTTGACCAGCTGCTTGGCCGGAGGACGGCCCGGGCCGAGCATCGAATCGAGCAGATGGGTGAGCCGGTCGGCTTCGCTGATGATGATGCGTGTGTATTCGCGCAAGGCCGGATCGAGCAATTCGCGCTCGAGCAACTGCGCGGCGCCACGCAAGCCGCCCAGAGGGTTTTTGATTTCGTGCGCGAGCTGGCGGACCATGAGCCGGCTTCCCCCGAGCTGCGCCAGCAGGGCGTTTTCTCGGGTCAGGCGCCGGTGTTGAGTGATGTCCTCGATTTCCAACAGCAGCCGGCCGCCTTCCTGACCGACGGTGGCGGCGGTCACCGCGCAATCGAGGATGCGGTCGACGCCGCCGGGCGCCGGCCAGGCCAGTTCGCGCAGCACCACGCCCTCGCCGCCCTGCCGGGCGCGCTCAAATAGCGGCAGCAGAGTTTCCGCGCCGCGAGCGAGCTCGGTGATTCGCCGGCCGATGGCCTGATTCGGTCCCACCCCCAGAAGGGTCTGCGCGGCGGCATTCAGGTAAATGACCTGCAGGTCGTGATCCAACAGAAACACGCCGGTCACCAGGGCATCGAGCAGATCGGTGCCCTCCACATGCAATCCGTGCATTTGCAGCTCAGCGGCCAAGCGGCCCATCCGGCGCTGGGACCCGAAAGGCGACCCGCCGGCTGGCTCGTCTGCTTAAGGCGTGCCCTTGTGCGTCGGGGAGAGCAGCGTCGTGCGCTGCACGTAGAACGTGACGGAATCGGCGCTCTTGGTTTGGCCCGACGGCTGGTCCACGACGGTTGCCGAGAGGGTGTACGTGCCGCGCGGCAGGTCGGCGAGAGTGAATTGCGTTGCATCCGCCGGCTGATCCGTCAAGGCGCTGCCGTTCAAATACCAGGTGATCGCCTGCGTCTCCTTGTTGAGTGCGGGATCGACGGCGAGCTGCACGTTCACCGGCTGATTGCCGGTGATCATCTCGCCGTGTCCCGGCGAGGTGATGGCGAGCTGACGAAAATCCAGCGGCGCTGCCTTGGGCTTTTCCGATGCGGGGGTCCTCGCCTGCGCGCCGAGCGCAACGCCGCGAGAGGAGCCGGAGAAGGTAGTGAGCTTCTCCGCCCCCGGTTCTGGCTGGTCCGAGAAATGAACCACCCCGTCCGCATCGGTCCACTTGTAGACGACGGCCGCCTGAACGGAGAGGCACCCTGCAAATACCGCCAGCAGGCCGTAGGCAATCCGTGATCGGCAAAGGTGCATAATTCGAAAGCATAGTCCTATCGCCTCTCGGCCACAAAACGAGGTGACGGCGGCGTGACCGCCGTCACCTAAAAGGCCGCAGCACCCTCAAATCCTCACAAACTGTAGTACATCTCCATTTCGATCGGATGCGTGGTCATACGCAGCCGCGTCACTTCCTTCATCTTCAATTCGATGTAGGCATCGATCAAATCGTCGGTAAACACCCCTCCGGCCTTCAGGAAGCCGCGATCCTTGTCCAAACAGTCGAGCGCCATGTCGAGCGAGTGGCAAACGGTGGGGATCTTCTTGTCCTCCTCGGGCTCCAGATCGTAAAGATCCTTATCGGCCGGGTCACCGGGGTGAATCTTGTTCTGGATGCCGTCGAGCCCGGCGAGCATCATGGCGGCAAACGCGAAGTACGGGTTGGCCGTCGCGTCCGGGAAGCGCACCTCGATGCGGCGTCCCTTCGGGTTCGACACCCAGGGTATGCGAATCGAGGCGGACCGGTTGCGCGCCGAATACGCGAGCTTCACCGGTGCCTCGAAGCCGGGAACCAGGCGCTTATAGCTGTTGGTGCTGGCATTGGTGAAGGCGTTGACGGCGCGCGCGTGCTTGATGATGCCGCCGATATAATAGAGTGCGATATCGGATAGGCCACCGTACTTGTCGCCGGCGAACAGCGCCTTGCCTTCCTTTTGCAGCGACTGATGCACGTGCATGCCGTTGCCGTTGTCGCCGACGATCGGCTTTGGCATGAATGTCAGTGTTTTGCCGTAGCCATGAGCGACGTTTTGCAGCGCGTATTTGAGAATCTGCACTTCGTCGGCCTTTTTGGTCAGGGTATTGGCGGCGACGTTGATCTCACCCTGCCCGGCGGTCGCAACTTCGTGGTGATGCACTTCGAACTTCAGGCCCATCTCTTCGCAGGCCAAGGACATCGCCGTGCGGATATCCTGCTGCGAATCGACGGGGGGTACCGGGAAGTAGCCGCCCTTGACGCCCGGCCGGTGGCCCTTGTTGCCGTCTTCATAGGCCTTGCCTGAGTTCCAAGCGCCTTCATACGAGTCCACTTCGTAGAAGCAGCCGTTCATGCCCGAACTGACCCTGACGCTGTCGAAAATGAAGAATTCATTTTCCGGTCCGAACAGGGCCGAATCGGCGATGCCGGAGGATTTGAGATACGCCTCCGCGCGCTTCGCCAGGGAACGCGGGTCGCGCTCGTAGCCCTGCATGGTCATGGGCTCGATCACGTCGCAGCGCAGGTTGACCGTGGTTTCTTCGTAGAACGGGTCGATGACCGCCGTCGTGGGGTCCGGCATCAAAATCATGTCTGATTCGTTGATGCCTTTCCACCCGGCGATCGATGACCCATCGAACATCTTGCCGTCGGTGAAGAAGCCCTCGTCCACCAAGCGCGTCGGGACGGTTACGTGCTGCTCCTTTCCAAGAGTGTCAGTAAAGCGAAGATCGGCGAACTTAGCTTCTTTTTCTGCTATCAATTTGAGAACATCGGCGGGAGTCATGTGCGTCCTCGCGTAGGTGAATGTGCGGTGTTGGGCCGGGCCAGCGCCGGGTTCCAGTGCACTGCAGGTTATGTGCCAGTCTTGGCGGCAATAAGATCAAGCACTTGCGATCACCAAGAGTGCACGGCGCACCAATATAATGCACATGGGGAATTTCTACGTGCCTATTTGGTGCGTGAGCGAAAGCGGTGCATGAGAGCCGCCTTATCGATGGGACACCCGGGTGAGGCGTCGCTATACTCGCGGCCGTTCTTCGATCTGATCGAGCACCCGATGGCCAAAGCCACTCCGAAGCCCCGCACCTTTCAGGATCTGATCTTCGCACTGCAAAAATATTGGTCGGATCAGGGATGCATCATCCTGCAGCCCTACGACATGGAGATGGGTGCAGGCACCTTTCACCCCGCGACATTCTTGCGCGCCGTCGGCCCCGAGCCTTGGAGCGCCGCTTACGTACAGCCCTCGCGCCGGCCGACCGACGGCCGCTATGGCAACAACCCGTTTCGGCTGCAGCACTATTATCAGTTTCAAGTTTCCATCAAGCCCTCGCCCGACGATTTTCAAGTGTTGTACTTGGACTCGCTGCGCGCGCTTGGCTTCGACCTGCTGACCCACGACGTGCGATTTGTGGAAGACAACTGGGAGTCGCCCACCTTGGGTGCCTGGGGACTAGGTTGGGAAGTGTGGCTGAATGGAATGGAAATCTCGCAATTCACTTATTTTCAGCAGGTCGGCGGATTGGATTGCCGCCCGGTGATGGGTGAAATCACCTACGGGCTCGAGCGCCTGGGGATGTACATCCAGGGCAAGGAAAGCATCTACGACATCGTGTGGGCCGAAGGCCCGTTCGGCGCGATCACCTACGGCGATGTGTTTCATCAGAATGAAGTGGAGCAGTCGGCCTACAACTTTGAAAAGGCCGATACTCACGTGCTCAAGCGGCAGTTCGACACGCACGAAAGCGCCTGCCAAAACCTGCTCGACGATAAGCTGGTGCTGCCCGCCTACGAGCAAATGGTTAAGGCATCGCATTCCTTCAATCTGCTGGACGCGCGCCACGCGGTCTCCGTCACGGAACGCCAGCGATTCATCCTGCGTGTGCGCGCCCTGGCGCGTGGCGTTGCCGAGGCCTTTCGAGAGAGCCGCGAAGCGCTCGGCTATCCGCTGCTCAAGAACGATCCCGCGACGCGAGTGGCGTGATGAGCGCGCCCGATCTGCTGTTCGAACTCGGCACCGAGGAGCTGCCGCCCCGCACTCTTAAGGGCCTCTCGGCGGCGCTGACCGACGGGGTGGTCAAGGGCTTGGATGGCGCGGGCATTGCGCACGGCACAGCGCACGGTTTCGCGACACCGCGCCGGCTCGCGGTGCTGGTCCGCTCTTGCGCCGAGCGTGCCGCGGACCGCCGGGTCGAGCGCCGCGGTCCGCCGGTGAGCAGTTCCTTCGATGCGGCCGGCGCGCCCACCCAGGCCGCCGCCGCCTTTGCCCGCAATTGCGGGGTGCCTCTTGCGGATCTCGAGCGGCTGGTCACGGAGAAGGGCGCGTGGCTGGTGTACCGCGGCACCGAGTACGGCGCCGCGACCGCAGGCTTGCTCGGCGGCATCATCAACGATGCGATTGCGGCGCTGCCGATCGCAAAGCGCATGCGATGGGGAGCGCGTACCGCCGAGTTCGTCCGGCCGGTGCACAGCGTCGTGCTGCTCCATGGGAGCGAGGTGATCCCGGTCGAAGTCCTGGGGCTCAAGTCCGGCAAGGTCACGTTCGGCCACCCCTTTCACTCGCCCCGCCCCATTTCGCTCAAGTCGCCCAGGTCGTACGAAGCCCGACTGCGCAGCGCCAAGGTGTTGGCGGACTTCGACGCGCGCCGGGAGGTGATCCGCGAAGGCGTAGCGACTGCCGCCAGCCTGGCTGGCGGTACCGCATTGATCGACAGCGCGTTGCTCGACGAGGTGACCGCATTGGTCGAATGGCCCGTGCCGATCGTCGGCCGCTTCGAAGCACGATTCCTGTCGCTGCCGCGCGAAGTGGTGGTCGCCACCATTCAAGATCATCAGCGCTATTTCGCCATCGAGGGTCCGGACGGCAAACTGACCGGCGGGTTCGTGACGGTGAGCAACATTCAAAGCCGCGATCCCGCCCAGGTACGGGCAGGCAACGAGCGCGTCGTGCGCCCACGCTTGAGCGACGCCGCATTCTTCTGGCAGCAGGACCGCAAAGTGTCGCTCGAAGTGCATGCATCCCATCTGAGCGAGGTGACCTTTCAGGAGAAGCTCGGCAGCTATGCCGAAAAGACCCGGCGGGTGAAACGCCTGGCGCTGTGGATCGGCGAGCGCATCGGCGCGGGCGCCGACGTCGGGCGCGCCGCCGAGCTTTGCAAGGCCGACCTGATGACCGCCATGGTCGGTGAGTTTCCCGAATTGCAGGGAATCATGGGCCGCTATTACGCGCAAGCCGAAGGCCAGCCCGCCGAATTGGCGTTGTCCCTCGAAGAGCACTATCTGCCGCGATATGCCGGCGACCGGCTGCCCACGACCAAGACGGGGCAGGCGCTCGCGCTCGCCGACAAGGTCGACACCCTGGTCGGGATTTTCGCCATCGAACAGCGGCCAACGGGCGCCAAGGACCCCTTCGGCTTGCGCCGCGCTGCGCTCGGCGTCCTGCGCATTCTGCTCGAATGCCGATTGGATCTGGACCTCACTGCGATGCTCGAGGAATCAGCCGCCGCCCAGCCGGTGCACAGAGCGGCGGTCGCCGAAGAGGTCTACGACTTCTTCGCCGAGAGGCTGCGCGGCTTGCTGCTCGAGCGGGCCGACGGCTCCTCCGCGGAAATGATCGACGCGGTTCTTGCGAGCCGGCCCCGCTCGCCGCTCGATGCGGTTGATCGCCTGCAGGCCTTGAAGGAGTTCCTGCAGCTGCCTGACGCAGGGGTGCTGACCGCGATCAACAAGCGCATCGCAAATATACTGAGGAAATCGCGGCTGCAGCAGGACGCGCGCGTGCGCACGAGCCTGTTCACCGAGGATGCCGAGCACCGGCTGCACGGCGTCCTCGAGCAGCTTCGCGATTCGGTTTCCCGCGCGCTCGCCGCACGCAGCTATGCGCAAGGCCTGCGCGAGTTGACCGCGCTGCGCGGCCCGGTCGACGATTTCTTCGAGCACACCATGGTCATGGACGAAAACCCCGAGCTGCGCGACAACCGGCTCGCCCTGCTGCGCGACGCGCGGCAGCTGCTCGGCGGTGTCGCCGACCTGTCGCGCCTGCCCGGCTGAGGCGATCCATGCAGCGGCTGCGCTCGTTGCTGTTCACCACCTACATGATGGTGTCGGCATGCCTGTTCGGCGCATTCATGGGGGTGTGTTTCTGGCTGCCGTATCGCACTCAATTCGCCATCGCCCGCACCTGGGCGCGCATTTTGTTTTGGCTGCTCGATCGGCTCTGCGGCCTGAAATTCTCGGTGGAAGGGCGCGAGCGCATTCCGCAGGGCAATCACATCGTCATGAGCAATCACTCCTCGGCCTGGGAAACGATCGCGCCGTTCGTGATCTTCCCGCCGCAGGTGTGGGTGCTGAAGCGCGAGTTGCTGTGGATCCCGTTCGTCGGCTGGGGACTGAAGGTGCTGCGGCCGATCGCCATCAATCGGGGAGAGGGTCACCGGGCCGTCAACCAGGTGATCGAACAAGGCAAGGCGCGGCTTGCCGATGGGCTGTGGGTCATTATATTTCCGCAGGGCACGCGCGTGACGGCGGGCGAGACGCGCAAGTTCGGTGTGAGCGGCGCCCTGCTTTCCACCACCACCGGCAAGTGGGTGGTGCCGCTGTCGCACAATGCCGGCGCATACTGGCCGAGGCGCGGGTTCGTTAAAAAGCCCGGCACGATCCGCGTCGTCATCGGCGAGCCGATCCGCCCGGAAGGCAAGAACCCCAGGGTTCTGACCGAAGAGATCCGCGCGGCCATCGAGCGCGGCCTGGAGCGCATCGCGCAAGGCTAGCGCAGGCGCGCATGGTCCGGCAGCACGAGCCCGACGCCGTGCAGATGCCCGAACAGCGCCCGGAGTTTTTCGGCGTCGGCGCGCGGCAGCGCAGGCTTGCAAAGCGAAGCCAGGTTGGCCCGCAGATGCTGTTGGTCGCCGGTGCCGAACAAAACCACGTCGGCGCCCGCCTCGTGCCGCGCGAACCGATACGCGGCGTCGGTCAAGCTCGACGCGCCGGATGGGTGAACGAGAAATCCCAGCGGATCGGGGCGACCGGCCAGCGTGCGGGAGACCTCGCCCTTCTCCTCAAGCTCCAGCAAGGTCTTTTCGAGCGCGCCCGGACGGGAAAAAATGTTGCGTACGGCGAACATCACCAGCGTGCCCACGCCCTGCGCGCGCGCGCGCGGGAACAGCGTCTCGCGCGCGCCCTGGTTCATCATATGGAAGGCGAGCATGATCACTTCCCAGCAAGAATCGCCTAGCGCGCGTTTCAGCATCGCTTGCTCCGGATCGCGCGGCGGACTCTCGGTGATGCCGAGATGGCGGATTTTCCCGCGCTCTTTCTCGCGCAGCAGGGCGGGCGCGAGCTCGCGCAGGACGTGGTCGTAGTGGGCCGCCTGCACGGCGTGCAGATGGAAGACGTCCAGATGGTCCAAGGACAGCCTGCGCAGCGACTCGTCCAGGTTGCGCACGACGGCCGCGCCGCAGAGCGGATTTCCAGCCGCGTCGAGAATGCGGCTCTTCGAGCAAATCACCACGGCGTCGCGCGCGACGCCCGCCAATGCCCGGCCCAGCACCTCCTCCGTGCCGTAGGCCTCGGCGGTGTCGAAGAAGTTGACGCCGAGATCGATCGCGCAGCGCACGAGCTCGATCGCTTCCTGCTCGCTCTTCCCCGCGCCCAACCCAAGCCGGCTGTTGCCGCCACAGCCCAGACCGGCGACCGACACACGCAGGCCGGTGCGGCCGAGCGTGGTGTATTGCATGCCGCCGCTGTCCACCGGCGCGATTATAATTGACCGCGCCGGTGGCATGGTGGAGAGTGCCTGTAACACACGGCCATCGCAGAGGCCACGACAGTGATCGGGGATCGTTCCACGCCGATACCATGGCGATGCATCGGGCGGTGTCTGGTTACTGGCCTGCTGTTGTGCTGTTCGGCGCTGGTCCGGCCGGCCGACGTCGCCGCTGGCGCGGCGCCCCCATCCGCCGCACGAGTCGCAACCCTCGTCGAACTCGACGGTCCCATCGGCCCCGCGATGAGCCGGCACATCGAGCGAGCGCTGGCCGAAGCAGACAGACGGCACAGCAGCGTGGTCATTCTGCAAATGGACACGCCGGGCGGCCTGGATACCGCAATGCGCGATATCATCAAGGCGATACTCGCCTCCCCGGTGCCGGTCGTCGGCTATGTGGCGCCGGGCGGCGCGCGTGCGGCGAGCGCCGGAACGTACATACTCTACGCGAGCCACGTGGCCGCCATGGCGCCGGCGACGAATCTGGGTGCAGCGACGCCGATCTCGATCGGAGGAGAGCAGCCGAGCGCTGCACCCTCCGCCGCGCCGGCGGATAATTCAAAAGAGGACAATTCAAAGGACGACAAGAAGCCGGCGCCCCCGGCGGCGCAGCCAGCCACCGCGGGCGAGCGCAAGGCGGTCAATGATGCGGTCGCCTACATACGCGCGCTGGCACAAATGCGCGGCCGCAACGCCGACTGGGCCGAGAGCGCCGTGCGCGGCGGCACCAGCCTGTCGGCCAACGATGCGCTCCAGCAGCACGTCGTTGACCTCATCGCCACGGATGTGCCCGACCTGCTGAAGCAGTTGAACGGGCGCAAGGTCCAGGCGGCCGGTCGTGAACTCGTTCTCGACACTAAGGATCTCGTCGTCGAGCGGATCGTTCCGGACTGGCGCACGCGTGTGTTGCTGGCGCTGACCCATCCGACGATCGCCTACGGCCTGCTGCTGATCGGCATCTACGGCTTGCTGCTGGAGGGCTATAACCCCGGAGCCGTCCTGCCGGGCGTGGTCGGCGCACTGTCACTGCTGCTGGGGCTCTATGCCCTGCAGTTGCTCGCGGTCAACTTCGCCGGTCTCGCGCTGATGGCATTGGGTGTGGGGCTGATCATCGCGGAATTTTTCATGCCGGCATTCGGGTCGCTTGGTGTCGGCGGCCTGGCGGCATTTGTCATCGGATCGATTATGCTGTTCGACAATCAGGCTTCGGGAGGCGAGGTCGCGCTGCCGGTGATCGCAGGAATCGCTATATCGGGCGCGCTCGTGATCGCCATCATCGCCTGGCTGGCGGCTCGCGCGCGGCGCAGGCCCGTCGCCACCGGGGCCGAGGCCATGATCGGCGCCCTGGTCGAGGCGACCGGTGATTGTCGGGACCAGTGCGTGGTGCGCTACGGCGGGGAATTGTGGAATGCCCGCACGTCGAGCCCGCTGCGCGCGGGGCAGCAGGCGCGAATCGTCAAGGTCGCCGGGCTGACTCTGTGGATCGAACCACAAGCGAAAGCGAAGGAGTAGTGGATGAGCATTTCAATACCGGTCGCGTTGGTAGTGTTGCTGTTCCTCGTGGTGACCTCCATTCGCATTCTCAAGGAATACGAGCGCGGGGTGATGTTCACCCTCGGCCGGTTCACCGGCGTCAAGGGACCGGGCATATGCCTCGTGCTGCCGGTGATCCAGCAGATGAAGAAACTCGAGCTGCGCACCGTGGTGCTCAACGTTCCGAAGCAGGACGTGATTTCCCGGGACAACGTTTCGGTGAAGGTGAGCGCCGTGGTGTATTTTCGCGTCGTCGATCCGGAAAAGGCCATCCTGCAGGTCGTCAACCCGTACGAGGCGACCAGTCAGCTCGCGCAGACGACGCTGCGCTCGGTGTCCGGGCAGCACGAGATGGACGAGCTGCTGGCCCAGCGCGACAAGCTGAACGCGGCGATTCAGCAGGTTCTTGACCTCAATACCGCGGCATGGGGCGTCAAAGTCACCAACGTCGAAATCAAGGACATCGATCTGGACGAGACGATGATCCGCGCCATGGCCCGCCAAGCCGAAGCGGAGCGCTCCCGGCGCGCAAAGGTGATCCACGCCGAAGGCGAGAGGCAGGCCGCGGAGACGCTCGCCCAAGCGGCGCAGCTGCTGTCTCGCGAGCCCGCTTCGCTGCAGCTGCGCTACCTGCAGACGCTCGCCGACATCTCCAATGAAAAGAGCTCGACGATCGTGTTTCCGCTGCCCATCGATCTGATCGGTCCGCTGCTGATGCGTCCCGAGAAGCGCGAATGATCCCGCACGCAATACTGTGACCCGAAGCGCATCTTCGCGATCGAGCGGCCCAGCGTCCGCCCTGTGAACAGCCGTTCGACGCCGGCCGCGTCGTGGAAACCCTCAAGAAAGCCGCCGCAGCGCCGTTAAGGGGTTACGCGCCTGATTGTAAGGGGGCCTCTTGCTCGAGCCGCTCAAGAATAAATTACAACTGTCCACGAACTTTCCAAGCCCCCCTGCCATCGCACTGCAGATCGTCGCGCTGGCGGGCGATCCCGAGATCGACGTCGCCAAGGTGGCGTCCACGATCAGCAAGGACCCCGGGTTGACCGTGAAGATTTTGCGCGTCGCGAACTCTCCGCTGTATGCAAAGCGGCGCAAAAGCGAGAATCTGCGCCAAGCCCTCGTGGCGCTCGGGCTCAATGCCGCGACCACGCTCGCACTGAGCTTTTCGCTCGTCTCGAGCTACAACGGCGGCAAGGGCTCGGGCATCAATTACACCCGCTACTGGCGCCGGGCGATTCTGAGCGCGTCCGCCGCCCGCACGTTCGGGGCGCTCGGCGGAGTGCAGGTGCTGGAGGACATTTTCCTGGCCGCGCTGCTGCAAGACATCGCGGTGCTGGCCATCGATAGAGTGCAAGCAGATTTTTATCGCGGCCTGCCGCCGGACTGCACGCACGCAGAGATCCTGGCCCATGAGATGCAGTCGCTGAGCAGTGACCACGCGGCCTTGGGGGGTTGGCTGCTCCGGCATTGGAAGCTGCCCGAGGCGCTCTGCGCGACCGTGGAAGCAAGCCACGAGCCGGCGGCTGCGGCACCGGAAACTCCGATCGGCATGGCGGCCCGCTGCGTTGCGCTCGGCAGCGAGTGCGTCGAGGTGCTGCTCGCGCCGCAGACACCATCGGACCTCAGGGCGTTGGCCGCGCATGCGCAGGCGTGGCTCGGCATCGACGCCCAATCGCTGGCGGGCGCAATGACCACGATCGTCAACGAGATTCCCGAAATAGAGCGGCTCTTCGACACGGCGATCCTCGAAGCCGATGCCGCGACGTCGATCCTCGAGCAAGCGCGCGAGCTGCTGACCTTCCGCAGCCTGCAGGCGCTCGACCAGATGAGCTCGCTCAAGGAAGCCTCCGAAGAGCTGGAGGCCCGCACCGCGGCCCTGGAGGACAAGCACCGACGTGATGCGCTCACGGGCGTATTCAACCGTGGTCATCTCGATGAGGTTTTGCGCAGGGAATTCGACAGCGCGGTGGCCGGCGGTTGGCCGCTGAGCATCGTGTTTGTGGATTTGGATCGCTTCAAGCATGTGAACGACACGTACGGTCATCCCACGGGGGATGCGGTGCTCTGCGCGATGGCACAACTATTCGTCGAAGTCCTGCGGGACAGCGATTGCGTGGCGCGGTACGGCGGCGAGGAATTCGTGATCGTCCTACCGGGCCTGGCGGCCGACCCGGCGATCAAGGTCTGCGAGCGGCTTCTGGCACGCGTGCGAAACCTGCAGCATCCGGTTCCCGGCGGCAGCATCCGCGTCACGGCCTCACTTGGCCTCGCGACCCTCACCATGAAGACACGGTTTGCGCAGGTTTCCGATTTGATCGAGGCCGCCGATCGATGCGTGTACGCCGCGAAGAAGCGCGGCCGCGATCGCCTGGTCTGCTTCAATCAGACCGCGATAGCCGCCTCGGCTTGAAGCCGGGCGGGTGTGCCTCAGGACATGCCGGGATAACAGCCTGAGAACACGATCAGGGCATCCAGGGTGTCGGTCACTGCGTGAGCCACGATGGGGGCGATCAAATTTCTGCGGCAGCCGAGATACAATCCAGCGAGCAGCGCGCCATCGATGCTGTTTTCCGCGACACCCGTGATGCCCTGGTAGGCGTGCGCGGCCCCAAACACGCTGCTCACGAGCACGAGCGAAACGGCCCAACCCCACCGGCTGCGCCCGAACAGGTCCGCTGCGCGATTCAGTGCATAACCGCGCCAGACGAGCTCCTCTCCCAGACCGGCCACGACCCAGGATGCACCCACGACCAGAACCAGCTGCGGGACGTTGCCGATGAGCCCGTGAAGTGCCGACAGATCGGGGTAGCGGCCGGTCACGGCGACCAGCAGCGGCTGCGTTGCCAACAGTTCCAGCAATTCCATCGCGACGCCCACCGCCAAGCCGATCAATGCGAGACGCTGCCACCCGCGATCGAGGCGCAGGCCCACGTCGCGCCAGCGCAGGCCTCGCAGCCGCAGCGACAGCCATCCGAGCGCCAGCAGATACGGCGTCTTGCTCAAGTAAATGCGGTGGTGCGCATCGGCGATGAACACCGCCGCCACCAGCGCAAAATCCACTGCTGTCAGCCAGCGGCTGTCACGCAGGAGCTGACGCACCGTAGCTCCTCGACTCGCGCGAGCTCAGATGTCCAAATTCGACACCTGCAGGGCGTTTTTCTCGATGAACTCGCGTCGCGGCTCGACTGCGTCGCCCATCAGTGTGGTGAAGATGTCGTCCGCCGCGACCGCGTCCTCGATGCGCACCTGCATCAGGCGGCGCGTTTCCGGGTTGATGGTCGTGTCCCATAATTGATCGGCGTTCATCTCGCCCAGCCCCTTGTAGCGCTGGATGCTCTGGCCTTTTTTCGCCTGCTCGAACAGCCAACTCATCGCGACCTTGAAGCTGGCCACATCCTGGCGCTCATCGCCCCGCTGGATGTAGGCGCCCGGTCCCATCAAATCGCTCAGCGTCTGCGAAAGCTCAGCGATTCGCAGGTATTCCGCCGAATCGAAGAACTCGCGCGGGATGTGCCGCTCGGAGCTCAGGCCGTGTTCGAACCGCTGCAGATCGATGCGATGGCCGCCTGCCGCCAGCGTATGCACGGTTACCCGGTAACGACGCGACACATCGTCGAGCGTATTGAGCCGCGACTCCAAGCCGCGGCACCAATCCTTGAGCTCATCGATGCGATCGAACGCAGCGGGAGTGAGCGCGGGTACGTACAGCAGCTGCTCCAAAAATCGCTCATCGTAGCGACGCGCCCAGCGATGCACGATGGCTTGAACCTCGACGTATCTTCTCGCCAGGGACTCGAGACCCAATCCCGACAAGGGCGGAGCTTCGGCATTGACATGCAATGCCGCTCCGTCGATTGCGGTGCTGAGCAGCAATGCATCCAATTCCAAATCGTCCTTGACGTAGGTTTCCTGCTTGCCTTTCTTGACCTTGTAAAGAGGCGGCTGCGCGATATAGATGTGGCCGCGCTCGATGAGGATGGGCATCTGGCGATAAAAGAAAGTCAGCAGTAGGGTTCGGATGTGTGAGCCGTCGACATCGGCATCCGTCATTATAATGATGCGGTGATAGCGCAGCTTTTCGACGTTGAAGTCATCCCGCCCGATGCCGCATCCCAAGGCGGTGATCAGCGTTCCCACTTCGGCCGATGCCAGCATTTTGTCGAAGCGCGCCTTCTCCACGTTGAGTATCTTGCCCTTGAGGGGCAGGATGGCCTGAGTGCGCCGGTCACGCCCCTGCTTCGCGGAGCCGCCCGCCGAGTCTCCCTCGACCAAAAACATCTCGGACAGCGCAGGATCCTTTTCCTGACAATCGGCAAGCTTGCCGGGCAGGCCGGCAATGTCGAGCGCGCCCTTGCGGCGGGTCATTTCACGCGCCTTTCGCGCGGCCTCCCGCGCATAGGCGGCTTCGAGAATTTTGTTGACGATTGCACGCGCTTCCTGCGGGTGCTCCAGCAGGAATTCCTCGAGGCGCTCGGCCACCGCCGATTCGACCACGCCCTTCACCTCGGAGGAGACGAGCTTGTCCTTGGTTTGCGAGGAGAATTTCGGGTCGGAAAGCTTGACGGACAAAATGGCCGTGAGTCCCTCGCGCGAATCATCACCGGTAGTCGCGATCTTTTCCTTTTTGGCCGCCAGTTCCTTCTCGATGTAGTTGTTGAGCGTGCGCGTCAGCGCGGCACGATATCCAGCCAGGTGGGTGCCCCCGTCTTTTTGAGGAATGTTGTTCGTGTAGCAGTACATGCTCTCCTGGTATGAATCGTTCCATTGCATCGCGACTTCGACTTGCGTGTTGCCGTCGCGCGTTTGAAACCACAGGACGGTATCGTGCACCGGGGTCTTGCTGCGGTTCAGATAGCTCACGAAAGCGGCCAATCCGCCCTGGTGCTGGAACACCTCGGATTTCTCGTCGCGCTCGTCCACCAGTTCGATGCGTACGCCGGAGTTGAGAAAGGACAGCTCGCGCAGGCGCTTTGCGAGAGTCTCGTAATTGAACGAGATGTGGGTAAAAATCTTCGAGCTCGGCTTGAAGCGCAGCGTGGTCCCGCGCTCCTGCGTCTCGCCCACCGCCGCGAGCGGCGCTTGCGGCTCGCCCAACCGATATTCCTGGCGGTGATGTTTGCCTTCGCGGCGGATGTTCAGCTCCAGATAATCCGACAGCGCATTGACCACCGAGACACCGACCCCATGCAGGCCGCCCGATACCTTGTAGGAGCTGTCGTCGAACTTGCCGCCGGAGTGCAGCATGGTCATGATGACCTCGGCGGCGGAGACGCCCTCCTCGCTGTGAATGTCGACCGGTATGCCGCGGCCGTTGTCGCTGACGGTTACCGATTCGTCCGCATGAATGGTGATCATTATGCGGTCGCAGTAGCCGGCCAGCGCTTCGTCAATGGCGTTGTCCACCACCTCGAACACCATGTGATGCAACCCGCTGCCGTCATCGGTATCTCCGATGTACATTCCGGGCCGTTTGCGAACGGCGTCGAGACCTTTTAACACTTTGATTTTACTGGAATCGTATACGTCGTTATCGGGCATGGCAGATCCAAATTTTAAGACCCGCCATTCTAGCAGTTATCGGCTCCAATAACGAGTGGAAATGAGCAAATTATCTCAAGAAATTCAATGGGTTATAAACACCATGGCTGCTGGCGCGCTCATCAGCCGAACCTCGCGGATTCGAGGCTTTGCCGACGCTAAGTGATTGATGTGCTTAGGATGCGGACCGTACGACTCTCGGCACGAACCGTGTGGTGGCGAGTCTCCGCTACACGCGTTTCCGCGGAAACGTGCGTCCCGACAAGCAAAAATGTTCCACGTGGAACTTCGACGTTGAACCTCGACCCGTCCTATGCAGCGTTGACCGCGCCGCGATCCAATCGATAGCGGCGACCCGGCCTACCGAAGGCGGCGAATTCCGCGTGCAGCGTGGTCACTATCAACTGCACGTGCTGCCGGCGAACATGTTCGATCAGCCCTGCGAGCCGTACATCATCCAGCTCGGCTGCGGGGTCGTCCAATAACAGCGTGGGCTGAATCGGCGCATCATCCGGAAAGAGCTTGAGCTGAGCAATCAGCAGCGCCGCGGCGAGTAATTTCTGCTGACCCCGTGAGATGCGATCCTTCACGGCCATTCCATCCAAGCGAATGACAAGCTCTGCGCGCTGCGGGCCCACTTGGGTCGAGCCGGATTCCTGATCCTGTGCCCAGCTGAGCTCCAATGCTTCCCGCAATCCGATATTGCGTGGCCAGCCCGGGCGGTGGCCGAGATCCAGCTCCATGTCCAGCAATTCGCGAGCTAGTGTCCTGGCTTGCCCAATCAACTGTTCGATGTACCGGGTCCTGGCCTCGCTCAAAAGCCCTCCATAGCGAATCAAATCCGCATCCCACGCGCACACCACCAGCCGCGGCTCTCTGCGTCTCAACGCCGCGTTCCTCTGTTTGAGCACTTGATAATAGCTTTGCCAATGCCGCACGAATTGTGGTTCCACGTGGAACACTCCCCAATCCATGAATCGACGCCGGCGGCTAGGACCCTCTTCGATCAGTCGGTGCACTTCGGGATCAATGATTTGCACTGGAAACACCGATGCAAGTTCCGCGAGCGAGCCCGCCCTTTCGCCCGCCACCTTCGCGCGAAGGCCGTCTGCAGATCCTTCGACGCCCAGCGCCAGACGGCGCTCCGCGATGCCGATCTCACCAAAAATCACCATTCGCTCACTGCCGGAACGAATAAGGTGTTCCAATCGTCGGGTACGAAAAGATCGACCGCGCCCCAGCACGTATATTGCCTCCAGCAAGCTCGTCTTGCCGGAAGCGTTAGCCCCGCTGATCAACGTGAACTTAGGGTCGAAATCAACTTCGGCCTGATGCAAGCAGCGGAAATCCGTTGCGTGCATCCGGCGCAGCGACATGGAATCAAAGCCTCATCGGCATGACGACGTAGCGTGCACTCGTATCGCCGGGAGATCGAATCAGGCAGCTGCTATTGCTGTCGGTCAATCCCAGCTCTACTTCTTGTCCATCGATCGCCGCCAATGCATCGAGCAGGTAATTGACGTTGAAACCCACCTCGAGATCCTCGCCAACGTAGGCCACCTCGATCTCCTCCTCGGCCTCTTCTTGCTCAGGATTGTGGGCCTGAACAGTAATGGCGTTCTTTTTGACGTTGATGCGAATTCCACGATACTTTTCGTTGGATAAAATGGCGGTTCGCTGCAGCGCCTGCCGCAGTACGTCCCGATCCGCGCGAATGGCTGCCGCCGGAGCGGCCGGGATGACACGCGAATATTCCGGAAATCGACCATCAATGAGCTTGGAAGTAAAGCGAACATCGCCGATCTGCGCTCGAACGTGATTCGTACCGATCGCTACGGCAGCGGTACCCTCATCCGTCAGGACCCGCTGCAGCTCCAACACACCCTTGCGCGGCACGATCACTTGCTGCGAACTTTTCGCCTTGCTCGCGAGCTCCCCTTCGCATAACGCCAAACGATGGCCGTCGGTAGCCACCGCCCTCAAAACTTGACCGTCGACCTCGAGCAGCATGCCATTCAGGTAGTAGCGAACGTCTTGCTGCGCCATCGAAAAGTGTGTCTTCTCCAGCAGGCGCAGCAGATCCTTGCGTGGAATCTGCACGGTCTGCTGCGCATTGATGTCATCGATCACTGGAAATTCCGACGCCGGCAAAGTGGCCAAGCTGAACCGGCTGCGTCCAGCCTTAATGACCACTTTCTCGCCTTCCACGGTGATCGCCACCACCGACTTCTCGGGCAATGCCCGCAAGATATCCAGGAATTTTCGGCCCGGTACGGTGATGTCCCCACTTTCCTGCACGGCCACTTCGGTCGCCGCCACCAGCTCGACCTCAAGATCCGTCGCGGTGATCGACAGCCGGCCTTGCGCCACGCCGAGCAACACGTTCGCCAGCACCGGCATCGTCTGGCGGCGTTCCACTACACCGATGACCGCCTGCAAAGGCGTCAATAATTTCTCCCGTTCAGCCGTCAGTTTCATGCGCCTCACCATCCAACTAATCTTAGATTTAAATTCTTAAGAAGGATTATTACTATGATTATGAAGCCATGCACCATCGGTGGATAAGGCACAAAAATCATTAATAATCATTGACTTACAACTAACAAAAGTGCCTTGAACTCCTGTCCGCGGTGCGCTCCGAAACTGTAGCGAACCTGTGGGTATCTTTATCCACAGTTTTATCCACAGTTTTCCCCGTTCACCCCGCCAGGGTTCTCAACAGGTTCATGTAATCCTCGCCGATTCGTCGTTCCGATTCCCTCAACTCCCTGACCCGGCGGCACGCGTGCAGTACGGTCGTATGATCACGGCCGCCAAAGGCGTCGCCAATCTCCGGCAAGCTGTGATTGGTCAGCTCCTTCGCCAGGGCCATCGCCACCTGGCGCGGTCGCGCGATCGAACGGCTGCGCCGCTTCGACAGCAGATCCGCGATCCTGATTTTGTAGTATTCGGCTACGGTCTTCTGAATATTTTCAACCGTGACCAGCTTTTCCTGCAGGGCCAGCAGATCGCGCAACGCCTCCTTGGCAAACTCCAGCGTGATGGGCCGGCCGGTGAAGTGCGACGTAGCGACGACACGGCGCAACGCCCCTTCCAATTCGCGTACGTTGGAGCGGATGCGCTTGGCAATGAAAAATGCGACTTCTTCCGGAAGCTCGACATGGGATATGGCCGCTTTGCTCATGAGTATCGCGACGCAGGTCTCGAGCTCGGGCGGCTCTATCGCCACGGTCAACCCCCAGCCGAAACGCGATTTCAAGCGCTCCTCGAGACCGTCCACCTCCTTCGGGTAGCGATCGCAGGTGAGGATCACCTGCTGCTGGCTCTCCAGCAGCGCATTGAAAGTATGGAAGAACTCTTCCTGGGATCGATCCTTTCCCGCAAAGAATTGAATGTCGTCGATCATCAGCGCATCCAAGGAGCGGTAGGCCGACTTAAAGTCGTTAATGGTGTTGTGCTGCAGAGCCCGCACCATGTCGCTCACGAAACGCTCGCTGTGCACGTAGGCGAGCCGTGCCTCCGGGTTGCATTCTTTGAGCTTGTTCGCTACCGCATGCATCAAGTGGGTCTTCCCCAATCCGACTCCGCCGTAGATGAACAGCGGGTTATATGCCTTGCCCGGGTTGCCGGCCACTTGAATGGCGGCGGCCTTGGCGAGCTGGTTGCTCTTGCCTTCGACGAAGCTGTCGAACGTGAACTCCGCGTTGATCCTGCTGCCGAGCACGGTCGGCGCCAGGCGCCGCGCCTTGGCTGCCGCGCTTCCCGGCGCTTCGGCAACGCCGTTGACGAAAGGCGCATTGGCCGCGGGTACCCCGGCGCGGGTGCCGACATCGAGCACCACTTCAGTGGCCGCGCCCTCGGCGAACTCGCGGATCAATTCCTTGATACGCGGCAGCGAGTTGTCGCCCAGCCACTCGATGACATAGCGATTCGGCGCCAGCAGCTTGAGTTCGCCGTCACGCTCGATCGCCTGCAGGGGCCGGACCCACGTGTTGAACTGCTGCATCGGGAGTTCGCTCTCGAGCACGCGAAGACAGCGGTTCCACAGCGACTCCGACAAGAGCGCTCTCCTACATGCGGCTTGGGGCACGATAAACGAAAGGGCAGGGAGTCTAGCTCCAACTTGGGCATCGCGTCTATTGACACATCCAGGCACGCTCAGTACCCTTGCCGCCTTTCGCAAATCTGCCAGCCCGTTGATTTGCCCTGCGGTTTTTGATTAAGTTCTCTTTATGAAACGTACCTTCAACCCGAGTAACTTGCATCGTGCCCGTACGCACGGGTTTCGCGCACGGATGGCCACCAAGAGCGGTCGTCGGTTGCTTGCTCGACGCCGCGCCAAGGGCCGCAAGCGCCTCTGTCCCTGAGGGTTGAGTCCCAGGCTGTCTAACAAGGGCTGATCAGCGATCCGTAAACTGACGTTCGAGCCGCGCAAGCGTTTGCACCAGCCGGCCGAATTTCGCCAAGCTAGGCAGCGCGGCAGGCGATTTGCCGATGCCTATTTTAGCTTGTCGGTCCTGGCAAACCATGAAACTCATGCGCGGTTGGGGCTTGCGATAGCGACGCGCACCTGCGGAACGGCCGTCGCCCGCAATCGCATCAAACGCCTGACGCGAGAATCCTTTCGTTTGAATCAATACGCCCTACCGCCCGTCGATGTCACCGTTGCAGCCCGCGACGCTGCGCGGCTTGCACCCCCGAGCGATTTGCGCGCCAGCCTGGCCAAGCACTGGAAGAGCATTTCGCAGCAGTGGTAGAGCCATGCGCCAAGTCTTGATGCTGCTCATCCGCATTTACCAGCTGACGTTGAGTCCGCTGCTCGGTCCGCGCTGCCGCTTCTATCCGAGCTGCTCCTGCTACGCGCATGCGGCCATCGAACGCCACGGCGCGATGCGCGGCGGCTGGCTCGGCCTCAAGCGGCTGCTTCGCTGCCATCCTTTCGCCGACGGCGGTTACGACCCGGTGCCGGACAAGAGACCGATCAATGCCTAATACTCGGGTCATGCTGTGGGTCGCATTGGCTGCGATCCTGTATCTCAATTACGAAGCGTGGATGCAAGATTACCGCGAGCCGGCGCCGTCCGCCGCCGCCCCGAGCGCCGCCTCGCCGTCCACCGCGGGCGCACCGGCCGCCTCGAATTCACTCGTTGATTCGATACCCAAGGCAGGGAGTGCCGCCGCGCCGTCCGCCGCCCCGAGCGCCGCCGGAACGGCGCCGCCGCCCGCCGCCGCGCCCGCGGCAGCCGGTTCCACTGCAACGCTGCACGTGGTGACCGATGTCCTCGACGCCACCATCAACTTGAAGGGCGGCGAGATCGATCGCGCCGACCTGACGCAATATCCGCTGCACAAGGACACCCCGAACATCCCTGTGCGGCTCGAGAACCGCGACCCCGACTCGCTATATCTGCTCCAGAGCGGCCTCATCGGCGGCGCGGGTGAACCCGCTCCGACGCATCTGGCGATGTGGACTGCGGACCAGACGGAGTATGTGCTGCCTGCAGGCGCGAATGAATTGCGGGTGCCGATGACCTGGACCGACGGCCAGGGGTTGACGGTGACCAAGACCTTCGTATTCACCCGCGGCTGGTATGCCATCGACCTTAAATACGAGGTGCATAACGACGGCACCGCGGCGCGCAGCCTCGCTTCCTATGCACAGATTCTGCGGCACTGGGAACATGCATCGCGCTCGTACTTCGATGTCGAGACCTATTCGTTCAAGGGGCCAGATGTATTCGACGGTACGAAAACCCGCGACCTCAAGGTCGAGAACGAGGCGGACAGCAAATTCGCGGAGACCATTACCAGCGGGTGGCTCGCCTCCTTGCAGCACCACTTCGTCTCGGCGATCGTGCCGCCGGCGGATCAGCCGTACCGCTATCAGCTGCAGGTCCAGGGCCACGAGTACCTGCTGAGCGCGACTGGGCCGTCCAGGCAGGTCCCCCCCGGCGCCACCGCCGAATTTCACGAGAAGCTGTTCATCGGGCCGAAACTGCAGTCGCAGCTGGCGGCGACGGGGCCGCGCCTCGAGCGTACCGCCGACTACGGATTGCTCACGGTGATCGCCCAGCCGCTGTTCGCGACACTCAAGTGGGTCCACGGTCTCATCGGCAACTGGGGCTGGTCCATCATCATCGTGACCGCCCTAATCAAGCTGCTGTTCTATCCTTTGAGCCAGGCGAGCGGGCGTTCGATGGCGAAGATGCGCGCGGTGGCGCCGCGCATGAAGCAGATTCAAGAATCCTTCAAGGACGATCGAGAAAAGCTCGGCCGCGCCATGATGGAGCTCTACAAGCGCGAGAAGATCAATCCGCTGGCGGGCTGTCTGCCGATGGTCGTGCAAATCCCGTTCTTCATCTCATTCTACTGGGTGCTGCTCGAGAGCGTGGAAATGCGCCAGGCGCCGTTTCTGCTGTGGATCAACGATCTGTCGGCGCGCGACCCGTACTTCGTGCTGCCGCTGCTGATGGGCGGCGCGATGTTCGCGCAATTCAAATTGAATCCGGCGCCCCCCGATCCGATGCAGGCGAAGATCATGCAGTTCATGCCGTTGGTCATGACCGGAATGATGGCGTGGTTCCCGTCTGGGCTGGTGCTCTATTGGCTGACCAATACAGTGCTCTCGATCGCGCAGCAGTGGCAGATTAACCGGGTGGTTCAAGCAGAGCCGAGCAAACCGCGCTCCTAGCTACTTTCCGGCGCAAAAATGATGCGCCTTTTCCCGGCGATTCCACCGGCGGCGCCAGGCATTTCCTGCACGATCGTACCTGATTTGAGGGCGTAAGCACGCCGACGATGTCCTCGCTTGGA
>JBKQOZ010000040.1:0-22604 GCA_052326345.1 Steroidobacteraceae bacterium | reverse complement strand
CCGCATGCGTCACCGGGGGAAGCGAGATGATGAAGATGATCAGCAACACCAACATGACGTCGATCAACGGCGTCATGTTGATGTCCGTAAACGACTGGCCCTCGCCGCTGCCTATTGCCATCGCCATATCAATCTCTCCTAAGGCACATCGCCGGGGTGAAGTGGTGTGGTCAAAAATGCCACTTTACGGATGCCGATCTTCTGTGCGGCCACCAGCACCTGCCCGACATACATGTAGCGCGCGTCGCTATCGCCGCGAATATGCACCTCGGGTTGCGGATCCGCACGGGCAATGTTTCTGAGGTTGGTCAGCAGTGCATCCTGATTCGGCAAGAGCTTGGCGTTCCAATAAAGCTCACCCGATTTATCAACCGCAATCGTCACATCCTCCGGCTTGGTCTGCGTCGGCAGGTTGCTCGCTTTCGGCAGATTGACCTTGTGCTCCTTCAACGCCACCGGAACCGTGATGATAAAGATGATCAGGAGCACCAACATGACGTCCACGAGGGGTGTCACGTTGATGTCCGAAAGCACCTCGCCTTCGGTACCGCTTGCACTCATCGCCATGAGTCAACTCCTAGCGTGCAGCTGCGGGGCTGGGCTTACCCACCGCGGGCGGAGCCTTCTCCATGCCCAAACCCATCTTCGCACCCGAGATCAGATACGCATGCAGTTCATGCGTGAAGTGGCTGACGCCCTCTTGCAGGTTCTTATTGCGGCGCAACAGCACGTTGTATCCCAACACCGCCGGGACGGCGACGAACAACCCGATGGCCGTCATGATCAAAGCCTCACCGACGGGTCCGGCCACTTTTTCGATTGAAGCCGATCCGGATGCGCTGATCGCGATCAACGCATGGTAGATGCCCCACACCGTTCCGAACAATCCGACGAACGGAGCGGTAGAGCCCACCGACGCGAGTACCGGCAAGCCGGACTGCATGCGGCCGATGATGGTATCAGCGGTGCGCTGCAACGACTCGGTGATCCACTCGCTGGTGCCGATGGCCCCGGAGAGGCGCGCCTTGTTGACCTCGTGGTACTCATACGCCTGCTTACCGGTCTCGGCGAGCGCTCGAAACGGATTGGACGTGCCTTTCAGCTTACCGAGCGCATCCGTCAGGCTGCCAGAGGACCAGAATTCCTTCTCGGCTTCGATTGCCTGCAAACGCTGCCGCCGCTGATCGAAGAACTTCGTGATCATGATGAACCACGTAAGCAGCGACATGATTAGCAAAATGACGAGCGTCGACCTCGCGACCAAGTCACCCTGCTGGATAAGGGCGCCAAGGCCAAACGGATTTTCAACTGTAGTCTCTGACATGGACCGATTTCCTCTACTTAGACAAGTTAAATTGACGAGTTAAACAAATTCCGCTCCATGAGCGAGCGCTACTTATTAGTCAGCTTCCACGAAATGGGTATCGACACAGTTTTCTCCACCGGCTTGCCTTCTTCGGTCGCCGGCAGCATGCGCTGCCCGTGAACGGCCTTGAGACACGCCTCGTCCAGCCGCGGAAAGCCGGAGCTCGATTGGATTGTCTCGGCCGCCACATGACCATCGGAGGCCACGGTCATCGTCACCACGCAACGCCCTTCCTCGTTCGCGCGCTTCGACGCATCGGGATACCACTCTTCGCCGATCTTCAGCGGGTGCTTGGGATCCTGCCGCGGCGGCGTGCCGGGCTTGGGCGGCGGTGGCGCTGCCTGCACCGGCGGGGGGGCGGGCTGCGCGACCTGCGTGATTTGGGTGATCGCCGTGGTCTGTTCCTGGGGAGCTTGAATGTCGACGAATTCAGGGGGCGGAACGTAGGGCTTGATTTCTTCGAGCTTGGGGGGCGGCGGTGGCGGCTTGTCGATGTCTTTGGGTTTGTCGATCTGGGCGATTTCCACAGGCGGGATTATCGTCTGTGCAAGACGGCTCGCCAAACCGGTATAAAACGCCCAACCTACGACCACATGCAAAAGAATAACGACAAGAAGAGCGAGGCCTCTCCTGCCGGAAAACATTGATGGCTCTTCGTATTTGTACATAAAGCTGGTTGCGACCCTACCCCTACAATTTCTCTAAAGTGCACTACGCGCGCGCATGCGAATGTCTGCTGCGCGCTTTTGGTACACGTGCATTGCGCTCTGCGACTAGCCGTCCGCGATACATCGTGCACCAAACGTATCCCTTACTCACGCCGCGGAATTTTTTTCCTGCGGCATACCTTCGTCAAGTCCCTTCAGCGAGTAAAGAGACTGACACATATCCCGCCCGAACTGCAAGCGCGACTTGACTTACTCCAAGTCGGTTACGGCGCCGAGAGAAGCGCTGCTAACCGCACGCGAATACTTTGCCAACGCACCGCGTCGTGCATAGGGCTTCGGCGGCGTCCAAGTCTTGCGGCGCACCTTAAGTTCGGCGGCGCTCACATGCAACGTAATTTCTCGACGCTCTGCATCAATGGTTATCTCATCGCCCGTTTTGACCAGGGACAACGGCCCTCCGACCGCAGCCTCGGGCGCTACGTGTCCGACCACGAAACCGTGGCTGCCTCCGGAAAATCGCCCGTCGGTTATCAGCGCGACCTGGCTCCCCAGTCCACGGCCGATGATGGCACCGGTAGGGCTCAGCATCTCGCGCATCCCGGGACCGCCTTTCGGTCCTTCGTAGCGGATGACGACCACGTCGCCCGCCTTGACCTTGCCGCCCAGGATGCCCTGCAACGATTCTTCCTCTGAGTTGAATACCCGCGCGACTCCTTTGAAGCGCAGTCCTTCTTTTCCGGTGATTTTGGCGACCGCGCCCTCGGGCGCGAGATTTCCATATAGGATGACCAAGTGACTATCTTTCTTGATCGGAGCTCCTAGCGGCAGGACGATTTCTTGAGCCTCGGGGTAGGGCTCGACGTCATGCAGGTTTTCCGCCAGCGTCTTACCCGTGACGGTGAGGCAATCGCCGTGCAGCAATCCGGCGTCGAGCAAAGTTTTCATCAACGGTTGTATGCCTCCGATGGCCACCAGGTCCGACATGGAATAGCGTCCGCTCGGGCGTAAATCCGCCAGCACCGGGACGCGCTTGCCGATGCGCGTGAAATCGTCGAGCTTCAATTTGACGTTGGCCGACGAGGCGATGGCGAGCAAGTGCAAGACGGCATTGGTCGAGCCGCCCAGCGCAATGCACACCGTAATCGCATTCTCGAACGCCTTGCGCGTCATGATCTGCCGCGGCCGCAGGCCCAACTGGAGGAGATTGACGACGGCGCCGCCGGCGCGCGTACAGTCGTCGCGCTTTTGACTCGAAATGGCGTCCTGGGCGGAGCTATTGGGCAAGCTCATACCCATGGCTTCGATGGCCGAAGCCATCGTATTCGCCGTGTACATCCCAGCGCAGGATCCCGGACCCGGAATCGCGGATCGTTCGACGAACTTGAGCTGCTGTTCGGACACGGTGCCCTGCGCATAGCCGCCCACCGCCTCGAATACGGACACGATGTCTCGTTTGTCGGTTCCCGGCCGAATCGTTCCGCCATACACGAAAACCGCAGGCCGGTCGAGCCGCGCCAGCGCGATGAGACAGCCCGGCATGTTCTTATCGCACCCGCCGAACGCGATGACGCCGTCGAATCCTTGAGCGCCGACGACCGTTTCTATCGAATCGGCAATGACCTCGCGGGACACCAACGAGTACCGCATGCCGGGCGTACCCATCGAAATCCCGTCGGAAACCGTAATCGTCGAGAACGTCACCGCCTTCGCACCGCGCGCCTCGACGCCGGCCGCGGCCAAGCGCGCCAGCTCATCGATATGCATGTTGCAGGGCGTCAGATTGCTCCATGTGGAGGCGATCCCCACCTGCGGCTTGTTGAAATCCTCGTCGGAGAATCCCACCGCATGCAGCATGGCGCGCGCCGGCGCCTGTTTAATCCCCTCCACGACCACGCGTGAGTAACGGCGGGCATCGACCGGACTGGTTTTCTTTGTCATGGGTTTGAACTTGAAGTGGGCCGTGAAAGAATCGGGCGCCGAGCTTAAACACACCCGTACCGTTCGACAAGATAACGATAGACGCCGCGCACCGCATGCGCTTCAGCGCCGACACCGCGGCCGGGCCGCTCTTTCGGGTTCCACGCATAGAGGTCGATGTGCAACCAGTTGGGGGTTTCGGTTACGAAGCGCTTCAGAAACAGCGCGCCGAAAATCGCACCAGCGAGACCCGAGGCCGCGACATTGTTCAGATCCGCAACCTTGCTGCCGAGCTCGTCGTCGTAGCCCATCCACAGGGGCATGGGCCACAGCGGATCGTGCTCAACTGCCGCGATGCGCGTCAACTCGGCAACCATGGCCTCCTCGCTGCCGAACACGGCGGGCAGTTCGGGCCCGAGGGCCACGCGGGCGGCGCCGGTCAGAGTGGCAAAGTCAATGATGAGGTCAGGACGCTCGGCATCAGCCAGCGCAAGTGCATCGCACAAGACCAAACGGCCCTCCGCATCGGTGTTGCCCACCTCGACCGTCAAACCCTTGTGCGTCGCGAGCACATCGCCGGGCCGATAGGCGTTGCCGGCGATCGAATTCTCCACCGCGGGCACCAGGACCCGCAGCCGCGCGCGCAGCTTCGCGCGCATGAGCATATTGGCGAGCGCAAGCGCCACTGCCGCGCCGCCCATGTCTTTTTTCATCATCGCCATGCCCGAACTCGGCTTGATGTCAAGGCCGCCGCTGTCGAAGCACACGCCCTTACCGACCAGCGTCAAGCGCGGCAGAGCCGCCCCGCCGGGCGGCGACCAATGAATGTCGAGGAGCCGCGGCGCAGCAGCGCTGGCACGTCCCACGGCATGGATCGCAGGAAACTGGGCGGCAAGCAGTTCCTCGCCCACCCATTCCTGATAGTCGGCTTGGTGGCGTTCCGCAAGCTGGCGCGCCGCAGCCGCCAATTCGGCCGGTCCCATGTCGTTGGCAGGCGTATTGATGAGATCACGCGCCATCTTCAGCGACTCGGCCGCGATCCCGATGAAGCTCTGATCCGCATTCGGCGGTGGTTCCAAGCTCGCCGCGCGTTCCGATTTGCTCGGCCGATAGCGTTCGAACCGGTAGGCGCCGTACGCGAAACCCAAGCTCAATTGCGTCGCTTCGGCGTCGGTCCACGGTTGCGCCAGATGAAACCGGCGCGGCGGCAGGCGTTCGGCGAATCCGGCCGAATGCCACAGCGACAACCCGCCCTGACGTTTCCCGAGGCCGCCCACCGCCATTTCCAAGGCGCCGTTCGCATCAGGCACCAGCAGCACCCGATGCTTTTCACCCTTGAAGTTGTGCTCGTTCAACCAGGTCTTGATGAACGGCGGCCGCGCCGCGCGCCACGCTTCGATTTCATCGTCATACAGCAACCATAGGGGAACTGAGCTGATGAGATCGGTGGTCATGAATGGCAAGCCTCAAAGTACGGCCTGATGAAATGCGGCCTGATAAAAGTATACCAAGGGCCGTTGCAGCCCTTGCATGATAAGAGATTCTGTGTTGCTATTTGCGGCTAGTTAACAGGGCGCTGCGCTATTCTTAAACGGACCCCGCTCAGGCTGCAAAAGTCCTAGAGGCGGGGTCTTGCATTTTACGGTCTGCAATTTCCTTCAAATGTTTGAAACCGGGCTACAGGAGCACCACATGCGTTTGTATTCGCAAAAAGACGTCGACAAGAAAGCACTGCGAGGGGCACGCATCGCCGTTCTCGGGTACGGAAGCCAAGGCCGGGCGCACGCGCTCAATTTGCACGACAGCGGCTTCGATGTCGTAGTCGGCGTTCGCAAGGGAGACAGCTGGAACAAGGCGAAAAAGGATGGCCTGCAAGTCATGGAACCCAAGGCGGCGGTCAAGGGCGCCCAGTTGGTTGCCATGCTGGTTCCCGACATGACGCAGAAGGCGTTGTACGACGAGCTCAAGGCGGACTTCGAACCCGGTGCGACCTTGCTGTTCGCTCACGGCTTCAACGTGCACTTCAAGCAGATCAAGCCGCGCAAGGATTTGGACGTGGTGCTGATCGCCCCGAAGGGTCCGGGCGATCTGGTGCGCCGACAATACCAGCAGGGGCGCGGCGTGCCCTGCCTGCTCGCGGTGGCGCAGAATCCCTCGAAGCGCGCCAAAGCCAAGGCGCTGGCCTATGCCGACGGCATCGGCGGCACCCGCGGCGGCGTGCTGGAGACGACCTTTGCCGAGGAGACGGAAACCGATTTGTTCGGCGAACAGGCGGTACTGTGCGGCGGCGCCACCGAGCTCGTCGTCAAGGGCTACGAAACGCTGATCGAAGCGGGCTATCAGCCGGCGGTCGCCTACTATGAATGCCTGCATGAGCTCAAGCTGATCGTCGACCTGCTGCACGAGGGCGGCATCACCAAAATGCACCGCTTCATCAGCGATACCGCCAAGTACGGCGATCTGACGCGCGGGCCGCGCATCGTGAACAAGGCCACCAAGAAAGAGATGAAGAAGATTCTCGGCGAAATTCAGCAGGGAAAGTTCGCGCGCCAATGGATCTCGGAATCCAAGAGCGGGCGGCGCAAATACTCGAAGCTGCTGAAGGCCGACCTCAATCACTCGATCGAAAAAGTCGGCGCGAAGCTGCGCGCGCGCATGCCCTGGCTGGAATCCGGCCGGGCCTGACCGGGCAGCCATGACCGCCCGCACACTGTTCGAGAAGGTTTGGACGGCGCACGAAGTGCTGGCGCAGACGCCGGAGACGCCGGCCGTGCTGTACGTCGATTTGCACCTCATCCACGAGGTCACCTCGCCGCAGGCGTTCAGTGTGTTGAAGTCGCTCGGGCTGCCGGTGCGCCGCCCCGAGCGCACGCTCGCCACCATGGACCACTCGACACCCACGCGCACCGAGCAAGTGTTCGGCGAGGTGCCGATCGCGCTGGATGCCGCCGCCCGGCAGGTGCTCAAGCTGGAGCGCAATGCCGCCGAGTTCGGCGTCGAGCTGTTCGGCATGCGCGATTCGCGGCGCGGCATCGTGCACGTCATCAGTCCGGAGCTCGGCGCCACACAGCCCGGCATGACCATCGTCTGCGGCGACAGCCATACCAGCACCCACGGCGCATTCGGCGCCCTCGCCTTCGGCATCGGCAGCACCGAAGTCGGCCACGTGCTCGCGACGCAGTGCCTATTGCAGCGCAAGCCGAAAACCTTCGCCGTCAACGTCGAGGGCAAACTGCCCTCAGGCGTCACCGCCAAGGACCTGATCCTCGCCATCATCGGCCGCGTGGGCGTGTCGGGCGGCACCGGCCATGTGATCGAGTATCGTGGATCGACCATCCGCGCGCTCTCGATGGAGCAGCGCATGACCGTGTGCAACATGTCCATCGAGGCCGGTGCCCGCGCGGGCATGATCGCACCGGACGACACCACCTTCGCATATCTCGAGGGCAGACCGCGCGCACCGCGGGGTGCGGAGTGGCACGCCGCGGTGGCGCGCTGGCGAGGCCTCACCACCGATGCGGGCGCGCCGTTCGGCGCATCGGTCGACATCGATGCTGCGACGCTGGAGCCGATGATCACCTACGGGACCAATCCCGGCATGGTGGTGCCGATCAGCGCGCCGATCCCCCGGAGCACCGGTGATGCGGCGTACGACAAGGCGCTCGGCTACATGGGCTTTCACGGCGGCGATGCCATGCTGGGCAAGCCCGTCAACGTGGTGTTCATCGGCAGCTGCACCAATGGCCGGCTGGAGGATCTCGAGGCCGCCGCGCGGATCCTCAAAGGGCGCAAAGTGGCGCCCGGCGTGCACCTGCTCATCGTTCCCGGATCGCAGCAGGTCAAGCGCGAGGCGGAGAAAGCCGGCCTCGACGAGATCTTCAAGTCGGCCGGCGCCGATTGGCGTGAATCCGGCTGCTCCATGTGCCTGGGGATGAACGGCGACACCGTTGCCGCCGGCCAGTACTCGGTCAGCACCAGCAACCGCAATTTCGAAGGACGCCAGGGCGTCGGCGCACGCACCTTGCTGGTGAGTCCGCTCACCGCGGCCGCGAGCGCCGTGCGCGGCAGGATCACCGATCCCCGGGGGCTGCTGTGATGCAGCCGTTGAAGCGCGTGCACTCGCGAACCGTGGTGCTGGCGTCGAGCAACGTCGACACCGATCAGATCATTCCCGCGCGATTCCTGACCACCACCACCAAGGAAGGGCTCGGCAGGCAATTGTTCGCCGATTGGCGCTACCTGGCCGACGGCATCCCGAATCCCGAATTCATTTTGAACCAGGCGGCGGCGCGCGACTGCAGCGTGCTGGTGGCGGGGCGCAATTTCGGCTGCGGCTCCTCGCGCGAACATGCGCCCTGGGCGCTGCTCGACTATGGCATCCGCGCCGTCATCAGCACCGAGATCGCCGATATCTTCCGCACCAATTCGTTGAAGAACGGACTGCTGCCGGTCACGGTGGACGAGGCCACGGCGGCGTGGCTGCTCGCGCATCCCGGCGCGGAGGTGGATATCGACCTCGAGACCGCCCGCTTGACCCTGCCGAGCGGCGCATCGGTGAGCTTCCCGATCGAGGCCTTCGCGCGCCACTGTCTGCTGAACGGAGTGGATGAGCTCGGCTATCTGCGCAGCAAGCTCGGCGACATCGAGCGCTTCGAGGCCGCGCGGAGCGTCCCCGGAGAGGGCAGCTGCACGCCCTGATTGCGGTGCTCGCCGGCGACGGCATCGGCGGTGAGATCACCGCGGAGGCTGTGCGCGCGCTCGAGCGGCTGGCGCAGCGCTTCGGCCATGCCTTTCAATTCGAGCCGGCGCTGATCGGCGGCGCGGCCATTGACGCCACCGGCGAAGCGCTGCCCGACTCCACGCTCGCGCTCTGTCGACGCGCCGATGCGGTGCTGCTGGGCGCGGTCGGCGGCCCGAAGTGGTCGGATCCCGATGCCAGGGTGCGCCCCGAGCAGGGGCTGCTGCAGCTGCGCAAGGCGCTCGCGCTGTTCGCCAATCTGCGCCCCGTGGTGCCGCACCCGGCGGTACTCGACGCCTCGCCCATCAAAGCGCACCTGCTGCGCGGCGTCGACATCATGGTCGTGCGCGAGCTCACGGGCGGGATCTATTTCGGCGACAAGCAGCGCACCGCGACCGAGGCGTACGACGTCTGCCGCTACAGCGCGGCGGAGATCGAACGCGTGGTGCGCCTGGCCGCGCAGCTCGCGCGCGCGCGCCGCCGCAAGCTCACCTCGGTCGACAAGGCGAACGTGCTCGAAACCTCGCGCCTGTGGCGCGCCGTGGTCGAGCGCGTACTGCCGGCCGAATTCCCGGACGTGAGCTTCGAGCACGTGCTGGTGGATGCGGCCGCGATGCACCTGTTGCGGCGGCCGCGCGATTTCGACGTGATCGTCACCGAGAACATGTTCGGCGACATTCTCACCGACGAGGCGTCGATGCTGGCCGGCTCGCTGGGCCTGCTGCCGTCCGCCTCCTTGGGCTCGGACGCGCGCGGTTTGTACGAGCCCATCCACGGCTCCGCCCCGGACATCGCCGGCCGCGGCATCGCCAATCCCTACGCGACGATCTTGAGCGCAGCCATGCTGCTGCGCTATTCGCTCAAGCTCGAAGAGGAGGCGCGATGGCTGGAGGCCGCGGTGTCCAAGGCAATCGAATCGGGCGCTCTGCCCGCCGATCTGGCCGCACCGGGCGCCGCGTCGGTCACGACGCGTGCCGCCGGAGATGCGGTTCTGGCTGCGCTGTAGCGGCGTGCGCTGCGGCACGCTCGAGACCGGCGGTGAGGTCGGCGAGCAGGTCCGCGACATCCTCGATTCCGACCGACACCCGAAGCAACCCCGGTCCGATCCCGGCGCGCAGCCGCGCCGCCTCGTCCATGCCCGCGTGCGTCATGCTGGCCGGATGCGCGATCAAACTCTCTACGCCGCCGAGCGACTCGGCGAGCGTGAAGCAATCGAGCCCGGCGAGAAACGCCGCCACCGCGGGCTCGCCGCCCTTGAGCTCGACGCTCAGCATCGCACCGAAGCCGCTCTGTTGACGGCGCGCGAGCTCATGACCGGGATGATCGGCAAGCCCCGGATAGAACACCTGCCGCACGGCCGGATGCCGGTGCAGCAGATCGACGACCGCCGCGGCGTTTTCGGCGTGCACACGCATGCGCGCGTCCAGGGTGCGCACGCCCCGCAGGCTCAAGAAGCTGTCGAACGGCGAGCCGGTGACGCCGATGGCATTCGCCCACCAGGACAAGCTCTCCGCGAGCTGCGGCGTCGCGGCAATCACCGCGCCGCCGACCACGTCGCTGTGACCGTTCAAGTACTTGGTGGTCGAATGCATGACCAGATCCGCGCCCAGCGCGAGCGGCTGCTGCCAGAGCGGCGACAGGAAGGTGTTGTCGGCGACGACCAGCGCACCGCACGCGTGGGCCGCCTCGGCGATCGCGCGAATGTCGACGACCCGCAGCAGCGGATTGCTCGGCGTCTCGATCCACACCAACTGCGGCTTGGCGGCGAGCGCCGCGCCGAGGGCCGCAGCATCGCCCTGATCCACGAAATCCACCACAAGCTTGCCCTGCGCGTGCAGCGCGGCGAGCAGCCGGTAGGTGCCGCCGTAGCAGTCGAAGGGCGCGAGCACCCGCGCGCCGTGCCCGAGGGTCGCCACGATCAGCGTGATCGCCGCCATGCCCGTGCAGGTCACCACTGCGCCGGCGCCCCCCTCCAGATCCGCGAGCGCGGCGGCCAGCTGGTCGCGGGTCGGATTGCCGGAGCGCGTGTAGTCGTACTTGCGCGGCCGGCCGTAGCCTTCGAACGCGAAGTTGCTCGACAAATAGATCGGCGGCACCACGGAGCCGTACTGCGCGTCCGATTCGAGCCCCGCCCGCACCGATCGCGTGACCAAGGATTTTCGAGGTTTGATCTGTTTGCTCATGTCGTCTCCGCAAGCGCCTGCCTGATGATGGGGTTGAGCGCCGCGCCCTCCTTCAAGAAGGCGTCGTGCCCGAATATGGAATTGATCTCGATCAGCTGACGCGGCCCGTTGAGGCGCGCCGAGAGACCCTGCATGTCGCTGAACGGCACCAGCTGGTCCTCGCGCACCGCAATCAGCGTGGCGGGCGTGCGCACCGCGGTCGCGTCCATCTTGTGCAAGTCGATCGATTCGCTCAGCGCGAGAAAGGTCTCGGCCCGATACTTCTGCACGTAATCATCGCCGCGCGCGAACAGGTAGCCCTCGATGGGAAAGCGGAACCGGTTCGCCTCGCGCACCGGCGGCCCGCCGAAACGCAGCTCGAACTCCACCGAACTGCGGTAAGTCGCCATCGCCAGCGCCCGCGCGAGCTTGAGCCCGCTCGGCCCGTCGCCTCGCGCGATCGCCTCGCGCACGATCTGCCGCTGCACGCTGCGCCACGCCGTCGACAGCACCTGGGACTTGTCGGCGGCGCTCAACACGACGATGCGGTCCACCAGCGCGGGGTGGCGCTCCGCGAGGCACAGCGCCACCATGCCGCCGTAGGATGCGCCGACGATGGCGTGCAGCGATTTGAGCCCGAGGTGCAGGACGATGTGGCGCAGCGCCTCCGCCTGATCGAAGGAGCTCACGGGCGGAAAGGCCGAGTTCGGCTGCGGCGCCGAACTCCCGCCGTGCCCGCCGATATAGTCGATGCCGAGCACGCGGAATTTCCTGGTATCGACGCCGAGCCCGGGACCGACGCTCTGCGGCCACCAACCGGGCGCACCGTCCACCACGCGATGGGCGGAAATCCCGCCGAGCACCGCGACGACCGGGGCCTCCTCGGGCCCGACCAGGCGAAAAGCGATGTGCGCATCGGCGAGCTCATCGCCGTGGTGCAGGCGCCAGGGATGTGGCAGCGGCAGCACCGCCTCGCGCACGGACGCTTCGGCCGCGCGGGACGCATCGCCCGCCAGGTCATCAGCGACGGCTTTGATGTGGGTATTTCTCGACACCTTGCAGCGGCTCCTCCACGGTTGACATAACCCCTGGGGAGCGGTGCCGCTCTTATGGCCGTTGAGGCGAACGCCGCAGGGCGCCCCCTCCACATGCCGCCCATCTATCGGAAATCGAGGCTTGCCCCGGCTCCGCAGGAGTTGGCACCGTTCCTAAGCGGCTCTCGCGAGCCTTTTGGGTGGTTGCCCCGGCTTCTAAGGGCCTTTCCCTCAGCCGGTCTAGATGAGCCAGCGAATGGTATGCAGGCGCGCAGCCCGAGTCAAGCAATTTGACTTGCGCTCCGTTTGATAATGCATTAATGTGTTAGCGTGTTAATACATTGTATGATGGGCGTGCGATGAAGACCAACAGGCAGGTCACTCTGCGGCAGGAACAGCAGCACGAGCGCGCGCTGTACACGGCGATCCTGGCGTTGCGCAGCGTGGAGGAATGCCGCAGCTTTTTCCGCGATCTGTGCACACCCGCCGAATTGCAGGCCATGGCCGACCGCTGGGCCGTGGTCGAGCTGTTGGAGCGTGGCCTGCCGTACCGCGAAATCCACCGGCTGACCGGGGTGAGCGCCACCACCATCGGGCGCGTCGCGCGCTACCTGACCGCGGGCAACGGCGGCTACCGGGCGGTGACCGACCGCCTCAAGCTCAACGCATGAACGAACCTGACACCCCGATGCGCCTGAAGATCGCCGTGCAGAAGAGCGGCCGGCTCACCGAGCCGTCGCTCGATCTGCTGTCGCGCTGCGGACTCAAGTACAGCCGGGGCAAGGACCAGCTCATGTGCTACGGCGAGAACATGCCGCTCGACTTGCTGTTCGTGCGCGACGATGACATTCCGGATCTGGTGCAGGAAGACGTCTGCGATTTGGGCCTGGTCGGCTTGAACGTGGTCGAGGAGAAGCGCCTCGCCTTTCGCGAGCGCGGCGTGGCGCCGTTGTTCGAGATCGTGCAGGCATTGGATTTTGGCCGCTGCAAGCTCTGCATCGCGGTGCCGGACGGTTTCGATTACCGCGGCGCGGCATCGCTCGCCGGCAAGCGCATCGCGACCACCTATCCGCATATACTGGCGAGGTTCCTCGCCGAGCGCGCGATCAGGGCTGAAGTCGTGGTGCTTTCCGGCTCGGTCGAGATCGCGCCGCGCCTGGGGCGCGCGGACGTGATCTGCGACTTGGTGTCCACGGGCTCGACGTTGGCGGCGAATCATCTGCGCCAGGCCGAGGTGGTGCTCGAGAGCCAGGCGATGCTGATCCGCACTCCGGTCCCCATCCCCGCGGAGAAGCAGGATTGGACGCGGCGTCTGCTCATGCGCATCGATGGAGTCGAGCAGGTCAAGGGCAGCAAGTACATCATGCTGCACGTGCCGCGCTCCGCTCTGCCGGCGATTGCGAAGCTGCTGCCCGGGAGCGAGGCGCCAACGGTCATCCCGCTCGAAGGCCTCGGCGATCGAGTGGCGGTGCATGCCGTGTGCCGCGAAAACGTGTTTTGGGAGACCCTCGAGCAGCTGAAGGGGGTGGGTGCGAGTTCGGTGCTGGTGCTGCCGGTCGAGAAGATGCTGGCCTAAAGGGCGGATCACGATGCGCATTCTCGAATGGAAATCGCTGTCGGCGCCGGAGCGCAGGTCCGCCCTGGATCGGCCGGCGCAGCGCAATGCCGACAGCGTCGCGCTCGAGGCGCAGCGCATCATCGATGCAGTGCGCCTCGACGGCGATGCTGCACTCTACGAATTGACGCAGCGCTTCGACGCGGTTCGGCTCGACCAATTGGCCGTCTCCGAGCGGGAATTCTCGCAGGCCGAGCGCACCTTGAGCGCCGTCCAGCATGCGGCGCTCGATGCCGCCATTGCGGCGGTACACCGGTTCCACTCGGCGCAATCGCCCGCGGCGGTGCGCGTCGAGACCGCGCCGGGCGTGCTGTGCGAACGGATCAGCGTGCCGGTGCGCGCCGTCGGACTGTACGTCCCAGCGGGCTCCGCCCCGCTGCCCTCCACCGCCATCATGCTGGCGGTTCCGGCGCGGATCGCCGGCTGTCCGGTGCGCATCATGTGCACCGCCCCGACCAAGAGCGGCGGCGCCGACGCCGCGGTGCTGGTCGCCGCGCGCAAGGCGGGTGTCGAGCGGGTCTTCAAGGTGGGCGGCGCTCAAGCCATCGCCGCCATGGCCTACGGCACCGCGTCCATACCGAAGTGCGACAAATTGTTCGGCCCCGGCAATGCCTGGGTGACCGCCGCCAAACTGCTGGCCGCCAACGATCCCGCCGGCGCCGCGGCCGACTTGCCGGCCGGCGTCAGCGAGGTCATGGTGATCGGAGATGAGCACGCGCGCCCCGAATTCATCGCCGCCGATCTGCTCGCTCAGGCCGAGCACGGCGCCGACGCGCAGGCCCTGCTGGTGACCCCTTCCGCGGCGCTCGCGCAGCGCGTCGCGCAGGAGGTGCAGCGCCAGGTGCGCCCGCTCTCGCGCGCAGCCATCCTGGCTGAATCGACGGCGCACATGCGGCTGCTCGTGGTCGAATCACTCGAGTCCGCCTTCGAGGTCGCCAACGAATACGCGCCCGAGCACCTGCTGCTCGAGATCCGCGAGCCGCGCGCGTGGCTCGAGCACGTGCGCGCGGCGGGCGCCGTGTTTCTCGGCGATTGGTCGCCGGAAACCATGGGCGACTACTGCAGCGGGCCGAACCACACGCTGCCGACCTATGGCTACGCGAAATCCCACAGCGGCCTGTCCCTGGAGGATTTCCAGAAGCGCATCACGGTGCAAGAGCTCACGCCGGCGGGCCTTGCGGGCATGAGCGAAACTGCGCAGGTCCTTGCGCAGCTCGAAGGATTGGACGGGCATGCGGCGGCCGTCTCGATCCGCATGGCAGCGCTCGGCCGGGAATTCCCGTGAATCCGCTGCTCTCGCTGGCGCGGCCGGAGATCCTCACCATCAAACCGTACGCGCATGCGGCGTGGCTGCCCTCGCTCACGCGGCTGCACGCAAACGAGGCGCCCTGGCGGCCGGCGGGCGATGCCACCGCCGCGGGGCTCAATCGCTATCCCGAGCCGCAGCCCGCCGCGCTGATCGAACGGCTCGCCGCGCTGTACGAGGTGCATGCGGGCCGAGTGCTCGCGACCCACGGCAGCGATGAGGCGATCGATCTGCTGTCGCGGATTTATCTGCGGGCCGGAACCGATGCGATCCTGCAGTGCACGCCGACATTTGGAATGTATCAAGCGGCCGCGCAGCTGCAAGGCGCGGCCGTGATCGAGGTGCCGCTCGAACGCGGGCACACCTTCAGCCTGGATCCCGAGCGGCTGCTCGCCGCCTGGCAGCCGCAGGTGAAGCTCGTGTACCTGTGCTCGCCCAACAACCCGACCGGCAATCTGCTCGACATTGGGGCGATGGAGACGGTATGCCGCGCGCTCGACGGCAAAGCCATCGTGGTGATCGACGAGGCGTACATCGAGTGGGCGCGCCGGCCCAGCCTTACCGCCTGGCTCGAGCGCTTCGCAACGCTCGCCATTCTGCGCACCTTGTCGAAGGCGCACGCCCTGGCCGGGGCGCGCGTCGGTGCGCTGATAGCCGACCCGCAGCTCATCGAACTGGCGCGGCGCGTCGTGCCGCCCTACTCGCTGGCGCAGCCCGCCGTCGAAGCGGCGCTGCGCGCCCTCGGACCGCAGGAAGCGTCCGCGTCGCGCCGCCGGATCGATGCCTTGCTCGCCGAGCGCGAGTATCTGCAAGAGCGCCTGATGGGCTCGCACCTGGTCGAGAAGGTGTGGCCGAGCGATGCGAATTTTCTCTTGGTGGATTGCCGCGATGCCGATCGCTTCATGCGCTCGTGCATGGCCGGCGGGACGATCGTGCGCGACATGCGCGGCAATCCGGCGCTGCCGCGCTCGCTCAGAATCTCGGTGGGCACGCGCATGCAGAACGATGCGCTGCTCGAGAGCCTGGAGACGGCATGAGCGGTGAGCACATTTTGTTTCTGGACCGGGACGGCACCCTCAACGAGGAGCCGCCCGACGAACAGGTGGACAGCCTGGAGAAGATCCGTCTGATGCCGGGCGTCGTGCCGGCGCTGCTGGAACTGAAGCGCGCGGGATTCGGCTTCGTGATGGTCACCAACCAGGACGGGCTCGGCACCCCGAGTCTGCCGGGCGAGAAATTCGAATGCGCGCACCGCTTCATCCTGGACCTGTTCGCATCGCAGGGAATCGCATTCGACGCGGTGTTCATCTGCCCGCATTTCAAGCGCGACGAGTGCGCATGCCGCAAACCGAAGGTCGGCCTGGTGCAGCAGTACCTCAATGCGCATCGGATCGATGCCGCGCGCAGTTTTATGATCGGAGATCGCGATACGGATCTGGAATTTGCCGCCAATCTGGGCATCCAGGGCCTGCGCATCCGCTTGAACGGCGATGCAAAGGAGACCTGGCCCGCGGTAGTCCGGCGCATTCTCGGCGCCGCGCGCCGCGCGCAGGTGCTGCGCAAGACCAAGGAGACACAGGTCGCGCTCGAGGTCGATCTGTCCCGCGAGGGGCCGAGCAGCGTCAGCACCGGGCTGGGATTCTTCGATCACATGCTCGAGCAGATCGCCAGGCACGGAGGCTTTGCGCTCGATCTTAAATGCACCGGCGATCTGCACGTCGATGAACATCACACCATCGAGGACTGCGCCCTGGCGCTGGGACAGGCGCTGCGCGAGGCGCTGGGCGACAAGCGCGGCATCGCCCGCTACGGCTTCCTGCTGGCGATGGACGAGGCCGAGGCCCAGGTGGCGCTCGATATTTCGGGCCGCCCGCATTTCGTGTGGGAAGGCCGCTTCAACCGCGAGCGCGTCGGCGACATGCCCACGGAGCTGGTGCCGCATTTCTTTCGCTCGCTCTCGGAGTCGCTGGGAGCGGCGCTGCACCTTCGCGTGCGCGGCGAGAATTCGCATCATATGATCGAGTCCTGCTTCAAGGGCGTGGGCCGCAGCCTGCGCCAGGCCGTTCGCCTCGAAGGGACCGAATTGCCGAGCACCAAGGGCGTGCTGTGAGCACACGCGACATCGTGATCGTCGAGAGCGGCGGCGCCAATATCGCCTCGCTGCAGTTCGCCCTGGAGCGCATGGGGGCAGAGTGCCAGGTTTCGGCGGACGCGCGGCGCATCGCGGCGGCCAGCCACGTCATTCTGCCGGGGGTGGGCGCGGCGGCCGACGCCATGGCGCGGCTGCGCCGCAGCGCTCTGCATCAGGTGATTCCGGCGCTCGAGCAGCCGGTGCTCGGAATTTGCCTGGGAATGCAGCTGCTGTTCGAGGCATCCGAAGAGGGCCGTGCACACTGTCTGGGCGTCATTCCGGGACTCGCCACGCGGTTCATCGAAGCGCCCGGCCGTCCGGTTCCGCACATGGGATGGAATACGCTCGAGATCCGGCGCGACTGCGATCTTCTGCGCGGTCTGGGCGCCGAGGATTACGCCTATTTCGTCCACAGCTACGCCCTGCCCGTCAGCGAGGCCACCATCGCGACCTGTCGCTACGGCGCGCCGTTCAGCGCCTGCGTGCAATGGCGCAATTTCTTCGGTGTGCAGTTCCACCCCGAGCGCTCCGCCGCCGTCGGCGCGCGGCTGCTGCGCAATTTCCTCGGGATCGCTTGAGGATGCGCGCCGCATGCGCCTGATACCGGCCATCGATCTGAAGGGCGGGCACTGCGTCAGATTGCTCAAGGGGGATTTCGCGGCCGAAACGCGCTACGACGCGGACCCGCTCGAGCTGCTTGCCAAGTACCGCGAGTTCGGCGCCGACTGGCTGCACGTGGTCGACCTCGACGGCGCGCGCGACGGCAGCGGCGGCAACCGCGCGATCATCGCCGGCCTGGCCGGCCAGAGCGCCGTGAAGCTGCAGGTGGGCGGCGGCTTGCGCAACAGCGCCGCCGTTGCGCAGATGCTGGATCTGGGCATAGCCCGGGTCATCGTGGGAAGCGCCGCGCTCATCAAAGCCAACCAGGTGCGAACCTGGATCGACTACTTCGGCCCCGAGCGCATCGCGCTGGCCTTCGATGTGCGGCTGGACGAGGCGGGTATTCCGCGCGTCGCCACGCATGGTTGGCGCGAGCAATCGCAGCTGCCACTGTGGGACGCGGTGGCGAGCTTCGCTAATTTCGAGCTCAAGCACGTGCTGTGCACCGACGTGAGCCGCGACGGCGCGCTGTCGGGGCCCAACGTCGAGCTGTACACCGAGGCCGTGCGGCGCTTTCCGCAAATCGCATGGCAGGCCTCCGGCGGCATCCGCGACGCGCGCGATCTGCGCGCGCTGGCCGCGTGCGGCGCTGCCGCCGCGATCAGCGGCAAGGCGCTGCTCGAAGGACTCATCCCGCTCAAGGAGCTGCGCCCATTCTTGCCAAGCGCATAATTCCCTGCCTCGACGTGCGCGACGGACAGGTCGTCAAGGGCGTGCGCTTCCGCGACCACCGTGTCGTTGGGGATATCCTGGATCTCGCGCTGCGCTATCGCGACGAGGGGGCGGACGAACTGGTGTTCTACGACATCGCCGCGAGCCCCGAGGGCCGCTCGGTGGATCGTTCCTGGGTGCGCCGCGTAGCGCGCCTGCTGGACATCCCTTTCTGCGTGGCGGGAGGCATCGGCTGCGTCGCGGACGCCGAGCAGGTGCTGGCGGCAGGCGCCGAGAAGATCTCCGTCAATTCACCCGCCCTGGCGGACCCGGAGTTGATCGACGCGCTGAGCGAGCGCTTCGGCGCACAGTGCGTCGTGATCGGCATCGACAGCCAGACCGTGGGAGACGCCTATCGGGTGCAGCAGTTCACCGGCGATCCGCATCGCACCCGCGACACCGCCCGCAGCACTCTTGAGTGGGTGCTCGAGGTGCAGCGGCGCGGCGCCGGCGAAATCGTGCTCAATTGCATGTCGAGCGACGGCGTGCGCCAGGGCTACGATATCGTCCAGCTCTGCGCCGTGCGCGGCATCTGCAGCGTGCCGCTGGTCGCCTCGGGCGGGGCCGGCTGCGCGCAGCATTTCACCGAAGTGTTTCGAGCCGCCGAGGTCGATGCGGCGCTCGCCGCCAGCGTCTTTCATACCGGCGCGATCTCGATTGCGGATCTGAAGAGACAACTGCGTGCCGACGGCATCGAGGTGAGAGCGTGACGACCGTGGATGAGACCGGACTTGACGAGCTCGATTGGGACAAGGGCGCGGGCCTGCTGCCGGCGATCGTGCAAAATGCCGATACCGGCGCCGTGCTCATGCTGGCGTACATGAACAGAGAGGCCTTGGCGGCGACCCGCGAGAGCGGGCGGGTGACCTTCTGGAGCCGCAGCAAGAAGCGGCTCTGGACGAAGGGCGAGACCTCGGGCCATTATCTCGAGCTGCGCGGCATCGCCGCCGATTGCGACGGCGATGCCTTGTTGATCCTGGCGCAGCCCTCGGGCCCCGCCTGCCATCTTGGAACGGCGAGCTGCTTCGGCGCGAGCCCGCCGCGCGCGGCCGCAGAATCATTCGCCTTCCTCGCAACGCTGCAGAGCGTGATCGAGCAGCGTATCGCGGCGCGGCCGCCGGGCAGCTACACCGCCACGCTGGTGGCCGCGGGGCCCCGGCGCATCGCGCAGAAGGTCGGCGAGGAAGGCCTGGAACTCGCCCTCGCCAGCGTGGCGCAGTCCGATGCCGACGTCATCGGCGAAGCGGCCGACCTTCTGTACCACCTGCTGCTGCTGCTGAAGGTCAAACAGCTGTCGCTCGCGCAGGTCATCGAGGAGCTCGAGGCGCGGCACAAGGGCCGCACAGGCCCGCGCTGAGGGGCGCATGGATGCTCGAATAACCGTCCACAAGGGGTCGCGCACGCTGCTGCTGCATGTCGGGGAGCGCCTCGAGCGCACCTGTCAGGTGGCGCTCGGCAGGAATTGGGCCGCCGACAAGGCCGTCGAGGGCGACGAAGCGACGCCGCTCGGCGAGTTCTACATCTGCGCCAAGAACCCCCGCAGCAAGTTTTTTCTATCCTTGTGCATCAGCTACCCGAACGCGGAGGATGCGCAGCGCGGCCTCGCGGCCGGCCTGATCAGCGCGCAGGAACACGCGAGCATTCTGGCGGCAATCCGCGCGCATGGAATCCCCCCGCAGCGCACCCGGCTCGGCGGCGAGATCTACATTCATGGGCAGGACGCGGCGCGGCCGCACGGCCGATCGAAGGATTGGACGCGCGGCTGCATTGCCTTGGATAATCCCGCCATGCAGGAGCTTTACGACCGGGTCGAGATCGGCACCCCGGTCCTGATCGCCGATTAGATCATCACCGGAGCAGCCCATGTCGAAGCGAATCGATTTGCACGAAGTCCCCGCCGTCGTAGGCTCGCGCTACCCCGCGCCGTTCGATGCGCCCTGCTCGGCTCGAGTCCGCCAGCGATTGGGCGATGCCGCCAGGCTCGCCGATTTCGGTGTGAATCTGCTGCGTCTGCCGCCCGGCGCGTGGTCCAGCCAGCGGCACTGGCATTCGGCCGAGGATGAATTCGTGTACGTGCTGGAGGGCGAGGTCGTGCTGGCGACCGGCGCCGGCGAGGAGATTCTGCGCGCCGGCGACAGCGCGGGTTTCAAGGCCGGGGTGCCGGACGGGCATCATTTGCAGAACCGCTCGGCGCGGGACGCCGTCCTGCTGGAAATCGGCTCGCGCAAGCCGGCCGAGGACGGTGTGGATTACCCCGACATCGACCTGCGTGTGCCCGAGGGAGGCAAGGCATTCACGCACAAGGACGGCCGCCCGTACTCCTAGCCGCTGACGGCGGCTCGGCGATGGCGCCGCAGGGCATACGCCCCGATGCCGAGCCATACCACATTGAGGCCCACCGACGGCCATGCCGTGTTCCAGCTGCCGTTGATGATCAGGCCGACGGCACCGACGATGTTGATCCGCTGATACAGCCGCGAGCGCGCTTTGAGTTTGCCGGAAGAAATCAGCGAGTAGGCGCCCAGAATCAGCGCTGCGCCGATCCAGCCGGCCACATCGACGAAGGTTTTCAGTTGCACGGAGTGTCACCTCCAGCCAGAGTCTAAGGACCCGGCCGTCACGCTCAAGCGGCGGCGGAATTCTCCGCGCACCAGCCACAGGCTCACCAGCGCCTGCAGCGCCATGCTCGCGACCGATACGTACCAAAGCTCGATCAGCTCGAACTGCGGCCGTGCGGCGAGCCAGAGTGCGGGCCCGACGAAGCTCACGATACGAGTGGCCGAACTTAGCACCGCCGGCATGGTGTTTCCCAGTCCCTGGAACAGGGCCGAGCAGGTGAACACCAGACCCGAGGCGACGAAGTTCCAGGAGATCACCCGCAGGAACTGCGCCGCGATCGCGAGCGCGGCCGGCTGCGCGGTGAACGCGCGCAGCATCCATTCGGCGCGCCACTGGCAGAACAGCGTCAGCGACATCATGATGAGGGCGCCGATCAGCGCCGCACGCGCAAAGGTTTCACGGACGCGTGCGAATTTGCCGGCGGCATAATTCTGCCCGGCGATGGGCGCGGTGGCGAACGCGACGGCCATCGCAGGCAGGAACAGGCTTTGCATGACGCGCATCCCGACACCGAAGCCGGCCTGCGCATCCTCCCCGAAGCGCCGAATGATCCAATACATGACGGCCATGTAAACGGACATCAGCGCAAATTCGCCCCCGGCGGGCAGACCGATGCGCAGCAGGCGGCCCCAGACCGCGGGCCGCGGACGCCAAGCGGAGGCATCGAAGGCGACATAGTGCTCCAAGCGGTGAAAATAAAGGGCGAGCAGCGCCACACCGGCCGCCACCGCGAGCGAACTCGCGAGCCCCGCTCCGGCGACCCCGAGCGGATGTCCCGTCCCCCATCCGGCGATCAGAACGGGCGCCAAGGCCGCGTTCAGCACGACGGTGAGCACCTGCACGATCATGGTCGGCTGCACGATGCCGGTGCCGCGCAGTGCGGACCCCATCGCGACCAGCGCGAATTGCAGCGCGAGGCTCGGCAGGAACCAGTGCAGGTAGTCCACCCCTGCGCGCACGGTCGCCGCGTCCGCAGCCAGCGCGTCCATGTACGGCACTGCCGATGCGTATCCAAGGACCAGCATGAGGAGCGCGCAGATCGCTGACAGCGCCAGACTTTGATTGAACACCACATTTGCGTCCGCCCGATCCTTGCGTCCGGCCGCATGCGAGATGAGCGCAACCGCGCCCACGCCGAGCACTTGGGTCAGCGCGAACACGATGAACATGAAGTTGCCCGCCGCACTGACGCCGGCGAGCGCCGCATCGCCCAGGTGTGCGACGAAATAGAGGTCGATCAGAATATAAAGCGTCTGAAAGAACATGCCCGCGGCGATCGGCACCGCCATTTGCAGGATGTGCCTGCCGATCGGCTGCTGCGTCAAATCCCTCACCGCGACGACCTTGCCTTTAGGATCAGGCATTGCGCAGCGACGCGGCGTCCCGCGCCCGCTGCCCGATGAGCGCCCAATCGAGCGCCGGCAGCACGGCCCCGGCAGGGCGCCGCGCAAAGCGAATGTTGCGCGCTTGCATGCGCATGGCGCATTGTGCCATATGGCGAAGACTTACTAGAGACAGGCTCCTAGTGCTAACCTCTGCCGTTGGATCACGGGGAAACATTCATCGATGAGCTCTGACCCACCCGCCAGGCGCTATGCGGACATGAACGCGCTGTCGCGTGAATTCGCGGGCGAAATCGCGGCACAGCTGGCGCGCGCGATCGCGGCGCGCGGTTTG
>JBKQOZ010000039.1:0-11741 GCA_052326345.1 Steroidobacteraceae bacterium | reverse complement strand
CGGCGAGCGAACCTCACGGTCTTCGCCACCGTATTGCTCGGCGTCGCGCGAAATCCGACGATCAGCCGGTTCGCCTCGGGGCCGATGGCAATCGGCTCCTTGCGCACCGGATTGTATTCCAGAGCCGCAGCCGGCGACTGCCCCGCCGTCACGGCCGCGCAGCATGCGCAGCCAAGTGCCAATAACAGTCGTCCGATGCGCGGCATAGTTGATAGCTCCAGTGGAACCATAAGGCTAATCTCTTATCGAATCCAACAGAATCGCGGACTTGGAAAAATGCGAACTGCGACCGCAAACTCGAGCGGCGCAGGACACGGTGCGCCACCCCCCGCCCACTCGTCGGCGGCTGGCGACAAGTGCCTGAGCGCGACCCCCGGTCAGCGGGTAGAATGGCGCCAAGAACTGCACAATTTTAGGGGCCAATTGATCATGTACGACAACCGTAAGTTTTATATCGACGGTGCCTGGGTCGATCCCGTCGAAGCCAAGGAATTCAAGGTCGTCAATCCTGCCACTGAAGAGCTGGCCGGCGTCATTTCCATGGGCAGCGCGAAGGACGTGGACCGCGCGGTGGCCGCGGCGCGGCGCGCCTTCGAGGAGTATTCGCGCACCGCGCCGGCGGAGCGCCTCGCGCTGCTCGAGCGGGTACTGGCCGCCTACAAGGCTCACTACGATGAAATCGCCCGGGCGATCTCGACCGAGATGGGCGCGCCGATCACCCTCGCCAAGGGCTCTCAGACGCGCATCGGCGTGGGGCACATCAGCGCCATGATCGAGGTGCTGAAAACCTTCAAGTTCGAAGAGCTGCGCGGCACCACGCGGCTGGTGCAGGAGCCGGTGGGCGTGTGCGCGCTGATCACGCCGTGGAACTGGCCCATGAACCAGGTGGCCGCCAAAGTCGTCCCGGCGCTGGCGGCGGGCTGCACCATGGTCCTCAAGCCCTCCGAGTATTCGCCGTTCAGCGCCATTCTATGGGCAAAGGTGATGCATGAGGCGGGGGTGCCCAAAGGCGTGTTCAACTTGATCAACGGCGACGGCCCGAGCGTTGGGGCGCCTTTGTCCTCGCATCGAGAAATCGACATGGTGTCGTTCACCGGCTCGACGCGCGCCGGCACCGAAGTGGCGAGAAATGCGGCGGCGTCGGTCAAGCGAGTGCATCAGGAGCTCGGCGGCAAGTCGCCCAACGTGCTGCTGGAGGATGCCGACTTCGAGCGCGCCGTGACGAAGAGCGTATTGCACGTGTTCCAGAACTCGGGACAATCCTGCAATGCGCCGACGCGCATGCTGGTGCCCGCGGCCAAGCTCGCGGAAGTCGAAGCGATCGCCAAGCGCGTCACGGCAAACGTGGTCGTGGGCGATCCCGCATCGGAAAAGACCACGGTGGGACCGGTGGTTTCGAAACTGCAGTTCGAACGCGTCGAGGGATACATCGAGAAAGGCATTGCGGAGGGCGCGAAGCTCATCGCCGGCGGCACGGGCCGGCCGGAGGGAATGGCCAAGGGCTACTTCGTCAAGCCCACGATCTTTTCCGGGGTGCGCAACGACATGACGATCGCGCGCGAGGAGATCTTTGGACCGGTGCTGTGCATTCTGCCGTACGAGACGGAGGAACAGGCCGTGCAGATCGCGAACGATACGCCCTATGGACTTGCAGCCTACGTCTGGTCGCAGGACAACGTTCGCGCGCGGCGCGTGGGCAACCGCATCCGGGCGGGACAAGTGGCGCTGAACGGCGCCTCAGGCGACATGAAGACACCGTTTGGAGGCTTCAAGATGTCGGGCAATGGGCGCGAATACGGAGAATTCGGGTTGCGGGACTTCTTGGAGGTCAAGGCCGTGATCGGCGTCGACGCGGCCTGATCCTGAAGGACGTGGTGGCCGAGTACGCGGTTCTACGGCTCGAGAACTTAAGCAAGCGCTATCGGCAGGATCGGCCGGCGATATTTGAACGGCTGGATCTTGAGTTAAGGCGCGGCGAGTACCTCGCCATCATGGGCGAATCGGGCGTCGGCAAGTCGACGCTGCTCAATTTGCTCGCCGGTCTCGATCAGCCCGACTCCGGTCACGTGTGGCTGGAAGGCGCCGATCTGTCGCGCATGGATGATGACTCAAAGACCTTGCTGCGCCGCCGCTGCGTGGGATTCGTGTTTCAAGCCTTCCACGTCCTGGCCTACCTCACGGTCGAGCAAAACATCGCGCTGCCCCTGGAGCTTTTGGGCGTTGCCGAACCGGAGCGCGCACAGCGCACCGCGCAAATGCTCGATGCCGTTGGAATCTCCCCACTGGCGCATCGCTACCCGCGCGAGCTTTCCGGCGGCGAGCTGCAGCGCATCGCCATCGGCCGCGCTCTCGTGCACCAGCCGCGGCTGGTGCTCGCGGACGAGCCGACCGGAAACTTGGACCCGCGCAGCGCCGCACAAATCCTTGCCCTGCTGCGCGATCAGGTCAAGGCGAACGCCGGCGCGGGCATCTTGATCACGCATTCTCGCACCGCCGCGGATACCGCTGATCGCATCCTGGTTCTCGATGCGCAGGGACTCAAGCCCTTGGTGCCCACCGTGTGAACGGCGCAGCGCAGTCCGGCGGGTCGTTCACGGTCTGGCGCATCCTGCTGGTGTCGCAACTGCGCGAGCAGCCGGCGCGCCTATCGGTTACGGTGCTTGCCATCGCGCTTGGAGTCGCGCTCGGCGCCGCGGTGTATCTGGTGAACACGGCCGCGTTGAACGAGTTCGGACTGGCGACCAAGCGCCTCGTGGGCGAAGCCGACGTCGTGGTGCGCGGTCCGCGCGAGGGTTTCGAGGAAGGGCTGTTCACCGAGCTCGCACGCGATCCCGCGGTCGGCGCGGCCAGTCCCGTCCTGGAGCTCGAGGCCGCCCTGCCCGGTCGCCGCGAGACGCTCAAGGTGCTTGGACTCGATCCGTTTCGCGCCGCCACCCTGCAGCCCGCCCTCATTGGGGACATGGCGGGCAGCGTGCTCGACCTGTTCCGGGCGGACGGAATATTCTTGAGCAGCAGCGCCGCGCAGCAGCTGCAGCTCGAGCGCGGCGATTCGTTGCAGGTCACCGTCGGCAATTCGCCGAAGTCGCTCAAGGTCTTAGGTATTCTCTCCGCGAGCAGTTACAACCAGCCGCTCGGGATCATGGACATCGCGTCGGCGCAGTGGACGTTCGAGAAGATCGGCCGATTGAACCGCATCGACCTGCGCCTGCAGCCGGGCACCGATGTCGAGGCGTTCCGGGCGGCGCTGGGCCGCAGGCTCCCGGCGGGAATTCTCGCCGTGGCGCCGCAGGTCGAGCGCGATCGCGCGGTGACCGTGACGCGCGCCTACCGGGTTAATCTGAACATGCTGGCGCTGGTCGCCCTGTGGACCGGGGCTTTCCTGGTCTTCTCGACCCAGTCAATGTCCGTGCTGCGCAGACGCCGATCGCTGGGTCTGCTGCGCGCACTGGGCGTGACCCGCGGGCAGCTGCAATTCGCCCTGATGGGCGAAGGCGCGGCGCTGGGATTGGCAGGGTCGCTCGTCGGCGTTGCTCTCGGTGAGCTGTTCGCGGCCGCCATATTGCGAGTGCTCACGGGCGATCTCGGCAACGGTCAGCTGCACGCGGCGGGAGCCGCGCTGCACAGCGCACCCTCGGCGGTGCTGGCCTTTCTGGTCATCGGCACCACAGTCGCCAGCCTCGGCGCGTGGCTGCCGGCGCGCGCCGCGGCGCGCCAAGCTCCGGCCCGGTCGATGAAGGGTGGAGACGCGGATCACTCAGCGGTTGCCGCAACGAGCGGGTATGCCGGCGTGGCGCTGCTCGCCATCGGCGCCCTGCTGGCAAGGCTGCCGCCCATGGGAGGCCTGCCGCTATTCGGCTACGCGGCGATCGCCGCCCTGCTGTTCGGCGCGGTACTGCTGGTGCCGATGCTGACGGTGAGGATTTTGCTGATTGCACCGCGCATCAATCGAGTCGTGCCGGACACGGCGCTCGCGCAGCTCAGAGAGAATGTGGGCCTCTCCACGCTGAGTCTCGCATCCATCATCGTGAGCTTCAGCCTGATGGTCGCGATGGCGATCATGGTTTATTCGTTTCGCGTATCGTTCGACCATTGGCTGGGAAAACTGCTCCCGGCCGATCTGCAGGTGCGCGAACCGCTCGGCAATGACACCGCGTACTGGTCCTTAGCCGATCAGGCAAGAATGGCGGCGGTCGCGGGCATCTCGAGAATCGAGTTCCGGCGCACTCGGCAATTGCTGCTCGACGCCGCGCACCCGCCCGTCACCTTGATCGCGCGCAATTCGACTCGCGCGCGGGTCGTCGATGAGCTGCCGCTGGTGCGCTCATTGCCGCTGCCGCGGCCGGGCGATCTCGAGCCCGCGTGGATCTCCGAGGAGATGCAGGATCTTTATGGGTACCGGCTGGGGGGGACCCTCGAGCTGCCGCTCGATGGGCGCATCCGGCGCTACACCATCGCCGGTATCTGGCGCGACTACGCGCGCGCTTTTGGCGCCGCCGTCATTTCGCGTACCGACTACATCGAGGCCACGGGCGATCGCAGCGCCAATGAAGCGTCCGTGTGGCTCGACGGGCGCACCACCCCCGCCGCCGCCGAGGCCGCATTGCGGAACTGTTTCGCGCGCGGCGACTCGCTCGAGATTCTGACCAGCACGGCGCTGCGCGAACGATCGCTGCAGATATTCGACCGTGCCTTCGCGGTCACCTATGCGCTGGAGGCGATCGCCGTCCTCATCGGCCTCGCCGGCATCAGCTTCGCGGCAAGTTCGACCGCTCTCGCGCGCCGCGCCGAATTCGGCATGTTGCGGCACATCGGTATGCTGCGGAGGCAGGTGATCGGAATGCTCGCGAGCGAAGGCGCGCTGATGAGCATATTCGGTGTGGCCTATGGCCTGATCCTCGGCGCCGCGCTGAGCCTGGTGCTGGTCTATGTGGTCAACCGGCAGTCCTTCAATTGGAGCATCGACTTTGCGGTGCCGGCGTGGCAGCTCATCGTGCTGAGCGCCACGCTGATCGGCGCCGCGGCGGTCACCGCGATTTGGAGCGGGCGCACCGCCATGAATCAGGATGCCGTGCGCGCCGTGCGTGAGGACTGGTGATCAGCCGAGGGCTGCGAATGGCGCTGCCCGCGCTGTCGGCTGCGGCGCTGTGCGCTGCGGCTACGGCGGCCGGCGCTGCCCAGGCGGCCGGCGCAGCGCAATCGGCCGGCCCGGCGGCTCCAGTCACGCCCGCCTACGCTGCGGTCACCCCTGACCGGCGCATCGAATTCCCGGCCGATTACGGCAGCCATCCCGAGTTTCGTACCGAATGGTGGTACGTCACCGGCTGGCTCACCACCAAAGGCGGCGAGACGCTGGGGTTTCAAATCACGTTTTTTCGCGCAAAACCCGCCATCGACGCCGGCAATCCGAGCGCCTTTGCGCCGCGGCAGCTGCTCATCGCACACTGCGCCATCAGCGATCCGAAGCGCGGGCGCCTCTGGCAGGATCAGATCATCCGCCGCGCCGGACAGGGTCTGGCGGAGGCCGCCGGCGGCGACACCCGCGTGTGGATCGATCGCTGGACCCTCGCGCGCGACGCGGGAGTCTACGGCGCGAGCATAGACGCCGCCGATTTTTCTCTTCATCTCACGCTTTCCTCGACGCAGCCGCCGCTGCTCAACGGCACTTCGGGAGTGAGCCGCAAGGGCCCGGAGCCCCGGGAGGCGAGCTATTACTACAGCCTGCCGCACATGGCCGTCGCCGGAACGATCACGCGCAGCGGCAGCGCGGACGCGGTGCACGGCGAGGCCTGGTTCGATCACGAGTGGTCGAGCGAGTATCTCGACAGCCAGGCGGTGGGGTGGGATTGGATCGGCATCAACCTGAGCGATGGGGGCGCGCTGATGGCGTTCCGTATCCGCGGAGCGCACGGCGAGCAGCGCTGGGCCGGAGGCACGCTGCGCAGCGCGGACGGCTCGGTGCGGATTCTTGAGCCTGATGAAGTCGCCTTCTCGCCGATGCGCAGCTGGCGTTCGCCGCGCACCGGAATCTCCTATCCGGTGCAGTGGCACGTTCGGGCGGGATCGCGGGAATTGGATCTCGAACCGCTGCTCGAGGATCAGGAGAATGACACGCGCTTATCGACCGGCGCGATCTACTGGGAGGGCGCGGTGCGGGCCTTCGAGCAGCATCGTTTGATAGGCCGCGGATACTTGGAGCTCACCGGATACGGCGAGAGACTGCGCTTGCGCTGAGGTCCCCGTGCGCTAACATGACACGCACCGTGCCGCGCGACCCCCGCTACGATATTCTCTTCGAACCGGTCAAGATCGGCCCCGTCATCGCCAAGAATCGGTTCTTTCAAGTGCCCCACTGCAACGGCATGGGCCACGCGAAGCCCCGCAGCCATGCGGCCATGCGCGAAGTCAAAGCCGAAGGCGGATGGGCGGTGGTCAGCACGGAGGAAGTGGAGATCCATCCATCGAGCGACCTGTCTCCCTACGTGGAGGGGCGCCTGTGGGACGATTCCGACGTTCCTTGCCTCGCGCTGATGACCGACGCGGTGCATCGACACGGCGCCTTGGCGGCGATCGAGCTGGTGCACGCGGGCATGAACGCACCGAATCATTATTCGCGGGAAATTCCCTTCGCGCCGAGCCACGTTTCGAGTCCGGCAAATTACTCCCCCGCGCAGGCCCGCGCCATGACGAAGGCCGACATCCGCACATTTCGCCGCTGGCACCGCGCAGCGGCGCTGCGTGCGCGCCGCGCGGGCTTCGACATCATCTACGTGTATGCCGCCCACGGCTTGTCGCTGCCGATGCATTTCATGCAGGCACGCCACAATCATCGAACGGACGAATACGGAGGTGCTCTCGCGAACCGCATCCGGCTGCTGCGCGAGCTGATCGAGGAGACCAAGGATGCCGTGGGCGCCGAATGCGCCGTCGCCGTGAGGTTCGCGGTCGACGAAATGCTCGGCGCCGGCGGCATGACGGCGGCCGGCGAAGGGCGCGAAGTCATCGCCATGCTGGCCGAACTGCCGGACTTGTGGGACGTGAACGTGAGCGACTGGGCGAACGACTCGCAGACATCGCGGTTCGCGCCGGAGGGATTTCAGGAGCAGTTCGTGCGCTTCGTCAAGACCGTGACCAGCAAACCGGTGGTCGGCGTCGGGCGCTTCACCTCGCCCGACACGATGGTTTCTCAAATCAGGCGTGGCGTGCTGGATATCATCGGCGCCGCCCGCCCCTCGATCGCGGATCCCTTCCTGCCCAGCAAAATCGACAGCGGCGACATCGACGACATTCGCGAATGCATCGGCTGCAATGTGTGCGTGACGGGTGATTACACCATGACCCCGATACGCTGCACGCAAAACCCCACCATGGGGGAGGAATGGCGCAAGGGCTGGCACCCGGAGCGCGTCCCGCCCCGCTCCGGCAACGACTCCTTTCTCATCGTCGGCGCGGGCCCGAGCGGCCTCGAGTGCGCGCGGCTGCTGGGACACCGCGGCCATGCCGTGCACCTCGTCGAGGCCGGAGAGGAACTCGGCGGACGCGTGACGCGCGAGTCGCGCCTGCCTGGGCTTGCGGCATGGGCGAGAGTGCGCGATTATCGGGTGAACCAACTAAACAAGATGCCCGGCGTCTCGATTCTCCGCGGCAGCCCGGTGACCGCGGAGCAGATCATGGAGTTCGAGGCGCAGCGCGTGGTCCTTGCGACGGGCGCACGCTGGCGATGCGACGGCATCGGCAGAGCCAACGCACTCGCCGTGCGCGGCTTCGATGCGGCGGGCAGAGTGTTCACCCCGGACGACCTCATGAATGGGATTACTCCGCGCGGACCCGCCGTCGTGTTCGATGACGATCACTACTATATCGGCGCGATCCTCTGCGAAAAGCTGCGCGCCGACGGGCTCGAGGTGACGCTCGTCACGCCCGCCGACTGCGCCTCGGCGTGGACCGTCAATACGCTCGAACAGCACATCATCCAGAAGCGCCTCCTTACATTGGGGGTCGCGATCATCGCGAACCACAACGTGGCCGAATACGACGGCACTCGAGCGGACATCGAATGCGTATTCACCGGCCGCCGCTCGAGCGTGCCCGCCTGTTCCATCGTGAGCGTGACATCGCGGCTGCCGAACGATGCTCTGGCCGATGCCCTGCAAGCGTCGCCGGACGCGCTGGCTGCCGCGGGTATCGTCTCGGTGACCTCGATCGGCGACTGCTCGGCACCGGGAACCATCGCCGCAGCCGTCTATGCCGGCCATCGATACGCTCGTGAGTTCGATCGGCCGCAAAGCGATGCGGTTGGATTCAGGCGAGAGATATGATGTGAGGGGAAATGCCATGAAAATCGGCTTCATTGGTCTTGGAAACATGGGCGCGTCGATCGCCGCCAATCTGCTGCGTGCCGGGCATACCGTGACGGTATGGAATCGATCCGCAAACAGGGCTCGCGAGCTGCTCGCCGCGGGTGCAGCCTCGGCGGCGAGCCCGAGGGCGGCGGCATCTGCAGGCGACGCCGTCATCACCATGCTCGCCGACGATGCAGCGCTCGAGCAGGTGCTGTCCGGCCCCGAGGGAATATTGCAGGGCTTGCGGCCCGGCGCTCTGCATATCTCGATGAGCACGATCTCGGTGGCGACCGCCGAGCAAGTAGCCGCGCTGCACGGCGCGCGCTCTCAGCGCTTTTTGAGCGCCCCGGTATTTGGTCGCCCGGAAGCGGCCGCGGCCGCCAAGCTGTTCGTCGTGGCCGCCGGCAGCAGCGCCGACTTTAAGACGGCGAGCGCTCTGTTCCCCTCGATCAGCCAGCGCGTTTTCTACGTCGGCGAAGTGCCGTCGGCCGCCAACTTGGTGAAGCTCTGCGGCAACTTCATGATCCTTGCGACGATCGAGGCGCTGGGAGAAGCGATGGCCCTGGCGCAGCGGGGCGGCGTTCCAAAAGGACAGCTCCTCGAAGTATTGACCGGCACGCTGTTTGACTCGCCCGTGTATCGCAATTACGGGACGGCGCTGGTCGAGGATCGATTCAAGCCGGCGGGATTCGCGGCCCCTCTGGGTCTCAAGGACATGCGGCTCGTGGGACAATCCGCGGAGGCGCTGCGGGTGCCGATGCCGCTGCTGAACGTGCTGCGCGACCACCTGCTCCAGACCATCGCGGCGCAGGGCGAGGATGTCGATTGGTCGGCGATTGGACGCACCATCGCGAAGAATGCCGGACTCTAGTGGCGGCCCGGATCGCGCGCCGTCCGGAGGCTACTTGAATCGGTACCTCGCCTGAAAGCCGACCGTGAACGGCAGATTGTCGTCGGGAATCGGCGGGATCACGATGAAATTCATGCCAAATCGCCCGAATTGGACGATCGCGGCCGGGGCAAGCACCGGCCCGGTATGGTTATTCGGCCCGCCGATGCCGAACCGTCCGAAGTTGTAGCCTGAAATGACGCCGCCCATCACGCCCAGGCGAAACCAGCCCCAGTGCGCGAACTGCGGCGTATACGCGCCGCCGGCGTAAAACGACGGGCGGTCCAGCGAATTGCGGTAGTAGCCGGCCAATGCGGCCCACTGCGGCGTCATCGAACATTCGACCCCGGCGCCGGGATTGAATTCGTCAAAACTCCGGGACGGATGAATGTGATATGAGCCGAGCATCAGATCGGCCCACCAGCCCGTGGGACACAGATCTCTCGCCCGTGCACGCTCGGCGCCGCCCGGCGCCGACACCGCGACCGCGACAACCCCCAGATACGCCGCAAATCGGAGAAAGCGCTTGAATATCTGCCCGACTAATATGCTTCCGCCGCGAGGGTTCATCAATGATCGTTGGCCGCCCGGCCGAGATTGAACGGCCTCGGCGCATGGTAGCAGGCGCAAAAGCGCGATACCCTCGTGTACATCACGGATCCAGCCGAGCGCCTATGCGGGGGATGACGGATGAGCCGGCAAAAGTCATTTCGAACATTCGCCGATTTCTACCCCTTCTATCTCAGCGAACATTCCAACCAAATCTCGCGCCGCCTGCACTTCACCGGCACGAGCATTGCGTTTGTACTGCTCGCCGCCGCGCTGCTCACGCAGCGCTGGTGGCTTGCCGCCGCGGCGCTGGTCGAGGGTTATGCATTCGCGTGGGTCGGCCACTTCTTCTTTGAGCACAACAAGCCGGCCACGTTCAAGCATCCTTGGTACAGCTTGATGGGCGACTGGCGTCTTTGGTGGGAAATTCTGCTGGGCCGGATTCGCTTCTGACTCGAGGAACGTGTGCGTCAGCGTCCGGTACGTGGATTACAGGCCGCTCCAACCGGGGTCAGCGGCCAGTATCCCGCGGGGCCTCCAGCTGCAGCGTGCGGGCAGGCTGTCCGCAGCGCTTTACCCATCGCGTGCGAATCGGGCTTATCTCTTCCAGTTCTTTTGATCCAAAATCATCACCAATACCGCAAATCCCCAACACGCGATCAATTCATACCAGGCGAGCGCACCCATATCATGTTCCCCTCTTTGTTGATTCCGTGACAGGAATCATAACAAGACTATTTCTCGGCCGCCAATGACATACGATGCGCGGCACCATCGCGCTTGGACGCTGCGACGCCGAATTTTAAATATTGGTCGGGGCGACAAGATTCGAACTTGCGACCCCTTGCACCCCATGGATTCCCAAACGAAACGCAATGCGACGCGCTGTGACGGATTGCATCGGCTAATCATTCTAAAAATACCTAATTTTCTAGGCTTCCAGACGCTCAGCATGTTGCGTGTTGTTTCACACTGTTAACGGTGCGTATCATCCGCAAAGTGTACCTAAGGTGTACCTAAAACTGCGATTTCCACCACAATGTCCCGACCCCTTGTCAGGCTCACCAGCGCAGCAGTCGAAAAGCGCGGCGTAGGTACACTTACGGACCCGGCCGTCACCGGCCTCATGCTGCGGGTCAGGAAAACCAACACCCGCGGGATCGTCCGCGAGTTTCGGTTTAGGTACAAGTTCAAGCGCCGGACCGGCGTCATCACACTCGGCAAGTTCCCAGGGTTGTCGCTCGCAGATGCCCGCGCCAGGGCACAGCGGTTTCGCGATCTGCTGCAGGAAGGCATCGACCCGCGCAGCGCCATGAACCGTCCGGGGCCGAGAGCTGCCGTTGAGGTGCCTGCTGTGGGCAATTCCCACAACCTGGCGGCATTGATCAAAGATTTCACTGAGCGGCACTTGCGCAAGCGCCGCAAACACCCGGAGTACGCGGAACGAATCCTTCAGAAGGAGCTCGCCGACTGGGCGCACCGCGACGCGCGCACGATCAAACCTCGGGAGGTGATTGAGCTCTTGGACGCGATTGTCGACCGCCCTGCCCCGGTGATGGCAAATCGCGTGGCCGGATTGCTGTCGCAGTTGTTCAGGTACGGCATCCACCGGCAGATTGTCGAATCCTCGCCGGTGCAGCTGCTCTTTCGCCCGGGAGGCACCGAACGGCCGCGACAGCGAGCCCTCGATGACGAGGAACTCGCCGCCCTGCTCGCCAACGTCGATGAGGTCACCAAGCGAGCGACGCGCACGGGTATCGCGATTCGGCTGATTCTCCTGACCGCGGTCAGGCGATCGGAACTCACCGGAGCCCGCTGGTCCGAGTTGGATCTTGAGGCCCAGGCGCCGGTCTGGGACATTCCCGCTGCGCGGACCAAGACCGGCGTTGCCTTTGCCGTTCCGCTGACCCCGCCAGCGGTGGATCAATTCAAGCGCCTGAAGCGCATGGCCGGCCGAAGCCCAT
>JBKQOZ010000038.1:0-15512 GCA_052326345.1 Steroidobacteraceae bacterium | reverse complement strand
GGACTCGATCGAAGATGTCGGAGAAAGATTGGTCATAGAAGACTTTGATACTTGGGACATGACTGGATACTACCTGTACTCTAAATTGTTGAGGTCAGGTGTCTCAGCTCACATTGGCACATGGGGCTCGAAGGCTCGCGCGTTGCACTTTCGCTCACCGCACTTCGAGCACCGCAGCCGCCGCGCCACGTCCTCTAGCCGCGCATCCCACCCGCAGAAATTCGCCAGCGTGCGCGGCGCGACTCGGCGCTCATGGCCGCACGCGCCGCATTTCAAGAGCAAGTCGTACTGTCCGAACTCATCCGACAGCTTGTCGATTTTGAACGTGTGGCGCAAGCGCCGGATTTTGCGAAAGGCGAGGGCGTGGCGTCCACCCAGTACCAGCGTCAGCCGATCACTGTATAAGTCAACGAAGAGGGCAGAAACGCGGATGGTCGCGGCGCCGAGCGGTGCTGCATGCTTCGGCAATGAAACGCCGACGACAACCGATAGACGATTTGATCGACGCGCTAGTGTGGATGCGGCACGCTCCCGCAATCCTGACGTTCGATGACCGGTTCGCGAGCGAAGATCCGCAAGCACGGCATCAGCGAACGAGACGGTGTGGGGGAGCGGGCCGGCGGCAAAAGTACAAGCGGGCCATAAGCAGACGGCGGTAGAATCGACGGCGTCCTGGCAATCACCGACGCATGGAGCGCTTTCTGCTACCCGCACTTCAATTTACCGCAAGCCAGAAACGACTTCGGGACGATTGGTTCGGAAGGATCGAAACTACCGACAAATGGTCGGAGGATGGTCCGGTCGGGGAGGGTGAGTCGCAGTCCTGGCGCGTCTCTAATCCGGTTGATCAGATGGCTGGGATCGCAAAGCCAGGACCGAACAAAGGGAACGAAGACAAACACTATCGCGCTGCGCACGAAAAGCTCGCCTTCGATTTAGCTTGCCTCGTGAGTCTGCCAGTACCTCCCGTTGTGCTATGGTCTGACGGGCTGGGTGCGAAATATAAGGTCGGCCGGGCGATCTCGTGTTGGGCATTTCCTCAAGCGAAGAAATGGAGTGAGGCATCGGCGCAAGGATTGCTCCCCGTTGCTTTAAAGTTGACCGCAGCTGCCGACATATCCTGCATGCGGGTGTTCCATTCCTGGATCGGCGATACCGACCGAAAGGCGGAGCATATTATTGTTGACTTAGACAGTCCGGCGTCCGGCTTGCGGATCGCATTTATTGATCATGGAAATGCACTGTCCCATAGCTGGAAAGCGCCCGATGCTCCTCTGACCCTTTGTATGAATTACATTCCAGATGTACCCGAGGATAAAGCGGTGATGCTGGAGACGGCGGATCATATAGCCGGGGTGCCAGATGGCGAGATTGCCCACGTTGTGAACCGTATCCAGCCTCCTTACTTGCCTGTGGCAGACCGGGAGTGCATACTGAAAAATCTGCTAGCGCGAAAGGCGAAGTTACGGGAAATACTCGTAAAGTAGTCGCGGAGGCCAATATGGCAAATACCCTTTCGACAATCGAAACACCCAATCTGTCGCTCGCGCGCATCGTGTATCACACCAACTTGCAGCGCGCAGACTCGCGACCGATTGCGCTTGGTGTTATGGCCGAAATCACAGGGGGCGGGTGTCGAGGACTTGGGCTAATTGCGCGCACTGAATTGTTACCGGGCGAGATGGAAAGAGTCGGTAGATTGATTCGTGACAAACTGGTGGCACCGTTCGACTATTTGAAGACTGAATTTGAGTGGGCGGCCGGAGCTACTCGTTACGGTGAGGCCTTGCCGGCCTTGGCACGGCGCCATACCGAGTCTCTATTCTTTTCGCCGCCAACCTCAAAGAAGTGGAGCAAGGCTTCGCGCTCCTATGCGGATCTGCGCGCACATTTGCTGTCAAAGCTGATCGAGTACTGTGAGAGTGAGTTTTGGCATCTGCTCGGAGAGAGTGGGCTTGAACTCAAAGATGCAAAGACTGTACGGGCAGAGCAGAGGTTGGCCGCGTAGCTACTTCACCCGTGCCGATTGAGTCACGGTGGGGGACAGGCCACATCGCGCCTGACCTACGGCTTCGCCCTATATTGGTTCAAGACCTCAACCAGCCTTGCCTTCACCAGGAGTTTGACGGCATCCCGGCTCGGTTTGTCCTCGGCGCGTATTGGTGTGCCCCGAGCATCGGCTCGGCGAGGCGAATCCGGCGCCCCCGGTAAGTTATCGGGGGTCACAAGTTATTTGACCGACGCCGCTGAGTGCGTTTGACCGTACGCCGGGTTATTCCCGAGCCTTCAGCTTATCGAGATAGTCCGCGTATGCCTGGAGCATCTCGCGCCGCTCATCCATCCGCTCGGCCCGATCGTACGCGCCGCGCACCTTGTTGCTCTGGCTGTGCGCCAGAGCCAACTCGACGAGATCGGAATCGTACGCCAACGGCTTCTCGCGGAGCAGCGTTGCCGCGGTCGTGCGAAAACCGTGCGGTGTGTGCACGCTCGGTTCGTAGAAGAGCGCGCCGAGCCGAGCGCTGAGCGCGCCCGTGGACATGCAGCGGTTCGGTCGAGACGCATGCGGGAAGACATACCGCCCCTCGCTTGACATTTGCCGCTGCGCATCGAGGATTTCTATCGCCTGACGCGAGAGCGGCACTGTGAACGCCCTACGCTGTCCTATTGGGCCCTTCATACGGCGAGCAGGGATGCGCCATTCCGCTTTGGTGGGGTCGTCGAGATGATAGAACTCGGACCACTCGGCGCCGCAGAGCGCATCCTGCCTGACGAAGACCCGGGCCAGGAACCGCAGCGCATTGGTCACGGTGGGCATGTTCCAGACGTCGTTGTGCCCGTCAATGATCTTCATGAGATGGCCAACACTATCGCGATCGGTAATCCCTGGAAGGTGGCCGCCCGGGCGCTTGGACTTCTTTGGCTTGAGCCATCCCTTGCGACTCACGGCGGGGTTGTGCTTGACGATATCTTCGTAATTGTCCATGCCGTGGGCGAAGATGAGCGCGGCAACCTGGCCGGCGCGGTGTGCGGTCTCCCGGCGGTCGTCCATGCGTTCAATCGATTGCAGGACCGTGCGCAGGTCGGAGCGCTTCACCTCGGCAATCGGTACAGGATGGAGCTTGCGCAGTTTGTTGAAGAGCCATGCGTGCTTGGTCTTCGTACGGGGTGCCAGGGTGTCATCGTGTGCGAGCCACTCGAGGCCAACCTGGCCGAAAGTTACCTCAGCCTTGGCCTGCTCGGTCTGGCGCTGCGCGCGCTTCGCCGCGGCAGGATTCTTGCCGATCTTCGCTTGCTCGCGGATCGCCTCGGCCAGCTCGCGTGCAGCCGCTATAGAGGTCTCGGGATAGGCGCCGAGGGAGGTCTGGGACTCGCGGCCACCCACGACGTATTTGAGGCGCCACGAGCGTCTGCCGCGGCTGTCGAGGCGAAGGAAAAGACGCTTGCCGTCGGTGAGCGCTCGGTACCCTTTCTTGGGCGCTCGCGTCTCTCGGATGATCGCGTCAGTGAGTTTCACGAATGGGGTACATTCCCAGAGGCGGAAACCGCGTACCCCGTCATCTTACCCCGTTTTCGGACAACCTTCTGGGGCGTTTTCCGAAGGCAGGCGCCTGTTTGGTCAATTTTCATGCCGAGGAGGGGGTCTGGTGCCCGGAGAGGGAATCGAACCCACACGGTGTCACCACCACCGGATTTTGAGTCCGGCGCGTCTACCAGTTCCGCCATCCGGGCATGCCAGATCGCGCAGTATATGCGATTGGCGCGCTTGGTAGTATTGCCCCCGCATGAAGCGCACGGACTTTCACTACGAGCTTCCCAAGGAACTCATCGCCCAGCGGCCGATCGTGCCGCGCTCCGCCAGCCGTCTGCTTGAGCTGCGGGGCGGTGCCGGGGCATGCCGCGACCTCGGCTTTGGGGATTTCCCGGCGCTTTTGAGGCCGGACGACCTTGTGGTGTTCAACGATACCCGGGTGATTCCGGCGCGCGTTCACGGAACCAAGGACAGCGGCGGACGGATCGAGCTGCTGCTCGAGCGCGTGCTCGGCGCCCATACGGCGCTGGTGCACGCCCGCGCCAGCAAGGGGCTCAAGCCGCAGGCCCGCGTGATGCTGCCCGCCGGCCAGACCGCGCGCATGCTCGGGCGGGACGGGGAACTCTATCACCTGGAATTCTCCGGCGAGTTTTCGGGGGACGTGCTCGAGTACTTCGAAGCCCACGGCGAGGTTCCGCTGCCGCCGTACATCGATCGTCCGCCCGAGGACTCCGACCGCGAAAGCTATCAAACCGTTTATGCGCGAGCGCCCGGCGCAGTCGCCGCGCCGACGGCCGGACTGCACTTCGATGCCGACATCTTCGCCGCGCTCGCGGCGCGCCGGGTCAGGCATGCGTTCGTCACATTGCACGTCGGCGCCGGCACCTTCCAGCCGGTGCGGGCGCAGGACATCGAGCGGCACGAGATGCACACCGAATACCTGGAGGTGCCGCAAGCCACTTGCGATGCCATCAACTCCGCGCGCGCTGCCGGCGGCCGCGTGATTGCAGTGGGCACCACGGTGGTGAGGAGCTTGGAAACCGCTGCCGCGCCGGTCGTTGCCGCGCCGGTCGCTGCCGAGGCGCCCGCGCCGGTGGGCGCCGAGGCACCGGTGGGCGCCGCTGCGCCCGGCCAGGGCCTGCGGCCCTTCAGGGGACCGACGCGCCTGTTCATCAAGCCCGGCTACCGGTTTCGCGCGGTGGACGCAATGGTCACGAATTTTCATCTGCCCGAATCGACGCTGCTGATGCTGTGTGCGGCCTTCGTCGGTCGAGAGACTCTGCTCGCGGCCTACGCGCACGCTGTCAAGGAGCGGTATCGATTCTTCAGCTACGGTGACGCGATGTTCCTGACCCCCGCGGAGTCGGCGTTGGAGCCTCGATGAGCGCGCAGCCCGGCATGCGGTTCGAGTTGTTGCGCCAGGACGGCGCGGCGCGGCGCGGCCGCTTGCGCTTTGCGCGGGGCAATGTCGAGACCCCCGCATTCATGCCGGTGGGCACCTATGGAACGGTCAAGGCGATGACGCCGGAACAGCTCGAGGAGATCGGCGTCGAAATCGTGCTCGGCAACACCTTCCATCTTTATCTGCGCCCGGGCCTCGCGGTGATCGAGGCGCACCGGGGGCTGCATCGCTTCATGCACTGGCGCCGCCCCATCCTCACCGATTCGGGCGGATTTCAAGTCTGGAGCCTGAAGGACATGCGCAGCATCACCGAGGAGGGCGCGCGCTTTCGTTCGCCCGTCGACGGCGCGGAGGTATTCCTGTCCCCGGAGGAATCGATGCGCATTCAGCGCGTGCTCGCATCGGACATCGCGATGAGCTTCGATGAGTGCACGCCGTATCCGGCGAGCGAGTCCGAAGCGCGCTCCTCCATGGAGCTGTCCATGCGCTGGGCGCTGCGCGGCTACCGCGCGTACTACGCCAGCGAACCGCCGGGAACCCTGTTCGGCATCGTGCAGGGCGGCGTGCATCGCAACCTGCGGGAGGCGTCGCTTGCGGCGCTCGAGGACATCGGCTTCGCGGGCTTGGGCATAGGCGGCCTTGCGGTCGGCGAGAGCGAGGCGGAGCGCTGCCTAGTGCTCGAGGGCCTCACGCCCCTGATGCCCGCGCACAAGCCGCGCTATCTGATGGGCGTCGGGCGGCCGGAGGACATCGTCGAGGCGGTGCGGCGCGGAGTCGACATGTTCGACTGCGTCATGCCGACGCGACACGCGCGAAACGCGCATCTTTTCACCCGGACGGGGGTCGTCAACATTCGCAATGCGGTGCATCAGAGGGAGACCGGACCCGTCGAGGAGGGGTGCGCCTGCTACACCTGCCGCAACTACAGCCGCAGCTACCTGCGACATCTGGACAAGTGCAGCGAAATACTCGGCTCGCACCTCAATACGGTCCACAACCTGCATTTCTATCAGCGCCTCATGGCGGAGATTCGCAATGCGATCGACGCGGGGCGGTTCGCGGCCTACGCACAGGAGTTCTACCGCCTGCTGGGCTACCAGCCGGGGGAGCCGCCCGCCGGCGAGCGCAGCTAAGATTTGCGGCCGCGCCCGCGGAGCGCGTTAAGTTTTGGGCCGGCTGCTGTATACTACGCGGCTTTGTTTCGCGGCGTCCGCCGCAAAAAATGGGTGTAACACTATGGATTTCTTCATCAACTCGGCGCATGCGCAGGCTGCGGGCGGGGCCGGCGGACAGAGCGTCATGAGCGCCATGCTGCTCCCCGTCCTGCTGCTGGTGGTGTTTTACTTCCTGCTGATCCGACCGCAGAACAAGCGCGCCAAAGAGCAGCGCGAGATGCTCTCCAAGATCACCGCGGGGGACGAGGTCACCACCACCGGCGGCATTCTCGGCAAAGTCATCGAGGTGGGCGAGCAGTTCCTGACCCTGGAAATCGCCAATGGAGTGAGCGTCAAGCTGCAGAAAAACCAAGTCTCGCAGCTGCTGCCCAAGGGCACGGTCAAGGGCGCATGATTTCATATCCGCGCTGGAAGATCGTGCTGGTCGCGGTGGTACTCGTGATCGGGATCTTGCTCGCGCTGCCGAATCTGTTCGGCGAAGAGAGTGCGCTGCAGCTCGCGCGCGATCGCTCGGTCGTCTCGCCGGCCGATCGCGCGAGCATCGAGGAGCTGCTCAGGTCCAAGGGTGTCGCGCCGAGCGGGGCATTCCTGGAACAGGGCCGCCTGACGCTGCGCTTCCGCAGCAAACAGGACCAGCTGAAGGCGCGCGACGTGATTACCGAGGCGCAGCCCAATCAGTTCACCATTGCGCTGTCGCAGGCTTCGCGGGTGCCCGAGTGGATGCGCAACCTGGGCTTAAGTCCGCTGAAGCTCGGCCTGGACCTTCGCGGCGGCGTCTATCTCGTCTACCAGGTCGATGTCGCGGGCGCGGTGAAGCAGCAGCTCGACCATCGCGAGCAGGATTTTCGCGCTTCGCTGCGCACCGCCCGGATTCCTTATCAAGACGTGCAGGTGGACTACCCGGCGGATGAGGTGCGGGTCCTGTTCCGCGACGCCGACAGCCTGGCCAAGGGCAAGGCGGCGATCCTCGAGGACAACCGCAATTTGAATCTGACCGAAACCACAATCAACGGCGCGCCGGCGTTGGCATTGAGGCTGACGCCGCAGGAGATCAAGGAACGCGAGGATTATGCGGTCCAGCAGAATATCACCATCCTGCGCAATCGCTTGAACAGCCCGGAGCTCGCGGTGTCCGAGCCGCAGGTCGCGCGCGAGGGCATCGACCGGATCGCCATTCAGCTGCCCGGTCTGCAGAATTCCGCCGAGGTCAAGAAGATTCTCGGCAAGACGGCAACCCTGGAATTTCGCATGGTCGACGAGACCAACAACCCGTTCGATGCGGTCGCCGGGCACGTGCCGTTGGGCTCGAAGCTTTACTACACACGCGACAAGCAGCCGGTGCTGCTCAAGCGCGACGTGGTGGTAACCGGCGATCAGCTGACCGACGCTTCGTTCCAGCCCAATACCCAAGATGGCCCGGCGGTTTCCGTGAGCCTGGACACCCGCGGCGCCTCGAAGATGCTGAAGAATACGGAGGAGAACATCGGCCACCTGATGGCGGTGGTGTTCATCGACCGCTCGCGTGAAAAGAACGCGCAGGGGGTGGAGGTCGACCGCACCACCGAAGAGGTCATCAACCGGGCGACCATTCGAGGTGTGTTCAGCAACAACTTCCAGATCACCGGCGTGAATCCCATCGAGGGCCGCGAACTGGCGCTTCTGCTGCGGGCCGGCGGCCTGGCGGCGCCCTTGACCGAGGTGGAAGAGCGCGCCATCGGGCCGAGCCTCGGCCAGGACAACATCGACAAGGGCGTCAATGCCATGGTGTTCGGCATGCTGGCGGCCTTCGTGTTCATGGCGATCTACTACAAGCTGTTCGGCCTGATCGCCGACGTGGTGCTGGTCGCAAACGTCGTGCTGCTCACCGCGTTCTTGTCGCTGGTGGGAGCGGCGCTCACGCTGCCCGGCATCGCAGCGGTGGTATTGACCGTGGGTATGGCGGTCGACGCGAATATCCTGATCTATGAGCGCATCCGCGAAGAGCTGCGCAACGGCGTCTCGCCGCGCGCGGCGATCACCGCGGGCTTCGACCGAGCATTCTCGGCGATCGCGGACTCTAACGTCACCGCGCTCATTGCCGGCGTGGTGCTGTGGCTGTTCGGCGCCGGCGCGGTGCGCGGCTTCGCCGTGGTGCTGGTGATCGGAATCGCCACATCGATGTTCACCTCGCTGATGGGCAGCCGCGCATTGGTCCAGGTGGTCTATGGTGGCAGGCGCAAGGTCGATCGCCTGTCCATCTGAGGGTTCCATGGAATTTTTTCACAAGGTGACGCGCTTCCCGTTCATGAACACCCGCAAGGTGTGGTACGGGCTGTCCGCAGTGTTGATCGTCGCATCGCTTGCGCTGGTGGTGGTGCACGGCCTGAATCTGGGCGTCGACTTCACCGGCGGTGTCGTGGTCGAGACCAACTTCCCGCAGCCGCCGAACATCGAGCAGCTGCGCGGCGCTCTGGCCAAGTCGGCAGTGGCCGCGGCCCAGGTCCAGGCCTTCGGCAGCTCGCGGGACATCCTGGTGCGCCTGCCGCCCGATCCGAATGCGAAGGGCGATCAGATCGGAGCCCGGATCCTCGAAATCTTCAAGACCGTAGACGGCGGTGCGAAGCTGCAGCGTACAGAAGTGGTCGGTCCACAGGTGGGCCAGGAGCTGTTCGTCAAGGGCGCCTGGGCACTGGTGGCGACGCTGGCGCTCATCTTGGTCTACGTCCTGCTGCGCTTCACGCCCAAACTCGCGCTCGGCGCCATTTTCGCGGTTCTGCACGATCCGATCTGCGTGGTGGGCTTCTTCGCACTCACGCAGATCACCTTCGACCTCACGGCGATATCGGCAATTCTCGCGGTGATCGGCTATTCGCTGAACGACACCGTCATCGTATTCGACCGGGTGCGCGAGCGCGCACGCACCGCGCGCAAGCTCGCGATCGCGCAGGTGATCGACGAATCGATCAATCAGACGCTGTCGCGAACCCTGATGACCAAGCTGGTGACACTGCTGGTGGTGGTGGCGCTGTTGATTTTCGGCGGCGAAACGCTGCACGGATTCTCTGCGGCCCTGGTGATCGGCATCATTGCGGGCACCTATTCGTCGATCTACATTTCTGCCGCCCTCGCCCTCGATCTGGGGCTGCGCACCGACGACCTGCTCGAGCGCAAGCTCACGAAGCCCGAGGAAATAGACGGTTTGCCTTAGGGTGAGGGTTGCGCTTGCGACGGCGAGGGTAAAGTGTTGAAGTGCCGCTACCACGGGCTAGTGAGTGCATGACATGAATATCAAAGGGATGCTCGCAACCAAGCCGATCGCGGAATACAAAAAGGAGGCCTCCGCGGAGGGGTTGGTGCGCGCACTCGGCATCCCGTCCCTGATCGCGTTCGGCATCGGCGGCATCATCGGCACCGGCATCTTCGTGCTCACGGGCCTCGCCGCCGCGCAGCACGCGGGCCCCGCCATCGTCATTTCCTTCGTCATCGCCGGCATCGGCTGCATGTTCGCGGGGCTCTGCTATTCGGAATTCGCCGCGATGGTGCCGGTCGCCGGCAGCGCCTATGCGTACAGCTACGCCACGCTCGGTGAATTCATCGCATGGTTCGTCGGCTGGAACCTGGTGCTCGAATACATGATGGCCTGCTCCACGGTGGCGGTCGGCTGGAGTCGCTACTTCATCAAGCTGCTCGATCACTACGGCATCAATTTCATCCCGGACTGGCTGAGTTCGGCGCCGTTCGAGGCGGCCGACGTGGGCTTTCAAGTGCATCAGACCGGCGCCTTCCTCAATTTGCCGGCGATCGGGATCATCGTTGCGGCAACGGCCCTTTGCTACAAGGGCATCAAGGAATCCGCGGTGGTCAATACCATCATCGTCGCGATCAAGGTCAGCATCGTCATCGCCGTGATTATTTTCGGCGCCGTGTACGTCAATTTCTCCTACTGGGTGCCCTACATACCGAAGAACACGGGCACGTTCGGCGAGTTCGGCTGGACCGGCATCATTCAGGCTTCGGGCATCATCTTCTTCGCCTACATCGGCTTCGACGGCGTCTCGACCGTGGCACAGGAAGCCAAGGACCCGCAGCGCGGCATGCCGATCGGCATGCTGGGGAGCCTCGGCATCTGTACCGTGCTCTACATCCTCATGTCGAGCGTGATGACCGGGCTGGTGCCCTTCAGACAGCTCAACGACGCGGCGCCGGTGGCGGTCGCCCTGGAATCGCACCCGCAGCTGTTCTGGCTCTCGAGCTGGGTCATCTGGGGCGCGCTGTTCGGACTCACCTCGGTGATCATCACGATGATCATCCCGCAGGCTCGCATCTGGCTCACCATGTCGCATGACGGCCTGCTGCCGAAGTTCTTCGGCGCCGTGCATCCGAAGTTCCGTACGCCGCACATCGCGACGCTGATCACCGGCGTGCTGGCGGCGACTTTCGCGGGGCTCTTGCCGATCGGCATTCTGGGCGAGCTGGTGTCGATCGGTACGCTGATCGCCTTCATCGTCGTGTGCGTGGGGGTGCTGGTGCTGCGCTACACCCGGCCCGATCTGCCGCGGCCCTTCAGGGTCAAGTGGGTATGGTTCACCGCGCCCATGGGAGTGTTTTTCTGCGCCGGCATGGCGGCGTTCCTGCCCAACGCGACCTGGGTGCGGCTGGTGCTTTGGAGCGCGATCGGCATCGCCATCTACCTGCTTTACGGCTATCGAAACAGCCGGCTGCGCGAACAGGCGCTCCCCGCGGGCGATGCGAGCGCTGCGGCGGCGAAAGCCCGCTAGTCGCGCAGCGCGGCGGGAGTCAGCGGGCCGAGCACTTCGAGCAGCGCCTCGTACACCTTCGGATTGCCGGCGACGATGTTCGGGCCGAGAGCGTATTCGACCCCTGCCGGCGTACCGACCCGCCCGCCCGCCTCCTGAATCAGCAAAGTGCCGGCCGCGGTATCCCAGGGTGCCAGGCCGAATTCCCAAAAGCCGTCGATCCGGCCGGCCGCCACGTACGCGAGATCGAGCGAGGCGGCACCGGGCCGACGTACGCCGGCCGCCGTGCCCATGATGACTTTGAGCATCGCGAGATAAGGATCGACGTAATCGGCGGCCATCCGATAGGGGAAGCCGGTGCCGATCAGCGATCCTTCCAGCGTGCGCTGGCCGCTGACGCGGATCTTCTTGCCCTCGAGCTGCGCGCCGTCGCCGCGGGATGCGGTGAAGAATTCCTGGCGCATGGGATCGTAGATGACCGCATGCTGCAGGCGGCCGCGGTGTTGGAGCGCGATCGATACGGCGAAGGTCGGGAAACCGTGCAGGAAATTCGTCGTGCCGTCCAGAGGATCAATGATCCAGACGAACTCGCTCTCACCGCTGCGTCCACTCTCCTCGGCGAGAAACGCGTGGTCGGGATGGCTGCGCCGCACGGTCGCAATGATTTCGGCCTCGGCCTTGCGGTCGATGTCGGTGACGAAATCGTTGCGCCCCTTGGTATCGATTTTGAGCGAATCGAGGCGCGAGAGGCTGCGTACGATCAGATCGCCGGCGCGCCGCGCGGCGCGCATGCCGATATTGAGCAGTGGTTGCATAAGGTGGCGGTAGAATAACAGAGCATGACCGCTCTCGTTCGCATCGTCCTGATTGAGCCGAGCCACCCGGGCAACATCGGCTCGGTCGCGCGGGCCATGAAAAACATGGCGCTCGATGAGCTCGTGCTGGTGAGGCCGCGATCGTTTCCGCATGCGGAAGCCAGCGCGCTGGCCGCGGGTGCGGACGACATTCTCTCGGGCGCGCGCGTCGTCGGCACGACCCAGGAGGCGATCGGCGACTGCGCCTTCATCGCCGGCACCACTTCGCGGCCGCGCTCGTATTACTGGGAATTCACCACGCCGCGCGACGTGGCGGGCCGGATCGTCGGGTGGGCGGGCGAAAATCGAGCCGCGCTGCTGTTCGGTTCGGAGCGCTACGGGCTCGCCAACGAGGATCTGCAGTTTTGCAATGTGCTGGTGCGGATACCCGCCAACCCCGGTTATTGTTCGCTGAATCTGGCGATGTCGGTGCAGCTGCTCGCGTATGAAATCTTCATCGCGCGCGAGCAGCCACAATCGCGCGTGCAATTGGAGCTGCCGCTTGCCCCATCGAGCGACGTCGAACATTTCTACGCGCATTTGAGCGAGGTTCTCGAGGAGATCGACTTCGGCGACCGCACCGGATACCTGATGGAGCGCCTGCGGCGGCTCTTCAACCGCGCACAGCTCGACCGCAACGAACTCAACATCATGCGCGGCATCTTGAGCGCCGTGCAGGGACGGCGCGCAGCGTCCGCGCGCCGCCCGCGCGAATGAGCGCGCCGCGCGGCGTGTACCTCGATTATGCGGCGACCACGCCGGTTGCGCCCGAAGTGGCCGCGCGCATGGGAGAGTGCCTGACGCGCGAGGGGGTGTTCGGCAATCCGGGATCGACGAGCCACGATTACGGCGAGGCGGCGAGCGAGCTTACGGAGGCCGCCCGCGCTCAGGTCGCCGCGGCGGTGGGCGCCGAGCCCGGAGAGGTCATCTGGACCTCAGGTGCGACGGAGGCGGACAACCTGGCGATCTTCGGCACCGCTCATTACTACCGTGACGCCGGGCGGCACATCGTCACGGTGCGCACCGAGCACAAGGCGGTGCTCGATCCGTGCCGTGAGCTCGAGCGGCGAGGATGGCGCGTGACCTATCTCACGCCGGATCGGGACGGCATGCTCGATCCGAAGCAGGTGGCGGCGGCGCTGCGGCCTGACACCGTGCTGGTCTCGATCATGCACGTCAACAACGAGACCGGCGTGATCCAGGACATCGCCGCCATCGCATCGCTGTGCGCGCAAGCCGGGGGCGCGCGGCTGCACGTGGATGCGGCGCAGAGCGTGGGCAAGTGCACGGTGAATTTCGCCGCTCTCGGCATCGATCTCATGTCACTGTCGGCGCACAAGACGTATGGCCCGAAGGGCGCCGGAGCCCTGGTCGTGTCTCGACGGCGCGGCGCGCAGCTGCAGCCGTTGCTGTACGGCGGCGGTCAGGAGCGGGGTCTGCGTTCGGGCACCGTGGCGACGCATCAGGTGGTGGGCATGGGCGCAGCGTTCGCGCTAGCGAGCGCCGGTTTGCAGGATGAGACCGAGCGCATCGCTCGGCTGCAAAATCGCCTGTGGCACGGGCTGGCGTCGCTGGGCGGAGTGTTGCGCAACGGTGGTGCACGCTCGGTACCGCACCTGCTCAACGTGTCGTTCGAGGGCGTCGAAGGCGAGAGCTTGCTGGCCGCCATCCGGCCACATATCGCCGTGTCGACCGGATCGGCCTGCACCTCGATCACGCAGGAGCCCTCCTACGTACTGCGCGCTCTGGGCCGCGGCGATCGGCTGGCCGAAAGCAGCCTGCGCTTCAGTCTCGGCCGCTATTCGAGCGAGTCCGACGTCGACACTGCGGTGGCGGTGGTCGGCCGCGCCGTCGAGCGGCTGCGCAGGATCGCTGGCTCGTGAAATACAACGATCTGACGCGCCGCTACTTCGAGAGCGCCGCGGGCGCGGGGGTGCTGGCCGCGCCCGGCACCTTGCGGGGTGCGGCCGGCAGTCGGGCGCAGGGCACCTGGGTGCAATTCGACGTCCAGGTCGACACGAATTCCCGGAACGGAGCCATTCAGGCGGTGCGCTTCCTGGCGTTCGCATGCCCGCATGTGATCGCGGTGTCTGCTTGGGTGGCCGAACAGGCGCTGGGGCACGCCGTCCGCGCTCAATTGCCGGACGGCGTGCAGTCGCTGCGCGAGCGCTTTGGGGTACCCGTGGAGAAGCTGGGGCGCTTGCTGATCGTCGAGGATGCGTGGATCGCGGCCGTGGCGGGGTTTTTGCAGTGCAACGGGCGCAAGGCATGAGCAGAGGCGAAAAACTGCGTTGAAGGTCCGTGCGCGGGAACGATGTGCATGTTATGTATGTCTTTGTGGGCGAAGAGTGTGACAGGAGGCATATGGCGATATCGTTGACTGAATCGGCCGCAGATCGGGTTCGATCCCACCTGGCCAAGCGCGGTGCGGGCGTCGGCCTGCGCGTCGGGATCAAGAAGACGGGATGTTCCGGATTCGCGTATGTGGTGAATTATGCTGATGAAATTCATCCGGGGGACGCGGTTTTCGAGGAGCGCGGCGTCAAGGTCGTGGTGGATTCTGTGAGCCTGCCGCTGATCGACGGCACCGTGGTCGACTTCGTGAAACAGGGGCTCAACGAGGCCTTCAAGTTCCAGAACCCGAAAGCCAAGGGCGAATGCGGCTGCGGCGAGAGTTTCAGCGTCTGACGACTGGCGCGGGCGTCGCCGCCTGCTTAAGGTTTTTCCAAGTAATACAGGCACTTCGGCCGCCGTCCTGATTGCCTGAGCGGGCCCGCTCCAGTACACTTCGCGGTCTTTTGCAATGCTGCCCGAGGTGATCATGCCCATTGAGCGCACTCTCTCCATCATCAAACCGGACGGCGTCGGCCGCAATCTGATCGGCGAGGTATTGGGTCGTTTCGAACGGGCGGGCTTGCGCATCGTGGCAGCGCGCATGGTGCGGCTGTCGCAGCAGGAGGCCGAGGGCTTTTACGACGTGCATCGCGAGCGGCCGTTCTTCAAGGACCTGGTGAAGTTCATGACATCGGGCCCGGTCATGGTGCAGGTGCTCGAAGGGGAAGGCGCCGTCGCGAAAAACCGCGAGGTGATGGGGGCAACCGATCCAAAGAAGGCCGCGAAGGGAACGATTCGCGCGGACCTCGCCACGAGCATCGATGAAAACATCGTTCACGGCTCGGATGCGGCGGACACCGCGGCACGGGAAATCGGCTACTTCTTCCGTGAAATTGAGGTCTGCCCGCGTACGCGCTAGCGTATGAGCGCAGCACTATCGGGAGCGTTGGAGCCAGTGGTCGCAGATCGCGTGAATCTTCTCGGCTTGCCGCGCGCGGAACTCGAGGCGTTCGTGGCCGGACGCCTGGATGCGAAACCCTTCCGTGCGCGGCAGCTGATGAAATGGATCTACCGGCGCGGCGCCGCGGACTTCTGCGCCATGAGCGATCTGAAGCAGGACTTTCGCGCCCGGCTCAAGGAAGCGGCCACGATCGCCGTGCCCGAGGTCATCGCCCGGCAAACTTCTTCGGATGGCACGCGCAAGTGGATGCTGCGCATGGATCAGGTGCAGGGCATCGAAACCGTTTATATCCCGGAACCGGACCGCGGCACGCTGTGCATTTCGAGTCAGGTGGGCTGCGCCATGGACTGCACCTTCTGTGCGACCGCACAGCAGGGCTTCAATCGCAACTTGAGCGTCGCGGAGATCGTCGGTCAGGTCTGGCTGGCGCATCGCGAATTGGCGCAGGACGGCGCCGCCGGCCGGGCCGACGGCCGTACCATCACCAACATCGTATTCATGGGAATGGGCGAGCCGCTCGC
>JBKQOZ010000037.1:0-56457 GCA_052326345.1 Steroidobacteraceae bacterium | reverse complement strand
TGTGCGCCCTGTTCCTGCGCCACTACCGCCCCCTGGTGATCGCAGGGCACGTCTATGTGTGCATGCCGCCGCTGTTTCGCATCGATGCCGGCAAGGAAGTCGTGTACGCCCTCGACGAGGGCGAACGCGATAAAGCCTTGGCACGAATCGCGGCGGAAAACTCGCGCATCAAGCCGGTGGTGACGCGCTTCAAGGGCCTCGGCGAGATGAACCCCCTGCAGCTGCGCGAAACCACCATGGCGCCGCAGACCCGGCGGCTGGTGCAGATGACCATCGACGCCAAGGACAGCCCCGACCAGCTGCTCGACATGCTGCTGGCGAAGAAGCGCGCCGGCGACCGGCGCGAGTGGCTCGAGAGCAAGGGCAATCTTGCGCACATATCATGAAAGTACAAGAGCTCAATTTTGAAGGCGTCGAGAAGGAGCCATTGAAGTCATTCGCCGAGCGCGCCTACCTCGACTACTCGATGTACGTGATTCTCGATCGGGCGCTGCCTACCTTAGGCGACGGACTCAAACCGGTGCAGCGGCGCATCATCTACGCGATGAGCGAGCTCGGGCTCGCCGCCGGCGCCAAGCACAAGAAGTCCGCGCGCACCGTCGGCGATGTGATCGGCAAATTCCATCCGCACGGCGATTCGGCTTGCTACGAGGCCATGGTGCACATGGCTCAGGATTTCGCCTACCGCTATCCGATCATCGACGGCCAGGGCAACTGGGGTTCGACGGACGATCCCAAGTCCTTTGCCGCGATGCGCTATACGGAATCACGTCTCACACGCTACGCAGCCTTGCTGCTGCAGGAGCTCGGGTCGAGCACGGTCGAGTGGACACCGAATTTCGACGGGTCGCTGGAAGAGCCCACGATGCTGCCGGCGAGGGTGCCGAATTTGCTGCTCAACGGCGGCTCCGGGATAGCGGTCGGCATGGCCACGGACATACCGCCGCACAATCTGCGCGAGGTGGTCAAAGCCTGCGTCGCTCTGCTCGACGATCCGGACTTGAGCACACGCAAGATCATGGCCCACATCAAGGGTCCGGATCTGCCCACCGGCGCGGAAATCATCTCCCCGCGCGAGGATCTGGTGCAGATGTACGAGACGGGCTCCGGCAGCTTCAAGGCACGCGCGACCTACGTCATCGAGGACGGCGAGATCGTCATCGAGGCGCTGCCGTTCCAGGCTTCCGGAAGCAAGATACTCGAGCAGATCGGGGCGCAGCACCAGCAGAAGAAGCTGCCGATGGTCGAGGACTATCGCGACGAGTCGGATCACGAGAACCCGACCCGACTGGTCATCGTGCCGAAATCCAGCCGCGTGGACGTCCAAGCGCTCATGGCGCACCTGTTCGCGACCACCGATCTCGAGCGCAATTATCGCGTGAACCTCAACGTCATCGCGCTGGACGGGCGGCCGCGGGTGATGGGGCTCAAGGAGCTGCTGCAGGAGTGGCTCAAGTTCCGCAAGGCGACCGTCACCCGGCGGCTGAACCACCGCCTCGACAAGTTGAACGCCCGGCTGCACATCCTCGACGGCCTCCTCATCGCCTACCTGAATCTCGACGAGGTGATCCGGATCGTACGCACCGAGGATGAGCCCAAGTCGGCGCTCATCAAGCGCTTCAAGCTATCAGAAGCTCAGGCCGAAGCCATACTCGAGACCAAGCTGCGCCACCTGGCGCGCCTGGAGGAGATGAAGATCCGTGGCGAGCAGCGCGAGTTGTCCGAGGAGCGCGATGAAATCGAGCGGATCCTGAAGAGCAAGCCGCGGCTCACCAAGCTGGTGCGCGAGGAGCTGTTGAGCGATGCCGAGGAGTACGGCGACGAGCGGCGCACTCGACTGGTGGAGCGCGAGGCTGCGCAAGCCATCTCCGAAGCGGAGCTGCTGACCAGTGAGCCGGCCACCGTCGTGCTGTCGCGCCTCGGCTGGGTGCGCGCCGCCAAGGGCCACGACATCGACGCCCGGTCGCTCGCTTACAAGTCCGGCGACGAATTTCAGGCCTCCGCCAAGGGCCGCAATCTGCAGCAGGCCGTGTTCGTCGATTCCACGGGCCGCGCCTACAGCCTCGATGCGCATCAGCTGCCGGCTGCTCGCGGCTACGGCGAGCCACTGTCGGGAACCGTGGATCCGCCCGACGGCGCTACGTTTGCCGCCGTGCTGATCGGCGAACCGGATGATCTTTGGCTGCTGGCGAGCGACGCGGGCTACGGTTTCTCGGTGAAGCTGCGCGAGCTCTATGCTCGCAACAAGAAGGGCAAGTCGGTGCTCAAGGTGCCGGAGAATGCGAAGGTGCTGCCGGCACAGCCGATCACGAGTCCCGAGGCGATCGCGGTGTTCGTCAGCAACGGCGGCGAAGTGCTGGCCCTGCCGACGGCGCAGATCGAGGAGATGAGCGCCGGCAAGGGCCAGAATCTGTACGGCATTGCCGGCAGGAAATCCGCGGAGCGCGCGCAATTCCTGACCGCGATGGCCGTCGTCGCCCCGGGCGAGACTCTGACCGTTTACAGCGGCAACAGCGCGCCGATGAAGCTCAAGTACGAGGACCTCAAGCAATTCCAGGACAAGAAGGGCCAGCGCCGGCAGCGGTTCTCCAGGGCATACAAGCAAGTCGACCGGCTCGAGGTTTCGCCGGCATAGCCGCGGCTGCGCGACCGTGGGGCCGTGGGTGGACGCTATCGATCCCCGGACATGGTGACATCCTCGGGCGCGTTCACGAAATAGCCCTGGATGAACTCGATGCCGAGCTGCCACAGCACGGCCATGGTATTTGCATCTTCCACGCGCTCGGCGACCGTCTCGACGCCTTTTCGCTTGGCGGCCTCCACCAGCCCCTTCACGCGCTGCTGCTGCAGCTGGTTGGTCGACAGGCCCTGCATCAGCGAGCCGTCGACCTTGATGAAGTTCATGCCGATGTCGCCGAGAAGCTTGAGCGGGTCGCGCCCGGTGCCGAAATGCTCCAGCGCGAAGCGAAAGCCGAGCTTGCGCAGCTGCTCGGCGAGTTCCTTGGTCTGGCGCACGTACTGCGTGGCGATCTCCTCGGTCACCTGCATGCACAGCCGCTTCGGCTCGATCTTCAGCGATCTTAACTGGGTCTCGATCCAGCCGATCAGGCTCTTGTCGAGTATCGTGTCCTTCGAGACGCGCACGAAAATGCAGGCCGCCTTGCGGTTCGCGGCGAACGACATCGAGGCGCCGATGACCCAGCGGTCGATGTTCTTCATCAAATCGTTGCGCTCCGCCGCGGCAATGAATTCGGCCGGAAGCACCTCGTTGCCCTGTTCGTCCAGCATGCGCACCAGCACGTCGAACATTCCCTTGTCCTCGCCGAGCAGGCTCGCGATCGGCTGCTGTACCAGCCGGAAGCGGTTCTCCATCAGCGCGCTCTTGATGTGCTTGACCCAGATCTTGTCGTAGGCCTGTACGCGGGTATCGGTATCGGCCTTGTCGACCGCGTACATCTGATTGCCGCCGAGTTCCCTGCCGCGGCGCGCGGCGTTCACTGCGTCGGTGATCGCGGCCGCGACGTCCGGATTGGCCGGCGGCAGCAGCCCCAGGCCCACGGTCACGGTGGCGGAGAGGTTCTTTTCATCGAAAACGAAGGTGTGTTCGTTGACGCGCTTGACGACATTCTCGGCCCATGTCTCCACGTCGCGCGCCGTGCCGCGCTCGAGCATCACCAAAAACCCGTTTCCACCGAAGCGGCCGCAAAGATCGGTGGCGGTGAGCTGCACCCGCATCAGCTCCGCAAGCTGTCCCATGAAATCCTCGCTCGAGAGCACGCCGATCGAATTCTGGATGTCGACGAAGCGGTCGGGTTTGATGTAGGCGAACTGGCGTACGCCGCCCTTCATGCTGTGGGAGCAGCGCGCATGCACCGCGGCAATCAGATAGCGCTGCTGCAGAAAGTGAGTCGTGGCGTCGTTCTTGACCGCGTCCGCGAGCTGCATCTCGAGGTCGTGATCCTTGTTTGCGCGCGCCGGTATGCTGATGCGCGTGGCCGGCTCGCCCTCGTAATCGGCCTTGGACAGGGTGAGCACCAGCGGCAGGCTCGATCCGTCCGAAAGCAGGGCTTGAACCCTTAGGCCGTGGTCCGTCCACTTGCCCTGCAGGCAGGCGACGAGCGCACCTTTGAGGGCCGGATGCGTTTCCTGCTCGAACAAATCCATCAGCGGCGTGCCGGTCAGCGCATCGTCGCCGGAATAGCCGAACAGCTCCAGCCAGGCGCGGTTGGCATCCACGATGATGCCTTCCTGCACGTGCGTGATGGCATCGGCCGAGCCCTCGAGAAAATTCTGCAGCTGCTCGCGGTACTCGCGCGCCGACGACAGCGTCGTGGAGAGCGCGCGCTCCAGGCGATAGGCGCGCAGCTCGCGCGTCACGACCGACTGCAGGCGGCTGCGATTGGCCAACGTGACCACGTCCTGCGCGCCGAGGCGCATCGCGTCCGCAATCGCGGCCTCGTCGGCGTGTTCGCGCACGATCAGCACCGGCATCTCCGGGGCCGTCTGCTGCTTGATCTTCATGATCGATGCGAGGTCGATTCCCAGCTCTTCGATGAACGCAATCAGCATCTCTGGATTGAGCTGAGTCAGCGCGTCCCCCAGATCGCGGGCATCCGGCAGCCAGGTGCAGTGCACCGGGTGGCCGGCATTTCGCAGCGTGCTGTTGATTGCCTCGACGTGGTCCTGCGACCGAGTCATGACGATCATTGGTACGGCGCCCTGTTCGGTCACTGGTCAATTCCCTCGCAAAATGGCTGCAAAGTGTAACATCGGATTTTCGATGATACTTTGGATCGGTTCCCAATTGGCGTCGGATGGGCGTTGCGGCTATCATACGCGCCCTTCAAATCCGAGGCCTTCGATGGCGAACTACAGCACAAACGAATTCAAGTCCGGTCTTAAGATCCTGATCGACGGCGATCCGTACACGATCGTCGAGAACGAGATGGTGAAGCCAGGCAAGGGGCAGGCATTCAACCGCGTCCGGGTTCGCAACTTGAAGACCGGCCGCACCATCGAACGCACCTGGAAGTCGGGCGACACCGTGGAGGCCGCCGACGTCGTCGATACCGAGATGCAGTACTTGTACAGCGACGGCGATTTCTTCCATTTCATGGTGCCCGATACTTTCGAGCAGCTCACGGCATCGAAACAGGCGGTCGGCGAGGGGGCGCAATGGCTCAAGGACGGCACGATCTGCATCATCACGCTGTGGAACGGCGTGCCGCTGCAGGTGACCCCGCCGGCGCACATGGAGCTCAAGGTGATCGAAACCGATCCGGGCGTACGCGGCGACACCGCCACCGGCGGCTCGAAACCGGCGAAACTGGAGACCGGTGCGGTGGTGCGAGTGCCGCTGTTCATCAACGAGGGCGAGATTCTGCGCATCGATACCCGTACCGGCGAGTATCTGTCGCGCGGCAAGGGTTAGGAGCGCGGCTAGGCATTCTCGATGGGGAAGGCCATGGCCGGCGCCAGCGCCGCCGCGCCGAGGCCGATGGCGACCAGGCGGTCGAAGCCGAGCGCGACTCCCGCGCAGTCGGGCAGGCCCGCGGCCAGCGCCGCCAGCAACCGCTCATCCGCCGGCGGCTCGATTTGGCCCCGCTCGCGCCGGATTGCGAGGTCGCGCGCGAATCGCTCCCGCTGCTCGCCGGGATTGGCCAGTTCATGGAATCCATTGGCGATCTCGATGCCGTCCAGATACAGCTCGAAGCGCGCCGCGACCGGCGGCAGCCCCGGCTTGAGGCGTGCGAGCGAGGCCTGCGAGGCGGGATAGTCGCAGATGAAGCAGGGGCGCTCGCGTCCGAGCTGCGGGCCGGCCGCCAAGGCCATCAGCAGATCGAGACGCGCGTCGCGCGCTAGACGCGCCGAGCACTCGATGCCGTGCCGCGCGGCCGCCAGCGTAAGATCGCGCTCGCTGGCGGTGTGCGCATCCACCCCGGCGTGCCGCAGCAGTGCTTGCGCGTAGGTGAGGCGCTCCGCCGGCGCGAGCCGGCGCCGCGGCGCCAGCAGTCGCGCGACCAGTTCCTCGACCTCCGTCATCATGGCCGCATCGTCGAATCCCAGCCGGTACCATTCGAGCAAGGTGAATTCGGGGTTGTGCCAACGGCCACGTTCGGCATCACGAAATACCCTGGAAAGCTGGTAGATATCGCCGCTGCCCGCAGCCAGCAGACGCTTCATGTGGAATTCCGGGGACGTGCAGAGGTAGAGCGGCGCGCGCATACCCTCGACCCGGGTGACCAGGGACTCGATTTGCGGGTCGCTGACGCCTGCCGCGCTCAAGACCGGGGTTTCCACCTCGAGCACGCCGCGCGCGGCAAAAAAATCACGCATGCGCGCCAGCATGTCGGCGCGCTGCCGTAGTGCGGCAAGGGTGGCCGCGGGACGCCAATCCGTGGCTGCGCTCATGCCATGCCGCCGAGCGCCTGGCCCAACTGCACGACTGAACCGGCGCGCAGAAGCGGATGCCAGCGTGCACGGTTCGCCTGGAACAACAAGATCACCGTCGAGCCCATGTTGAACCGTCCGAGCTCGACACCCTTGTCGAGCACCAGGTCCGCAGCGGGCAGATGCGTCACGACGCGCCGCGCGGCCGGCGTGACATCGCCGGCCCAGACGGTCGCGATACTGCCCACGTTGAGCGCCCCGATCAGGATCACCGCGAATTGCCCGAACTCGCCCTCGAACAGCGTCAATACCCGCTCGTTGCGGGCAAACAATCGCGGCACGCTCTTGGCCGTCGCCATGTTCACGCTGAACAGACGGCCCGGTACGTATACCGTATCGAGCAGCCGTCCGCGCGCCGGCATGTGAACGCGGTGATAGTTGAAAGGCGCCAGATAAATCGTGGCAAAAGAGCCTCCCTCGAAGCGCTCCGCCCAGTCCTGCTGCGCCAGCAAATCCTTGAGCCCGTAGCGGCGATTCTTGGCCTGCAGCAGCTGATCCCGCTCGATGGCGCCGCATTCGCTCACCATACCGTCGGCCGGGCTTGCGATGGCGGCCGCGGCCGCGGCGACCGGCCGCGCTTCCGGCCGCAGTGCGCGCGTGAAGAACTCGTTGAAACACGGATAACGATACGGATCGGGCTCGATCGCCTCCGCCATGTCGACGGAGAATAGCTTGAGAAACGTCCGGGTCAGCAAATTCTTGAACCAGGGCATGCGCACGCGCGCGGCGGCGAACACCAAGCGCGACAGCCGGTGTTGCGGTATCGCGTACTGTAGCCAAACGAACAGGCGGCCGCGGCCGCCATCGTCCGGACTCGTGCCGTTCATGCGCGCGCGGCCACGATGCGCCGCAAATCCGCTTCCAGGTCTTTGACCGTGAACGGTCCCGTCAGTATGGCGGCCATCATGCCCTGCGGATCCACCACGAAGATCGCGCCGGAATGATAGACGGTATAGCTGCCGTCGGAGGCCGGCTCCAGCGTTACGCCGGCTCCGAACTTGCGCGCCACGGCTTCTATGGTCGCTTGATCGGCCGCGGTGACGCCGATGAAATCCGGGTCGAAATAAGGCACATATTTCGCGAGCTGCTGCGGGGTATCACGCTTCGCGTCCACCGACACGAAGATCACCTGTGGGCGTACCGCCGCGCTGCTCGCGCGCAAGCGCTTTGCCAGGACCGCGAGCGTGCTCAAGGTCGCCGGGCAGAAATCCGGGCAATTCGTGTAGCCGAAGAACAGCAGCGACCAGTGGCCGCGCAGGTTGCTCGGTCCGAACGGCTCGCCCCGCTGGTCGATCAGGCTAAAATCCGGAAGCGTGCGCCGGGGCGAGAGATACGTACCAATCGAAAGTTCGACCGGCGCCGCGGCATGCTGCCAGAGGAGCGCGGCGCCTACGCCCAAGATACCGGCCATACTGATGACTGCAAGACCCAGGAATTTTGATCGAGGTGCCATGCCGCGATTATCCCATATGACGCCCGAGACCGTCGGCGAGGCCATCGACCGCTGCGCCTACGCGCTCACGCGCGGCCGCGCGCATTTTGGGCACGGGACCGATAATGCGCGCGATGAGGCCGCCGAACTGGTGTTTTTCGCGGCGGGAATCGCTCATTCGGAGGGCTCCAGCGCCTACCTCAGGCGGCTCACTGCGCGCCGCCGCGCACGCATCGATGCTCTGCTGCACCGGCGAATCGAGCGACGACAGCCTCTCGCGTATCTCACGCACCGGGCTTTCTTCGCGGGCCTTGAGCTGTACGTGGACGAGCGCGTCCTGGTACCGCGCTCACCCATCGCGGAGCTGATCGTCAAGCGCTTCGCACCCTGGGCGAGGGCCCGCGGCGTGCGGCGGATTCTGGACATCGGGACGGGCTCGGGCGCGATCGCCCTCGCCTGCGCCAAGGCGTTTCCGCGCGCGCGGGTGGATGCGGTCGACATCTCGGCCGCCGCCCTGCAGGTGTGCCGCCGCAACCTAAGGCGCCTCGGCCTCGCCAACCGGGTGAGGGTGCTGCGATCGGATCATTTCTCCGCCGTCGCGGGGTGCCGTTACGATATCATCGTGAGCAACCCGCCCTATGTCGGGCGCGCGGAAATGCGCGCGTTGCCGCGTGAGTACCGCCACGAGCCCCGTCTGGGTCTGGCCGCTGGTGCCGACGGTCTGGACTCGGTGAGAGCGATCCTTGCCGCGGCGCGAGAGCACCTGGTCGACGATGGCATCCTGGTCGTAGAGGTCGGCAATACCGAGGAAGCGCTGTTGCGCGCGTTTCCGCGATTGCCGTTTGTATGGCCCGACATCTCCATGGGCGGCGGCGGCGTTTTCGTGCTGCGGGCGGCAGACCTGTCGGCGGCGGCGCTAGTGTAGGGAGAACTTCGCGTGGCGGGAAATACATTCGGCAGGGTATTCACGGTGACGAGCTTCGGCGAAAGCCACGGCCCGGCACTCGGCTGCGTGGTGGACGGCTGCCCGCCGGGACTCGGTTTGAGCGAGGCCGATTTGCAGGCCGATGTGGATCGGCGCCGCCCAGGCACCTCGCAGTACACCAGCCAGCGGCGCGAACCGGACACCGTTCGGATTCTATCGGGCGTGTTCGAGGGCAGGACTACCGGGACGCCGATCGGGCTGCTGGTCGAGAATGAGGATCAGCGTTCGCGGGACTACGACAAGATCAAGGATCGCTTTCGTCCGGGCCATGCGGATTACACTTATCAGCAGAAATACGGCTTTCGCGACTATCGAGGCGGCGGGCGCTCCTCGGCGCGCGAGACAGTGATGCGCGTCGCTGCGGGCGCCATCGCGCGTAAGTTCCTGCGCGAGCGTCTCGGTGTGCGCATTTACGGTTTTCTGGCGCAGATGGGCCCCCTGGTGCTCGAACCGAAGGATCCGTCGAGCGCCAATGCGAATCCATTTTTTTGCCCCGATCCGAGCCGCGTCGCCGAGCTCGAGCAGTTCATCTGGCGCCTGCGCGAGGCGGGCGATTCCATCGGCGCGCGCGTCACCGTCATTGCCGAGGGCGTGCCGCCGGGGCTGGGCGAGCCGGTGTTCGGGCGGCTCGATGCGGACCTCGCGAGCGCCATGATGGGAATCAATGCCGTGAAAGGCGTGGAAATCGGCGCGGGCTTCAAGGCCGTGGAACAGCGCGGTTCCGAGCATCGCGATGAGCTCACGCCGGCCGGCTTCAAGAGCAATCATGCCGGCGGGGTCTTGGGCGGGATCTCGTCGGGTCAGCAAATCGTGGTGAGCATGGCTCTGAAACCCACCTCCAGCATCACGGTGCCGGGAATGACCATCGACGTCGACGGCCGGCCGGCGCAGATCGCGACCACGGGCCGCCACGATCCTTGCGTCGGTTTTCGCGCGACCCCCATCGCCGAGGCGATGATGGCGCTCGTTTTGATGGACCACTACCTGCGGTTTCGCGCGCAGTGCGCCGATGTGATCTGCCCGACGCCGGTGATTACGCGGAGCCGCGAGTGACGGCCGCCGCCTCGCGGCCGCGAGTCGCCGTCGTCGGCGTGTCGAGCCTCATCGGCGAGGCGGTGATCGAGGAACTGCGCGCCAGCAAATTCCCGTGCGCGGCACTGCATGCGCTCGACGACGAACGCTACGTCGGCCGGCCGCTGGCGGACGAGCAGGGCGCGGGCGATGACCGGCGGCTGCAGATCTTCGATGTCGCCGACTTTGATTTCTCGCAGGTGGATCTCGCGTTTTTTTGCGGCCGCGCGGCCTTGAGCGAGCGCTACGCCGAAGCGGCGGCCGCGCACGCCTGGGTGATCGACGATTCCTCGAGGTTTCGTGCGCGAGCCGATGTACCGCTGGTGGTGGCCGACGTCAATCCGGCCGCGCTGCAGGGTATCGGCACCTGCGGTCTGGTGGCTTTGCCTGGCAGCGCCAGCGTTGCGCTCGCCACCGCGCTTGCGCCCCTGCACACCCTCGCGGGCCTGGTGCGCGCCGACGTCGCCACCTACCAGGCCGTGTCGGGGAGCGGGCGTGCGGGTGTCGATGAACTGGCCGGTGAAACCGTGGCCATGCTGAGCGGCAAAAGGGCGCGCGGACGCGCCTTCGGCCGCCAGATCGCCTTCAACGTGATACCGCAGGTGGATGCGTTGGAAGCCGACGGCGTGACGCGTGAGGAGAGGCGCTTGTGGGAGGAGACGCGCCGAATTCTTGATCTGCCCCGCTTGGCGGTCAACGCGACGGCGGTGCGGGTGCCGGTGTTCTTTGGCCACAGCCTCGCCGTGCATGCGGCCTTCGAACGGCCGTTGGAGGCGCTCGATGCCGTCCAGGTGCTGCGGCGCGGCAGGGGTTTGAGCGTGATCGACGCCGATTCATCTGCCGAATTCCCGACGCCGGCCACACTGTCGATGGCTCCGGATAAGGTATACATAGGGCGCGTGCGAGCCGATCTGACCCGTGACCGGGCTCTAAATTTTTGGGTCGTTGCCGATAATGTTCGGAAATGTGCGGCACATAACGCAGTTTCGGTCGCCCAGATTTTGGTAAATACTTGCCGGTAAGTTATAGTTAACAGCTTATGTAAAAGGCAAGTGAGAATTCGCTTCCAAGCTCCTATCGCACAATGAACTTTATCCGCTTGCCTACCAGAATTCTGGGAGAAGAAATGTCAGTGACGATGCCTCGCATGATGCTGATGGCGTGCCTGCTATCTCTGTCCTCTTTGTGGCCGTCCTTGTCGTGCGCGTTGGGGCTCGGTGAGATACATCTGAATTCGGCCCTGAACGAGCCCATGAATGCCGAGATCGACTTGATCGCGGCGACACCGGACGAATTGACAGCGCTTCGCGCATCTCTCGCCGGCCGCGAGTCGTTCACGCGCTATGGCATCGACCGTCCGCCGTTTCTGACGACGCTCACCTTCACGGTGGGCAAGAGCAAGGACGGCCGCGACGTGCTGCTGGTGCGCTCCACCGACGCCATTCCCGAACCGTTCGTGACCTTTCTGGTGGAAGTGAACTGGGCGCGCGGACGCTTGATGCGCGAATATACGGTGCTACTCGATCCGCCGCTCTATACACCCGGCGAGAATCAGAATGCGGCCGCCCCGGTCGCCGCGCCGACCACGGCCGCCGCGACGGCGGCACCGTCTACGCCCCGTGCGCCCAAGCCGGCAGCGGCTCCCGCACCGAGCACGGCGGCGGCAACACCGCTGCCGACGGCGGCGCCCAGCACAGCACACAAGCGACACGTCGCCAAATCCAAGCCTGCCGCGCCGACGGCGCCCACGCAGGCCGCGGCCCCCGAGACGGCTCCCGCGGTTTCCCAGGCCGCGCCGTTGCCGCCGTCGGCGGAATCCGCGAACCCGGCCACCGTGCAGGTCGCCAAGGGCGATACGCTGACCAAGATCGCGCGCAGCCTGCACGCCGATACGCCGGCGGCCATCGATCAAACCATGATCGCTCTTTATCGAGCGAACCCGGAGGCGTTCGGCGGCAACATCAACATTTTGCGCCGCGGCTCGGTGCTGCGAGTGCCCGAAGCCGATGCGATTGCCGCCCTGAATCAAAAAGAGGCGATCGGCGAGGTGCATCGTCAGATCGAGGCCTGGCGCAGCTCCGGCGGTACAACGGCGGCTAGCGGAGGCCATTTACGTTTGGTGACGCCGGGCACCGGCGAAGGTACGTCTGCGGCCACGACCGCCGCCGTCCCCGCCGCGGCCGGCAGCTCGAAGACGGCGAATGCCGATTCGCAAGCGCTGAAGGACCGAGTCAAGGAGTTAGAAGGGCAACTGGCGGAGTCGAAGCGGCTGATCGAGATCCGCGACGCCGAGCTCAGTGCACTGCAGCATAAGCTCGGTACGCCGGCGACTCCGCCTGCGCCCGCGCCTGCGCCGGTGCAGGCTCCGGCCGCTGCACCGAAGATGGCCGCGGCGCCGCCGCCGCCGCCGCCGAATATGGCTGCACCGCCGCCCGCCCCGAAGCCGGCGCCGCCTCTGCCGCCCGAGGCGACCAATGCAGCCCCGACACCCACTCCGGCGCCGGTCGCCGCAGCACCACCCGCGAAGGCCAAGCCGCCAGCGGCTGCGCCGCCTGCCGAGTCAGGATCCTGGATCGATTGGGTGGCGGATCACTTGTGGGTACCGCTGGCGCTCCTGGCCGCGGTGGTGCTTGCCCTCGGAGTGGCCGCCTGGAGGAGACGCCGCCAAGGTCCGGTTACGCCGCTCGATGATTTTGGTTCCGGCCTGGACGAAACGCACATCGACGACGTCCGCGAGGCGCCGCCCAAGCTCGCCGCGCAGCGCAAAGGCAACGATTCATTCGTCGTCGAGGAGTCGGGTCCGCATCAAGCGCCGGACTTCCACGCCGAGACCGGCCGCTTCGGCGATACCGGTGAGTTGAAGTCGGCCGACGACACGATGTCGAGCGAAAGCGCCGTCAACCTCGATCAGGGCGATCCGCTGGCCGAGGCGGATTTTCACATGGCGTACGGCCTGTATGACCAAGCGGCCGATTTGGTGCGCATTGCGCTCGAGCGGGAACCGGATCGGCGTGACCTGCGGCTCAAGCTGCTGGAAATCTATTTCGTGTGGGGCAACAAGGACGCGTTCCTGCAGACCGCCAAGGGCCTCGAGGAGACGCGTGATCGCGCGCCCGCCGGCGAGTGGGACAAGATCGTGATCATGGGCAAGCAGATTTGCCCCGACGAGCCGCTGTTTAGCACGAGCGCGGGCAGCGGACGTGGCGCCGGCGCATTGGTCGATCTCAATCTCGAGGGCGGCGAGAATCGCGTGGACATCGACCTGTTCGGCGAACCCGAAGGCGAGCGCAGCACCCTGGATCATCCGCTCGCCAAGGATACCGACGACACGGCGGCCACCGGCGAGTCGCCGGACCTGCATTCGAGATCGAATCTGGACTTCACCCTCGACACGCCGGAGCGCGGCGCGGACTCCTCGCCGACGCGCGATATGCCGCCGCGCGATGAGCCGACCGTCGAATCGGAGCTGATGAATTTCGCCGACTCGCCGACGACCGAGTCTCCGGTGCTGAAGACCGCCGAGATGAAGACCTCGGAAATGCGCGATCGCGTCTCCTCGAAGCTCGCCGCAACCAAGGCGGATCAGACCGCCGAGGTGTCGATCGACGACCTGGGCCTCGATCTCGAGCACCTGGAACAGACCGGCACGCCGTCGGCCGACAGCATTCCGCAGCTTGCCGAGACTGATCATCCATCCGATGCGCCCACCATGGTGGCGGGTCTCGACGAGCGCTCTCGGCGGATGATGGAGGAAGCGGCCAAGAATTCTCGCGACCGCGATCTGACCGAGCTCGAGCGTGAGCTGGAGGCATCCTTCATTGCCGACCTCGACGCGCATCAGGAGGAGATCAAGACAGCGGTGCTCGGACCGGAATCTGCCCCCACGGTATTGATGCCGCGAGAGGGCGATGCGGCGGCGGCAACCGTGCGCTATAAATCCTCGCCCGAGTTCTCCGACATTCGAGATCCGGAACGTGCCGACCTCGACTCCACTTCGAAGCTGCGCGGCATCAATGCCGACAGCATCGATTTGGATCTGGATCGATTGGCGACGGCGCTCGGCGGCGGCGATACCGTGGAGCAGCCGCGTGCGGCCGAGGAAGTGTTCTCGACAGAGGTTTTCGAGGCCAGTCAACGCAGCCGGCGCGTCGACCTCGACGTGGGCGAAGCGATGAACGGCGCAGAGCATCCGACCAATAAACTGCAGGCGCAGACCAACAAGTTGAAGGCGGTTGATCTGGCGATGCCGGAATTGGAGCCGGTGACCATGAGCGAGGTCGGCACCAAGCTTGATCTGGCACGGGCCTACATGGATATGGGCGATCCGGAAGGCGCGCGCAGCATCCTCGAAGAGGTCGTGCAGGAAGGCTCTGCCAGCCAGAAACAGGAAGCATCGCGCCTGATCGAATCGCTGCCCGGCTAGGCCGATGACGGACCTCGGCCGGCGTGGCGACGCCCGGCGCGTCGCCGCCCTCGTCGAGTATGACGGTGCCGACTATGCCGGCTGGCAGTCGCAGGCCCACGCGGCCTCGCTACAGGACGCGGTGCAGGATGCGCTCGCGTTCGTCGCCGCCGAACCCATCGTCGCCATCTGCGCCGGCCGCACCGACGCGGGCGTTCATGCCAACGGGCAGGTCATCCACTTCGACACCTCTGCCATTCGCACGCCGCGCGCGTGGGTGTTGGGTGCGAACACCCGATTACCACCGGCAATCGCACTGCAGTGGGCCGGCGAGGTGTCGCCGGGATTTCACGCGCGGCACACGGCGCTGCGCCGCATTTATCGCTACTATATTTTGAACCGCAGCGCGCGCTCGGCGCTCAAGCGCCAGCGCGTCGCCTGGGTGCATCGCGCGCTCGATGCGCAGGCCATGCACGGCGCCGCGCAGGCGCTGCTCGGCGAGCATGATTTCTCGGCCTTCCGATCGGTCGAGTGCCAGTCCAAGACCAGCGTGAGGTGCATCGAGAGCGTGGTGGTTCAGCGCGCGGGCGATTGCGTGTGGCTGGAGATCGCGGCCAACGCCTATCTGCATCACATGGTGCGCAACATCGTAGGGACACTGCTCGAGGTGCAGCGCGAGGCGGACCCGTTCGGCGCCATGGCCCGAATTCTCGCGGCCGGCGAGCGGCGCCTGGCGGGCGCGACGGCCCCCGCCGCCGGCCTGTATCTATGGCGGGTGGAATACCCCGCCGTATATGGCATTCCTGCGCCCGACGGGCGCTTTTGCTAAACTGGGAGCCTGTCTGAGTATTCCCCGTGGCCTTACCTAAGGTTGATTTCGCTTCAGTCGAGGCGGAGCCGACGTGGTTGGGTAACACCCAACGAGGAGGCGACAACGATGGATGAAGAGAAATCTGCAAGGGTACGAAGGGTTGGCTTGATGAGGGGCGTCTGCGGCGTTGCGCGGCTTGACCGTAGCGCTTGCTACGTCCTGCGCCGCGCGCCTGGCATCCGCTCCCTCACCAAACCAACGCGGCTCACGCGGAATACTTAGACAGGCTCCTGGCTTGGAAAGCACGTGGTGGTTGAGCGCGAGTGAAATCGAGGCGCTGCGGCTGAGCTTGAGCGTGGCGACGCGCAGCGTGCTGCTCTGCCTGCTGCCGGCCATCCTGCTTGCCTGGATACTCACCCGCCGGCAGTTCGTGGGGCGCACCCTGCTCGACGCGCTCGTGCATCTGCCGCTGGTTCTGCCGCCGGTGGCCGTCGGCTACGTGCTGCTGGTGCTGTTCGGCACGCGCGGCCCGATCGGCTCCTGGCTGCAGAGGCTGTTCGGAATCGAGCTCATCTTCACCCGCAATGGCGCGGCGCTCGCCACCGCGGTGATGTCCTTTCCGTTGATGGTGCGCGCCATTCGCATCTCCCTGGAAAATGTCGACCGCGGCCTCGAGGACGCGGCGCGCACTTTGGGGGCGGGCGCGATCGACCGCTTCGCCACCGTCACCCTGCCGCTGATGCTGCCGGGAGTGCTCGCCGGAGCGGTCACCGCGTTTTCCGCGGCGCTCGGGGAATTCGGCGCCGTCATCACCTTCGTATCGAACATTCCCGGCGAAACGCGCACGCTGCCGCTGGCACTGTATTCGGCCCTGCAGGAGCCGGGCGGCGAGCAGGCGGCCGCGCGCCTCGCGATTCTGTCGGTGGCGCTCGGATTGGGCGGCCTGCTGCTGTCCGAATGGTTCGCGCGCCGCGTGCGCCGGGTGCTGGGCCGCTGATGCTGCAAGTCGCCGTCAGCAAGCGCTTCGGCTCCTTTGCCTTGGATGTGCGCTTCGCGCTGCCCACGCCGGGCGTGGCCGCGCTGTTCGGGCCGTCGGGCTGCGGCAAGAGCGTCACCGTGAACATCATCGCCGGCTTAGGTTCGGCGGATCGCGGCCGGGTGACGCTGGACGATGAGGTGCTGCTCGACACGGAGCGCCACATCGACGTGGCTGCGGAACGGCGGCGGATCGGTTACGTGTTCCAGGACTCGAAGCTGTTCCCGCACCTTTCCGTCACCGGCAACTTGAAATATGGACAGAGGCGCGCGGCGGGCCGGACCCGCGTCAGCTTCGATGCCGTGGTGCACCTGCTCGATCTCGAGTCGCTGCTGCAGCGGCGCACGCAGCGGCTATCGGGCGGCGAGCGGCAGCGGGTGGCCATTGGCCGCGCCCTGCTCGCGCAGCCGCGGCTGCTGCTGCTCGATGAGCCCCTGGCCGCGCTCGACGCGGCCCGACGCGAGGAAGTGCTGCCTTACCTTGAGACCCTGCGCGATCGGCTGGCGATTCCCATGGTGTACGTGAGCCACCAATTCGACGAGGTGCTCAGGCTGGCGACCCACATCGTGCTGATGCAGTCCGGAACCGTCGTCGCGCAGGGCGGCATCGGCGAAATGAGCCTCGATCGGCATTTGCGCGTCCTCATCGGGCCCGACGCGGTGGGCGCAATCCTCGACGGCGCGGTGCTCGGGCAGGACGCAAAGAGCGGGATGACCCGCGTGGGCGTGGGGCGCGGCGAACTGATGATTCAATGCTCCGCAACGATCCCCGGGACGATCGTGCGCGTCCAGCTGCTGGCGCGCGACATCATCGTGTCGACGCAAATGCCCCGGCATTTGAGCGTGCGCAACCAGCTCGAGGGCATCATCACCGAGGTTGCCGAAGATGACGCGAATTCGGACCTCATCTCCATCGACATCGGCGGCGAGAGAATCATGGCGCGGGTCACCCGGGCGGCGACTCGGGAGCTCGCGCTCGCGCCGGGCATGACCGCCTGGGCGCTGGTCAAGTCGGTGTCGCTGCGCGCGTTCCCAAATGCATGATCGCGACGATGTGGTCGTGGGCCTCAAGACCGACGACGGCCTTGACGGCGGCATCATAGGCCGCCGCCCCGGTCTTCCACATCACGCCATATCCTAAGTCATGCGCCGCCAGGAACAAATTTTGCGCGGCCGCGGCCACGGCAATGACCTGCTCGATCTGCGGAATCTTCGGATGCTCGCGCACCCGACAGCCCACGACCACGATCGTCGGCGAGCGCATGAGTTTGTCGCGTTCGGCGGCCTGCTGTTCATCGCTCATCGCAGGCACTCGTGCACGTTTGGCATCCGCGGCCGCGGTGGCGAACCGCTCCTTGGACGCCTCATCCAGCACCACGATGTGCCAGGGCCGCAGGCGACCGTGATCCGGGGCACGCCCTGCGGCGTCCAGGATGCGGTCGAGATGTTCCGAAGTCGGCCCAGGATAGGTCAGGCGCGCGGCCGAGGAGCGGCTGGCGATCGCGGCAAATAGTTCCAAGGTGTTGGTTCCTCAAGAAATACGATGAATGATGCGCCCAATCGGCTATGATTTGCGCCCGACGAATTATACCCATGCCCTGCAAGGAGCTCTCATCAATGAACCGTTTTGCATTGGCGTCGCTTACCGCCCTGGTGAGCGCGGCCGCTTTCGCTGCCCCGGTCACCTATATTCTCGATTCGCGCCACACCTATCCGAGTTTCGAGGCGGATCACTTTGGCGGCTTGTCGGTCTGGCGCGGCAAATTCACCGATACCTCGGGCAAGGTCGTCTACGACAAAGAAGCGAAGAGCGGCTCCATCGAGGTGACGGTCAATATGAGTTCCGTGAATTACGGCTATCCGAAGCTCGATGAGCACGCCAAGTCGGCCGAGATTCTCGATGTCGCGAAATATCCGACCGCGACGTACTCCGGTACATTCACGGAGTTCAACGCCGCCGGTCCCGCCGAGGCGCAGGGAACCTTGACGCTGCACGGTGTGAGCAAACCGCTGACGCTAAAAATCAATTCCTTCCTGTGCAAGCCCAATCCGCAGACCAAGAAAGAAGTGTGCGGCGCCGACGCGTCGGCGACATTCAACCGCAGCGACTTCGGCATCACTTACGGAGACGCGTACGGATTCCAGATGTGGGTGAAGCTTCAGATCCAGGTCGAAGGCAGCCCGGCGGGCTGATCAACCGACGTTCGCCGGGAAGCTCGTCGTCAAATCATATTCCTGCACAACCAGATGATCACGGCCCAGACCGCGGCGCCGGCGCAGATCCACGCCCAGGCGCCGGGCGCCGGGCCGGCGTAGTCGTCCTCGATCTCCCATTTCCAATGTTTCATAATCCGCACATGGACCTTGTGTTCCACGAGGCCCATTAACGGATTGTGCCGCTTCGAACGCTATGCGCTGATTCACAGTTGCTAAGAACCGCCGCAGCCTCCGTCTGCTTATGGCGACAGCTGCAAGATCCAGCCGATCAGGGCCGCCAGCTGAGCGTCGGGAACACTGATCGGCGCCATGGGAACCGAGCCCCACACTCCCATGCTGCCGTTGAGCACCTGTGCCTCGAGATAGGCCGCCGCGTTCGGGTCGCTCGAATACTTTTTCGCGATGGCGACCAGCGACGGGCCCGCGAGCGTCTGATTCATGGCATGGCACGATTGGCAGTTGTATTTGGCCATGAGTTTGGCGCCGTCCGCGTAACTCATCTGCGCATTCGCCGCCGCGGCGGCAGCCACGCTCAGCGCAAACACGCCAGCTTGTGCAATGGCTTTCATAGACGAAAGCTACCATAGCCGGCGCCCGCGGAGCCAGGCCGGCTTTCGGCTCGTGGACCTTGGTCCAATTCATTATGTCTCCTCGGGCGTGCGATGCTCGCCCCAGAGCCGGAGGGGCGCCGTCGTGGCCATGGTGGCAGCATCAGTTGAGGAGATCTCTATGACCGTCAAGCACAGTTTGTTCATTGCAATCGCGGCGTCCGCCGTGCTGCTCGCCGCCTGCGCCGGGCAGTCCCAGACCTATACGATGAATCCGGGCCAACAGGTGACGATGCCCAAGGGCACGATGACCGGCGCCGCGTCCGTGGGCGATGCCAACTCGCTCGCGCAGATGATCGTCGACGGCAACAACAACGCCATGAGCCAATTCAACAAACTGAACGGTGACATGACCCAGCTGCAGGCCGGCCAGGCGCAGGAGCTGCAGAATTCGCAGGCGGCTCTCGTGAAGCTCGAGCAGCTCTCCGACCAGCAGGGTTCGGGCCAGATCACGCTGTTCTTCGCCGAGGGCTCGGCCCAGCTCGATCAGCAGCAGCAGCAGCAGCTGATCAACTTCCTCGACTACCTCCAGCGCGCGAGCCACGGCCGCACGGTGGTTCTGGTTTCCGTCGGCAGCGCCTCGGCGGTAGGATCGGCGGCCTTCAACCACCAGCTCAGCATCGAACGCGCCCAGGCCCCGGTAAACCTCATCGAGCAGTATCTGGTGAACACCCCGCACCAGTTCTACAAGGTCTCCGCGGTGGGCGACATGTACGCGCCGAGAAATGCATCGCAGCTGGTGAATCAGCGCTACCAGAACGTACGCATCGTCGCCGCTTACAGCGCGGCACAGCTCGGCGGGTCATGAGCCGGTAGCCGGCATTACTCGGTCGGTGCGGGCTGCGCAGCGGCGGAGGATTGCTCGACGCGGTCGCGCTTGAGAATGTTCGCCCGCAGGGATGCGTACAGCGGTGGATCGCCCAGCAGGGTCGGCACCAGCATCGCCATGAAGCACGCTCCCAGCATCGGCAGCAGCATGGTGACGCTGGCAGTCATCTCGACGACGAGCACGATGGCGGTGAGCGGAGCACGCACGACACCGGTGAGCAGCGCCGTCATTCCAACAATGGCGAACCCTTCCGGCTGAATATCGAGAGCGGGGAATGCGAGCCGGCACAGGACCCCGAACAGCAGGCCAAGCTGCGCGCCCAGCACCAGCAGCGGAGCGAACAGTCCGCCCGGAGTGCGGGCGGCGTACGAGACATTGCCCAGCACGAAGCGCAGCAGAAAAGCCAACGGTACGAGCGTCAGGGCCTCGGTCCCTACCAGCGTGCGCTGGGTGATCGAATCGCCGCCGCCGATCATCCCGGGCAGGACCCAGCCGAGAGCGCCGACTGCGGCGCCGACCGCCGCCGCGCGCACTTCCACCGGCCAGCGGTCGAGCCGATCGGCGGCCGCGATCGTCGCGAGAAGCGTGCGGTTGTAGAAAATCGCCAGGAATCCGGCGACGGCGCCCATCACGAAATACAGCGGCCGCGTCGGCCCGCCGGAATAGGCCAGGGCATCGATATGAAAATCCGGCCTGTCGCCGAGCAGAATGCGCGAGAGCGAGATGGCCGTCGCCGAAGCGCCGAGCGCCGCAATGGCGATGCGCGGCTCGAACTGCTGCACCAATTCCTCCAGCACGAAAATGGCGCCGGCAATCGGCGCATTGAATGCAGTGGCCAGGCCGGCGCCGGCACCGGCGGCCAGCAGCACCCGGCAGTCCGGCCAGCTGCGCCGAAATGCCCGGCCCACGAGATGTCCGAAACTCCCTCCCATCTGCACGCTGGGCCCCTCACGGCCGAGCGCGAGACCCGAACCGATGGCGAGCAGCCCGCCGACGAACTTGATCGGGATCAGGCGAAACGGCGCTTGCCGCAGCTCTCCGTGCAGCGCGGCCTCGATCTGAGGAATGCCGCTTCCCGAGGCAGCGGGCGAGAATCGGCGAACCAGACCGGCCGCGAGCGCGGCCGCCGCGGCGATGATTGATACAACCAGCGCAAAGCCCGCCCAATGCGCGCCGTGCGCCCAGGCGATGAGCGCGTTGCGCCCGTGGTCGGCGCGTTTGAGTGCCAGAAGAAACAGCGCTCCAACAAGTCCGGCGCCTGCGCCGACGATGGGCGACAGCAGTGCCAGCCCCAGAAGGCCGCCGCGGCCGTCGGCGGCTTCGATGTCACGGTCGGCCACTGTCGGCGTCTTGTTGATACGGGATCATTTTATGGCGGGTCGCGGGTGCTCTGCTGTTCGGCCTTGCGCCAGGTGGCATCCGGATCGTATGTCTTCATGTGTTGGCCGAGAGAGCCGGTGTCTTTTCCGAGATCCTTTTCATAGACGACCCCGTCGCTGCCGACAACAAAGGTCATTACGCCCGACGAGCGGTATTGCGCCGGGAAAGCGACGAAGGCAAATCCTTCGGTCATCTTGCCGTCCACGATGTAGCTCTTCGCACCGCCCGGGGCGTTTCTGCCCTGCAACGTCAGGATGTGGAAGTAATAGCCGCGGTACGGGGCGAGAACGCCATCGCTGGCATAGCCCTTGCCGACAGCGGATGCCACCAACGGGCCGATGGGACTCTGTGCTTCGGCGGCAGCGGCTTTCCAATACAAACCGTCGTGCTTCCCCTCATCACTGGTGATTTTCTGCGCGTATTCGCCGCCCTGCGTGCGGCGATATTCTCTTTGCGCCGCCACGAGATCCTGACACACCTGAATGGCCGACAATTCATTGCGGCCAACCCGTCTGTACAAAATCTCCCTCTTGCCGGCGTCGGTGTCGAAATACCATTCGCTTTCCTTCTGCACGAGCGGTATCGGCGTGGGCCAGTTCTTCGCGCCGATGTACAACGTAGTGGTTCCGTCCGGCTCCTTCACCAGACGGTGCACTTCAAGATACGCTTGCACGAAATCCGCGCGGCCATGGGCATCCTCGGCCTCGTCACCGGAGGAGATGAGTTGCCTCGCGTCCGGCCCAAGCACAACGAGCAATGCCTTTTTGTCGTTGCTCTGCACTGCTGCGAACAGCGCCATGCTCGCCTCCTCGGGCGAGGAGAATGTCTTCTGACCCGGCTGCTGGGCCATGGCACCGACGGACAAGAATCCCGTCAAGAGAATGGAGAGCGCGGCTACTTCGGGAAATTCGGTCCAATGAAAATTGCCGGTATTCAGCTTCGTTCGCGGCATTTGGCGTGCCTCCGTATGCGTTGACATGATCACCGCGGCTTGCCGCCGCCGCCGTGGCCGCCGCCGCCGTGCCCGCCGCCGCCGTGAGTCCCGCCGGCAGTGCCGCCGCCCAGGCTCGAGCTCCCACGTGACGAATAGCTTCTCGCCTGTCCGCCGTGATCGTAGTTGCTGAAAGCTCCGGAGTTCACGCCGCTCTCACCATGGGGTTCAGCATTACCTCGAGCAGCCTCGGCGTTTCCGCTGTGCGTCACTGCACCGGGACTGTTGTAAATGCCGCCACCACGCTCGGCATTTGCGCGCTCGGGAGTCGCACCGCGACTCACGTTCATTCCGTGCTGCACGTTGGCTTCCACGCCCCGCTCACCTCCCGCGCGGTAGTAATTGCTTCGGTTGTAGAACGTGTTGCTTCTGGAGTAGTACCTCTCATGGTTATAAATGGGGTATCGATGATACCAATCGAATCCCCAATGACCCCAGCCCCATCCGAAACCCCCAAAAAAGCCGATCCCGAAGCCGATGCCGAACGTCAGATACGGGCCGTTGAACCAAATGCCGGGGTATGGATACCAACCCGGCCACGCAACTATCGGAGCTCCGTAAACCAACCACGGGTTGTACGCGGGGACGTAAACGACGTCGGGGTCGGCAGGCTGAATGGCGATCGCAGAGTTCTGCGTCTCCACGGATTGCTCCGGCGTAGTCTGCAAATTACCGGCTTCTTGCGCCCGCTGACGCATGACTTGCACGGCATTCATCACATCCTGCTGCTGATTATAGTAAGCGTCACCTAGAAATGACGTCCAAGAGAGGTTCTTGTCCATATTTCCAAGCACGGATGGAAACGCGGTAAGCGCCTTGACGCTCGGGTCCCAGGGCTGTTGGTCCACGGCTTGGCCTAAAGCGCTGTCCTGCAAATCCGGATGCGCCTGCACCCACCGGTCTGCCAACACGATTTGATCGGGAAACGTGGAGGCCGCCAGGATCTGCGCAACCAATGAATCGGGGTATAGCGCGATCGGCGCCACCAGCTGTTGCAGCTGTTCGGGAGTTTGTTGTGTGTAAGGCGCGGGCGTTCCGGCCGGCGCTTGCCCCTCTTGATACGCCCAAAGGCTCTGAGGCCAAGTCGCGAGCAGCAGAGCCAACGCCACGAGCAAAGCCGACATATGCCTGCAGAACCCTGACCTGAAGCGCTCTTCAGCACCTTCGAAAATGTTCATGTTATTGCACTGCCTCTTTCATCGGCTGCGCGCCCGCGATTCAGTGCTAAAGCTAGCACCCTTGGCGCGACGTGCCAATCCGCTCATACCTGCTTAGGACCTGCGGCCATCACGTAGTTGATCGTCTATTCGCCCAACAGATGCAGCGCCAGCGTACGGGAGTGCGGACGCCGCCGATGCTCGAAGAGGTAGATGCCCTGCCAGGTCCCAAGCGACAGCCGGCCGCCGATGATCGGGATCGCGAGCTGCACTTGCGTGAGCGCGGTGCGAATGTGCGCCGGCATGTCGTCGGGGCCTTCATCGTCATGTGCGTAAGCGGATGGATCTTCGGGCGCTATCCGTGCGAAATAGGCCTCAAGGTCCGTGCGCACCGCGCTGGCGGCGTTCTCCTGAATGAGCAGAGAAGCGGATGTATGACGGCAAAAGACAGTCAACAGCCCGACTTGGAGCGCCTGTGCATCGGTCCATTCGGCGATTCGATCCGTGATCTCGACCAGGCCCCGGCGCTCGGTCCGGATCGTCAAATTTGTGGTCACCTGCCGCATATCTGCTCAAGCTTCGCCTTCTACGGTTCCGCCGTGAATGTGCGCCCATAATCGCTCAACAGTATCTGGATTCCAAAATACCCGAGAAACTCGCTCTTGCCGTCGGCGTTGCCGCTCAGGCTGCGCCCCGCCATGAACAGCGCGATGAATCCGCGGCGCAGTTTGTAGCGGCCCCCAAGTTCCAGCGTCGTCTCATCCGGCGGAGCGCCCATCGCGCGATCGTTGTAGAGCTCGATATCCAGCTCAAGCCGCGGTGTCACCGGCCGACCGGCGACCAGCCCGAGAATCTGCTCCCGAGGCCCGTGCTGGGGAAAGTAATAGCCGGCCTCAACATCGAGATCGAGCGGGCCGAATTTCCTTGCCGCTTCGATCGGCAACAGCCAGCGAGGACCCGGGCCCGCGATCTGCCTCTGCTGCGCCAGTGCGGACGAACCGGTCTCGACTTGAGGAAACGTCGACACCTGCCAACCCTCCTCGCCCTGATCCCAAAAACGCCACTTGATGCCCGGATAAGCATTGCTCCAGCCGCTTTGCGCCTGCTGGCCGTCGCTGACCTGCACGACGTAGGGGATCTCAAAGGTCAACTGAACGCGATCCCCGACGCCAAAATTCAAATCGATCTGCGGAACCTGGTAGGTTGCCCCACTACGAACGATGCTCTGCATCGACCCGAGATTGATCTCCCAGTTCGCATTGCCGGGAGTGCCCGGATCGTTGGTCAGGAATGGCGGGCCCCCTTGGGCACTGGCCGTCGGTACCTCGAGCGCCATCAAGAGCGCGACAGCCAAAAAGCGCACCGCCATCAGATAATGATAGCGCCTCCGATGCCGGCATGCCGAAATAGGGAAACCGAGGAACGCCGCAAATTTTCCTCATGCGGCTGCGCTCAACTGTTGTAGCAGAGCGATGCAAGACCCGTGTGCGCGGAGCTGCGCACGAAGTCATTTTGCGCCCGGAGCGGACAGTCAAAGGCCGAACGGATAAGTATCGGGCAGACCCTCGAGCTCCTCGCTGCGCAGCGGCGTCACCGCGCTGGTCTCATCGAACCATATATATTCGTCGAATTGGCGCGGCAGCACGGCCTCGAAATAATGGCTTTGGAGCTCGGTTTCAGGCCGGTAAATGACCCCGATCGCCCGCTCGAGGCGCGGCTGCAACAATCCCGCGGCGGGCGATGCGGCCCACACCCCTCGCAGGGGCAGCAAAAAGCGCGGCTCGCCGGTTTCGTGACACAGCCGCTCGTAGCTGTCGGCCAAGGCCGGCCGCACCGTCTTGATCTGCATCGGCTCGTCCCAGTTCGAGGCGGCCGCGACCGTGCCGGTGTTCGTTCCAAAGCCTATCGAGTAGCTCCCCTCGGCGAACTCCTGCCGGCATAGATGACCCAAGTTGAATTCGCCGCGCGCAGACATCTCGGTCGCCGCCGAGTCGCCCAAATGCGAGTTGTGCGCCCAGACGATTCCCTTGCTGGTCGAGCCGTGAAAGCCGAGCAGGTTCTTCAGCGTTTCGAACATATGGCTGTCGCGCAAATTCCACGATGCGCGCGAGCCGTAATACATGATTCGATAATAGCGCTCTGCGTTGGCAACCAGCCGGGCGTTCTGCACCGCATCCAAGAAGCGGTCGCCGTCGTGCTCCGCATAAGCCCGGCGCTTGTGCAGCAGATCCGTCAGCATCGATGTGACCTCGCCCTCGCAGGTGTGATATTTCCCGGTCAGCGTGGCCTGCCCATAGACGGCGGGATCCGATTGCCACGGAGTCAGGCATCCATAGCGCTCGCGCGCGACCTTGGCGGTTTTCGGATCGATGCCATCGAGGTACTCCAGGACCGATTGGATCGAATTGTACAAGCTGTACAGATCGAGCCCATGAAAGGCCGTCCTTGCGCTCGGCGCGAGGCCGGCATTGTGGGAGCGCAGCCAATCCACGAACTCGCGCACCTCCCGATTGCGCCACATCCACACCGGAAAGCGGGCGAACGCGGTCCACTCGGATGCGGGGTATTCCCTGTGCCGTACGTAGTGATCGATGCGCGCGGCATCCGGCCAATCGCCCTCGATGGCGACGAAGGAAAATCCCTTCTGCTCGATCAGCTCGCGCGTGATCCGCTCGCGCATGCGATAGAATTGCGATGTGCCATGCGTCGCCTCGCCGATCAGAACCACGCGCGCATCGCCGATCCTCTGCAGCATCGGTGCGAGATCAACCGACTCGATCGACGCGAACCTCTCGCTGCAGCCTGCAACCGCCTCCGCCAGCGTGCCATCCCGCGTCTTGGCCTTGCGGTGCGCTGGGGCGGCCCACCCTTCGGCGCCCACCAGAGGCACGAAGCGGACGTCCGCGAGCTCCTCGGTGGTGTACGTGTGCTCGGCCACGCGAGTCACCCGAACCAGTTCCTGGAGGCGCCGATCGGCGCCCACGGGAATCACCAGGCGACCGCCGATCTTGAGCTGCGCCTTCAATGACTCCGGGACTTGAGGGCCGCCGGCCGCGACGATGATCGCATCATAGGGAGCGTGATCAGGCCAGCCGAGCGTCCCGTCGGCGTGCAGCACGTGTACATTGCCGCAGCCGGTTTTTGCCAGCAGGGCGGCCGATTTTTCAGCCAGCTGACCGATGCGTTCGACCGTGTAGACGTCCTTCGCGATTTTCGACAGCACCGCCGCGGCATAACCGGATCCGGTGCCGATTTCGAGCACCTTCTCACCGCCTTCGAGCGCCAGCGCCTCGGTCATCATCGCGACGATATAGGGCTGGGAGATCGTCTGGCCTTCGGCGATGGGCAGGGGCGCATCGTCGTAGGCGAATTCCCACAGATCCTCCGGCAGAAAGGCCTCCCGAGGCACCGACCGCATGGCCGCAAGAACCGGGGCCGACCGCACACCCCGATGCAAGATATGACGTTCCACCATTTCTGTGCGGCGTTTCTGGAAGTCGATCATGAAGGCATTGGACTCCCACATTTGCGCGCTGCCAATACGGCGAATCCGCAATGGGACTCGTACATTTGCACCCAGGTGGCGCCCCCCATTGATTTCAGCGCCTGTATCATTAACCTTGGGTGTTGGTAGGCGTTGAAGGGAGGCACTCGATGGATATCAACGTTGATGCGGGCTCTGCCGAAACCCGGAGAAGCGCTTCGCCGCCGCCTCACGGATTTGCATCCCCCGCGGGCCCCGCGGCAGCGGCGCCTGGCCGGACCGGCGGCTCGCTCGAGGCCCGCCTGCTGCGCCGGCTGCTGAGCAGGCTGGGAAACCCGCCCATCGAGTTTCAGCTGCTGTGGACCGGGGAGCGCATAGCACCCCCGGCGACGGTTCCGGCCGAACACGTGCGGATCGCCGACCGCGCTACGCTGCTCGGATTGCTGCGCGACCCGCAGGTTCGGTTTGGCGACGCCTACTGCGCCGGGCAGATCGAGGTCGAGGGCGATTTGGTCAAATTCATGGTGACACTGTTCCAGATCTTCGCTCGTGCCGAAGCCCGCGAATCCATCGCAAGCCGAATCGCCGAGCGATTGCGCCGAGCCCGCCGCAACACTCTTGCGGGTTCGCGCGACAACATCCACCGGCACTATGACATCGGCAACGATTTTTACGCTCTGTGGCTCGGCGAGACGATGGCATACACCTGCGCCTACTATCCGACCGCGCAGGCAACCCTGGATCAGGCGCAAACCGCCAAGATGGAGCACGTATGCCGCAAACTGCGGCTCGGGAGCGCCGATTCGGTGGTGGAGGCCGGCTGCGGCTGGGGCGGCTTGGCATTGCACATTGCCGCACACTACGGAGCCAAAGTGCGGGCTTTCAACATATCCCACGAGCAGATCGATTTCGCGCGCCGGTGGGCGCAAAAACAGGGTCTTCAGAGTCGGGTGGAGTTCATTGAGGATGATTACCGCAATATCAGCGGGTCGTACGATGTCTTTGTGTCGGTGGGGATGCTCGAACACGTCGGCTTGGAACACTATGCGGATCTGGGCCACGTGATGGCCGGTGTGCTGAAGACCGAGGGCCGCGGGCTGATCCATTCGATCGGACGCAACCGGCCCGAAACCCTCCATCCGTGGATCGAGCGGCGAATCTTTCCCGGCGCGTACCCGCCCTCGCTCGGCGAAATGATGCAGATCTTCGAACCGTCGGGTTTTTCGGTGCTCGACGTTGAAAACATCCGACTGCACTACGCACTGACGCTGCGCCACTGGCTGGAGCGCTACGAAGGCGCCGTCGGAGCGGTGCGTTCGATGTTCGACGAGACGTTCGTGCGCATGTGGAGGATGTATCTTGCGGGCTCGATCGCCGGTTTCGAGACGGGCACGCTGCAGCTGTTCCAGGTGCTGTTCGCCAAGCAGGCAAACAACGCGATTCCGCTCACCCGCGAGTACATGTACCCGAGATAAGGCGGCACCAGATGCGAAGCGCCGAGATCATCATCGTCGGGGGCGGCCCAGCCGGCTCCGCGGCCGCGCGGAGCCTGAAAGCCGCCGGCGCCGATGTTCTGGTGCTCGACAAGGAGCGCTTCCCGCGGCACAAACTCTGCGCCGGCTGGATTACACCCCAGGCGGTGAGCGACTTGCAGCTCGAGATCGGCGCCTATCCGCACGGCTTTCTCAGTTTCAAGCGCCTCCATTGGCATCTGCGCGGCCTGGGCGTGCCGGTGCCGTGCGTGCAGCATTCCATTCGGCGCTTTGAATTCGACGCCTGGCTTCTGGAGCGCGCCGGCGCCGAAGTCGTACAGCACGCGGTCAAGGATATTCGCACCGACGGCGAGTACTACTGGATCGACGAGGCGTTCCGCTGTCGCTATCTCATCGGTGCGGCCGGCACCCCGTGTCCCGTCCGGCGGGCCCTGTTCGATCAGCTCTCGCCCCGCACCCGCGCACTGCAGACGGCCACGCTCGAGCTGGAGTTTCCCTACGACTGGCGGGATCCGGACTGCCACTTGTGGTTCTTCGAGCACGGACTGCCGGGCTACAGCTGGTACGTACCCAAGGCGTCCGGCTGGCTGAACGTCGGGGTCGGCGCCATGGCGTCGCGTCTGAAGCAGCGCGGCGAGAACATCCGCGAGCATTGGCGGCATTTCGCCTCCCATTTGGAGCGCCGGTTTCGGATACGAATGCCGAGTGATCCCACCGGCTACAGCTATTACGTGCGGGGCGCGCTCGATGGGGCGCGCATCGGCAACGCGTTTCTCACCGGCGACTCCGCGGGTCTTGCCACCCGCGATCTGTGCGAGGGGATAGGACCGGCCATCCAGAGCGGCCAGCGCGCCGCCCATGCCATTCTGAGCGGATCTGCCTACACGCTCGAGGACATCACGCGCGCGAGCCTCGGCGGCGGATTGATCAGCCGCGCAATGGATTGGGCGTTCACGCGCGGGGCCGGCCCCAGCATTCCCATGCCGGCGCCCCACCGAGTCGTGTGATAAGGTAGCTCGTTCACCGCTCTACGCGCGCGGCAGCGGCGGCCGGCCCCACTGCGGCCTGATAGGGGGATGAGGCGGCTCGATGTCCGATAAGCACTTCAAATTCTGGCCGGACCATTCGAGGCATCACCTGGACTCGCCGGCCACGAACTTGTTCTACAACGCCGAGGTGTCCGCCCGGCGTTATCCGAACAAGCCGTGCCTGGTGTATTACGACACGTCGATCCGCTTTGCCGAGGTCTTCGACGAAGCGCAGCGCGTCGCGGGCCACCTCGAGCAACGATGCGAAGTGCGCAAGGGCGACCGTGTCGTGCTGTTCATGCAGAACAGCCCGCAGTTCGTGATCGCCTATTACGGAATCCTGCGCGCCAACGCCGTCGTGGTGCCGCTCAATCCCATGTATCTGACTCAGGAATTCCTGCGCTGTACCAGGGACGCCGGGGCCACCACCGCAATCGTATCCCAGGAGCTGTATCCGCGCATCGAGCCGCTGCTCGCAAGCTCGGATCTTAAGCATGTCATCGTCGCCGCCTATTCGGATTATTTGAAATATCCCACCGATCTGCCCATACCCGAGTTCATCACCGCCCCGCGCCAGGAGCTGTCGCAGCCGGGCCTGACCCTGTGGCGCGATGTGCTGACGAGCAACCTGCGTCCGGGTCCTTTGACCGCGGGGCCGGATGATCTGTGCGTCATGCCCTACACCTCGGGCACCACGGGCGAGCCCAAGGGCTGCATGCACACTCACCGCACCACCATGCATACGCTGGTGTCCGGAATGCGCTGGTTCGCGGTACAGCCGGAGATGACCATGCTGGCGGTGGCGCCTTTTTTTCACGTGACGGGCATGCAGGGCAGCATGAACGGGCCCCTGTACAACGGCAACACGGTCGTTCTGCTGCCGCGCTGGGACCGTGTCGCCGCGGCGGAATGCGTTCAGCGGTATCGGATCGCCAGCTGGACCGCCGTTCCCACCATGATTCAGGATTTCTTCATGAATCCGAACATCGATCGATATGATCTGTCCTCCATTCAGAAGCTGAGCGGCGGCGGCGCCGCCATGCCGGCCGCCGTGGCGCGACGCCTCCAGGATCGGGGCATCACCTACTACGAAGGCTATGGGCTCTCGGAAACCATGGGGGCCACGCACCTTAATCCTCCCAATCGCGCAAAGCAGCAGTGTTTGGGAATTCCAATCTACGGCGTCGACTCGCGCGTGGTGGATCCCGACACGCTCGAGGAACTGGCCGCCGGCGCGGTCGGCGAGATCGTCACCCACGGGCCGCAGGTGTTTTTGGGCTATTGGAATAAACCCGAGGACAGCGCTCAGTCGCTCATCGAAATCGACGGCAAGCGATTTCTGCGCACCGGCGATCTCGGCCGCGCGGACGAGGAGGGATACTTCTTCCTGGTCGACCGGCTGAAGCGCATGATCAATGCCTCCGGCTTCAAGGTTTGGCCGACCGAGGTCGAGTCCCTGATGTATCAGCATCCTGCCGTCCTCGAAGCCTGCGTCATCGGCACGCGCGACGCGCATCGCGGCGAGACTGTCAAGGCGCTGGTGGTGCTGCGGCCCGAATGGCGCGGACGAGTCGACGGTCCGGCGATCATCGATTGGTGCCGCCAGAACATGGCGGCGTACAAGGTGCCCAGAATCATCGCTTTTGTGGATGCGCTGCCAAAATCGGGCAGCGGCAAGATCCAATGGCGCGAACTTCAGGAGCGTGAAGCCGCCTCCGCCAACTAAAGAGCACCCGTATGGATTTGAACTACACCGCGGAAGAGGAATCGTTTCGCGCCGAAGTGCGGGCCTTTTTGCAGGCCGAGCTTCCAGCGGACATTCGCGACAGAATGCGCTCAGGCAGGCGCGTGCGCAAGGACGACATCGTGCGCTGGCAGAAGATTCTATACCGCCGCGGTTGGGGCGCCGGCATGTGGCCGGAGCGCTTCGGCGGCGCCGGCTGGAGCGTGGTCGAACAGCACATCTTCGAGGAGGAAGGAGCCGCCGCCGGCGCGCCGCCGCAGCTTGCCTTCTCGGTTCGAATGGTTGCCCCGGTGCTGATGGCATTCGCAAACGCCGCCCAGCAAGATTACTTTCTTCCCCGGATCATCGCCGGCGAGGACTGGTGGTGCCAGGGGTATTCCGAGCCCGGCTCCGGTTCCGATCTGGCATCGCTGCGCACCAGCGCCGTGCGCCGGGGGGACCATTACCTAGTCAACGGACAGAAGACCTGGAACACGCTGGGGCAGCATGCCGACTGGATTTTCTGTCTGGTGCGCACCAGCAGCGAATTGCGTCCCCAGCAGGGCATTTCGTTTTTACTGATCGACATGAAGACGCCGGGAGTCACCGTACGTCCCATCATCACGCTCGACGGCGAGCACGAGATCAACGACATCTTCTTCGACAATGTCGAGGTTCCGCTTCAAAACCTGGTCGGCGAAGAGAACAAGGGCTGGACCTACGCAAAATTCCTGCTCTCTCACGAGCGCACCAACAACGCCGGCATCGGCCACTGCAAGCGCGGATTGCAGCGGCTCAAGGACATTGCCGCCGCGCAAACGGTGAACGGCCGGCCACTGATCGAGGATTGTCGCTTTCGGGATCGCATCGCCCAGGTGGAGCTCGAGCTGATGGCGCTCGAAATCACCAACTTGCGGGTGCTGTCGGCCGTGTCCGCCGAATCGCGCGCACCGGGACCGGAGGTCTCATTGTTGAAGATCAAGGGCTCAGAGATCATCCAGCAGCTTGCCGAGCTTCAAATGCATGCTCTGGGCCACGATGCGCTGCCCTATGTGCGCGAGGCGCTGGAGGCCGATTGGGTCCCCGAGCCTGTGTTCGCGGAGCACTACGCCGCCTACGCGCCGCCGCTCACCGGCCAGTATTTCAACCAGCGCAAAACCACGATTTATGCCGGCTCGACCGAAATCCAGAAGAACATCATCTCCAAGCTGATTCTGGGTCTTTAGAGAGGACCTCCGTGGATTTTCGCTACACTGAAGAGCAATTGTCGCTGCAGAACACGCTGCAGAGGTTCATCGCGCGCGACTACGATTTCGAGCGGCGCCGCTCGCTCGCGCGCTCGCCGCTGGGTTATTCCCCCGAAGCCTGGAAGCAATACGCCGAGCTCGGTTTGCTCGCCCTGCCCTTTCCCGAGGAATTCGGCGGTCTCGGCGGCACTGGCGTGGACATCATGGCGGTGATGGAGCTGATCGGCCAGGGACTGTTGCTGGAGCCATATTTGAGCACCGTCGTGCTGTGCGGCGGACTGATTCGCGATGCCGCCTCCGACTCCGTCAAGAAAGCCATGCTGCCGCAGATTGCCGCGGGGAAGTTGCAGGTCGCCCTCGCCGCCTACGAAGCGGCGGGACGTTATGCGCTGGCACATGTCGCGTGCAGCGCTGTCAGAAGCGGCAACGGCTGGCGTCTGACGGGCCGCAAGGCGGTGGTGCTCGATGCCCCATCGGCCGATTGGTTTCTGGTGTCGGCGCGCAGCAGCGGCGATGTGACCGATGCGGCGGGCATATCGCTGTTTCTCGTTCGGCGCGACGCCCCGGGCCTGAGCCTGTTCGCCTACCCCACTCATTCCGGCGGCAGAGCCGCCGATTTACAGCTGCAGAACGTCGCCGTGGACGGCGATGCGCTGATCGGCAGGCCGGACCAGGCGCTCGACATCGTCGAGCATGCGGTGGACTTAGGGATTGCGGCGCTGTGCGCCGAGGCTTTGGGAATCGCGACCGCGCTCAACCAGGAGACCTTGAGTTATTTGAAAACGCGCAAACAGTTCGGCGTCCCCATCGGCACCTTCCAGGCGCTACAGCATCGCATGGCCGATATGTACATCGCCGCCGAGCAGTCCCGCTCCATGGCGATCATCGCCGCGATGCACACCGGCGGCGGCGGTGCCGCCGCAAGCCGCCGCGCCATATCCGGCGCCAAGGCCTATATCGGACAGGCGGTGCGATTCGTCGGCCAGCAGGCCGTGCAATTGCACGGCGCCATGGGGGTCGTGGACGAGCACATCGTCAGCCACTACTTCAAACGCCTGACCATGATCGACATGACGTTCGGCGATGCCGACTTTCACCTGGCGCGTTTCAGCGATTCTCCCGGCACGGAAAAATGGCGGATTCCCGGTTGACCGGGATGAGCACGCCCTCGGCGAAAACTCCTCCCGCAAGCGCGACACGACCGGCGTCCTCGAGCGCGTGGGCCCCATTCCGCCACCGCGCATTTACGATGATCTGGGCCGCGACTGTGGTCTCGAACATCGGCACGTGGATGTACAACGTCGCTTCGGGTTGGCTCATGACGAGTCTTGACCCGGATCCGCTCATCGTGTCGATGGTACAGGTCGCGAACAGCTTGCCGATGTTTCTGTTCGCGATTCCGGCGGGCGCGCTGGCGGACATCGTGGATCAGCGTCGGTTTCTGATCGTCGGTGAGTCTGCGATCACGCTCATCTCGGCCGCGTTCGCCGCGCTGGTTTGGCTTCATCTCGTCACGCCGGGCAGTCTGCTGCTTTTCGCCTTCATCGCGACCATCGGTTCGGCCCTCACCGCCCCCGCCTGGCAGGCGGTGGTGTCGCAGCTCGTGCCGAGGCCCGATCTGCCCTCGGCCGTTGCGGCGAACAGTGTGGGCGTCAACGTCAGCCGCGCCGTCGGCCCGGCGCTCGGCGGCGCCCTCGTCGGTGCGCTTGGAATCGCAGCCCCGTTCTGGCTCGATGCGCTCAGCAACGTTGGAGTCGTCGCAGCGCTGGTGCGGTGGCGTCCGCCGAAAAAGAGCGCCGCACGCCTGCCGCCTGAGGACTTCGGCAACGCCGTGCGCATCGGTCTTCGGCATGCGCGATTCAACCCTCATCTCGGCGCGACCCTGATACGAGCGGCCGGGTTCTTCGTATTTGCCAGCGCTTACTGGGCGCTGTTGCCGCTCGTGGCGCGCACTCAGATCGCCGGCGGCGCGACGCTCTACGGGTTGTTGCTCGGCGCGATCGGGGCCGCGGCGGTAGGCGGTGCCTTTACGCTGCGATGGCTCCGGGAGAAGTTGGGTGCGGACCGGCTCGTCGCGGCCGCGACTTTCGCCACCTCGGTGGCGACGGCGCTGTTTGCGGCCGCTCGCGAGCCCATCACTGCGCTTCTGGCCAGCCTCATCGCGGGCGCCTCATGGATTGCCGCCGTGTCCAGCCTCAATGTCTCCGCGCAGGTGGCCTTGCCCGAGTGGGTTCGCGGCCGGGGCCTGGCGGTGTACGTGACCGTGATGTTCGGCTCACTCACCCTCGGGAGCGCGATTTGGGGCGAGCTCGCCGCCCTGGCAGGCGTACCCGCCGCTCTGCTGGTCGCAGCCGCGGGCGCCGTGATCGCGATCCGGCTGACCTGGCGATGGAAGCTGCAGACGGGCGCGAACGTCGACTTTTCGCCCTCCATGCATTGGCCCGATCCGGTCACGACACATGCGATAGAGCCGGACCGGGGGCCGGTTCTGGTGACGATCGAATACCGGATCGATCCGAAGAGCCGTGAAGCGTTTCTACACGCTCTCGGTCGGTACTCTCGCGCGCGCCGCCGGGACGGCGCTTATGACTGGGGCATCTTCGAGGATCCCGCCGACGAGGGCCGGTTCATCGAGACCTTTATGACCGACTCCTGGCTCGAACATCTGCGGCAGCACCAGCGGGTCACCAAGGCCGATCGGCTGATGGAGCAGACCGTGCGCCGCTTCCAGATCGGCGAGGGGCCGAAGACGACGCATCTGGTCGGCGCGCAGCCCCGGGCATCCGGCCAACAACATGTAACGCTTGAGCGCGCCCGCGGAACTGAAGAGGACTCTCGAAGGAGAAAATCATGACTAGTTCGACCGCCAACAGTTTTGTATATGTCACGTTCATCCGCACCACGCCCGAGCAGCTGTGGTCGGCCCTGACGAGCCCGCAATTCACGAAGCAGTACTGGTTCGGCATGCATTCCGAGACCGATTGGAAGGTCGGTTCGCCGTGGCAACTGGTCTTCCCCGATGGACGGGTGGCGGACACCGGCGAAGTCGTCGAGGCCGACCCGCCCAAGCGCCTGGTACTGAAATGGCGCAACGAATTCAAGCCGGAGCTGAAATCCGAGGGATACTCCCGCTGCACGATCGAGCTCGAGCCGACGGGCGGCGCCGTAAAGCTGACCATCACCCACTCGATGGATCACACGCCTTCGAAGTTCATCGAGGCCGTATCCGGAGGCTGGCCGCGCATCCTCTCCAATCTCAAATCGCTGCTCGAAACCGGGGAAGTTGCCCTGAAATAACGCAGGTCTAGTCCAGCCACTCGCGCAGCCGCGCGTAAACCTCCGCCCGCCCCATGAGCTCGAGGTGCGTCGTCTGGCGCGCGATCCATTGCCGCTCGGGCGCAAATGCGAGGGCTTTTGCCGCATCCGGATGCCGACCAAGTGCGCTGTCGAGAGGCACCAGGCCATCCCCGAGGAGCTGATCCTGTACCGGCCGAGCGCGCACCCCAAGCGTCGCAGCGATTGCGAAGCAGTCGATTCCCGCCGGCAACGCGACGTCACTGCCGTGGCGCAGGTCGGTGATTCCGGCACTGCGTGCCGCGCCGAGGCGCGCAAATGGCGCCGAATATCGACTCACATGCAATGCCGCCTCGACCCAACTGCCGAGCTGCTCGAGCAGCGCCCCGTGATGCGGCGTGCCGAGGAACACGAGCCGGCGCAGACGCTTGGGCCACGCGAGCTGCTCACCTTGGGCGGTTTGGACCGCACTGCGCGCGACCAGGCCACCCATGCTGTGGCCGACGATGGTCAGCTCGTCGAGCGCCACCGGCCATTGCGCAGCCAGCGTCTCCAACTGGTCGGCGAACTCAGCGCCGTTATCGGCCACATTCCGGCCGCTGTTGTAATGAAGGTAGATCGGCGTGTACCCGAGGTCGCGCGCGAGCGCTGCGCCGTGGTCATGCCCGCTGCGGCGCCAGCGCAGATCGTTGGTGCACAGGCCGTGCACAAGCACGAGCACGCGGCTGCCTGCATCCGGTATCGCCGCGGCGAGTTTTTCACGAGTCAACGTCAAGGGTCGACCATCGCGGCGCAGGCGCATCGGGACCGCGAGCGGGTTGCCGGTCGCGGCCAAATGGTCGCCGTATACACCGTTGATCGCGGCGCGCAGGGCTTGCTGTCGCAGCGTCGGCGCACCCTCGGGGAGCATCGGTGCCAACGAGACCAGTGCGGCGTCGATCCCGCGGCCCGCGAGCCACAACCCGCCGCGCACCGCCGAATAGACGATACGGCTGACGCCGCGGCTCACGCCCGTCGGGTCGGCGACCCGCGTGATCGCATGATGCAGCGACTCGACCAGGTTGGTGATCCCGGCCCCGGCATCGGCAGCGAGCCGGCCATAGCCGCGCAGCTCCGTCAGATGTGCCCGAGTGAAGACGCTCATGGGCGGCCCCGGTCAGGCCTCCTTGAGCTCATTGATCGCGCGCCACGCCTGGTCGATCGCCTCATGGGTGTAGGCGCTCCATCCGGCGTCGGAATTGGCGATGGTGACGCGGCCGCATCGCTTGCGGCCGATGACATAGGGCGGCGGACCTGCCGTTTGCGGATCGAACAGCGTATTCGCATCGTAGGCGTAGCCGTGCGGCCAGCGATTCACGGTAATTGCGGCGATATCGCGTGCCGACTTGAATCCGCCGGGACCCAGCATGCGGTCGAGCTGGCTGCTGATCTGCCTCTCGAACTCCTCGAACGGCGTATCCAGGAGCACTTGCCGTCCCAGCTGGAACTGCCGGACGTTCGAGAGGCCCTGATTCGGCGTGAGCGGGACATGCACCATGTGGAGCAGCACCGGCTCGCTCGGGTCGCGCGGATTGCGGTAGCCGCCGAGCGATACGGGGTAATCGAGCTTGACGTCCGAGAAGTAGCCATAGGGGCTGTAGATCTTATCGATTCCCAAATTCACGAAGGCGTGCCAGTTGCGGATTGCGACGTTGGCGTAGACCAGCGGCAGCTTGACGCCCAGGGAAAGCGCGTGCTTCTGCGCGTCGGGCAGCTCGGGCATGATATGAGGAATGATCATGTTGTAGCACGCGAGTACGCACTGCTTCGCCTGGACGTGATGCAGCGCGCCCGAGCGCACGTAGCCGATATCCACCGGCCCGCCCTTGGCGCGCGCGTTCGCGACGGCCACCGCCGTGCTGTTCAGCCGCAGACGGACAGGCGAGCCGTCGACATCGAGCCTGGCGTAGTTAAAATTGGCGAGGACCACGTCGTCCATGTCGTGTCCGGGCGCCACCGCTGGGATCAGGCTTCGGACCAGCAGCCGGGCAATCGAGGCGTTGCCGTCGGGGAAGTGGTAGATATAGGGCTCGTCCATACCCTCCTCTTCCTGGTCGCTCAAGCCGAGGCCGGCGAAGCCGGGGTACCGAGCGCCCAGGGCTTCCATCGCCGGCGTGATATCCGGACCCATGGCCAGAAAATCCTTGGTCGCGCCATCGAAGTACTTCACCGCCTCGTCGCCCAGCCCGGCATCCTTGCGCAGGTAGTCGCGGTAGCTGATCGTCTTCAAGTAGGCGACCTTCTCTGCTTTCGACTTTCCGGCAAGATAATCCTTCGGATGCTTGAACAGCGCGACGAGCCGCGCCCGGGCATCCTCGGAGAGCGGGAACTCGGCGACGACCGTCTCGATCGGATAGGGTTTGGCGCTGCTTGCCACCGTATCGGCGGCACTCAAGCTGCGTATGCCGACGACCAGCTTGTCCGCGCCAAACGTTTCGCGATCGAAAAACACACCCTCCGTGAGGCCGAGCGACCCGTAGAGCTTGCGGTCATAGGCGGTATCCCAGCGCCTCAAGTCGACGCCTAAACCCTTAAGCGTGCGGTTCACCGTCTGGCTGAACAGCGCCTTGGGCGACTGCAGCGATTCGGTCCCGCCGTAGCCGAGCAGCAGCCGCCCGTCGACCTGGAATTCGTTGCGCTTGGCGTGTCCACCGAAGTCGTCGTGATTGTCGAGGATCAGGATGCGCGCGTCGGGGCCGTGCGCCTCGCGATAAAACCAAGCCGCCGCCAATCCGCTGATGCCGCCGCCGACCACGACCAGATCGAAACTCTCCTCGACCGGGCTCCCGGAGATGTCGAATGAGCGGCCCTGGCGGCCGACCTGATGAGCGACCTCGAACGAACCGGGATGGCTGCCCCGCAGACCGGTCAGCACCGGCGGATAATAGCGTTCAGGCTCGGCGCGCAGCTGGGCGAGCGGAGTCAGGCCGCCGGCGATGACGAGGGCGGTGCCGCTGAGGAAGTCGCGGCGGCTGATGGTGTTGGGCATGGGTCAACCCTTGGCTCTTTGCCGGTGCTTACGCGTCAGCGGCCGGCGCTGAGATGCGGCTTTCGCCGCGGCATGTTCGATGACCGCAGGGACGATGGCGCGCAGACGCCGCGCCGACGCACGAGCAATGTCCCGTTCGAGTGCACGATAGCTCTTGATCAGCAGCTCGCCAAACTTCGTGAGCGCAACGCCGCCGCCGCCCTTTCCTCCCGTCATTGCCACCGCTACAGGCTCCCGAAAAGATGATTTCAGACTGTCTACCAGAAGCCATGCGCGGCGATAACTCATTCCCAGATCGCGCGCAGCCTGGGACAGCGAGCCGGACTTCTGTATGCCCTCCAGCAGATCGATCTTTCCGGGACCGATGTAGCAATCATTCGCGAAATCGACCCTGAATCGAACGACGGGTGTGGGCATGGGAACCTCTGTGACAATATCTCATCTGCAATGTTCCGCAGTCAGCCGGCGACCGCGAGCGTCGGGTCGACTTCGGACGCCCAGGCGAGAAGCCCCCCCTCGAGGTGCGCGGGCGCGGCGATCCCCGCACGCAGCGCGATGGCGCAGGCAGCGAGACTGCGGCTGCCGCTGCGGCAGATGAATACGGGACTCGCCTGCGGCGCGATCTCCGCAAGCCGCTGCTGCAGCACGGCGACCGGGATGTTGATGGCACCCTCGAGATGGCCCGTGACGAACTCGCGCGGCTCGCGGACATCGACGAGCACGAGGGTGTGCGTGTGAGGGTGTTGATCGAGCAGCATGCGCAAGCCCGTGGCGGTCAGCCGGCGAACGCCGTCCAGCGCCGCAGCGCTGCGCGGCTCTTCCGAATCTCGCGGCGCGGTGATCGTCGGCCGATCGCCGCAAACGGCACAGTCGCGGCGCCGCTCGAACGGAAATTCATGGAAGCGCATTTCGAGCGCATCATACGTGAGAAATCGCCCAACGAGCGGCTCACCGACTCCGAGGATGAGCTTGATCGCTTCGGTGGCTTGGATCGCGCCGAGCACACCCGGCAGCACGCCGAGCACGCCGGCCTGCGCGCAGTTCGGCACCTCTGCATCAGGCGCCTCGGGGAACAGGCAGCGATAGCAGGGGCCGCGGCCCGGCACATAGCTCATGGCCTGGCCTTCGAAGCGATGGATCGCCGCCGCGACCAGCGGCTTGGCGAGGATCACGCACGCGTCGTTGACGAGATAGCGCGTCGACAGCCGGTCCGTGCCGTCCACGATGAGATCGTAGCCCCCCAGCAGCGCACAGGCGTTGGCGGCCCGCAGCTCAACCGCGTGTGCGACCACACTGATCTGCGGGTTGAGGCTTGCGAGCCGCTCGCGCGCCGCCTGCGTCTTCAGCCGAGAAATGTGGCTGGTGTCGAACAACACCTGACGCTGCAGGTTCGACAGCTCCACCCGATCGTCATCGACGATGCCCAGCGTGCCAATCCCCGATGCCGCCAGATACAACGCGGCAGGCGATCCGAGGCCTCCGGCGCCGATGACGAGAACCCGAGCCGCCTTGAGTTTCTCCTGACCCGCGAGCCCGATCTCCTCGAGCACCAGGTGGCGCTGGTAGCGGGTGCGCTCTGCGGGCGAGAGAGTCATGGCTCACCCTCCGCTCAACGCGCAGATCACGTGAACGGTGTCGCCGGCTCGCACCGGCTCGGAAAGCTGTCTTGCCTCGCGCGTATTGACGAACACGCGCATGTGCGGGCGGATGCAGTCCTGCTCGTCGACCATCCGGAAGCGGATACCGGGAAAGCGCCGGTCGAGGTTCGCGAGGATTTCGTGCAGCGTCGCGCCATCGACCGTGACGCTCGATGCCCCCGAGGTGTAGGAGCGCAAGGGGCTTGCGATTCTGACCACACAACTTGCGGTACTCACAGCCGCTAAGCCGCGTGCGTGACCGAATAAATCTCCGGAAGATGCCGGGCGATGCAGCTCCAGCGCTCTCCGGCATTCGTGCTTGCCCAGACCTCCCCACCGGTCGTGCCGAAATAAAGACCGGTACGCACGTGCTGATCCGTGCACATCGCCTGACGAAGCACCGTGAACCATGCCTTGGAAGGGGGCAGTCCGCGATCCAGACGGCGCCACGTCTTGCCCGCATCTTGCGTGCGGTACACGGCCGGCTTGCCGTCAATGGCGGTGCGCGGCCAGACGGTCCGGCCGTCCATGGGAAATACCCAGGCAGTGTCGGGATCGGCCGGGTCCAGCACGATCGGAAAGCCGATGTCGCCGATCTTCTTCGGCATGGCCTTGCCCACTCGTATCCAGCGGCGCGCAGGACGATCGAGGCGATAAAGCCCACAGTGATTCTGGTGATACAGACGATCGGGCTTCAGAGGATGCAGCGCGACACAGTGAGGATCATGGCCGTACGGCACCGCGGGGTCCGGCAGAAAGTCCGCCTCGACGCCCTCGTTGAGCGGCGTCCAATCGCCTCCGCCGTCCATTGATTCGAAAATGCCGCCGATGGAGATTCCGATGTACAAATGCCTCGGGTCGCGCGGGTCGATGAGGATGGAGTGCAGGAACTCGCCGTCGGGCGTGCCGGCCGTCACCCACTTGGAGCGCATGGGATGATCGTTGAATCCAGCGACCGGCGTCCAGCGCTCTCCGCCGTCCTGCGAGCGGAACAACCCGGCCGGGGAGCTGCCAGCGAACCACGTCCCGGATTCCGAGGCATGGCCGGGAGTCAGCCAGAAGACGCGCTGAACGGCGCGCGCCTCCTCGCCCTCGCCTGCCTTGCGGAACGCGGGAGGCTGCGCGGCCTCGCGCCACGTTCGACCGCGGTCCATCGACCTCAGCACCGTCGGTCCGAGGTGGCCCGTCTTGGCCGCCATGAGCAACACTTGGGGCTGGCGAGGGTCCTGCACGATGTGATGAACGATGTGTCCCAGAAATTGCGGGCCCGACAGGGTCCAGCGATTGCGCCGCGCATCGGCGCGCAGCGCAAACGCCCCCTTACGTGTGCTTATCCAGAGCGTGCTTCCCATAAGCGCAAAGCATTCACGGTCCGGCCGGCGGATGTCAACCTCGCGGATGATCATGCAGGCGCGCGCGGAGCCGCGCTCATCCGCGGGCGCAATGTAATTTCTAGTTATCCATCATATCTAATTGAATATATTATACAATATCAATAGGCATGTTCCTGCAATCCGTCATGGCCTGGTGAATCGCTGCATACTTCCCCGGGTCCTTGAGAAAGGTCGTCCAGCAGGCGTCACAGCAGAAGTAGTACGAAATGCCCGCGAAGTTCTCGACGTGCAGCGCATTGGCGGTGCTCACCACGGCTCCGCAGACCGGGTTGAGGAACCCGGCGTTCGCCGATGCGACGGCGGGATCTGTCGCGGGCTCCGTGCGCGCAACCGGTTGGCTCCTGTCCTGGCGCGCGCCAACGGCCTGCTGCTCGGCGGAACGGCTGCGCAACGCCGCCAACACGCCGGCGATCGACATCAGCGCAATCTCGTCCGGCGTCTTGGCGCCGGCATCCGGTCCCGCGGGCGCCTGCAGGCGCGCAAGCTGCGATTCGTCGATGCCGCGCATCTTCATCACGGCGCGAAGCCTGTCTGCCTTGCGCCGGCTTGCAATCATCAGCACGTGCTTCGCGGAGCTGCGCAGCGCAGCCTCGAGCGCTTCCTCGTCCCCCTGCCCCTGCGTGGCGACCAGCACGACGGGAGCGTCATCCGGACTGTCGGTGAGCCTGATCCTGAGGCGATCCGCCAGGAAGCGCGCCTCATCGGCTGCAGGCGTGGACCCGAGTACGCACAGTCCCAAACCGCGGCTGTTCGGTTGGATGAAAAGATCGACGCTGCCGTTGCTGGCGCACGCCATCGCATAGTGCTCGATATCCTCCTCGGCGTAGACCTGCTCGTTGCTGATGCGCACGAGCTTCGGCTGGCCGCTCGCGATGGCGCTTGTCGCGGCATTGATGACCACCTGCTTCGCGCACCCTCCGCCAATCCAGCCGTGCAGCGTCCCGTCGGCGCGAACGATAGCCTGGGCGCCCGGGTAGGCGGAGGTCGGCGCGAGCGCTCGTACCACCGTCACAAGGGCGTAGGTATCGCCGCGGCGGTTCAACTCGCGCGCCATCTCCTGGAGTTCCTCGTTCGTCATCTCAAGGTCTCCAGGATCCGCGGCAATACCTGCTCTAGGGAAGCAAGGTCGGCGCCGGCTGCGAGCAGATCAATGTGCGGCATGGCTGCCCGCATGCCGCGACTCTCCGGAGCGTAGCCAGGCTGGTTCAGCAAGGGGTTCAGCCACACCAGACGCCGTGATCGGCGGCGCAGGGCTGCCAGCGATTGGGCCAGCAGCGCCGGCTCCCCGGTATCGTAGCCGTCGCTCACGACAATCACGCCCGTGCGCGCATGAAGCAGGCGCTGCCCATGGTCGCGGTTGAAGTCGCGCAGGCATTCGCCGATTCGCGTACCCCCCGCCCAGCCAATGGCGAGCAAGTGCAGCCGTTCCTGCGCTCGCCACGGGTCCGGGTCGCCGAGCGCCGATCCCACGTCGGTGATGCGCGTGTGAAAGATGAAGCAGTACACGTCCTTCAACTGCGCGCACAGCGCACGCGCGAGGCGCATGTAAAAAAAACTGTACTGGCTCATCGAGCGGCTCACGTCCACGAGCAGCACCAGGCGCGGGCGCACGCGCCGGCGCTCCTTCCAGGCGAGCCGAATCGGCGTGCCGCCGCAGCTCACGCTGTGGCGTATGGTGCTCTGAAGATCCAGGCGGCGGCCATGATGATGGGCGGCTTCACGGCGCAGACGAAGACGCTTGAGCCGTTTGGCGAAACGCCGCATCAGTTTCTCCATGTCGTAGGCATGCTGCGCTTGATTCAGCTCGCGAAAATCCGCCGAGGCCAGCGATTCCTCACGGCTCGCCCCGTGGCGCGCCGAGCCGGCCAAATCGCCGGCGACGGCGCTGCCCGTGCCCGGTGCGATTTGCGACTGCGCACCGCCCGGCGCCCGGCCGGCGTCATCCCGAGTGCCGGCGGCGCCGATGTTGCCTTCCGTGAATACGCGCTTGTTGGGCGGCAGGAAATAGGCGTCGAATAGACCGTCGAAACGCCGCCATTCATCGCCACGGCCGCACAGCAGAGCCTTGAGACTCAAGCGCAGCACTTGCGGATCAAGGATCCCCATGTGCTGCGAGGCCTCGAGCAGGCCTAGCGCATCCGCGCCGCCCACGCCGAAGCCGTTGGCGCGCAGAAATCCCGCGAAGCCCGCAAGCCGCGCGCGCAGCAGCGGCCCCAGTTCGTCGGCACCCGTTGCCGTGCGCGTCAGCATGCGGCGGCAATGCGCGCGACGACCTCGCGGGTAAAGCCGGCCCGGTCGTCACGGGTCTTGATCAGCGCACTGAGCGTTTCGAGAATGCGCTCCGCAGCGTCGTCGTCGATTGTGGAGATTCCCATGCGCAGCAGGGCCGCCGTCCAATCGAGCGTCTCAGCGATACCCGGCTTTTTTAGCAGGTCCATGCGGCGCACGCTTTGCACGAAATCGACCACCTGGCGCGCCAGCTGCGCCCCCGCCTGCGGCGCCCTGATTTCCACGATGGCCAATTCCTTTTCAAAGGCCGGATAGTCGATGTATTGGTACAGGCAGCGGCGGCGCAAAGCGTCGGACAGCTCGCGCGTACCGTTTGAAGTGATGACGACCAGCGGCCGGGTCACGGCGCGCACGGTACCGAGCTCTGGAATCGATATCTGAAAGTCCGAGAGCAGTTCCAGGAGATACGCTTCGAACGCCTCGTCGGCACGATCCACTTCGTCGATCAACAGTACCGGCGGTTCGGCGCAGCTGATGGCCTCCAGCAGCGGGCGCTTCAACAGGTAGCGCTCGGAGAAGATGTCCTGCTCCTTGACGGCGGTCGGGCGCTCGTCGTGCTCGAGCAGCTTGATGGCCAGCAACTGGCGCTGGTAGTTCCATTCGTACATCGCAGCGTGCACATCGAGCCCTTCGTAGCACTGCAAACGAATGAGTCTGGCGCCCCGAACCGCGGCCAGCGACTTGGCGATCTCCGTCTTTCCGACGCCGGCGTCGCCTTCGACCAGCAACGGACGGTCGAGCTTGACCATCAGCAGCAGCGCGGCGGCCAGCGAGGACTCGGCCACATAGCCGACAGCCTCGAGCTGGCGCTGTAAATCGACAATTTCCGGCATGCGCCGCGCTGCCGTGTTCACGCGGCCTTCTTGGAAAATAGACCGCGCAGCCAGTCCTTGAAAATGGCCCACGCCAGCGCGAGGACGTTCAGTTCCGCGGCGGCCTTGGCCGGGAGCGGCGCCGCAGGCGGCTGCGTGCCGCCTCCTCCGGTCGCCGGCGCCGCTCGCGATGCCTGGAGCGCGCTGACTTGCGCCGAGAAGTTGTCGATGAACTGCTTCAGAATCTGATCAGCCACCGTGCTCATCATGCGTCCGCCGAAGGCAGCCGCCTTGCCGCTCATCGACAATTCGCTCTCGCCGACCAGTGTGCACAGCCCTCCCTCGGCAGCCTCGATGCGGGCTGCAAGGTTCATCGAGGCGCCGGAACTGCCGGTGCTGTCGGTGCCCTTGCCGAGCAAACGCAGGGACCGGGTGTTCGCATCCAGCTCCGTCACCTGCACATCGCCGCGGAACGACATCGTCGCCGGACCCACCTTGGTCGTGACCGTTCCCTTGAACCGGCCCTCGTCGATGCGCTCGGTGATCTTCGCCCCGGGCATGCAGCCGGCAACGGCCTCGATGTTCTGCAGAAATTCCCAGGCGACATCCGCCGAGCACGGCAGAGGATACTTCTTGTCGATCTGCACCTTCATGTGGTGTTGATGCCGAGCGCCTTGCACTGCTGCCACACACGAAACGCGGTGTGCGGCATGTCCATGTGCGTCACCCCCAAATGGGCAAAGGCATCGACGACCGCGTTGGAGAAGCACGGGATACCGCCGACGTGCGGCGATTCCGCCACGCCCTTGGCGCCGATCGGATGATGCGGAGAGGGCGTGACGGTGTGGTCGGTTTCCCAATGCGGGGTCTCCACCGCGGTGGGCAGGAAGTAATCCAGGAAGCTGTTGCCGAGGTGATTGCCGTTCTCGTCGAACGGGATCGCCTGGCCAAAGGCCACGGCAAATGCTTCCGTGAGACCTCCATGAATCTGCCCTTCGATGATCATCGGGTTGATCCGCGTTCCGCAATCGTCGAGCGCATAGAAACGTCGAACCTTGGTCTCGCCGGTGAAGCGGTCGATATCGACGACGCAGATGTACGCGCCAAACGGGTAGGTCAGGTTGGGCGGGTCGTAATATTCCGTCGCATCCAGTCCCTGCTCCATGCCCGGCGGCAGGTTGGAGGTGTGCGCCGCCATCGCAATCTCCTTCATCGTCTTCGCCTGCGCCGGATTGCCTTTGACCTTGAATCGATCGACCTCCCATTCCAGATCTCCTTCTCCCACCTCGAGCAGGTGAGCGGCGATCTTCTGCGCCTTGGCGCGGATTTTACGGGCAGCCAATGCGGCCGCGGCGCCGCCGACCGGGGTGGAACGCGAGCCCCAGGTGCCGGCGCCGTAGGGCGCTTTGTCCGTGTCCCCTTCTTCGATCTGGATCTCTTCCGACGGCAATCCCAGTTCGGTGGCGATGATTTGGGCGTAGGTGGTCGCGTGGCCCTGGCCCTGGCTCATCGTCCCCAGCCGGGCGATGGCGCTGCCGGTGGGATTGACCCGGATGTCGCAGCTGTCGAACAGCCCGATTCCCAGGATGTCGCAGACCTTGGTGGGTCCTGCACCCACGATTTCCGTGAAGGTGCTGATCCCAATGCCCATCAGCTCACCTTTGGCGCGCTTGTCCGCCTGTTCCCTGCGCAGCCCGGCGTAGTCGACCGCCTTCAACACCTTGTCCAGCGCGGCGTGATAATTGCCGCTGTCCATCGTCCATCCTAAGCTCGTGGTGTAGGGAAACTTGTCGGCCTTGATGAAATTGCGCGCGCGAATCTCGGCCTTGTCCAGCCCAAGCTTCTGCGCGAGCACATCGATCATGCGTTCAATCAAGTACACCGCTTCGGTGACCCGCAGCGAACAGCGGTAGGCCACGCCGCCAGGTGCCTTGTTGGTATACACCGCATCGACACGGCAATAGGCCTTGGGAATGTCGTATGAGCCGGTGCAGATGCTGAACAGGCCCGCCGGCAGCTTGGTGGCCGACACGTGGGAATTGAACGCACCGTGATCGGCGAGCGCCGTGAAGCGCAACGCCTTGATGCGCCCGTCCTTGTCGGCCGCCAGTTCGCCGACGCCGTGATAGTCGCGGGCGAATCCCGTCGTGGAGATGTTGTCGATGCGTGATTCGATCCACTTGATCGGCACCCCCGTCACGATCGAGGCGACGATCGCGATGACGTAGCCGGGGTAGATGGGAACCTTGTTGCCGAACCCCCCGCCGATGTCTCCGGAGACGATGCGGATCTTGCTTTCGGGGATGCCCGACAGCATGGCGACCACGGTTCGGACCAGGTGTGGGGCCTGCGAAGTGATGTAGACCGTCAACTGGCCCGTGACCTTGTCGAAGGACGCCACGCAGCCGCAGGTCTCCAGCGGACACGGGTGTACGCGTGGATTCAAGATCTCTTCCCTGACGGTCACGGCCGCGCGGGCAAAGACCGCATCGGTGCCCTGCTTATCGCCCGCTTCCCAGGTGAAAATGTGATTCGGGTGAGTACGCTTGCCGTGACCGACCTCGTCCTTGCCGGCGATGTCTTCGCGAATGATCGGGGCGTCGGGAGCCATCGCCTTATGCGGATCGACGATGGCCGGCAATTCCTCGTATTCCACCTCCACCGCGTCCGCGCCATCCGCCGCGCAGTACCGATCGCGGGCGATCACCATCGCCACTTCCTGCATCTGGAAACAGACTTTCTTGTCTGCCAGCACCGCCTGTACGTCGCCGCCGATCGTCGGCATCCAGTCGAGCTTGACCGGCTTCAGATCATCGGCGCTGAGCACGGCGACGACTCCCGGCACCGCCAGGGCCTTGGCCTTGTTGATCGATTTGATGCGCGCGTGGGCGTAGGGGCTGCGCACCATGGCTCCAAACAGCATGCCCGGCAGCTTGATGTCATCCACGTAAGTGCCCTTGCCGCGGATGAAGCGGGCGTCCTCCTTGCGCAATCTGGAGCTGCCCATTCCCTGAAGCTTGGTCTCGCGCTCGAGCGATTCGGTTGTAGCGGTCATCGCGAAGACTCCCCTAAATTAAGTTCCGGTGCGTGCCAACGACAGTCTTTTCGCCGCGTACTGCACGGCCTTGACGATGTTCTGATAGCCCGTGCAGCGGCACAGGTTGCCTGCCATCCAGTAGCGGATTTCCTCCTCCGAGGGATTGGGATTTTCCTTGAGCAGCCGGTAGGCGCGCGTGATCATGCCGGGCGTGCAGAAACCGCATTGCAGACCATGCTCCTTCGTAAACCCCTCTTGGACTGCATGCAAGGCCCCACCCTTTTCGAATCCCTCGACCGTGAGCACCTCGGCGTCCTGACATTGCACGGTGAGCACCGTGCAGGACTTGACCGACATGCCATTGAGATCGACCGTGCACGCGCCGCAATGCGAGGTCTCGCAGCCGATATGCGGACCGGTATGCTGCAGCCGCTCGCGCAGTGTATGGATGAGCAGCTCGCGCGGCTCAACGACCACGTCGACATCCGCGCCGTTCAGCTTGAACGAGACTGTTTGTTTCTTGAGCATTTTTTGGGTCCCCCTTGTATCGACTCAATGTCCAGCGCGCGCGCGAGCGATGCGCAATGCCCGCCGGGTCATTTCGCCGCTCATCGCGATCTTGTATTGCGCATCACCACGCTGATCCGCAGCCGGATCGCAGATGCTCATCGCCAGCCGGGCGGCCTCCGCGATCGAAGCATCATTGATCGCCTTGCCCCGCAGCGAGTCTTCGGCGGCGCGCGCCTTCAGCACGGTGGGGCCGGCGTTGGTCAGCGCAATGGCCACCTCCTGAACGCTCTCACCCTTCATCCGCAGCGTCACGGCAGCCGCCGCCGTTGCAAAGTCTCCGATCTTGCGCTTGAGCTTGGAGTAGCAGTAGCCGGTATGCGGCGCGGGCACCGGGATTCGTATCTCGGTCATGATCTCGCCCGGCTCCAATAAAGTGGCGTAGCTGCCGACGAAGAAGCCGTCGGCCGGCACCGTGCGCTCGCCCGACGGGCCCTTCAGTACGAATGCCGCGCCCAGCACCAGCATCAGCGCGGGGTGGTCGTTGCCCGGGTCGCCGTGCGATATATCGCCGCCGATCGTTCCCTTGTAGCGTACTTGCGGATCCGCGATCAGGCGCGCAGCCTCTACCAGCAACGGACACTTGTCCTGCAGCAGTTTCGACCAGATGAGCTCATTCTCCGTGGTCATCGCGCCGATGCGCAGCATGCCGCCCTCTTCGCGTATGCCTTTGAGCTCGCTGATCCTGCCGAGATCGATCAGGTGACCCGGCTGCGCAAAGCGCAGCTTCATCATGGGCAGCAGGCTGTGGCCACCGGCGAGCAGCTTCGCCTCCTCGCCGAATTGCTGAAGCAAACCGAGCGCGTCGGGAATGCTCGTGGGGGCGTGATATTCGAATTCGCGTGGGATCATGGGGTCGCTCCTTGCATGTTAGGCGCGCCGCAGGCGGCCTCTATCGGCTGATACCTCTATTCGACGGTGTCCTGCACCGGTTCGACAGTGTCCTGCACCGGCGGCAATTCGAGCTGCCAGCCGGTGCGCCGCGCCAGCGTCTGCATGTCCTCGAGCGTGTCGAGGTCCGTGATGAAACGGGTATTGCTGGTCTCGTAAACGCTCACGAGTTCCGGCTGGCGCTCGATCAGATGCCGGCAGGCGAGGTTCGTGGCACTGGAGAGAATCTGCGCGTGCGCCAGATCATCGAGCAAGATGGGGTTGCCGCGCCGACCGTCCACCACCGGCACCACCACATGACCGGCGGCGCGCTTCTTGAAGGCCCCGATCAGCTCGATCAAATCGTCCGCACCGATCAGCGGCTGGTCGGACGGCATGACGAACACCGCGTCGAAGCTGCCGCTCAGCGCGCCGAGCCCTGCCCGCACCGAACCTTCCTGGCCCTGCGTGTGCGCCTCGTTGTGTACGAGCGTCACCGAGAAGCTCTCTACCTGCTTCTCGACCGCCTCGCGCGCGTGGCCCGTCACCACGACCACTTCGTCGACACCCGCCCCGCTCAAGGCCACCAATTGCCGGCAAATGAGCGGTACACCCCGAAGCCGAATGAGCGGCTTCGCCACGCCACCCATGCGCCGCCCCTCGCCGGCCGCCAGCAGCACCGCACCAACGCGCAACCGCGGGTACAGTCCGCCGCCTTGTTTCAGCAAGCAACCCATGCTCGTGCTTCCCCGCAGCCGTTATCGCAAACGCGCAAGCTCGCAAAAAAGTATACGCGCATATCGCCAGGCGCAATATCGGTGACTTGCATGATGTCGGCGAGACCGGTCGTCAGACGGACGGGACCTAAACGGCTTTAGTCAAATGTACTATATTGATTATAGATAAATCATATAACATACGGATTTTACAAATTATTTATCGCTACGGCTCAGCCTCACCCGTGATCGCGATGAAAGCGGCTAATCCTTCGCGCACGATGCGGACGGCGCCACCGCCGGCAGCGGCGATCTACAGATCGTCGGCGCAGCCGTTGATGACAGGCGGAGACAGGTTTATCCGGCATGATTCGCTCGCCGCGGGCCCAGCTCAATCTCCGGCTTCGAAGCCGATCGTGTACCCGGCTTGGGTGGATTGCTCAGGCCGTGGTAGGTGAAGACGAGCGAAAACTTCACGGAATTGGTCAGATTCCGCCCGGCCGAGTGCAGGGTATTGCAATGGAAGAACACCGCATCGCCGGGCGCAAGCCGCGGCGATGCGGCCGTGCGGATGATACCGGCATTCTCGGCGCGATCGGCCCGGAAGAACTTCGCCTCATCGAACCGATCCGCGTCGAACGCCATCCGGTGTGAACCGGGCACGAACCACAGAGCGCCATTATCGACATTCTCTTCACCGAGCGCGAACCAGACCGAAACGAGATCCTCGCGTTCGAATGACCAGTAGCGAATATCGCGATGCCAGCTGGTCATGCTCCCGAATTGCGGATGCTTGCTCATCAGGCAATTGTGATGCGCTCGCGACATCAGCACGCTTTCACCGAAATACGCTTGCATCCAATCGCGCAAAGCGTGCGCCGTGCCGCACCGGGCAAAGACCGGGTCGCGCGCGCAAGCGTCGAGCAGTCGGCGCACGGTCTCGCCGCCCACGGCCGACCGTGATGATGGCGCGCCGGGATATTGCAGATCCGCCTCGAATTCAATCGGCGGAGCGCGGGCGGCGAGCTGCACCCTTGCGGCCTCGTTGAGCGCCCGGAGGTCATCGGCCGGCACGAATCGGGGTACGACGACGTAACCCCTTTCGTGCAGCCGATCGATCTGCGCTGCGCGCGATGAGTGCTCTGCCATGATTTGCCTATTCTCGAGTCAATGTAGAGAGACTCACTCTCGCGGACGGCGGGCATACACCCCGAAGCCCAGGATCCCGGCGTAGCAGACCGCCGGCACGTACAGGGCCATCTTCAGTCCGACCCAGTCAGCTGCGTGGCCCGTGATCAACGGCACCACCGCCCCGCCCACGATGCACACGCAGATGATGCCCGAGCCTTCGGCGGCGCGAGCTCCCAGGCCTTCGCAGGCCAGAGTGAAAATCGTCGGAAACATGATGGAGTTGAACAGGCCGATGGCCAGGAGCGACCATCCCGACCAAGCGCCGACGGCATTGGCAGATATGAGCAGCAGACCGATTGCGGCTGCCGCCGCTGCCGCGAGCACCTTGCCCGGTGAGAACACGCGCAAAAGATACGCACCGATGAAGCGCCCGACCATGGCGCCGCCCCAATAGAGCGGCACGTGCTTGCCGGCCTGCTCCGCGCCCAAACCGAGCGCCGTGCTCTGCATGAGAAAGCTGACGATCAGTGAACCGATCGCGACCTCGGCCCCGACGTACAGAAAAATGCACAGGGCGCCGAAACGGAACCGCGGCTGCCGCAGCAGATCCAGCGGATGACGCATCGTGGCGTCCACGACTCTCGACTCCACCAGCCGATTGCGAAGCAACCAGACGAGCGCCGCCAATACGATCAGCACACTGGCCAGCGCCAGATAGGTCCGCACCACGACATGGGTCTCCTGGGTGCGAAACGCGCCGAGCGCGGCGCCCGCGAGGCGCGAGGGATCGACGCTGACCAGGGATCCAAGGATCAATATCGAGCCGATGTACGGGAAAATCGTCGTTCCGAGCGAGTTAAAGGCCTGGGCGAAGGTCAGCCGGCTGGGCGCCGTGGCCGGCGGTCCGAGCATCGAGATCAATGGATTGGCGACGACTTGAACGATCGTGATGCCGGCCGCCAGCACGAACAGCGCTGCCAGAAAGATAACGAACAGCGCGGACGCGGAAGCGGGAATGAACAGCAGACAGCCCGCCGTCATCAGGAGCAAGCCGATCACCGCCGTGCGCATGTAGCCGAGGCGACGCACGATCGATGCGGCCGGCAGTGAGATCAGCAGATAGGCGGTGAAGAAGGCCGACTGGATCAGCATCACCTCGCCATAGGACAGCGTGAACAGGCCTTTGAGCTTGGGGATGACGATGTCGTTGAGGCTGGTGATACCACCGAAAATGAAGAACAGCGAAAACACGAATGGCCGCAACCCCGTAGCATGAGCGGGCGCTTGACCCACCGCCTCGGACGGTACGGGATCGGTCGATGGTGGGGCTGCAGTGCCCAGCGTCATGAAGCCCTCGTCGACCGCATCGCGGGGTCCTTGATCGCGCGGCGCGCGCATCGTGGACCAGGTTCGCAGGACATTGTGCTCATCACAGTGAATTTGATTAAGTATGTCACGTATACGATGTTCACGGCGGCATCGAGCCGGCCCGGGCGTGTCACGGTCTCGATGATCTAGGCGGCCGAGTTCGTCATTTCGCGCCCTTGTGGGGCGCAAAGGCGATCGCAGCCTCGGTCGTGAGGAGTCGAAACGTGAACGTTTCCTGCAGGTAGAGCCGGACCGCGGTATCTGAGTGGCTCAAGTAGCCGATCGAGGTGTCTTGCCCAATGCCCAGCTCGAAATCGCCGCCACGCGTCGTCAGCACGAAGGCGCCGGTGATGGCGGGCGCCCATATGATTTCGTCGTTGACGAGCCGCTTGACGTGTTCGAGTACCGGGTATCCGTGATCGCGCGTTTCGGCCAGTGCGGTGTATGCATCGGCGCCAAGCAGAACCTTGTAGGGACCATTGACGCCGACGAGCCGCAATTGGCTCAACGCCTGCGCCACCGCGTCGGGATAGTCGCGCACGTCCCCCGGAAGCGCCATGATGGGATTGCTCGTTCCCTGACGGATGCCTCCAATCTTCGCGGCGGAATAACCTTCAAAGATGGCGCCGTCTTCCGCAAAAGCCACTTTCTTCGCGGCATCCTTTGCCGCTTGCCAGTCGGAGTCGTTCGCTCCACGCCCTACGTCATCGATCGCATCACGAGCCAGCTCGAACGGGACGCGCAGCTCGACGATCGGCTGCGACTCACGAAGTCTCGCGAAGATGCCGTCCATCGGCGCAGGGATATTTTTCAAGTGGCCGGTACCGACGGCCGAGAGTCCGACACCGCCGGCGGCCGGCATATCAACCACACGTCTGCCGGCCAGGTATCGCTTGAGTGTGCGCGCCGCCTCCTTCTCGATCTCTGCCCATGCGGCATCGGATATTGGAGCCAGTTCGCGATGTAGATTATTCATGCCCCATGTCTCCTTTGAGCGAGCCGATGCCCAGTGTGCCGCCGGGCTTCGACTCTGTGGATTCTGAATTCTCTTTCGAGGCGCAGATCGCGGCGGCTGCGGACTCGCCGGCCGCGCTTTCTAGAAACGTCGCAGAAGGCACGAAGAAAAGATTTCCGGTAACGGCCCGGCTGAAGTCGAGCAGGCGGTCGTAATTGCCGGGCGGCCGGCCCACAAACATATTCTCGAGCATCCGCTCAATCGTGAGCGGTGAACGGCTGTAGCCGATGAAATATGTGCCGAATTCCCCGTGGGAGGCCTTGCCGAACGGCATGTTGTCGCGCAGGATTTTGATCTCCTTGCCGTCATCTACGATCGTAGTGAGCGCACTGTGCGCGAAGGTCGGCTTGGTGGCGTCGTCCAATTCGACGTCGGATAATTTCTTGCGGCCAATGATGAGTTCCTGCGCCTCCGTGGTGAGCGCATTCCACCCGCCGAGATCGTGCAGATACTTCTGCACGATGACATAGCTGCCACCGGCGAAGGCCACATCCTCCTCCCCTATGAGCGCAGCCTCGATCGCCGCATCGCCGCTCGGGTTCTCCGTCCCGTCGACGAAACCCAATAGATCGCGGGCATCAAAATAGCGAAAGCCATGTACCTCATCCACTGGTAAAGCCGCACCTGCGAAGCCCTCCATGATCTGCGTCGCAAGCTCGAAGCACAGATCCATGCGCTGCGCGCGGATATGGAAGAGCACGTCGCCCGGCGTGCGGACTGCGTGGCGCGTTCCGGCATGAATCTCCCGAAAGGAATGCAGATCCGCCGGCCGCGGCTGACCAAATAGCCGGTCCCACGCCTCGGAGCCAAATCCCACGACACACGATAGGGCTGCTTCGCTGTCGCGAAACCCAACCGCACGCACCAACGCGGCCAGATCGGCGCACAGAGACCGCGCGGAGGCGCAGTGATCGGAGCCCGGCTTGATGGTCACGACCAGGAAGATCGCGGCGCGCGTGAGGATTGCGTTGACCGCCTGCGGGACAGGGCCTGAGCTCACGGTGTTCATGCCGCCTTCTTCAGCGGCCTTTTCCATGACTCGTTCCCGATGACGGACAGGGGACACCTCCAGCCCGCGTCGAGCACGGATTGCGCCATCCGCGTCTTTGTGCACGGCGTGCCTGCGACCGCCATAGACTCCCCCTCATACCGTTCCCAACAATCTACTGTAAACACGGCGCGCCGGCCAACCTGAGTTTCTGCCTCACCGGGTCGCGTCATCCCTGAGGCTTCGTTGCTAAACGTAGCGCGGAATGGGTCCGTCCTGCGGGGTGGTGTTGTTGCCCAGGTCGAAGAACACCTCGTCCACGTAGCACCAGCCCCACCCCTCCGGAGGATCATAGCCCTCGATGATCGGATGATGAGCCGCGCGAAAATGAGCGGTTGCATGACGGCCCGGCGATTGATCGCAGCAACCTACGTGTCCGCAAGTCCGACATATCCTAAGGTGAACCCAGGCGCTGCCGGTCTTTATGCACTCCTGGCAGCCGCGCGCACTCGGCGTAACGGTCCTGATCGTGTCGAGATGCGAACAGCTTTTACTCATGACTGTACTGGTTTCCTTAAGGGTGCAAGTTTACTCCTCACAACCATTGGGCTGACTGGTGTGCAGGATCGTCGGGACCGTCAGAAAATTCCCACACAACAACAGCGTTTATCCCTACATCTCGACTTGCATCACGGGAAGCTAATACGTTGGCGGTGACGCAAACGTCTGACCACAACCAATATTGGAGAATGCGCTCATGAACACGGTCAAGACCAAAGACGGCATTGATATCTTCTACAAGGACTGGGGCAGCGGACAGCCGATAGTCTTCTCGCACGGCTGGCCGCTGAGCGCCGACGACTGGGACGCGCAGATGATGTTCTTTCTGAATCGCGGCTATCGCGTCATCGCCCATGACCGGCGCGGTCACGGGCGCTCGACCCAGACGGCCGACGGTCACGATATGGATCATTATGCCGATGATCTCGCGGCTGTTACCGCGCACCTTAATTTGAAGAACGCCGTCCACGTCGGCCACTCCACCGGGGGCGGCGAGGTCGTGCGCTATCTGGCGCGCCACGGTGAGAGTCGCGTGGCCAAGGCAGTTCTCATCAGTGCGGTGCCGCCGCTCATGGTCAAAACACCCGAGAATCCGGGAGGCCTGCCCAAGGAAGTCTTCGACGGTTTTCAGGCCCAGGTCTGCAACAACCGCTCGCAGTTCTATCGGGACGTGCCGGCTGGTCCGTTCTACGGCTTTAACCGGCCGGGTGCCAAGACGGCCGAAGGGGTGATTCAAAACTGGTGGCGCCAGGGGATGCAGGGGGGCGCCAAGGCGCACTACGATGGCATCGTCGCTTTTTCCCAGACCGATTTCACCTCGGACCTTCGAAAGATCTCCGTCCCGACCCTGGTGATGCACGGCGACGACGATCAGATCGTGCCCTATGCCGACTCTGCGCCACTCACCGCCAAATTGCTCAAAAATGGCAAGCTGAAAACCTACAAAGGCTTCCCGCACGGCATGCCCACGACGGAAGCGGCAACGATCAACAAGGACCTTCTGGCGTTCATTGATTCCCGCGTTTGACGGCTGATCGACGGCACCTACGGCCGGCCATCCCACCGTTCACGCGGATGGTCGGCGGTGGGCTCCAAACCGCCCACGATCTGAGGGTCGCGAGCTGAGCAGCGCCAAGCGAATTCCCCGGGAGGTCTCGCGCGCCGCAGCCTAACTGCACCCTTAATCTAGAATTATTCTAATTGTTAATTATAAGCTGCTGTTTTCTCTTAAGGTGCCATACAAGTGCCCATCCCCGTACGTGGGCCCAGCGCCTGCTCCAGTTCCTGAGTCAGTGCCTGAGTAAGTAGCTCGACTCGTGCCTGTGCCTCGCTAATCGCTCGACGGTACTCTACGAAGGCTATGTCTTGCGCTCGATGAGCAAAGGACACCTGCGACAGATAGCGCTC
>JBKQOZ010000036.1:0-27275 GCA_052326345.1 Steroidobacteraceae bacterium | reverse complement strand
CTGTCGCCCCGCTGTCGACATGCTGAAGGGAAAGCCTATGAACGAGCCGACCGGATCAACCATCGATCGCCCCGACGAGGAATGGAAGAAGGTGCTGCCGCCCGAGACCTTCACGGTCATGCGCAGGCACGGCACCGAGCGTGCGGGCACCAGCCCGCTCAACATGGAGCACCGCCCTGGCAGGTACGCCTGCGCCGCCTGCGGCCTGCCGCTGTTCGAGTCGTCCACGAAATTCGACAGCGGCACCGGTTGGCCGAGCTTCTTCGCCCCGCTGCCCAAAGCCGTCGGCACCACTACGGATCGAAGCCTCGGCATGGCACGCACCGAAGTGCACTATGCGCGCTGCGGCGGGCACCTCGGCCACGTCTTTCCCGACGGCCCGCAGCCCACGGGCGAGCGCTACTGCATGAACGGTGTGGCGCTCAAATTCGAGCCGAAGTAATCTTAAGCTCATCCTGAGGATGGTGCGCAGGGCAGAGCCCTGCCGTCGGCATGGCATCCGGATTGTTGGGGAGTCCACATGAAAACGCGAATGAAATGGCTTGGCTCGATGGCGATGTGGTTGCTCGGCGGCGCCGCGCTGGCTCAGGAGCCCGTGGTGGGCGTCGCCGATCCCGATGCCCTGTTCACGAGCCCGGATCCGCAATTGAACATCAACAAGCAGGCGGCCTACCACATCATGAAGGATCTGTTGGAGGCGAATCACTGGGAACTGGCGGACCGATGGCTGACCGCGGACTATCACCAGCACAACCCCAATGTCGCCTCGGGGCGTGAGCCGGTGGTGAAATTCTTCACATCGATTCGCAAGCCCTCGCCGATCCCTCAACATATGAAGACCAAGATCGTCGCGGTGGTTGCAGAGGGCGACCTCGTCATTGTCGTGACGCCGCGCGAGTTGCCGAATCCGAGGGATCCCTCGACCACCTACACGACCTCATGGTTCGACATGTGGCGCTTCAAGGGCGGCAAGGCCGACGAGCATTGGGACGGAGCGACCATCTCCGCGCCTCCACCCGCGAAGACGAGCTAGACAGGGGCGACATCCGCGATGCAAGACGAAGCGACGATAACGATCAGCGGAGTGAAGCTCACCGATGCGGAGTCCATGACGGTACGGGTCGCGATCGACACCCTGGCGAACGTGCTGGCGGAGGGCCTCCAAGAGAAGGGCTCTGAAGGATTGGCCGATCGCTACATGGAATCCTTGAGCCGGATTCAGACCCTGCTCGACAGCCGGGAAGCCAGAAAGCAGTGACTAGTGGATCACGCCGTCCCGGCGCAGACGGTCCCCTATCAGCCCCGTGATCGTCTCGATGGTGGATGAGCTCGACTGCATATCGCTCGATTTAGCCTGCGTCTGCATCGCATAGACCTGGGTCGCATCTTTGACATCGAAGAGCTTCGTCACGACTTGAATGTCGTCGCTGATCATCGGGATCGATGGTGTCGTTTCAAGCTGGACGAAGGCCACCGGGACGCCGTATGCACCCAAATCGCCCGTCACCCATCCCTCGCCGGTCACCTGGTAGTAGGGGGTGGCGCGTGTATCGCTGGTGTTGCCTTGATGCCCGCTGAGCTGCATGGAGACCACGGCGCTCGTGAGCACGCCGTCGGCATGGCCCGCTGCGGCCACGCGCTCGATGTTCGCGCGCGTCAGCGGATCCTTCGGCATCATCGTGTTGCAGCTGACCAATGCTTGCGTTGAGCTGCCCGTGAACTGCGAAGCCATGGAAAACTCGAACGAACAGCGCTGGGTGAAGTCCGCGCTGATGCCCACGATCAGTATCCTCGAGAATGAGGGACGGTTAGCGGCCGAGTCCTGCCACGCCCCCTTTGCCGAGTTCCCGGCGCACCCGCAAAGCCATGCTGCACCCACCATCAGCAGCGTGGGCCCGACCAAGGCATGCTGGCGCATTCAAATCTCCCTTGTGAACAACGAAAGGACCAGGCGCGCAGTGTACCGGAGCGGCGAATTCCGCGTCACTGATGATCGCGGGGAATCGGCTCTTCCCAGCTCTTCGTTCGGATGATCATACCGTCGCGCAACAGGGTGCGGGTGTACTTGTAGAAGAACGTGTGAGCGTCGCTCGACACATCGAGATGTCCGCGCCACGTCAGCGTGCGGTCTTTCAGCGCTTCAACGGTTTCCGAGTCTCCCTGAATGCGCGCAAGATCAGGGTGTGCATCGTCGATGTCGTACTGCAGACGTTCGGTGTGATCAAATCGTCCCCAGGGGAAGGTCTCGGCGGCCGCACCCTTCCATACCCCGGTGCTGCGCTGGCGCTGCTCATCGCGCAGCACCGTCCATTCACCCGGCCAAGCCCCTTCAACCCCACCGATCATCCGGATTCCTTCCGGTGCGTCGACGGGCTGCGGCGGCGCAAACGCGGGGACCGCCGGCCCATGGACCGGCACGCGCGGCAGGATCACGCTCGAAGGCTCGCTGCCGCCGAGCATGAGCGAGGTGACCATCGGGTACGGCGTCGGCCAGTTCATGGGCCAGAGCGCGTTGGACACGGCGATGCGGATGCGATGGCCTTTGGGGAACACCCATGAGGCCAGATGCAAATCGAATGAAATCCGATAGGTCTGACCGCGGGTCAAATCCTCGGGTTTGCTCATGGAGTTGCGCTGTGCGCCATTGATTCCTGCGCCCGTGACCAGCGTGACCTGTCCATCGGGCGCGACATCGCAGAGCCGCACGAACCAGTCCGCCAGCGGCGCATCCGCGGCAACCTCAAGGGTGACGCGCGGCAAGCCCAGAATCGCCACCTCTTGATCGAGCGCCGAGGAGTCATAGGTCAGGCTGTAGGCGTCCACCGGACGTTGATCCGTCAGCAGCTCTCCCCACCAGAAGCCCGCCTCGATCCCCGCGGAGGGCACGTAACGTAGCTGATCGCGGCCGCCGTCGGATGCCGCCAGAGACAGTCGATGGTCCGGCTGCAGATACCACGTGGTGGGCGCGAGCTCAAAGGGCGGCCAGCTCTCCGCCCGCCACTCGCCGGGCACGTCCTGGGCTTGAGTTCCGGGCGGGTGCCAATGTTGCTGATAGATGACGAGACGGGGATCCTTAAGTACCCCGGTGTCGCGCCCTTTGAGCCAGTAATCGAACCAGCGCACCGCCTGGTCGCGCCACTCGTAATGCGGTCCGTAGTCGCTGTCGCTGGGGAAGCCATGGTTCCACGGACCAATCCAGGCCTTGATGGGCGTCTTCACCCTCTCGAGCATTCGCGGGATGCTGTCCCGGTACCCGTCCGCCAGGCCGCCGATCAGAAAGGCGGGCACTTGCAGCTCCTCAATGGGCCGCCGAAGCGGCGCGTGCCAGAACGCCCCGTCGCGCTGATGCTTCATGTAGGTGAGCGACCAGGGCGGCGAATCCATGCGCGGGCCGATCACCGCTTCATCCAGACTGAAATCCGGGGCGCCGCTGCGCCCTTGGTCCAGATCCATGCTGACTTCAAATTCGTCCACGTGGAATATGCCGTCCATGTAATGCACATCTTCCTTGAACAAGGCTTCTGTGGCTGCGACGGCGAGAATGGCTTTGAGCGCCGGCGGCCTCCGCAGAGCCATCTGGATCGCGTTGAATCCGCCCCACGATATTCCCAGCATGCCGACCTTGCCGTTCGACCATGGCTGATGCGCCAACCACGCGATCACCTCCTCGCCATCTTGTTGTTCCTGCGCCGAGTATTCCCGGTCGGGCGGCGTACCCTCGCTGTTGCCAAAACCGCGGATGTCGACGCGCGCGCCCACAAACCCGCGCCTGGCGAAATACGAATGATCGCCGAAATCGCGGACAGCCTCGTCGTCGTCCTTGCGATACGGCAGGTACTCAAGCAGGGCGGGAAAGCGCTCTGCCCCTTTGGCGCCCGCCGGCAGGTACAGAGTCACCGCGAGACGGACGCCATCGTGCATGGGAATGAAGGTCTTCTCGATGCGAATGCCGTATCGGGGCGCCGACGGCGCCACCACGGCTGCATCCGCTGATCGGCCGGCGCCTGCCGTCGACAGGCTGGCCATCAGCATCAGCAGAGCGAGGACGCGGCTCATGAGTAGTCGCGCATGCTACCCCTAAATGATCCTTTGATTATTATTTCGAGGACGACCACAAGAAGGAGAAGTTGCTGCTAGGATCCCGGGGCGCGAACTTCGCCTTGACTCGGTGATGCGCGCCGTGCAGCCGATTGACGCAAGGCTGCGCGGCATCGCAGAGCTCACCGGCGCTCACATCATTGATCCTGTTGACTCCTCGACATCAACCAGCCGAAGGCCACTTGCAGCGCAGCATGCAGCTGAGCCAAAGACGCGTGCGCGGTGGTCAAGAGCCGGCGAGAGACCGGCGGATGCTGGCGAATGTCGCTCTTTATCATGAACCGCGTGACTTTGACATATTTGGCTTCGACGTGACCGTCCTGCGCAACCGCCGAATTTAAGGCCAATTGGAAAAACGATGCACGGCGGTTGACTTTTCAATGTGAAGCGCGCAATTTTTTCACAGATACCAATGCAAGTGGGACAGGAAAGTCGGCTCTTTAGCAAGCACTCATTACTAATAATGAACGTGTCGCATACGTTCAGAATTCGAGTTAGCCTGCTTGGCGAGTCTTTCCTCCCTCCGCGGAACAGGGCACTAAAGGAGCCGAATCGGTGATCAATGCAAGTGCGCCCCGGGTGTTGTTGGTCGGCCCATACGATCCGCACTGCGGTGAATACACGTTCCTCGCGCCGCCGCTGGGTGTCTGGCGGCTTGCCGGCGTTCTGCAGTCGGCAGGCGTCGAGACGAAAGTGTTCGACCCAAACTGCTGTTGCGAGCCGCCACAACGAGCGCTTGAACGCGAGCTTTTCGGGGGTGCATGGGACATCGTGGGCATCTCAACCACCGGCATGACCCTGCGGTTCGATCTAGAGCTCGCGCACATTGTGCGACGCGTGACCCCGCGAGCATTGATTATCGCCGGCGGTATGGAGGCGACATTTCGTCCAGACCTGATGTTTGAACTCGGTCCCTTTGATCTGATAGTTCTCGGTGAGGGCGAGAGGCCGCTGCTGGAGCTCGTAGCGCGCATGCGCGCAGGCCATCCGTTGCGCGGAGTGACCGGAACCGCAGAACGTAACGCGGACGGCGGCATTGTTTCAATGCCGCAGCGTGCGCTGAATCGCGACGAGCTGCGGGACGCGATTTACAGCACTCCATACGAGAAGATGCCGTATTCGGCCTATTGGGAACGCCTCGAGGCGGCGTATCGCGTTGGAGCGCTGCCGAGCAAGGCAGCACGTGAGGCGCACCTTGCCGAAATCCGTTCGGTGCGCTTGATCACGCTCAACTACTGCCCGATGAGCTGCACGTTCTGCTCCGCTACCAACTTTCTGAATGCAGCTCAGGGGAGTATCGCATCCATCGCGCGTCTGGAAGCGTCCGAGTGTCTGCACATGATCGAGCGCATCATCGCCGCCCATCCGCGCGCGCGTACGATCATCTTCCAAGACGATATTTTCACTTTCACGCAGGATCGCCGCGTACTGCCGCTGTGCGACGGGATCGTGGCCGCCAAGCAGAGCGGGCGGATCCCCGCGCATCTGCAGTTCATCAGTACAAATCGGATCGACTCGATGTCCGTGGAGCGTCTGACAGCCATGCGGCGGGCTGGATTCCGGGTGCTGGGCTTCGGCATCGAGAGTTTTTCGAAAAGAGTGCTCGGCGAGTTCAACAAGGCGCAGATACACCGGCACATCGAGCCGATGCTGTCCGCGGCTCTAGCCACCGGAGTGACCCCGTTCCTCGATCTGATCTTAAGTTCGCCGCGTGCCGCTCTGGAGGATGTAGCAGAGACGCTGCGCGGGGCGTACCACTGGATGCGTCAGGGGTGCGAGATTGGGATGTATCCCTACGTTATTCCATTTTCGGGAGCGGCATTTTCGCGAGACTCCAGTCTTTTGCACCATACGCGCTACATTCATCGGCAGGTCGGAGGTACCAATATCGCCTGGGAGCAGCCGGCAAAGATTCTGCCGATCGATCCCGTCGTCGCGGACATGATTCTGCGGATGGAGCGCAGCTTCGAGGTAACGCTCGCCGGCCTGGAGAAGCACGTGGCACATCTGCCCTCGCGCGTACGATCTCTGTTGTGGATTCTAAGCGCCATTCCAATCATGGCGGAGTTCGGTCAATCCATTGCCGATGAGAGCGAGGTTCGGGCGGAGTTGTACGCCCGGCTTCCCGCATTCCGACCGGAGGCGGTGCAGTTCGCCGCCGCAATCGCGTGAAACTTGGGCGCACATGGTCGGTACTCGCGCCGCTTGCGGTGTGCGGACTCTTGGCTGGTTGGATTCTGCTGTCGGTGCACACGTCGCGCGCCGCCGGATTCTCGATATTCGTCTTTGCGGTCGCCAATCTCATCGTGTACACCGACGCGCTCGATTTCGCGCTGCGCTTGTACATGCGGCGCCGCCATACGGCTGCTGCGGGCGGAATCTCCCAAAGCGGCCCAAAAGGCGATATTTCGATCAACCTCGCGGCAATTCTCCCGCCGGACTCAAGGAGCGTGGTTCCCGCATCGGGTTTTGCGATCATCGCTTCGGTGTTTAATCTCGAGGACCGTATCGAAGAGTTCATGGAGGCGTACGCACCGTATCGTGGTCGCGTATGGCTCATCAGCGACGGATCAACGGACAACACGGTGCTGCGCCTAACTCAAGCAGGATGGCGATGTTTCGACGACGGCGTCAACCGCCGCAAGCCTGGCGCCTTGCGCCGCCTGCTCGAGCGGTTGCCGGCTCATATCGAAACGATCATGGTTGTCGATCCGGACATTCGCATACGCGGACTGAATGAGGGCAGTACCATCGATGTGAATCGGTTCGTCAGCGATTTCCAGCAGTCCGGTGCCGCCGCGGCTTGCCCGCGGATCATGATCGAGCCGGACGGATTTCTGGCACGATTTCAGGCCTTCGAGTACGCGCTCGCGTTCCGTGTCGGCCGCGAGAGTCTCGCCGATTTCAGCATCACGTCCGGCGTGTCCTTTTACCGGCGCAGTGCGTTAGTCCGCGCGCTCAACGAACATTCACTATCGGTCTATGCCGAGGATTTCGAAAACGCCCTGATTCTGCTTAGCCATGGCGAGCGCATCTATTACGACGGGCGACTCGCAGTGAGCACGGAAGGTCCGGGCTCCCTGCCGCGCTGGTTCTCGCAGCGCGTCGGCTGGTATCACGGACTTATCAAGGTCTATATCGAGCGGTTTTCCGAAGTGCTTCGCATCAGTCGCCGCTCGCCCTTCGCAACCTACCACTACCTGGTCTATGTCGGCGGACTGACGCTGGCCATGCACCTGATAAAGATCGTGAGCGCAGTGCTGCTCTTGTTGAGCTTTTTGAGCGGTATCGATGCGATGATGTTTGATGACCTGGTGCCTGGAACTCTGATAAACCCCCAATACTTTACCGCGGCGATCAGCAGCTATCTCGCCCTCGGGGTCATCGCGCTCTTCACCAGCGTACCGAAATCGGAGCGATCATATACGGCACCCGTCGTCCCGCTGTACCTGGCCTATGCCATTGTCCACATATTGCCGATGACGGTCGGCTACGCGAATTTTTTTGCACTCAAGCTATTTCGCCGGCGCATTTATCAGGATCACTACGAAAGTCCCGCGGACCCGAGTATCGCCTCGGAGAAACCGGGGTGATTCAATGACCGTGCGTGGAATTCCGGCGCCCCTGCGCTATAGCCCTGGCCTGTATTGGGAAGATCGAGCGCAGCGCTTCGCGAGCGAAGGCGAGGGACTGGCAGCTGTGTGTGCGTACGGCATGCCCGAGTTCTACAATCGTGCGATTCACCTGGAGCAACGGCTGGCGCTCGAGCCATGGCTCAAGGTCACTACGGGAACCCGCGTACTGGACGTCGGTTGCGGCGTTGGGCGCTGGAGCAGGCTGCTCGCCGCACGCGGCGCCCATGTGACGGGCGTGGACCTCAGCCCAACGATGATCGAGCAGGCACGATGCCGAGCAGCGACCGAAGGCATCGCCGATCGCTGCCGCTTCGAAGTGCAGAATGTTTCGAATCTCAACGTGCGCGAACAGTTTGACATCGTGTTGGGCGTCACCGTCCTGCAGCATATTCTCGATCCGGGCGCGTTGCGCAACGCGCTCGAGGCGATGGCCTCGCATCTCGCGCCGAGCGGTCGCATGATTCTGCTCGAGGCCGCGCCGACTGCCGCGGTGGATCGCTGCGATTCGACGGTATTTACGGCGCGTCACCGCGATGTTTATCTGACCATGTTCCGCGCGTGCGGCCTCAGGCTGCGAGCACTGACCGGCGTTGATCCAGCCCCGTTCAGGACGCAAATATTGCCGTACGTCCGCAATATGCCCAGAGCGATGTCGCTGAGCCTGCTGGCTCTGGCGACAGCCCTCTCGCTGCCGATCGATGCGCTATTCGGCCGCCTCGCGGTCAAGCGATCCTGGCATGCCGTGTTCGTACTGGACCTGGGATGCGGGGATCAGGAGCATCGCCATTAAAGGTCGCGCCATATTGGCCGTCGGCGTTTTCGTGTTGCTTGCCGCATTGGTCGCGGCCGGCCGATGGTACGAAACGCGACAGGTACAACCAGAGCGCACCCTGGAGAAACCCGTGGTGGTGCATGTGACGAACGCCGGCGACAGGGGCCCCGGAACGCTGCGCGAAGCCATATTCCTCGTCGCAGGCGCGAACGGTCCCAGCAGCATCTCGATCGAGGTTCCTGCCATCAACCTCGAGACCGCCCTGCCGGCATTTGTGAACGGCCATGGAGTCACACTCGTAGGGCAAGCGTCGGGGGTACAGATCGACGCGCAGGCTCTGAGCACCGGGCCGGTGTTGGACATCTCGGGGCCGAATACCTCGATCGAAGCGATCACCATCAAAAATTGTCCCGGGACCGCCATCCTGGTTCGCGCGGTGCACTTTCGACTCGCGGGGTCGACCATCCAGTCGTGCGACGTCGGCGTGGAAGTTGCCGATAATGCCAGCGACACGTTGCTGGAGCACAGCCACTTCCTGAAAGACCGCGTGGGTGTACGCTTCGGGGCATCGGGCCGCAATTCCGCGGTCGCCAATAATGAGTTCACGGACAACAAGGATACCGGCCTCTGGGCAGTACGAAGCGCTCCCGATTCGCACGACGATGTCATCGGGATCCACGACAACAAATTCACGGAAGACGGCAACGGGATCGTCGCCGGCAACATTCCGGTACTCGTAGAGCGGAACGACTTCATCAATTCCCTCGAGGCCGCCGTACACCTCGTGGGAGCCGGGGCGGTGATCCGAGGGAACCGCATCAATGGCGGCGCATCGATGGGGATCGTCGCAGAAAGCGCCCGCGGCGCGATCATCGAGGACAATGAACTGGAAGGGCTGACCGCGTACGGCGTGATGATACGGGGGTCGGCGAACACGCTGGTGCGAGCAAACCGCTTCCACAATTGCGGCTACGGCATCGCCTTCGTGCTCGGCGACCCACGCAGCGTCAGCACGGCAGTTGATAACACGATTATCGAACCGAAATTCAACGGAATCGATGTTATCGGCGATTCTCCAAACCTGCGCAAAAATCAGGTGTTGCGCGCCCACACCTATGCGTTGAACGCCGAGGACTTCCAGCCGCCGAGCGGCCAAAAGGTGGTATCGCAACCGGTTCTCGACAACAACAATTTCGGCAACAGCCCGGTCAAAACGAGTGCGGCCGCCGAAGCACAGACCAAATCGCGCTAGCTAGGGCGGCACTTCCGTGAGACCGAACCTCGACAGCACTCAGTCCATAGCGCGCCCGGCCTGGCAGAATCCGCGCGTTCATTTGCTGAACGACATCTGGTTGTTGACGATCGTCGCCATTCTGGTCGCTACAGGCGTTCCCTGGCTTGCCGGCGGTTTCGAGGTGGACGTCGGAACCGCGAGTTGGGGTCTGCTTGCCCTCGGCGGAATGCGTATCCCATTTGCGCTCCTAGCGTCCCCAACGACGTCGTACCATCGATGGCGCGACCACGCATTGAAGCTGTTGCACGCGATCGGCGTCATATTGATCGGGTTTATCTGGCAGCACGTCGGTGCGCTGCAGAATCCGCTTTTTCTTATGGTATTTGCCCTGCCGGTCTTCGGCGCGATTTTCCTGTCACGCTGGCAGCCCTATCTCATCGCTGTGTTGAGTGTATTCGTCGTCGGTATCGTGGCTCTGAGCGAGGCTCCGGAATTGCGTTCCTATGCGGGCGGCCTGATCGGCGGCGATGCATGGCTGACCGCGTTGTTCGGCTCTCTCGGCACGGCGCGGCAGCCTTCTTTTGCGGGTTTTTATGCACCGACGAGCTATCTGATCGTGCTGCTAGAGGTGTTCACCATCACGCTATTCGCATGTGCGGTGGCCGCCGAATATGTCGGCACAATATTCGAACGACTGCGTGAGGATAGCATCAAGGCACGGACCGAGGCGGAGCGCGGGCAGGAGCTTGCGGCCAGCCTGATTGAGCGGCTACCCGTGCCCGCTCTGATGATCGATCCGGAAAGCCTGCAAATCGTCGCGTTCAGCGAGTCCGCAGCCGCCCTTTTGCGTGGCGGGGATGTGCCGCTCGAGGGTCGCCATCTGTTCGAAGCCGTGCAGTTCTCTTATCCCGACCTTGTGCAAGAGCTCATCGTCGGCCCGGAGAGCGCAGCGCCCTTGACCGCAATGCGCGTCGCTGGCGAACTGCGGCTGACGCAATTGCGCGTGCTGCGGGTCGCGCACAAGGGGCGTCGCCTGGCGCTGTTGATCATCGAGGACGCAACGCAGCTTTTTTGTCTGAGGGCGGCGCTGGACACGTCCGAATATGCCGCCCTGGTGGTCGATGCGCGCGGACGCATTCAGGCATTCAACAGGCTCGTCGTCGACCTATTCGGCAGCGTCGAGGTCGGAACCGATGCGGCGCAATTGCTGTCTCACACGGTTGCCGGGCTGCCATGGTGGGACCCCGGTTTGACTCGTCGGCGCAAGATGCACGTCGAAATCGGCTCGCGAATTTATCAGGTCTCGAGCACTGCAATCGCGTTGCCTGGCGAAGAGGAGTGTCTTTTCAGCGTGTCACTGCTCCCAGTCGCCAAGGCGGGAACCGCCGATCCGTTTGCCACCAACTCGTCGATCATCACCGGTACGATGCGGCGGCAGCAATGAAGATTCGGCCGCTTGTTATCGCCAACGTGTTGGCCTGCATTGCGCTTGCACCAGGTGCAGCGTCCGGTCAAACTTCCGCTACCGACGATCGGATTGCCCTCAGCGCCCAGGGGTCCATGCTCACGGGAACCGATGGCGGCGGCGGCGGGTCGATTAGCTGGTTGCATAACTTTGATGCCAGTACGATCGGCACCCTCGCGGTCGAGCATCAAGACCTCTCCGTTGCGCATTGGACCTTTGGGTCCGTCACCGGATCGCTGACGCGCGGGCCGGACGATGCTCGCTTCAGCGTTTACGGCGAAGCGCACGAAGGGACGGGCAATGATGGACCCAAGACCTTCAATTATGAGATCGAAGCCGTTGGCGTCATCGGCACGTTTTCCCACAAGCTCTCCGCGCAACTCGAAGATCGGCGCATTGATGTCGAATCGACACACGGGAATTTGCCCAAGATCGGGCTTTCCTACCTGTGGAGCCCCAGCGTGTTGACAGCGGTCGCATACCAGTACACGGCGAGCGGCAATCTTGGGACGCATATGACGACCGCAAGAATCGACAAATATGGAGCGGTGGTGAACTTACTCGGCGGCGTGGCATATGGCCAAGCGTCGCCTGCCGTATTAAATCTGGGTATTGAGTATCCGGGGCGTCAACTCAAGGAAGGCTATGTTGGAATGTCAAAGCCGTTTGCGCATCAACGCAGCGAACTGACACTGATCGCCGACTACCAGGACTTGTCTGGCATCAAGCGCGCCACCTTAACGCTCAACTATATTTTCCATGTGGGAGCTACGGGTACCGCGCGGTGATCAGGTCGATTCGTGCGCGCATCATCGGGGCGTTACCCACGATTGTGGTACTCGCCGTCGTATTGATCGCAGGCTCGCGGCTGATCTACCTGAGCGTGTACCACCACGCAGCCCTCGCCCGCGAGCGTGCGGCCACGGTTTCGACCGACTTCGTCAGGAAGATTGAACCGCCGCTCCAAAGGCTCTCCGACATGGCAGCTCGGCAGGCGGCATCGGCGACCCGGTTCCTGTCGAGCAGGGACAGTCTCACGTCACTCGAGACATTGACACCGGCTGCCAACATCTTTTGGATGACGGACGACGACAAAGTGCTGAGTGCGCGGTCCGCGGAGGCTGCGACCGCAGGCGGTATTGCAAGCGAGTGGCAGTCGGCAGAGTCTTCCCGAGCAATACCCGGCTCCTCCGTTCTGGGTCCGTTGCGCCTGGGCAGCCAGTGGCTCATTACGATACGCTTTCCGGTGTTCTCCAATGCCCCCGGGCAGGCAGCGCGCTTGCGGGGTTGGTCAGTCGCCTACGCTGACTTGGACGAGTTGATTGCGGATACCCACCTCGCCCGGCTGGTCGACATGGGGTACGACTTCGAGCTGTCGCAAATCGAGCCCCGCAGTGCGCGAACGCGCATCTTCGTCGGCTCGAGCGCCGAACCTCTGACCGATGCCGTCAGCACCCGTATTGCTCTACCGACGGCGGCTGCAACAGCCGGTAGCTATCTGGCGCTGGCGATACAACCACGTACCGGCTGGTATCCGGCGAGCCTGCTCGCATCGGACATAGCCCTGCTGGCGTTCTTGGCGTGGCTTTTAGCTTTCGGCACCCACGATCTGAGCCACGCACTGCAACGCGCTCGCGCGTCCTTGGTAGCCACGCGCCGCCGCGTGCGCTCCATCAATGAGCAGATGGCTGCGGAAATGCAGCAGCGGTTGAATCTGCAGCAGAGCTACGAACATGCGCGCTTTCACGATACATTCACCGGACTGCCGAACCGGCGCTATTTCATGGATCAGCTCGACCGGGCACTGCGTGACGTGCGCGCAAAGCGCCGCCAGCGGATCGCGGTCATCATCATCGACATTGCCCGATTCAAACTCATCAATGACACGCTGGGTCATACAGCCGGCGATGAGCTGATGGTTCAGGTCGCGCGCCGCTTTGAAAAATCCGCATCGGCATTCGAGGGGACGCTCGCACGTTGGAGCGCCGATCAATTTGCGCTGCTGATCCTCGACGTGGCCTCGGCTGAAGCGCCCCTCGACGCTGCCATCCTCATTCAAGAACAACTGCGCTCGCCCTTTCAGCTGCGCCGACACCAACTCATCATCGCGGCACATCTGGGCGTCACAATTGTGGATTCGGGCCAGCAGCGCGCGGAGGACGTCGTGCGCGAGGCCGATATCGCCCTATCGATCGCCAAGCGTCAGGACACGACAAAGATCGTCGTTTACGCGCAGGACATGGGCGGACAGGCAGCCAATCTTGTAAGCCTCGAGGCTGACTTGTACGTGGCACTGGAAAAGCACCAGCTGTACTTGTTGTTCCAGCCGATTGTCGATTTGCGAACCTACACGATGGTGGGTGCCGAAGCGCTCCTGCGCTGGCGCCATCCGGTAGAGGGCGTGGTCGATCCGGACAGGTTCCTGCGCATTGCGGAAGAAGCCGGATTGATGGTGCCGATAACCCGCTGGATCATTCTCAAAGTGGTCACGCTTGCGGGGGTATGGCTCCGGCATTTACCCGCCGATCAAAAGTTCTATATCAGCATCAATCTTTCCCCGACGGCGTTGCGAGATCCAGGGCTCAGCGAATACCTGGCAACCCGTCTGCGGGAGACTCAGCTGCCGCCATCGGCCCTCAGATTCGAGCTCACAGAACTGGCGCTCACCGGCGACGTCGGGGCGGCGCGTGAGGCTCTCAATCGGCTGCAGGGCTTAGGGTGCCAGTTGATGCTCGATGACTTCGGAACCGGCTATTCATCGCTGAGCAATCTGCAGCTGTTTCCATTCGACTGCGTCAAGATCGATTGCCCGTTCGTAATCCTCAAGAGCTCCGATGAAGCCAACACGAGGATGATTGCCGCAATGATACAGATAGTGCGCAGTCTGAATCTCACGGCGATTGCGGAAATCGTCGACACCGAGGCGGCCGCGGCGGCCCTCCAGAAAATGGGCTGCAACTTCGGACAAGGCTATTATTTCAGCGAGCCTATCGAGGCCGAACTGGCGCTGCACAGGTTGCGAAGCCAAGAGCCCTTCCACCCGCCGCCGGCCCCCCAAGCCGTGGAAACGCCTCCGCTTGCTCAAGACAGAGCGCCTCCACCAACGATACCGAAGATCCCGGACGCTGCCCAGCCTGCGGCGGCCGAAACATCGGAGACCATGGAGATTCCTATCCTCGTGGTGGAAGACAGTTCGCAAACAATCATAATGCCGCTGGAATTGATCAACTTTTCCATAGACGGGGAGGAAGAGGAGGAGGAGGAATAACCCGGCCCATCGGCAGACCTTAAGATCCCTTCTTCTGCTCCGCCTCCCACTTCTGCACGGCCGCCATGGTGTTCTCCACGTGCTTGTCGGGATTCATCGCCGTGTACTCGTAAATGATCTTGCCGTTGGGCGCGATCACGTAGGAGGTGCGGTCCGCATACTCCGGTTTGGCCTTGAGCACCGCGTCGTATTCCTTGGTGATCGTCTGATCCGCATCGGAGGCGACCGCGAACTTGTTGCGGCATTCGCTCACGGAGAACTTGTTCAATTTGTCGATGGGATCGTGCGACACCCCGATCACGGTCGCGCCCAGGGCCTTGAACTTGTCCGTGGCCTCGGCGAACTCGTGCGCCTCCACCGTGCAGCCGGGAGTGAACGCCGCCGGATAAAAATACAGCACCACCGGACCATGCTTCAGCGCATCGGCCAGCGAGAAGGTGAAGGGCTTGCCCGCGAGCGTGGCCTGGGTGGTGAAATCGGGCGCCTGATCGCCGGGCTTCAAGGCGGCATACAGGGGCGAGGCGAAGATGCCGGTCACAAGCGCGAGGAGCACATAACGATTCATGACGAGATCCCTCTGAAGGTGGAATTGCCGGGGCGTGAAGTTTGCGCCATCACCTAAAGGCCCGCAAGCCGAGCCACCCGGCGATCGGGGGCGCGTCGGCGCCGGGGCGCCTCAACGCAGCACGTCGCGCAGCTCGCCGCAGACGCGCGCGACGTCCTCATCCTGCATCGCCGGAAACAACGGCAGGGTGACGGTCTCGCGCCCGACCCGCGCGGCCACCGGCGTGTCCTGCGGCCGGTAGCCTTGGCTCAAGTAGTAGGTGAGCCCCGGAATGCACGGATAGTGCACGCCGATCCCGATGCCGCGCTCCGCCATCGCCTTCTGAAAGCCCGGCCGCGTCATGCCCCGCGCCGGGAAATCGATCAGCACCTGGAACATATGCCAGCTGTGGCCCGAGTCCCCGCGCGCGGGCAGCACCGCGCCGCAGTAGCCCTCGAGCTCGGCGAAATACAGGCCCGCCAGCTCGCGGCGGCGCGCATTGAATCCGTCCAGGCGGCGCAGCTGGTCGATGCCGATCTGCGCCGCCACGTCGGTGAGATTGCTCTTGGCGCCGGGGAACATCACGTCGATCTCGCCCTGCGCGTTGCGCTTGATGCCGTGAAAGCGGTACTGCTCGAACAGCGCCGCGTCTTTGGCGTCGCTCGTGGAGATGGCGCCGCCTTCGATGCTGGTCATGTTCTTGTTGGGGTGAAAGCTGAACACCACGAGGTCGCCGAAGCTGCCGATCAGCCTGCCTCGATGGCGTGAGCCGATGGCATGCGCGGCATCTTCGATCACCCGCAAGCCATGCTGCGCCGCAAGCCCGTAGAGCGCATCCATGTCCACGGGCAAGCCGGCGAAATGCACCGGCATGATGGCGCGCGTCCTGGCGGTGATCGCCGCCGCGGCGAGCTCCACGTTGAGGTTGCGGGTGTACAGGTCGATGTCGACGAAGACCGGTTTGGCGCGCACCCGGGCCACCACGTTCGCGCTCGCGGCAAAGCTCATGGCCGGAACGATGACCTCATCGCCCTCGCCCACTTGGGCGACCTCGAGCGCCATCTCGAGGCCCGCCGTCGCGGAGGTCATCACGCGCACGTGGCGGCCCAATCCTAAGTAGGCGGCGAGCGCGGCCTCGAACGCCTGGACCTTCGGTCCGCTCGCCAGCTGTCCGGAGCGAAACACATCGGCGACCGCCGCGATGCTGTCCGCATCGATCGAGGGCCGCGCAAAGGGCAAAAAGGGCTTCATAAAGGACTGCTCCTGGAAACGAGAACCACACCTAGGCAAATCAGCAAAATTCCCAGCATTTTCGCCGGCGAGAGCGTCTCGCCCAGCGTGAGCACCGACACGCCGGCGACCATCACGTAGCCGAGCGAGAGCATCGGGTAGGCGGTGCTCACCGGCGCCTTCGTCAGGGCGGCCAGCCACACGCAGATGCTCGCCGCGTAGCACACCATGCCGCCCCAGAAGAACGCGCTCCTGCACAGGACCCTGACGCTGAACAGCAGCGAGTCCACGCTGAAATCGGCGACCTGCGCGAGCGGGCGGGTCGCCGCCTTCATCAGCAGCTGCGCCGAGGCGTTCATGCTCACGCTGCTCACAATCAATACCCACGTGACCCAGCTCATCGCCGCGCCGCCAGCACCCGGCGCACGTCGCGCGAGAGCTCGCGCAGCGGCACGCCGCGCCTCTTCAGATCGTCGAACATGTCTCGCTCCATCACCGCATAAGCCAAAAATTCCCGGTTCCACTGCTCGATGAATTGCGCCGTGCTCGGCCACTCGGCGCCCGGATCGAACTTCAGGCCGTAATCGAGCTCGCCCCGATAGGCGACCAGCGTGAACGTGCGCCGCCAATAAAACGGCAGCGTCTGATCATACGTGCCGACACTGTACAAGGATGCGGCGCGCGGCACGACGGGGAGCGCGCGCGCGAGCGTCACTCCCGAGTACACCGGCGCCACCGCGGCGGCCGCGCGCACCATCAGCAATCCGGACAGACACCAGCCGACGCCGAGGAACACCGCCGCACGCGTCATCTTGCGCCGCTGCGACAATACGTACAGGCCCGACACCGCAAGCAGCGCGGCGATCTGCGCGACGGGCTTCGCCAGGGACAGAAAATACGCGCTTCGATCGGAGGGTGCGAGGAACCGCGGCGCGAACATGCACGCGAGCGCGAGCCCGATCGCCGCCGCCACGGTCAACAGCGCCGTGCGCGGCACGTCGCGCTCGAGCGAGCGCTCCGGCAGGCCGGCGATCAGCAGCGCGAGCGCGGGCATGGCGGGCAGGATATACGGGATCAGCTTGGCGTCGGACAGCGAAAAGAACACGCAGACGAAGACGACCCATATCCAAAGAAAGAGCATGGGATTGAACTGCCCCCTCGGGGCGCCGCGGCGCCAGCCCACGGCCAGGGCGCGCAGCGCGCAGAGCGTCCACGGAGCGCTGCCGAGCAGAAACACCGCGCCGAAGAACCACCACACCTCCTCGCGATCGGCGCTCGGCGTCAGGTATCGCTTCAAGTGCTCGTGCACGAAAAAGAATTGCAGGAAATCCGGGAACCTCCTCGCCGCGAGCCAGTGCCAGGGAATCGCGATCGCCGCAAACAGCGGCAAACCGCTCGCCGCGTGCAGGCGGCGCCAGGGCGTAAAGTCGCGGGCATGCAGGCTGTAGATCACCAGCACCGCCGCCGGAACCGCCGCCGCAACGAGCCCCTTGGTGAGCACTCCGAGCGCCGTGGCGGCCCACGCGAGCAGCATCCAGCGGCGCTCGGCGGCGCCCGCGCTCTGCGCCAGTAAGAATCCCGCAAGCGCGACCGTCATGTACAGGGTCAGGCTCATGTCCAGCGTCAGGAGCTGTCCCAACACGACGAACAGCAACATGCTCGACAGCACGGCCGCCGCCCTTAAAGCCGCCGCCGTGCCCCACAGCCGCCGCGCCACAAGTCCCGCCACCGCGAGCGTGGCGAGCGCGCACAGCGCCGTGTAGAGGCGCGCCGCGAACTCGTTCAATCCGAACACGCGCAGGCTCAAGGCCGTGGCCCAGTACTGCAGCGGCGGCTTTTCGAGGTATGCGATGCCGTTCAAATGCGGTATGACCCAGTCGCCGCCGCTCAGCATCTCGCGCGGGATTTCCGCATAGCGGCCCTCGTCCGGATTGAACAGCGGCCGCAGCGACAGGGTCGCGAGCCACAGCACCGCGACGAACGCCGCAAGGCTCACGTACGTCCACCGCTCGCGCGGATTGGGCGAGGCCTGCGAGTTCACTGCGCGAGCAATCCCGAGCGCCCCGGCACTTCGCCCATGACCACGGCGCGAACGGGGAGCGGCAGGCGTGCCGCGAGTGCGTGAATGGCCGCCATACGCGTGACCAGCGCGCCGGCATCTCGCCACTTCACCAGCAAGGACTCGAACGCGTCGCGCAGCAGCATGCCTTCGAGCTCCGCGTGCAGCGTGAACACCTGCAGCGCCGGGTGCGCCGCCGCTTGGGACCGGTCGAACAGCGCCGCGGCGATGCTCGACTCGTCGACGGAATCGCGGCCGAGCAGCTCATCGAAGGTCGGCAGCGTGGTCGGTATCTGCGGGCAGGAGCTCGTGCGGCCCGCGAGCAGCGGCAGAAACGCGCCGCCGCCGCGCGTGTCGCTGGCATAGCGCAAGCCGTGCTCGCGCTCGAGCTCGAGCGTGTGCGCGTTGATCTGCCAGCCGGCCGCCGCATGCGACTGCGGCAGGAATCCGAACACCCGCTCGAACGCCAAGAGGCCGCGCTCAAATTCCCTGCGGGTCCAGGCCGCATCGGCTCGGGCAACGCCGTCCTGCCAGCGCACGTGATCGTAGGTGTGCAGGCCCACCTCGAAGCCCGCATCCTGCACGCTGCGCATGACATCGCCCGCCTCGCGGCCGATATCCGGACCCGGCAGCAGCACGCCGTACATCAGGGTTTTCAAGCCGTAATGCTTGAGGACCGAGGTGCGCGCCACCTTTTGCGCGAAGCCCTTGCGGAACACCCGGCGCAGCGCGCGCCCGGTGTGGTCGGGCCCTACCGAGAAATAAAAGGTCGCATCCACGCCGTGGCTTTTGAGCAGCTGCGCGAGCCTCGGCACGCCTTCGCGGGTGCCGCGCAAGGTGTCGACATCGACCTTCAGGCCGATGTGCGCGCCTTCAAGCATCGCGCGACAGCAGCGCCGAGGCCGAGGGCAGCGCGTGGGCGTAGGAGTCGAAAATCGACATCAATGCCGTGCGCATGTCGGTGCTCGGCGTCCAGCCGAGCTCGGCCGTCGTATTCTTGATCGACGGCAGCCGCGCCGGGATGTCGGCATAGCCCTTGCCGTAGTAGGCGAGCGCCGAGATGTCGACCAGGCGGGTGTGCCGCGCCGTGGGCGCATATTCCGGCCGCGCCAGCGCGATCTCGAGCATCATCTCGGCGAGCTGGCGGATGGAGTAGGAATTGTGCGGGTTGCCGATGTTGTAGATCTTGCCGTCCGCGATGCCACCCGGGTTGTCGATGATGCGGGTGAGGCAATCCACCGCATCGTCGATGAAGGTGAAGGCGCGGGTCTGGCTGCCGCCGTCGACCAGTTTGATCGGCTCGCCGCGCACGATGTGCCCGAGGAATTGCGTCAGCACGCGCGAGCTGCCCTCCTTCGGATCGTCCATGCTGTCGAGACCGGAGCCGACCCAGTTGAAGGGGCGGAACAGGGTGAACTGCAGCCCCTGCTGGCCGTACCCCCAGATGATCCGGTCGAGCAGCTGCTTGACACAGGAATAGATCCAGCGCTGCTTGTGAATGGGGCCGAGCACGAGCTCGGAGGTTTCCGGATCGAATTCTTTGTCGCGGCACGCGCCGTAGACCTCCGAGGTCGAGGGGAATACCACGCGCTTCTTGTACTTGACGCAGTGGCGGATGATGGGCAGGTTAGCCTCGAAGTCCAATTCGAACACCCGCAGCGGCTCGCGCACATAGGTGGCCGGGGTCGCAATGGCGACCAGCGGCAGGATGACATCGCACTTGCGCACATGGTATTCGACCCACTCCTTGTTGATGGTGATGTCGCCCTCGAGGAAGTGAAAGCGCGGATTTTGAAGCTCCGTGCCGACGCGCTCCGATTGCAGATCCATCCCGTAGATGTGCCAGTCGGTGTTCCTCAGGATGTACTTGCTCAGGTGATGGCCGATGAAGCCGTTGACGCCGAGAATGAGCACGTGTTTCAAGTGGGTCCCCTTATCAAGTCAATGCGAGCGGCTGATTCGCGAGCGCTGGCGGCGCAGAGCGCGGCTTGAGCGGCTGTCCGTCGATTGCGAGCGCGAGAATCTTCAGCCGTTTGCCGTCGACGCAGTCGACGAACCATTCATCATCCGAGGCGTACAGGCACGGCGCCCGTGCCGTGAAGCGCAGCGGCTCGCCATCGACGCGCGTTTCGAGGACTTGAAGCCGGCAGCCGTTCACCTCGGTGAAGGCGCCCGGAAACGGCGGCGCCACGGCGCGCACCAGATCGTGCACCGCGCGCGCCCCCTGCCGCCAGTCGATGCGTCCATCCTCCGGGCGGCGCCGCCCGAAGTAGGATCCTTGCTTAAGGTCGAGCGGTCGGGCCGCCGCGGAGCCTGCGATCAATTTCGGCAGCGCGCGCGCGAGCACCTGCTGCGCCGCCTGCGCGACCTTCATCGACACCTCGAGCGCGGTGTCGTTCTCCAGAATCGGCACCGGCTGCTGGTCGACGAGCGCGCCGGCATCGGGCTTCTCCACCATGTAGTGCAGGCTCGCTCCGGTGACCGCCTCGCCGTGAATGATCGCCCAATGCACCGGCGCGCGCCCGCGGTATTTCGGCAGCAGCGAGCCGTGCATGTTCAGCGCGCCGCGCCGCGGCAGCGCCAGCCATGCGGCATCGAGCAGGTGGCGGTAGTAGAAGGAGAACACGAAGTCCGGCCGCGCGCGCCGCCCCTCGGCGATCCACTCGAGGGTATTCGGATCATCCGGAGTCTCGACCCTAAGGCCGTGCGCGGCGCCGAGGTCTCTCACGCTGCCGAACCACTGCCTCTCGCCGGGATCATCCGCGTGCGTGAACAGGATCCTAATGTCGATGTCCTGCGAGAGCAGTTCGCGCACGCAGCGAACCCCGACCTCGCTGTAGGCGAACACCACCGCACGCGTCACTGCCGCACGCCCGGGGCGCGAACCGCCGCGCGCCCGACCTCGCCGCTCGCGGGAAGCGCCGCGCCGGCGGGCGATTCCTCGCCGGACTGCTCGAGCACGGCCTCGACGATGTAGCGCGGCCGCTCGCGCACCTGGGCGTAGATGCGCCCGACGTATTCGCCGAGCAATCCGATGCCGAACAGCGCCAACCCGATGAAGAAGAACACCAGCCCGAACAGCGTGAACACGCCCTCGGCCTCAGGGCCGAGGATCAGGCGGCGCACGAACAGGTACACCACCAGCAGGGCGGAGAGAAACGATACCGCCATCCCGACCATGGAAAACAGCTGCAGCGGCACCACCGAGAACCCGGTCACCAGATCGAAATTCAGCCGGATCAGGCTGTACAGCGAGTACTTGGAGCGGCCGGCGAAGCGCTCCTCGTGCGCGATCGGCACCTCGATCGGATTCATCGCATAGATGGATGCGAGCGCGGGGATGAAGGTGTTCACCTCGCGCGTCTCATTGAGCGCCATCACCACGGATCGCGCATAGCCGCGCATCATGCAGCCCTGATCGGTGATGCGCACCGGCGTGATCCACTCGCGCAGCTTGTTGACCCCCTTCGAGAGCGTGCGGCGCCACAGCCGGTCCTGCCGCTGCTGGCGGATGGTGCCAACGTAGTCGTAGCCCTGCTCCAGCATGCCTACGAGCTTCCCGATCTCCTCCGGCGGATTCTGCAGATCGGCGTCGAGGGTCACCACGTAGTCGCCGCGTGCATAGGACAGGCCCGCCATCACTGCGGAGTGCTGCCCGAAGTTCGCGTGGAACAGAATCACGCGCGTGTGCAGCGGCCGGCGCTGAAACTGCTGGCGCAGCAGCGCCGCGGAGCGGTCCTTGCTGCCGTCGTTGACGAACACGCATTCGTACGCAATGCCGAGCGCATCGAGCGCGGGGTACAGGCGGCCGAACAGGCTCGGCAGCACTTGCTCCTCGTTGTACACGGGGATGACGACGCTCAGTTTGGGGGCGGCCGGGGGCATGGGCGGATGCCGCTCGCTCAGTGGTCCGCGGCCACGGCGCCGTGCGCCTTCAACAGGTCGAGCAGCTCGCCGGTCTTCTCGCAGAGCCGCTGCCGCGAGCCGCGCGCCTCGACATTGAGCCGGATCAAAGGCTCGGTGTTCGAGCTGCGCAGATTGAAGCGCCAGTCGGCGAACTCGTACGACAGCCCGTCGGTGCGATCCACCTTGAGCGCCTGCGCGCCGTAGCGCGATTCGCAAGCCCGAATGGCCTCGCCGGCATCCGGCACCCGGTAGTTGAGCTCGCCGCTCACCGGATAAAGGCCGATGCGCTCGCCCACCAGCGCCGAGAGCGGCTGGCCGGATTCGCTTAAGATCTGCGCGATCAGCAGCCAGGGAATCATGCCGCTGTCGCAGTACGCGAAGCGGCGGAAATAATGGTGCGCGCTCATCTCCCCGCCGTACACGCCGTCGACCTCGCGCATGCGCTGCTTGATGAAGGCATGGCCGGACTTCGACTGCACCGCCTCGCCGCCGGCGCGCTCGACGATGTCGATGGTGTTCCAGGTGAGGCGCGGATCGTGCACCACCTTGCCGCCCGGCGCGCCGCGCAGCAGCACCGAGGCCAAGAGCCCGACGATGTAGTAGCCCTCGACGAAGGCGCCGTGCTCATCGAAGAAGAAGCAGCGGTCGAAATCCCCGTCCCAGGCCAGCCCGAGGTCCGCCTGGTGGGCGCGGATGGCCGCGGCGGTCGGCAGTCGATTCTCCTCGATCATGGGGTTCGGGATGCCGTTGGGAAAGCGGCCGTCGGGCTCATGGTGGATCTTGATGAACTCGAACGGCAGGTGCGGCTCCAGCCGATTGACGATGAGCCCCGCTCCGCCGTTGCCGGCATTGACCACGATCTTCAGGGGCTTGAGCTTCGGCACATCGACATAGGACAACAGGTGCGCGACATACTCGGGCATGGTGTCGATCGCGCGTCGCGTGCCGCGCCGCTCGGGCTCGGCGAACTGGCCGCGCTCCGCCAAGCCGCGAATCTCGTTAAGGCCGTTATCCGCGCTGATCGGCCGGGACTGCTCGCGCACGAACTTCATGCCGTTGTAGTCGGGCGGATTGTGGCTCGCGGTGACCATGATCCCGCCGTCGTAGCCTCCGTGAAAGCATGCAAAGTACACGCCCTCGGTGCCGCAGATGCCGATGTCGTAGACATCGACGCCGCTGCCGGTCAGGCCCCGGCACAGCGCATCGGTGAGCCCCGCGCTCGAGAGGCGGATGTCGCGCCCGACCACCACCCGTTTGGGCGACAGGAACGCGGCATAGGCGCGCCCCACCCGGTAGGCGACGTCGTCATTCAGCTCAGTGGGAATCCGGCCCCGCAAATCATAGGCTTTGAAGCAGGTGATCGCGCTCAAGTGCTGGTCCCTTGGCGGCCGTAATTGTCCTCGTAGCGCACGATGTCATCCTCGCCGAGATAGGACCCGGACTGCACCTCGACGATGTGCAGGGCCACCTTCCCGGGATTCTCGATGCGATGCGTGGCGCCGATGGGAATGAAGGTGGACTCATTCTCGGACAGCAAGAACGTCTTCTCGTTACAGGTGATCCGCGCCGTACCCTGCACCACGATCCAGTGCTCGGCGCGGTGGTGGTGCATCTGCAGGGACAGCACGCCGCCCGGCTTGACCGACAGGCGCTTGACCTGAAAGCGCTCCCCGTTGTCGAGACTGTCGTAGCTGCCCCAGGGCCTGAACACCTCCCGGTGCAGCGCCGATTCGCTGCGGCCGGACTTCTTGAGCTTCGCCACCAGCTCCTTCACCTCCTGCACCCGCTCCTTGGGAGCAACCAGAATCGCGTCCTTGGTCTCGACGATGACGTGATCGTCCATCCCGACGGCGGCGACCAGGCGGCTGGTCGAATGCACGTAGCAGTCGTGCGTGTCATGCACCAGCACGTCGCCCTGCAGCACGTTGCCCTCCTCGTCGGCCGGCAGCGCGTCGAACAGCGAAGACCAGGAGCCCACATCGCTCCAGCCGGCATCCAGGGGCAGCACCACGGCGTCGCGCGTCTTTTCCATGACCGCGTAGTCGATCGAGATGGAGCGGCACGCCTCGAAGGCGGCCTTGTCGATGCGCACGAAATCGAGGTCGGTCTTGGCGGCCTCGAACGCGGCCTTGCTCGCCTTGAGCACATCCGGCGCATAGGTGCCGAGCTCGGCCAGGTAGCGGTTCGCCTGGAACACGAACATGCCGCTGTTCCAGAAATAATCCCTCGAAGCGACGAATTGCTGCGCCACATCCAGGGGCGGTTTTTCGATGAATTGCGCGACCGGATAGGCGGGACCCTCGCCGGCGCCGCGGCGGATATAGCCGTAGCCGGTTTCCGGAGCGTGCGCCACGATCCCGAAGGTCACCAGCTTCCCGCTTCGCGCATAGCCCGCGGCCACCTCCGCGGCCTTCTGGAACGTATCTGCGTCGCGGATCACGTGATCGGCCGGCGCAATGACCAGCGTGGCCTCGGGATCGACCTGCAGGGCCTTGAGCGCGGCGAGCGCCACCGCCGGCGCAGTGTTGCGGCCGATGGGCTCGAGCAAAATGCCCGATGGCTGGATTGCGATGGCGCGAAGCTGCTCCGCCACCGTGAAGCGATGCGCCTCGTTGCACACGACGATCGGCGCCGCCGACCCGGCGATGCCCGCCAGGCGGGCGGCCGTGTCCTGCAGCATGGTGCGCTTGCCGACCAGCGCGAGCAGCTGCTTGGGATACAGCTCGCGCGACAGCGGCCAGAGCCGCGTGCCTGCGCCGCCCGACAGAATCACCGGAATCAACGTGCTCATTGGCCCCTCATTTTAACCGTCTGGTCACCGCACTGATCGCTTGGCCGCCGCGCCGATCGGCTGGCCGCGGCCGATCGCATAATAGCTGAAGCCGGCGCGCACCATGTGCAGCGGGTCGTAGAGGTTGCGCCCGTCGAAGATCACCGGCGTCTTCAGCGCCTTCTTCATGTGGTCGAAATCCGGACTGCGAAATTCCTGCCATTCGGTGACGATGGCGAGCGCATCGGCGCCTTCAAGGGCCTCGGGGCTGCTCTTGCACAGGGTGAAATCCGCTCGCCGCCCGTAGATGCGCTTGCATTCCGGCATCGCCACCGGGTCGTAGGCGCGGACCTTGGCCCCCGCCGCCCACAGCGCCTCCATCAGCACCCGGCTCGGCGCCTCGCGCATGTCGTCGGTATGCGGCTTGAACGACAGCCCCCAGAGCGCGAAGGTCCTGCCCTTGAGAGCGCCGAAATGCGCCTGGATTTTGTTGAACAGCACCCGCTTTTGCCGCTCGTTCACCGCCTCGACCGCGCGCAGGATGTCGGGCTCGTAGCCCACTTCGTCGGCCGAGTGCTTGAGCGCCTTCACGTCCTTGGGGAAGCAGGAGCCGCCGTAGCCCACGCCCGGGTAGATGAAGGCGTAGCCGATGCGCGGGTCCGAACCGATGCCGACGCGCACCGCCTCGATGTCCGCGCCGAAGTGCTCGGCCAGATTTGCCAGCTCGTTCATGAAGCTGATCTTGGTCGCGAGCATCGCGTTCGCGGCGTACTTGGTGAGCTCCGCGGAGCGCACGTCCATCACGATCAGGCGGTCGCGATTGCGGGTGAACGGCTCATACAGCAGGCGCATCAGTTCCGTCGCGCGCGAACTGTCGGTGCCGATGACCACCCGGTCGGGTTTGACGAAATCGGCGATGGCGGCGCCCTCCTTCAGGAATTCCGGGTTCGAGACCGTGTCGTACTCCACCACCGCCCCGCGCGCCCTGAGTGAGGCGGCCACCGCCTCGCGCACCTTGTCCGCCGTACCCACCGGCACCGTCGATTTGGTGACCACCACCTTGTATTCGTTCATGTGCTCGCCGATCGTATGCGCCACCGCCAGCACGTGGCGCAGGTCCGCCGAGCCATCCTCATCGGGCGGCGTGCCGACCGCGATCAATTGGAACTGGCCGTGCTCCACTGCCTCCCTGGCGTGCGTGGTGAAGCGCAGGCGCCCGGCATCGAAATTGCGCTTGACCAAGATATCGAGGCCGGGCTCATGGATCGGCACCTCGCCCGCCTGGAGCAGGGCGACCTTGCGCTCGTCGATGTCCACACAGAGCACGTGGTTGCCCGCATCCGCCAGGCACGCGCCCGTGACCAAGCCCACGTAGCCGGACCCAAAAATCGTGATGTGCATTCGTAATACTCTGATTTAACTGGGAAAAAGATCCGAGAGGGTACCCTAGTTTGGGCGGTCAAGTAAAGGCGTCAATGATTCATCTGGCAAGACCCAGAAATACCGTGAGCGCGCGGTTCAGGCGCACGACATCCTCGTCGTTGAGCTTGCCGATGCGTTTGCCGAGTCGTGCTTTTGGCACCGTAGTGATTTTGTCGATCATCAGTCGTGAAGCGCTCTTCAGGCCGTTGCGGTGGGTGGGTTCGATGAGCATGCGCAGTAACGGGGCATCCGTCGGATCGGTCGTGAATGCACAGAGTGTGACCGAGGCCGTTTGATCGAACCGGTCTTCCTGCACGATGACCGCCGGCCGCGGCTTCCCCGTATAGCTTGCGCCGCCCGACACGGTCCAAATTTCCCCGCGTTTCACTCGGCGAGATTGCCCGAGACGGCATCGATGAACTGCTCATCGGCCTTCGCATGGTCGCTGGCAGCTACCGCCTTCGACTGCTGGCGTGCCGCGGCAGCGAACGAGCGGGCCCGCACGTCAGGCACCCAGATCTGCACCGGCCGCAGCCCTTGGGCGCGCAGCCGCTCACGGTGCAACCGCACCTTGTCGCGAGAGGATCTTGGATTTTGCAGCATGACGGTCTCCGATGGTTACATGTAACCTAGCATGGAGCGCTGCCGGGCCGCAACTTTACCCCGCGGCTCGCGCATGCGCCGCTCCCAGGCCGTCTCAAGTCACAGCCAGCGGATTGACCACCAATACTCCGTAAAATAGGCTGAGCGCCGGCTCAGCCCCAAGGCTCGAGCTGAAGCTTGCGCTCCCAGGCCAGCGAGCTCGACACGATGGCGCGCAAGTCGTCGTGCCGCGGCTGCCAGCCGAGCTCGGTTCGAATGCGCTCGGCCCG
>JBKQOZ010000035.1:0-22264 GCA_052326345.1 Steroidobacteraceae bacterium | reverse complement strand
AGTGCCCCGGGCCGGAATCGAACCGGCGACCTAGCGCTTAGGAGGCACTCGCTCTATCCACTGAGCTACCGAGGCAAAAGGCAAGGCCGGAGTCAAATGACTGCCGGCCTTTCGATTGGTGGAGGAGAAGGGGATCGAACCCTCGACCTTCGCATTGCGAACGCGACGCTCTCCCAACTGAGCTACTCCCCCCGAAAACGGCCCAGAATACTAGCAGCAAAGGCCCGGTAAGCCAAAGTATCGCCCCAAATCGGGCGAACTTAGCTAGGATGCACCTTAAGGAGGAATAATAAATGCTCAAGGCGGGAGAAAGGGCCCCGGAATTCACGCTCCCTGACGATACAGGCACCGACCGCTCACTCACGGAGCTGCTGAGCTCCGGCGCAATCATCCTGTACTTCTATCCTGCCGATTTCACTCCCGGCTGCACCCGCCAGGCCTGTAGCTTGCGCGATCTGAATGCCGAGATCCAGAAGGCGGGCCTGCGGATCATCGGCATCAGTCCGCAAAGTCCACAGTCGCACGCCAAGTTTCGCGAGAAGCACCGCCTGCCGTTCGTGCTGCTGTCGGATGAGCAAAAAACCGTCGTCAGGATGTACGGCCTGAACGGCCCCTTGGGGATCGGGGTGCGCCGGGCCACCTTTCTGATCGACGGCAGCCGCCGAGTGCGCGATGCCGTGCTCGCAGATTTTCTGATCGGGCGCCATGAGGATTTCGTGCGCAAGGCCATTCTGCTGCGTGCGGCCAGCACCTAGGCTAGTAGTTCAAGCGCACAAAATTCGCGTGGCCGATGCGTGGGACCGTGATGACGTACATGGTGCCGTATTCCTCTTTGCCGATGGGTGGGATGCGCTGTCCGGTCAGCGCGGCAACGATGTCGGGCACCGTATCGCTATGCCCCACCACGAGGATTCTGCCGCCGGCGTGATCACGCAGCAGCCGGCGCACCAGGGAGCGCGGATCCGCGGCAGGGGCCACCGTCGGCGTCAGCCCCAGCCGCGCAGCGAGCGGAGCGGCCGTCAGCCGATTGCGCAGTGCGGGCGACACATAGATGGCGTCGATATGTCCGGGCTGACGCGCATCGCCGAACATGCTCGCGAGCAAGGCCGCGCGCGCCTCTCCCGCCGCCGTGAGCGGCGGGTCCGCGCCGGCGCCCTCGACCTTCTCCGCATGGCGCACCACCACGATCGTGGTTGATTCCGCGGTGGCCACGGCCCACGCGGCAAACCCCAGGACCACGGCGCTCGTGATGGCGGTCAAGGCCAGCAGCCAAAGGGGCGTCAAGAACGGCCGGCGCTGCAGGCTTGCATGGCTTCTCATGGCAGAATCATACCAATGAATGCTCGCGCGCGACCTACGCTGCGAATCGTCGTGCTTGCGGCCGGATTCTCCGCCCGACTGGGCCGGCCAAAGGCCTTGGCGCGGGTGCGCGGATCGAGCTTGATCCGGCGCACCATCCGGCTCCTCGCCCCGCTCGCAGCCGAGCGGATCATCGTCGTGATTCCACAGCGGGCGGTGCGAGCCCGGGAGGAATTGCGCGGAATGCGCGTGGATCTCGTTGCAAATCCGCATCGCGCCGGCGGATTGTCCACCTCGGTACGCCGCGGATTGACTGCGGGCCGCTGCAGCGCCGCGCTGCTGATGCTGCCGGTCGATTTGGTCCACCTGCAGCGTCGGGATCTCGAGCGGATGATTGCGCGCTGGAGCGGCGCGCGGCGCCGCGTCATCGCGCGGCGCGTGGCGGAGCACGGCGGCACCCCCGTCATTCTGCCGCGCTGGCTTTGGCCGCGCGCCCTGCGCATCGCCGGCGACCGCGGTCTCAAGCAGCTGCTGAGCGAGCTGTCGCCCGTGCACGTGAGCCTGCTGCCGGTCCCGTCGGCGGCCTTCGATGTCGACACCGCACAGGACCTCGCACGCGCGCGCCGCCGCTGGCGCGCGGCGGATCAGGTTCGGGCGGTCTGCACCAAGCGGTAGCCCACGGCCGTCTCGGTCAGGATGTGCCTCGGCTGCGCCGGATCGTCTTCGAGCTTTTGACGCAAATGCCCCATGTACACTCGCACATAGTGACCGTCCTCTGAATGCGACGGACCCCAGACCTCGCGCAGAATCTGGCGGTGAGTGAGCACTTTGCCGCTATTCGCGATGAGCAGGGTCAGCAGCCGGTACTCGATCGGCGTCAGATGAATCGATGCACCGGCCTTTTGTACGGTGCGCAGACTCAGGTCGATGCGCACGTCGCCGAATTCGAATATCGCGCCGGGCGCCGCGCCCGCCTCTTGGCGGCGGCGGGACGCAGCGCGAACCCGGGCCAGCAACTCGCCTACCCCGAACGGCTTGGTCAAATAATCGTCCGCGCCGGCATCCAACGCTTCAATCTTGTCCCGCTCCCCGACGCGCGCCGACAGAACGATCACGGGAACCTTCGACCAGCCGCGCAAATCGCGCAAGAACTCCATCCCGTCGCCGTCCGGCAAGCCCAGGTCGAGAATGATCAAATCAGGTTTGCGCGTACCGGCGTCGGTCAGGCCCTGGCGCAGCGTGCCGGTTTCATGGACGCTCCAGCCTTCGGCCTCCAGCGCCGTTCGCACGAAGCGCCGGATCTGGCGCTCGTCCTCGATGAGAATGGCGACGGGCGACGGTTCAGCCATGGGCGGCCTGCACCTCGATCTCCGATTCAGCCTCGGGCGGATCGCCGAGAGGCAGCGTCAAGGTGAACGTGGCCCCGCCTCCCGGACGATTCTTCCCGACGATCCGGCCTTGATGCGCCTCGACGATCGCGCGGCAGATCGAAAGCCCCAAACCCACTCCCGGGGTGGCCGATTCGCGCTCACCGCGCGTGAATTTTTGAAAGACCGCCTCCTCCTGTCCTTTCGGCAGGCCGGGCCCGTTGTCGGACACCGATACGCTGAGCTGATCTGCGATCACCTCGGCCGACAGGATCACGGTGCTGCCGGGCGGCGTGTATTTGGAGGCATTTTCCAGCAGATTGACCAGCACCCGCTCGAGCAGCAAGGCATCGAATCGCACCAGCGGCAAATCCCGCGGGATGCGCACCTCGACCTTGTGCCCCAGCAGCATGCTGCGCGAGGAATCGAGCGCGGCCCCGACCACTTCTTCGAGCGGCTGCCATTGCAAATTGAGGCTGACATGGCCGCTTTCGATGCGCGCCATGTCCAGCAGATTGCCCACCAGCGTGCTCATGCGGCGGGCCTCGTCTTGAATCGCATCCGCGGTTTCCGCCTGCGCCGGCGACAGGGGCGGCTTCGTCAGGGCCAGGGAATCGGCCAGGCCCACCAATACGGTCAACGGCGTGCGCAAATCATGCGATAGCGCCGCGAGCAGTGAATTGCGCAGCCGCTCCGACTCCATCTTCACCAGCGCATCCTGAGCCACCTCCACGTAGTGCACGCGTTCCAGGGCAATGGCGATCAGCGCGGCAAACGTATCGAGCAGCTGACGCTGCTCCGGGATTCGAGTCAGGCGGCGGTTGCGAGCCTTGACCGCGAGCACCCCGCGAGGCCGGACCGGTGCGCGCAGCGGAAGATACAGAACCTCGCTTCCAGGGAGGGTGTCGGTGCCGAAGCCGGCGGGTTTGCCATTGTCGAACGCCCACTGCGCCACCCCGATGTCGACGGTGAGCGCATCCGCGGTGCGCGTCGTGGCCATGGCCAGCTGACCGGACGCGTTTGGCAGCAGCAAGGCCGCACCCGCGTGAAACGTGCGCTCAATCGATTCGTCGCTGATCTTGACGACCTGGTCCGTCTGCACCGCACCGGACAGGTGGCGCGCTATCTCATAAAGCGCCGCCGCACGCTCCTCGCGGTGCGCCGCCACCCGCGCCTGGAAGCGCAGGCCTGCGGTCAATTGCCCCGTGATCAAGCCGACCACCAGCATGATGCAAAACGTCAGCAGATACTGCATGTCGCTGAAGGCGAACGAAAATCGCGGCGGCACAAAAAAGAAGTCGAAGGCGGCCACGCTCAACACCGCTGCGAGGGCCGCCGGGCCCCTGCCGAAGCGCACCGCGACCAGCACGACCGTCAGGATGAATATTGCCACGATGTTCGAGCGATCGAAGCGCGCCGCCAGGGGAATGGACAGGAGCGTCATTGCCATGCAGGCAAGGGCGGACCACAGGTATCGCAGCGATTTGGCCTTGCGCCGGTCGGCGGATTCAGCGCCCGAAGCGCCCTCGGTACTCGCTGGCGCCGGTCGCCTCGAATTTTGCACGCTGAGGATTTGTCCGGGCCCGGCGGCTCGTCCGATCTCAACGAGGTCGATGTCCGGTGCAAGCCGCGCGAGCTTCTGTCCGCTCGATCGCTGCCAGGGCCATAGCCGCCGGTCGGGATCGCGGCCGATGACGAGCTTGGACAGGTTGTGGCTGCGCGCATACGCGACGATGCTCTCGGCCACCTGCGCATGGGCTATCACCGCCGTGGTCGCGCCGAGATCCTGCGCGAGATGCAGGGTTGCCAGAATCCTCTCGCGCTGCGGCGCGGGTAGACGCTGCAAGCTCGGCGTTTCCACATAGATCGCGTGCCAGTCCGCGTTCAGCTGACCCGCCAAGCGCGCAGCGGCGCGGACCACCCGCTCCGCACCTGCGTCCGGGCCGACGCAGGTCAGCAGTGCGGAGGCGGTTTTCCATACCGGAGAGATGGATTTCTGGACGCGGTAGGCCTGCACGTCGCCTTCGATGCGGTCCGCGGTGCGCCGCAGCGCGAGTTCGCGCAGCGCCATCAGGTTGCCCTTGCGAAAGAAGTTGTCTGCGGCGCGCTCCGCCTGCTGCGGCACGTACACCTTGCCGGCCTTGAGCCGTGCCAGCAGCTCATCGGCGGGGATGTCCACCAGCACGACCTCGTCCGCCGCGTCGAACACCGTATCGGGGATGGTTTCCCAGACACGCACGTTGGTGATGCCGCCGACTACGTCGTTGAGGCTCTCCAGATGCTGCACATTGAGCGTGGTGAATACGTCGATGCCGGCGCCCAGCAATTCCTCGACGTCCTGCCAGCGCTTCGGGTGGCGTTGGCCCTGTACGTTGGAGTGTGCGAGCTCATCGACCAGCAGCAGCTGCGGCCGGCGCAGCAATGCGGCGTCCAGGTCGAATTCGCTGAACTCCTTGCTCCGGTAGGACATCACCTTGGGCGATAGCCGCTCCAGATCCTCGAGCAGCGAGGCGGTCTCCTCGCGGCCGTGGGTTTCGACGACGCCGGCGACGACGTCTCTGCCCTCGCTCTGCTGCTTGCGCGCCTCGACCAGCATGGCGTAGGTCTTGCCCACGCCGGCCGAGGCGCCGAAATAAATCCGCAGCTTACCCTTGAGCGCCGCCGCCTCTTGCTGCTTGACCTTCGCCAGCAGCAGGTCGGGATCCGGGCGCTGTTCGGTCGCGGTAGGCATCTGCCCCCTATTGTGCGCGATCCAAGGACAGGTTGAGCATCAATACGTTCACCCGCGCTTCGCCAAACAGCCACCACTGCGGCGCCTCGACCTTGTCGAGCACCAATTGCCGCACCTTGGCGGGGTCCATGTGCCGCGCGCGCGCGACGCGCGCAACCTGGTAAAGGGCCGCGGCGGGGCTCACGTGCGGATCGAGTCCGCTGGCCGAGGCGGTCACCAGATCGACCGGAATGGGCATGCGGTTGTCCGGATCGGCCTCGTGCAGCGCCTTGATGCGCTCGCGCATGGCATCGAGCAGCGCGGGATTGGTCGGGCCGAAATTCGAACCGGTCGATGCACTGGCGTTGTTCGGCATCGGCGAGGTGGCCGAGAGACGACCCCAAAAATACTTCGGATCGCTGAACGACTGGCTGATCAGGGAAGAGCCGACGGCGTTGCCCTCGCGCATCACCAAGCTTCCCGCCGCCTGCTGCGCAAAAAACAACTTGCCGATGCCGGTGAGGGCCAGCGGATAGATGAGGCCGGTGAGCACGGTCAGCGCTGCGAACAATACCAACACGGGGCGCAGGGGCAGCTTCATGACTGTAGCCTCACTCTAGACCAGACGGAACGCGGCGAGCGCCACGTCGATCAGCTTGATACCGGCAAAGGGCACCAGAATGCCGCCCAACCCATAGATCAGCAGGTTGCGCCGCAACAGCGAAGCGGCCCCCAGTGCGCGGTACTTGACGCCCTGGAGCGCGAGCGGAATCAACGCGACGATGATCAGGGCGTTGAAGATCACGGCGGACAGAATCGCCGAATTGGGGCTGGCGAGGTGCATGACGTCGAGCGTCTTCAGTTGCGGGTACGTCGTCGCAAAGGCGGCGGGAATGATCGCAAAATACTTGGCGACGTCATTGGCAATCGAAAACGTCGTGAGCGACCCGCGCGTGATCAAGAGCTGTTTGCCGACCTCCACGATCTCGATCAACTTGGTGGGGTTCGAATCGAGGTCCACCATGTTGCCAGCCTCTTTGGCGGCCTGGGTGCCCGAATTCATCGCCACCGCCACGTCCGCCTGGGCCAATGCAGGCGCGTCATTGGTGCCGTCGCCGGTCATGGCGACGAGCCGGCCCTCGCTTTGATATTGACGAATCAGTTTGAGCTTCGCCTCCGGCGTCGCTTCTGCGAGAAAGTCATCCACCCCGGCCTCGGCGGCGATGGCCGCGGCGGTCAAGCGATTATCGCCGGTGATCATGACGGTGCGGATTCCCATGCGGCGCAGCTCGCCGAAGCGCTCTCTGATGCCGCCCTTGACGATGTCCTTGAGTTCCACGACGCCGAGCACACGGCCGCCGTCGGAAACCACCAACGGAGTGCTGCCCTTGCGCGCCACCTCATCGACCAGCTGGCCCACCCCCGAGGGATAGGTGAATCCCTGCGCCTCGATATGGCGGCGCACCGCCTGGGCCGCGCCCTTGCGCACTTCACGCGTCCCGATATCCACGCCGCTCATGCGCGTCTGTGCAGAGAAGGGGATGAATGTGGCCTCGAGTTGACTCAAGGCGCGCGCGCGCAGATTGAAGCGCTGCTTCGCGAGCACCACGATGCTGCGTCCTTCGGGAGTCTCGTCGGCGAGGGAGCTCAGCTGCGCCGTATCGGCCAATTGCTGCTCCGTGACGCCTTCGACCGGCAGGAACGCGGCCGCCTGGCGATTGCCCAAGGTGATCGTTCCGGTCTTGTCGAGCAGCAGCACGTCGACGTCCCCGGCCGCCTCCACCGCGCGTCCGGAGGTTGCGATCACGTTCGATGCCATCATCCGGCTCATGCCGGCCACGCCGATGGCCGAGAGCAGGCCGCCGATCGTGGTCGGAATCAGACAGACGAGCAGCGCGACCAGTACGGTGATGGTGACGGGCACGCCGAGCTTGGCGACCTCGACGCTGAACAGCGAGAACGGCAGCAGCGTGACCGTTGCCAGCAGGAACACCAGGGTCAGCGCGATCAGCAGAATGGTGAGCGCGATCTCGTTGGGTGTCTTCTGGCGCTTGGCGCCCTCGACCATGGCGATCATGCGATCGATGAACGCCTCGCCGGGATTCACCGCCACGCGCACGATCAGCCAGTCCGACAGCACGCGCGTGCCGCCGGTCACGGCGGAGAAATCTCCGCCCGACTCGCGCACCACCGGCGCCGATTCGCCGGTGATCGCGCTCTCGTCCACCGAAGCGACGCCGTCGAGGACTTCACCATCCGCCGGTATCACATCGCCGGCCTCAACCAGGAACACGTCGCCTTTGCGCAGCTGCGACGCCGGACACGTGACGCATTCCGTCCCGTATTGGGGCGTCTTCATCTTCTTCGCTTGAATGGACAGCTTCAGGCCGCGCAGCGATGCCGCCTGCGCCTTGCTGCGGCCTTCGGCGAGGGCTTCGGCAAAATTGGCGAACAGCACCGTGAACCACAGCCACGCGCTGACGGCGAAGATGAAGCCCGGCGGCGCCTCGCCATGGCCGCGCAGCGCCTGCACGAAAAGCAGCGTGGTCAGGATGCTCCCGACATACACCACGAACATCACCGGATTGCGCAGCTGCACCGCCGGCGACAGCTTGCGGAACGAATCGGCGATGGCCGGGCCCATGAGCGCGGAATCGAATAAGCGTAAACGTTGGCGAACCACTTTGAGTCCTCAATGAATCGCGTGCAGTTGCAGGTGCTCGATCACCGGCCCGAGCGCGAGCGCCGGCACATAGGTCAGCGCGCCGACCAGCACCACGGTTCCGAACAGCAGCGCGACGAACAGTGGTCCGTGAGTCGGCAGCGTCCCGGCGGTCACTTCGATGCGCTTCTTCTTGGCGAGCGAACCGGCAATCGCCAGCACCGGAACGATGAATGCGAACCGCCCGAACCACATCACCACGGCGAGCAGCGAGTTGTAGAACGGCGTGTTGGCCGACAGCCCGGCAAACGCGCTGCCGTTGTTGTTCGACGCCGACGACAGCGCATAGAGGATCTCCGAGAAGCCGTGCGCGCCGGGGTTGAATATCCCGGCCTTGCCCTGCTCGCTCATCACTGCGATCGCGCTTCCCACCAGCACCAGGAAAGGGGTGACCAGGATGACGATCGAGGTCATTTTCATCTCAAAGGATTCGATCTTCTTGCCGATGTATTCCGGCGTGCGGCCGATCATCAATCCCGCGATGAATACCGCCATGATGGCGAATATCAGCATGCCGTAGAGGCCGGAGCCCACCCCGCCGAATACCACTTCGCCGAGCTCGATCAGCCACATCGGCACCAGGCCCCCGAGCGGGGTGAACGAATCGTGCATGGCGTTGACGGCGCCGCAGGACGCCGCGGTCGTGATGCTGGCGAACAGCGCCGAGGAGATCTCGCCAAAACGCGACTCCTTGCCCTCCATGTTGCCGCCGGCCTGCAGCGCGCTGCGCGCCTGATCGACGCCGAGCGGCGTGAACGACGGATTGCCCTGCTGTTCCGCCCACATCGCCACCGAGGCCATGATCACGAGGATGAGGGTCATCGTCACCAGGATGGCCCAGCCTTGGCGCGTGTCCCCGACCATGCGTCCGAACACGAAGCACAGCGCCGCCGGGATCAGCAGCATCGCGATCATCTGTGCGAAATTGGTCAACGGCGTCGGATTCTCGAACGGATGCGCCGAGTTGGCGTTGAAGAAGCCGCCCCCATTGGTGCCCAGCATCTTGATCGCCTCTTGTGAGGCAACCGGACCCATCGCGAGCGTCTGGGTATGGGTCGTCACGTCCTCGGTGACCGGATTGCCGTGCGCGTCCTTGAGCGGCGCTCCCGCAGCATCGAGCTTCGGGTTGGCATAGGTCAGGCTCTCGAGCGTGGTGACCTCCTTGTACGAATCGAAATTCTGGATGACACCCTGCCCCATGAGCAGGAGCGCCAACCAGAGGGACAGCGGCAGCAAGAGATACAGGGTGGCGCGGGTCATATCCACCCAAAAATTGCCGACACCCTGCGCGGAACCGCGGGCGAAGCCGCGGATCAGCGCGAACGCCACCGCGATCCCGGTGGCGGCGGAGAAGAAGTTCTGCACGGCGAGCGCGACCATCTGGGTGGCGTAGCTCATCGTCGACTCGCCGGAATAACCCTGCCAGTTCGTGTTGGTCACGAAGCTCACCGCGGTGTCGAAGGCAGAATCCGCCGAGACGTTTGCGAAGCCCTGCGGATTGAGCGGCAGCCACACCTGCAAGCGCTGTACGCCGTACACGACGAGCGCACCCAAGGCATTGAAGAGCAGCACGGCCACGGCGTACTGGGTCCACGGCATGTCGTGCGCCGGATCGACGGCCGCTGCCCGGTACAAGAGGCGCTCGAAGCCGCCGACCGCGCCGCGCATCGGGCGCGCATCGGCGATACGCACCATGAAGATCGCCAGCGGAAACGCGAGAGCGATCAGCACCGCGAGATACAGCGCGAGCATGACCGGCCCCGGCAAGCTCATCACAGATCCTCGGCGCGAATCAGCGCGACCACCAGATACACCAGCAGCGCCACCGCGATCGCTCCGCTCAACACATAGGCCCAGGTCATTTTTTTCGCTCCAGCGCGGCGCATCCCGCGACCAATGCCAGCGTCAACAGCAAAAACGCGATGATGGCCAGCAGATATGCGATGTCCATGCTTCCCCTCCCGACACAGCCCCGCAGCATGCGGCTGCCGGGGGCAAAACAGGGCAGAATTTGCCGCAGGCCGCGTAAAAGCGGCGTAAAAATGCCTCGCTAGACCGACCAGCCGGGGAATTCCCGAAAAGCCCGCACGGTCGTTTCGATGCCCTCGCGCGATACGTCCAGATGCGTCACCAAGCGTGTGTGCGGTGAAATCGATGCCAGGATGCCGCGCTGGGCGAGGTGCGCGCCAAGGGCGGCCACCTTATCGTCGGGAATGTCGACGAACAGAATGTTCGTTTGAGGCGGCTCGGCAGCCAGACCGATCGCGCGCAGCCCCGCGGCCAGCCGCCCGGCATTGTCGTGGTCCTCGGCGAGACGCCGCACGTGGTGCTCGAGCGCGTACAGTCCGGCCGCGGCGAGAATCCCGACCTGGCGCAGCCCGCCGCCCAATGCCTTGCGCCAGCGGCGCGCCGCGGCAATGAGCTCGCGGGAACCGAGCAGCACCGAGCCGGCCGGGGCGCCCAGACCCTTCGACAGGCAAACGGAAACCGAATCGAAACCGGCCACCGCCGCCGGCTCGTCGATGCCGAGCTTCACCACGGCATTGAACAAGCGCGCGCCGTCCAGGTGGGTGCTCAGGCCGCGCGCGTGCACGAACTGCGTGACCGATCGCAGATAATCAGGATTCAGCACCCGGCCGCCGATGGTATTTTCCAGCGCCAGCAATCGAGTGCGCGCGAAATGCAGATCATCGGGCTTGATCGCCTGCGCGATCCGTTCGATCGCGATGCCGCCGTCCGGCTCGTTCTCCAGAGGCTGCGGCTGAATGCTGCCGAGAACCGCCGCACCCCCCTGCTCGTACTTGTAGGTGTGCGCCTCTTGACCCACCAGAAATTCATCGCCGCGCCCGCAATGAGCCATCAGGGCGGCCAAATTGCTTTGCGTGCCGGTCGCGAAATAGAGCGCACTCGGGAATCCAAAGCGTTCGGCGGCGACGGCCTGCAGCCGATTGACGGTCGGGTCGTCCCCGTACACATCATCCCCCACCTCCGCAGCAGCCATGGCGGCACGCATACCCGGGGTCGGACGGGTCACGGTATCGCTGCGCAGGTCGATGGAGTCATGCACGGCGCTAAGATAACTCAGTTCGGCCTGCGCTTGCGATGTGCCGCGCGCGCCACGTGCCCCTAAATACCTATATCCCCCGACCGTCCTCTGACCGAGACTTGGAGCCGCGCATTTTTGCCGAAAGAGGGACCGCATTGAGCATTCGCATTCAGACCGCCGCCGCGCTGATCGCCGCGACCATCGCCGCCACAGCCGCACACGCCGAATTGAGCGAGGAGGAGCTGGCGAAGATCGCGCAAAATCCGGTGGGGAACCTCATCAGCGTGCCGTTCCAGGAGAACCTGAACCTGAATGCCGGACCGCTGGAGAAGAACCAGAACGTCCTCAATATCCAGCCGGTGATCCCCATCGACATCAACGAGGACTGGAACATCATCACGCGCACCATCCTGCCCATCGTCTCACTGCCGCCCTATGCGCCCGGTCAGACCCGCACCAGCGGCATCGGCGATCTGCAGATCTCGGCGTTCCTCTCGCCCGCCAAGCCCGGTGCCTGGATCTGGGGCGTGGGCACGATCACCCAGCTGCCCACCCACAGCAACCCGCTGCTCGGCAACGACAACACGGGATTCGGACCCTCGTTCGTGGTCTTGCACCTCGAGCACGGCGACCCCTGGGTGTACGGGGTGCTCCTCAACAATGTCTGGTCCTCCAATAACAGCACGGCGCCCTCGTACAACAACGGACTGATCCAGCCATTCCTCAACTACAACTTCCACAGCGGCGCTTACCTGACGAGTTCGCCGATCCTGACCGTCAACTGGCAGGCCAAGGGCAACCAGCAATGGACCGTGCCCATGGGCGGGGGCGTCGGCAAGATTTTTCACTTCGGCAAGCTGCCGGTGAACTCGCAGCTCTCGATGTACTACAACGTCGCCCGACCCGACTACGCAGCCAATTGGCAGTTGCGCCTGCAGGTGCAGCTGATGTTCCCCAAGTAGCTTTCGGGCGCGCACTCAGTAGAAAGTCTCATAGCACTTCGCCGGCATCCGAGCCGAAACTCGCGGTGGGTCTTCAGCGGATGGGGCTGCCCTATGAGATTTCATTCTGCTCTCCGGTCGCTGGTTCTGTGCGTCGGCGCGCTGGGCGCGCCCGCAGGTTTATTCGCACAAGGCGCCCCGGCGGATACGCCGCCTGCCGATTCGTGGCCGCGCGGAGTGGACTTGGGCGACGCCCAGGTCCTGGTCTATCAGCCACAGGTCAATTCGTGGACCGATAATCAGTTGAGCTTCCGGGCGGCGCTCGCGATCGAACCCACCGGTGCGAAGGCGGAAACCTTTGGCGTAATCTTCGCCACCACCCGCACGCAGGTCGACAAGGTGCTGCGCACGGTGACCTTCGAGAATCTGAAGATCTCCAAGATCGATTTCCCAACGCTGCCCAACCGCGGCGCCGCGTACGCGACGGAACTGCAGACCCAGTTCGCCGCCTCGATACGCACGATGTCGCTCGACCGCCTCGACTCATCGCTCGCGCTCGCCGGCATCAAGCCGCCGACCGTCGCGGTGCAGAACAACCCGCCGTGGATCATCGTGAGCTACGCGCCGGCGATCCTGGTGCCGATCGATGGAGCGCCGGTGCTCAAGGCGGTGCCGAATTCGCCGTTCCAGCGCGTCATCAACACCCGTGCGCTGATACTGCTTGGGACCGCTCAAAGCTTCTACATCCACGTCTATGACGGTTGGCTGCAATCGAGCGCGATTACCGGGCCTTGGACGCAGTCGTTCAATCCTCCGCCCGGCATCGATGGCGTCGCACAGAACCTTGCCAGTGCCGGCGCGGTCGACATGCTCGACGGCGGCGCCAAGGCCAATCCCAAGCCCTCGCTCGCGAACGGCGTGCCGACGATATTTACGAGCCAGGTGCCGGCCGAGCTAATCGTGTTCAAGGGCCAGCCAAACTTTCAACCAATCGTGGGCACGCAATTGCTGTGGGCATCGAACACGACGAGCGATGTGCTGATCGATATCACCAACAACTACTACTATGTGCTGATCTCGGGCCGCTGGTTCGATTCTGCCGCCCTCACCGGCCCCTGGACCTTCGTACCGAGCAATGCACTGCCGCCGGACTTTGCGCACATCCCACCGCAAGCGCCCGCGGGTGCGGTGCTGCCGACCGTGGCGGGTACGCCCCAGGCGCAGGAGGCGGCGATCTCCAATACGATTCCGCAGACGGCGACGATCCCGCTCGTCAACGGCCCGACGTTCACGCCGAACTTCGATGGGCCGCCGCAGTATCTCACCATCGACGGCACACCGCTTTCCTACGTCACGAACTCCTCCGAGCCGGTGATTCAGGTCGCACCGGACGTGTACTTCGCGGTGGTCGCCGGGGTGTGGTTCACGGCCCCACAGATCACGGGGCCCTGGATCATCGCCACCTCGGTGCCCACGGTCATCTACACCATACCGCCCGCCTCGTCGCTCTACTATGTCACCTACGTGAAGATCTACGAGGCTACACCGCAGGTTGTGTACGAGGGGTACACGCCCGGCTATCTCGGAACGGTGATCTCGCCCTACGGCACGGTCGTGTACGGCACCGGCTACGCCTACTCGCCGTGGATCGGTACGGTCTGGTATCCGCCGCCGTACACCTACGGGGTGGCGGCCGCACCCATCTACAATCCGTGGGTGGGGTTCACCTTCGGCTTCGCGCTGGGCCTCGCGACGGCGGCATGGACCGAGCCCTACTGGGGCGGCTCGTGGTATTCGCCCGCGTATTGGGGAGGGTATCCCTGCTGTGGCTCGGCGAGCGCGAACGTCTACGGACACTGGCGCAATGCGGCGTACGCGGGCACTCGCAGCTGGTACGCGGGCGGCGGGGTGGCAGGATCGACGTTTTCAGGCTCCTACGCCACCGCGCGAGGCACCACGGGCAACATCAATGCGGGGCGCCAGTACAACGCCTGGACCGGCAACGCCTCGCGCGGCTACGACCGCACGTTCAACACCGCGGCGGGCGGTTCGGGCAACGTCGCCCGAGGAGCGAACTACAACACCTATACCGGCCAGCGCTCGACCGCCAACGCGGTGTCGGGCAGCACGGCAAACGGCAGCACTTACAATCGCGCCGGCGCGACCACCGCGGGACCACAAGGCGTCGCTCATACCGGCAGCGGCTCGGTGTACAACGCCAACACCGGCAAGACCACGAACTGGGGCGCTGCGAACACCGCCAACAATCGCTATGCGGACAGCAGCGGCAATGTGTTTCAGAACAGCGGCGGCGGCTGGCAGCAGCACTCCTCCAGCGGCTGGTCGAACGCGGGCGGGGATAACTCGTGGGCCAACCAGGAATCGCAGGCGCGCAGCGCCGGCGAATCGCGTTCGAGCGACTTTTCCAATAGCTTCGGCGGTGGCGGCGGCCTGTTCGGCGGCGATCGCGGCGGCGGTGGCGGCCTTTTCGGCGGTGATCGCGGCGGCGGGGGCGGCGGTGGCGGCCTGTTCGGCGGTGATCGCGGCGGCTTCGGCGGCGGCGCCGGCGGCGGCTGGGGCGGTCGCTTCGGAGGCGGGGGCGGCGGATTCAGAGGCAGACGCTGATCGCGCACCTCGCGTAGCATCGGTCCCATGATCGAGGGCAGACCCTTGCTGGGCGGGGTGGAGCTGGGCGGTACCAAATGCGTGTGTCTGCTCGGCACGGGCGCGGATGACATTTCGGTCCGGACCTCGGTTCCGACGGGCAGCGATCCGCACACGACGTTGAGCCGCATCGAGGAGATCCTGCGCAGCGGCATGGCGCTGCACGGACCCATTCAAGCGCTCGGCGTCGCCTGCTTTGGCCCGCTCGACCTGGCGCGCCACTCCCCCACCTTCGGCACGATCACCTCGAGCGTGAAGCCGGGCTGGCACAACACGCCGGTCGCCGCGCGTCTGCAAAGGGCGTTCGACGTGCCACTGGGCTTTGATACGGACGTTAATGGCGCGGCGCTCGCGGAGGGCCGCTGGGGCGCCGCCGCCGGCCTCGCGGACTACGCCTACGTCACCGTCGGCACGGGTGTCGGCGTCGGGCTGGTCGTGAACGGTTGCCTCGCGCACGGCTTCGGTCATCCTGAGCTTGGACACATTCGCATCGCGCGCAAAGCCGGGGACGGTTGGCCCGGCGCCTGCGCCTATCACGGCGACTGCGTGGAAGGCCTCGCTTCGGGCACGGCCATTGCGGCGAGGGCCGGCGTGCCGGCGCACCTGATCCCCGCGCAGGATGGCGTCTGGGAACTGGCGGCCCATGCGCTTGCGCAGCTGCTGCACACGTTGGTGCTGGCGACCGCGCCGCGGCGCATTCTGGTCGGCGGCGGAGTGCTCGACAAGCGACCCGAGCTGCTGCCGCTCATGCGCCGACAGCTCATGGAGAGCCTGAACGGCTATCTGGATCTTGGCGGGCTGACCGGCGACCTCGATCAGTATGTCGTAGCGCCGGGCCTTGGGGCGCTCGCCGGACCATCCGGCGCGCTCGCCCTGGCCGCCGACGCCCTGACTCGGTTGCAGCACGAATAGCGCGGCGGACGGGTCAGCGCGAGCGGTTGGCTTCCACCACGGTCACTGCGGTCATGTTGAGGATGCGGCGCACGGTAGCCGCCTCGGTCAAAATGTGCGCCGGTGCGGCGCAGCCCAGCAATATCGGCCCGATCGCGACGTTGTTGCCCGCCGCCGACTTGAGCAGATTGTAGGCGATATTTCCGCTGTCGAGATTCGGACAGACCAGCAGGTTCGCGCTGCCGTGCAGCGGACTGTCCGCAACCACCGCCCGGCGCGCCGCCTCGTCGAGCGCGCAATCGCCGTGCATTTCGCCGTCCACCTCCAGATCCGGCACGCGCTGGTGCAGCAGCGCCAGCGCAGCGCGCATCTTCAGCGCCGAAGGCGCCTTGCTGCTCCCGAAATTGGAATGAGACAGCAGCGCCACCTTCGGCTCCAATCCGAACGCACGCAGCTGCTCGGCGGCCAGTTCGACGATCTCCGCCAGCTGCTCGGCGCTCGGATCGAGGTTGACGTGTGTATCGACCACGAAGACCTGCCGGCCGGGAAGGATGAGTCCGTTCATCGCGCCATAAACATTGACGCCCGGGCGCCGTCCGATCACCTGATCGATGTAGTGCAGGTGCCGCGCGGTCGTGCTGATGGTGCCGCAGATCAGGCCGTCGGCCTCGCCCTTCTTCAGCAGCATCGCAGCGATCAGCGTGGTGCGCCGGCGCATTTCCAACTTGGCGTACTGTGCGGTCACGCCGCTGCGTTGTGTCAGCCGGTGGTAGTCCTGCCAATACTCGCGGAAGCGTTCATCGTGATCCGGATTGACCACGGTGACGTGCTCGCCGATCCGTATGCGCAGACCGTGGCGCTTGATGCCGCGCTCGATCACCGCCGGCCGGCCCACCAAAATCGGCGTCGACAGGTTCTCGTCAACGGCGATTTGCACCGCGCGCAGAACCCGTTCGTCCTCGCCCTCGGCATAAACGATGCGGCTGTGCTGGGGGGCGATCTTGCGAGCGGCGGCGAAGATCGGCTGCATCAGCGTGCCGCTGTGATACACGAATTGCTGCAGCCGCTGACGGTAGGCTTCCAGATCGGCGATGGGGCGCGTCGCCACGGCACAGTCCATCGCCGCCTTGGCGACGGCCGGCGCGATCCTCACGATCAAGCGCGGATCGAACGGCTTGGGGATGAAGTACGCGGGACCGAACACCATGTCCTCGGCGCCGCCGTAGGCGGCGCGGACGATGTCGCTTTGCTCCTGGCGCGCCAGCTCGGCGATCGCATGCACCGCCGCAATTTCCATCTGCCGGGTGATGGTCGTGGCCCCGACGTCCAGGGCGCCGCGAAACACGAAGGGAAAGCAAAGCACATTGTTCACCTGGTTCGGATAGTCGCTGCGTCCGGTGGCGATCACAGCGTCGGCGCGCGCCGCGCGGGCCTCCTCGGGCAGGATTTCCGGGTTGGGATTGGCGAGCGCCAGGATCAGGGGATTCGCCGCCATTTTCCTGACCATGTCCGCCGTGAGTACGCCGCCGGCCGAAAGACCGAGGAACACGTCCGCCCCGCCGATGACCTCATCGAGGGTGCGCGCCTCGGTTGGCTGCGCGAAGCGCGCCTTTTCCGCGTCCATCAGCTCCTGCCGCCCTGCGTATACCACGCCGGCCAGATCGGTCACCCAGATGTTCTCGCGCTTCAAACCAAGATCGAGCAGCAGGTCGACGCAGGCCAGCGCCGCTGCACCCGCGCCGCTCACGACGAGCTTGACCTGCGCGATCCTCTTGCCGCACACCTGCAAGCCGTTCAGAACGGCCGCACCGACGGTGATGGCGGTGCCGTGCTGATCATCGTGAAATACCGGAATCTTCATTCGCTTGCGCAATTCGCGCTCCACGATGAAGCATTCCGGCGCTTTGATGTCCTCGAGATTGATCGCGCCGAACGTGGGCTCGAGCGCAGCGATGACCTCGATGAGCCGGTGCGGATCGCGCTGATCAATCTCGATGTCGAATACATCGATTCCGGCGAACTTCTTGAACAGGACCGCCTTGCCTTCCATCACGGGCTTGGCGGCGAGCGGGCCGATGGCGCCCAGGCCCAGCACCGCAGTGCCGTTGCTGATCACGCCGACCAGATTGCCCCGGGCGGTGTAGCGAAACACGGCGAGCGGGTCCTCGACGATGGCCTCGCACGCCGCCGCGACACCGGGGGAATACGCCAGGGCGAGATCGCTCTGATTGAGCAGCTGCTTGGTGGCGGTGATCGAGATCTTTCCCGGCGTCGGGAATTCGTGATAATCGAGCGCGGCCTGGTTGCGATCGTGCATATCCGGTGTCTCATGAGAACGTGTATGTCTATCCATCAATTTAGGCCCTTTGGCCTTCCTGCCATTTCCTAGATCTGCTGTAAATCAGTCACTTACCGACTAAACCTATCCCGTCATTTCCCTTGATTTCCCGCCAATTTGATGACATCGTGATGACATAAAACGTGTATGTCTTTCATGTCATCAAGGCTCATGTCATCGGTTTTTTGCAAGACATACGCATAACCGAGGCCGGCAGGCGCTACCAACGCCCGCCGACCTCTGGCCACCACAGCACGAACGAGGTGCGGCAATGGCTAAGCGAAATCTTACAAAGGCCCTGATCGAAAATCTCACCTACCGGGCCGGTGGGCCTTCCCGGCAGGTTCTCTGGGACGCGAAGGTACGCGGGTTCGGTTGCCGCGTCACGCCCGAGGGAGGGAGGCAATACGTGCTCCTTTACCGGATCAACGGCCGGCAGCGGCTGATGTCCCTGGGGCCGATCGATCACTTCAAGACCCTGGACGATGCGCGCACCAAAGCCGGCGACCTCTTGAACGGCTTGCGCAAGGACGGCATTGATCCGATGGCGCAGCGCGAGCGCATGGCGAATGCGGAGTCGATGGCCGAACTGTGGAAGGTGTACGAGCGCGACCACTTGAGCCGCCAATCGAAGAATACGCAAATCAATTTCCGCTCGTCCTGGAATGCCCACATCAGCGACGCGATCGGCTCCTTCGCTCCCGCGCAGGTGACGAAGGCAGATCTCATTCGCCTGCATGACCGGGTGACCAGGGGCGCCGGCAAGGTCAGCGCGAACCGCTGCATCCAACGGCTGCGCGCCATTCTGCGTTGGGTCCAAGAGCGCAATGAAGCGCAATTTCCCGCCGGCTGGCGCAACCCCGCCGTAGGGTTGAAACTGCATCGCGAACTGCCCCGCGCCGAAATCCTGGACCTCGACCAACAACGCGCACTCTTGGCCGCTCTCGCCGAGGAGCCTGATCCCTGGGCGCGTGCCTTCGTCCAAGTGCTAATGCTCACCGGGCTGCGCGCGGGCGAATTGATCAAGCTCACCTGGCAGAACGTCGACCTCGACAAGCGCAGCGTCGCCATCACCGGGCGCAAAAACGGCCGGGATTTGATTCTGCCATTGGCGCCGGCGGCGGTTGAGCTGCTGCGAGCCTTGCCCGTGGTGGCCGGCAATTCGCATGTATTCCCGAGTCCGCGCGGCAAAGAGCATCTGTCCATGACCGGGATGCGCGACAAATACAACGCGGCCCTAGAGCGCGCAAAGCTGCCGCATCGAACGCTACACGATTTGCGCCGAAGTTTCGGAACCAACATTGCGAGAACCGGTACCAGCACCAAGCTAATCGCCTCACTATTGGGAAACACCGCAGAAATCACCGCGCGCGTCTACACGGCGATCGCCGGCAACGATTTGCGCCGGCTCACCGAAGCCAATGCGGCCGCCCTCCTCCCGGCTCCGGTGACGCCATGAGCGGGGAACTGCTGAACCCTCCGGGAATCGCGGATGCCGCAGAGCATGCCCGTGAGCGGATTGAAATCGTGGTCAACGCCTTCATCGAACAGTACGTGCGCGCGCCTTACGATCCCGAGTCACTCATGCGGACAGTTGACAGCATCTTGAAGGCTGGTGTCGCGCAAACCCTGACCCCTTTCGCCCGCAAGCTCTTTCGCGCACGCGCAGACGAAGCTGTTCAAGCCAGCCGAGATGTAAAAAAATTAACAGGCCGGCCGGCGACGCCGCCCGAAATCCTCGAAGCTGCTGTCGTTTTAGCCAATTGGGAAAACGAAGCGAACCGCAAAACATTGAGCATCGATGATGAGTATCGCAGCGCCGGCGCGTACGAGATTGCAGCGGCACGGCTGCGCGAGGATTTCGGTATCGAGGTATCGGCGAACGCGATAAGGGCATTTCGCAAGAAAAAACAAGGGTAAAAAGTACCCCCTTTTTATCCTTTTTCAAGTTCCTGCAATTTCCTATAACCCTCGTCTAGAGATTCACTAGCGAGGGTTTTCTATGCGCGAGCCTGATTTCATTCCTGTGGCTCAATTGTCGAAGCGGACCGGAGTACCGCTCAAAACGCTATACAACGTGCACTCTAGCGGAACCGGCCCGTGCGCCGAAATCCTCTCGAAACTTGGTTCACGCCTGGGTTGTTGGGCCTCGGATTACGCAATCTGGCTTGAGCGTCAACGCAAGCTGCCTTCCACCAATTCGGAACGGCGGGACGTCGCCTAACCCAACCCCACAACGGCGAACGCCGCGACCCCCGGGCAGGTGAGACGCGGCGCTCTAAGGACGATCGACGATGGAAACGATACACCAGATCAAAGCCGACACCAACACGACCAACGTGGTGGCGCCGCCGGCGGCCACCTCGGCGACCGTCGCAGCCGAAATCAACAAGGAGCACCGCTTAAAAGTGTTAGCGGACCGCTGCGCCAGTCGGCACAAGGCGATCGCTGTGCAGCACGCAATTAAGTGCGGTCAACTCCTCATCAAGCAGAAGGAGAAACTCCAGCACGGCGAGTTCAATGTTTGGATCAGGGCGCATTGCAACTTCAAGCGCAGCACACCGCAACCCGCTACATGCGAGCCACTCGTCAAATTGCTACGGGCGTAGCAATTTCAAATTTGAGCGGATTGTCCCCCTCTGGCCGCAAGCCTGAACCGCTACACCATGTCGATCACCACGACGAATTACATGCGGAATCGCTACCCCCGCAAGAGCGCCGCGACCACGGCGACGAGACACCGGAGCCGGCCAACACCGAACTCACGGTCGCGCAGGCCGTCGAGATTTTGGAGCCGATCGCTGCCCAGCGGCAAATTGTGACTCGATATCGTGACCGGTGGCGCAAGGTTGCACGGCTGCGAAATGATCTTCAAAAAGCGCAGCGCGAGCTAGCCGCCGTTGAAGCTGAATTGATTCGAGAAGCACAGAACGGTGCAGCCGCCCGGATGCGGTCGTGAGCGCGCCAAGGAAACGCCGCCGTGAACTACTATGAACACCACATCGGCGACTATGCCGAAGCGACGGCTCACCTGACATTTATCGAGGACGGCGCCTATAGCCGGCTCATCCGTAAGTGCTACGCGACCGAGCGCCTGCTGCCGGCCGATCTGAAGGAGGTTCAACGTCTCGCCGGCTGCCGCACGACTCAGGAGCGCCAAGCGGTCGAGCGCGTGCTGAAGGAATTCTTCGTTCTCCAGGATGACGGCTGGCACCAGCATCGTTGCGATGAAGAAATCGAGCGCTACCAGGCTAAGAGTCGCAGTGCGAAGGCGAATGCGCTGGCGCGTTGGTCGCGATCCGAACGCAATGCGACCGCATCTAGTCCGCATATGCGAAACGGATGCGATGGCAATGCGACCGCATCGGATTCGCATGACATTCGCAATGCTCTCCAGTCTCCAGACTCCAGTCCCCAGTCCCCAGACACCAATCCAAGAAAAGATCCTACGGCGCGTCGCAAGTCGCCGCGCCCCGAATCGGCGCCCGAATTTCTCGAATTCAAGGCCGCATACCCGAAGCGCGCAGGCGATCAGGGCTGGAGCAAAGCCCTGAGAGCGGCGCACGCGAGAATCGCAGAAGGGCACTCGTGGCCGGAGATGGTCGCCGGAGCTACGCGCTACAGCGCCTTCGTGCGATCGAGCGGCAAAGAGGGCAGCGAGTACGTCAAACAGGCGTCGACCTTCCTTGGCCCTGACAAACCATTCCTGGAACCCTGGGACACCCCGCCCGCATCGAGCAAGGCCGGAACCAACGGGGCGACCGATCACGCCGCCCTGGAGGCTTGGCAAGCCTTACTCGCCGGCAAAGAACGCGATCAGCGCACTCAGGACGCGCTTGATGCAATCGGCGGATGGGGTCGCGTCTTGCATCGCACCGCCTTCGATGATGCCAAGGTCCGCAGCGAGTTCTGCAACGCCTGGAGGACTGCGGCATGACAAATCAAACCGAAACGCCCAAACCGCGACGGAGCAATCGACACAGCTCTTTGGCGATTGGAAGGCCGGGAAAGGCCCATTCCAGACGCAGACCAATCTGGTGCCAGTAGGGGGCTTTGAAACCGCACCTGAGTCGGTTCATGATGCGAGACATATTTCACAAACACACGCACAGATTTTGCAACCTATTGATTAACAGACTTTTGCACTCCCCTACTGTCGTCCACACTTCGTTCGGTCGTATCGCGAGCAGCTCCGGCTTCGTGTACGCCGGGTGACGCCGCTGCCGGCGCCGATCGCCGGCCTGGTTCTGGGCGGCAAGAAGTCGGTACATGGTGCGCACAGAGCC
>JBKQOZ010000034.1:0-46842 GCA_052326345.1 Steroidobacteraceae bacterium | reverse complement strand
CTGCGCGAGCCGACCCAGGGCACGAGCTATGATGCGCTCGTGGCCGCTCACAGCCGGGCGCTGGCGCGCATGAGCCAGGACATCGCGGACGCGATACGGGCGCTGACACCCTGAGGCACTCGGAAGCGCTAGGCGTGGCGGCACCCACGAAGCGTCAGGGATGACGCGACCCAGCGGCGGCGGGTGCGCAACGAGGTGAAGCAGAGACGCCAGCTGCACATCACGCATGGCTCATCCCGCCGTGGTTTCCGTGTTTCTCAACCATGGAGGCAGAAACTCAGGTTGAGCGGCGCGCCGTGTTTACAGTAAATTGTTGGGAACGGTATGAGGGGAAGTCTATGGCGGTCGCAGTCACACCGTGCACCCGCACGCTGCGCCTGAAGGTAAAAGCGGAGGGCTATCCGTGGCTCAACGCCGCCGCGCTCGAGATCAATCAGGTGTGGAATTGGGCCAATGCGACCAGTTATCAGGCGGCGCGCCCGTTTGCAGGACCCGCCAGGTGGCTGACCGGCTTTGATTTGGACAAGCTCGCCGCGGGTGCGAGCGAATATTTTGAACATATCGGCTCCGAGACCATTCAGCGCGTGAATGCGGAGTTCGCCACCCGTCGCCGGCAGTTCCAGAAGGTGAAGCTCAAGTGGCGGGTCAGCCGAGGTGCGAAGCGATCGCTGGGGTGGATCCCCTTCAAAGCGGTGCAGTTGAAGCGCAAGGGCAAGTCATTGCGCTTTTCCAGCAAGGCGTTTCGCGTGTTCGAGCAGGAACTGCTCGAGGGAGCGCGATGCAGATGCGGCTGCTTCGCGCAAGATGCGGTCGGGGACTGGTGGCTGTGTCTCCCCGTCGAGAGAGCGCTGGCACGGTCACTCGCCGAGCAGGAAGCGGTCGGGCTCGATCTGGGGCTCAAGGACACGGTATCGACCAGCGATGGGGAGAAGCTCGAGGCGGGGCACTTCTACCGCGATATCGAGATCAAGATTGCCCGGGCACAGCGCCGCGGTCACAAGCGCCAGGCAAAGCGTCTGCATCGTACGGCCGCGCGGCGGCGCAAAGATGCCTTGCATAAGTACTCGAGGAAGATCGTCGATCGGTATCAGGTCATAGTCGTGGGCGATGTGAGCAGCACCCAACTCGCAAAGACGCGGATGGCGAAATCCGTGCTCGACGCGGGCTGGGGCATGCTCAAGGCGCAGCTGCACTACAAGGGCCAGCAGGCCGGCAGAAGCGTTCTCATCGTCAGCGAGCGACACACGACGCGCACCTGCAGCAGCTGCGGGTCCCTTACGGGCCCCACGGGACTGGACAGGTGTGCTGTAAGGACGTGGATGTGCAGCGGGTGTGGTGACACTCACGACCGGGACGTCAATGCTGCGAAGAACATTCTGTCCGCGGGGAGGTGTCCCCCGTCCGTCAGCGGGAACGAGTCTCCTTCTTCAGCAGCGCCGACGAGCCAGGCAAATCGCCGATGCGAGTCAGGGAAAAGCGCGCTGAAGAAGGCGGCATGAGCACCGGAGTCATCAGTACGTGCTGACCGGACCGGCTACTCCGCAACGCCGTCGCAGTAACGGACAGCGCGGACGTCCGCGGCGGCTGTCTAAAGCCCGTGCTAGCTACCCAGCGGCTTGAACGAGAATCGCTGACCGGCGACCGCGGCCTTGTACATGAGCCCGCCTTTGGCAATGGTGAACACCGCCATTCCCTTGTAGTAAACACCGGCGGTGGTGGCGTCCTTCATGCCGCCGCTCGCCCCTGCGCTCGCGCCATTGGTCCCTGCGCTCGCTCCGGCGCCCGCCGTGACGGCCACTACGCTCGCGTCGGCGCCAAACTCAAAGTTGCCGGACTCAAATTCCTCCAGCGCGCGCTTGTCCTCGAAGAAGATGATCTCGCTGAACGCCTTTCCGCCGAGCTGAAATCCCAGGCTCACGGCCATCAGGATCGACGTACCCACCAGCTTGCCACCGACGTATACGCCGCCCTTGCCGCCGGCGCCGCCGACCACGAAGGCCCCTTCGCCCACCGTTGGAAATACGGCGTAAGCGTAGCTCTTGTTGAAAAACGCCGCGCTCTGGCCGGCGTTCTTGAAAAGCGTAACGGTATTTTGGTATTCGACCGGATCGGGCGGCGCCGCCCGAACGCCTGTCGTGAACATGACCAAGGCCGCCGAACTCATCAATGCAGTCAGTAGTTTTTTCATAGTGCGCTCAAGATAATCCATCCTGCGGGCCGGGTCTATCGACTCGCGCGCCGTGGGTGATATTATGCTGTACAGCCAGAGGGGCGGTGAATTCGAACCCATGCGCCGCATGGAGTCGAGCGCGGTCACCGCGTTCCTCAATCGCTGGAAGCCCGCCAAGGCCGTCTAGCCGATCAGGCGCCTCAGCCGATCAGCGATCGCAGCCGCTGTGTGCGCGTTCCGGTGGCTTCGGCTGCGCGACGAAGCAGATTGTGGGCATCGGTCACCGGCAGGGCGCGGCTGAACAGATAGCCCTGCGCTTCATGGCACGCGTGCTCCTGCAGAAACAACAGTTGCGGGAAGTTCTCGACTCCTTCGGCCGTGACGCTGATCCGCAATGAGCGCGACATCGCGATGATGGCGGCCGCGATTGCCCGGTCGTCGCTGCAATCGATGAGTCTGGTCATGAACGACTGGTCTATCTTCAGCCGATCGACCGCGAAATGCCGCAGGCGGCCAAAGCTGGAATAGCCGGTGCCGAAATCATCGATCGCCAGCTGCACCCCGAGTTCCTTCAGCTGCGCCAATGCCTGCTCCGCCCACTGCTCGTCCTTCATCACGACCGATTCGGTGATCTCGAGCTCGAGTACCGAGGGCTCGATCCCGGTCTCCTGGATGATCGAAGCCACGGTGGCCGGAAATTCCTTGAGCGCGAACTGCTGGGCCGAGACGTTCACCGCCATGCGCATCACCGGCAACCCCTCCTCGATCCACGCTTTTGCCTGACGGCATGCGGTTCGCAGCACCCAATCGCCGATCGCGAGGATCAGCCCCGTCTCCTCCGCGACCGGGATGAACTCGCGCGGCGGCACCGACCCCAGTTCATCGTTGGTCCAGCGCAGCAGCGCCTCCATCCCCGACACGGCGCCCGTGCTCACATCGAATTGCGGCTGGTAATGCAGGGCGAATTCGCCGCGCTCGAGAGCGCCGCGCAGCTTGGCCTCCATGGTGAAACGATGCAGCGCCGCATCGTTCATGGCGGCGTTGTAGAGCGCATGCATGCCCGGGCCCTTGCGCTTCGCGAAATACATCGCCAGATCCGCGTTGCGCAGCAGGGTGTCGACATCCGTGCCGTCGGACGGATACAGCGCTATGCCGATGCTCGGCGTGATCACCAGCGAGTGCAGCGCCAGGCGCATCGGCTGCTGCAGCTCGCCGATGAGCCGCGCGGCCACCGCCTCGGCGTCGGCCGGGGTGTGTATGCTCGGCAGGATGACGATGAACTCATCGCCTCCCAGTCTCGCGATGTGATTGGAGCGCGGGCTGGGATGCCCGTCGGCATCGACGCCGTCGGCGGCGCGCAGCGAGTGCCGCAGCCGAGCGGCGACCAGACACAGAAGCTCGTCGCCGACCGCATGGCCGAGCGTGTCGTTGACTTTCTTGAAATTGTCCAGATCGAGATACAGCACCGCGAGCATCCGCTTGAACTCCTGCGCCGCCACCAGCGCGCTCGACAGGCGGTTGCGGGACTGCTCGCGATTCGGCAGGCCGGTGAGCGCGTCGAAGTAGGCGAGCTTCACGATGCGGTGCTCGGCGCGCCATTTGCTCGCCAGCGAGATCGTCATCTGCCGGATTTCGTGCGGATGGAACGGCTTCTGCAAATAGGACAGCTTTTCCTCGGGGGGCACGATGCCGCCCATTTCGGCGGGATCGACGTCCGAATAGGCCGTGCACAGGACGATTTCAATGGCCGGATCGAGTTCGCGAATTCGCGCCGCGGCCCACACCCCGTCGGGACCCGGCGGCATGCGCATATCGAGAAACGCGACCGCAAACGGATCCTCCTCGGCAAGCGCATCGCGAACCGCGGCGACCGCGGCCTCTGCGCCGTCGCAGAACATCGGCACGAAGTAGGTATTGCGCGCGGTCAGCTTTTTGACGACCTGCTCCGCAGCGGGCTTGGTAAACAGCCGGTCGCGTAAATTGCGAAACACGGCCGTCTCGCCGCTCATGTCGGTCTCGAGCAGAATCTGCCGATACGCATCGCGCACCCCGGGCTCGTCGTCCGCCACGAGAACTCGAATCGCTATCCGCTTGGTGTCTGTCACGGCTGCACCTCAACTGACATCATGTAGTCGACCACGCCTCACTAACCGCCCAACGGCAGCATCACATGCAGCGAAGCGCCGCGCCCGGGCCCTTCGCTGGCCGCCCATATTCGACCGCCCAGTGCCGAGATGGCATTCGCGCACCAATGCAGCCCGATTCCATAATTGGATTCCCGCGATTTGGTGGAAAAGCCCTTGTCGAATACGCGCTCGAGGTTCTGCTCGGGGATGCCCACTCCGTTGTCCCTGCACTGCAGATGCAGCTGCTCCCGGTCGGCTTCGCGAACGATTTCGGCCGCCACGTGCAGCACGCCCGTGTCCCTACCGGCATCCCGCACCGCATCGGCTGCATTGATGATGAGATTCTGCAGCACCAGGCGCAGCACGGTACGCGCGACGCGCACGACGCCGACCTCGCGCAAAGACTCATCGCTGTCCACCACCAGCCGCTGGCGGCAGGCGTCGGGCACGATCTCGAGCGTCTGCGTCACCAGATCCGGCAGGCGCACCGCCTCGACCACGTGATCGTTGCGCGTGGAGCGCATCAGTTCGCCCAATGCCGTCTGCACGACGGCGGTCTGCCGCTGAATCACTTCGACGTCCGCCTGCGAGTCGCAGACGGCCACCGCCATCTCACGGCAGCCCAGGCGCAGAAATTCCCAAAGGTCATCGTAGCGCGGCGAACCGGCCCGCTCGCCGGCGATGTTCGCGCACGCGAGTTCCATGTCGGCCGCCGGCGCGTCGCGCAGGCGATCCTTGAGCTTTGCCAGGCGCACCGCCAGGGGAGTCATGGCATTGCCAAGGTTGTGCAGCACTCCTTTGGCAAGCTCGGCGAATCCCGACTGAAAGGACTGATCGACCAGCGCTCTGCGGCTCTCCGCCACCCGCGCCACCATCCGATCGAACTCCTGCGCGAGCCGCGCCACCTCATCGCGACCCGGCAGATTGAGGCGAGCCGTCAGGTCCGTTCCCGTGCCGATCGCCACCGCATGGCGCGTGACGCGTGCGAGCGGCTCGAGCACCATGCGATTGAGAATGATCACCAGCAGGACCAGCACGGCGATCGCCGCGCCGATGAGGTACGCGGAGGCGTAGGTGACCGCATCATGGCCACGCGCCGTGATATTGCGGGGCACGTCCACGCGCAGATTCATCAGCGGTCTGCCGTAGATGTCCGCAAAGGAGCGCTCTACCCGCGTCACATCCCCGGTTTCGACGACCTGTTCACCGGAGGCGGAACCGCCATGCCCGACCATCGACAGGACCGCCTGGGCCCGTGCGCCGAGCATGTGAACCTCGCGCGGCGTCAGCAGGCGCCCCAGAATCACCATGCCCATCGGCTTTCCGCTGCCGCTGCCGTTCAGCACCGGCGCCGCGGCGATCATCATCACCCCGTGATTGGTTCCGATCAAACCCTTCGCGGACCTGCCGTCCGTCAGATTCCGGCGCCAGGGGAAATCATCGGGCAGCGCTTTGCGATCCGCCAGATCGAGATCGATGCTCTGTCCCGACGCATAATCCTGCGCTGCGGACAGCACCAGATTGCCGTGCAGATCGCAGATCAGCAAGGCATTCACCTGCAGCTGCTTCATGGCGACGGGGGTGATATTGGTGCTCACGAAGGCGCCGTTCGGCCTCTGCGTGTAGTCGTACACGTCCGCCCAGTTGCCCCAATCGGCGGCGGTCAATTCCAGTTCGTGCAGGCTCATATCGAGCGCATAATTGATGCGCTTCATGGATGTCCTGGCATCATCGCGCTCGAGTTCGGCGAAACTCGGCATCAGGATCTCTTTTTGAATCGCGATGTCGATGCCGATCAAAATCACGAACAGCAGCGCGAGCCACGAAAGCATTTTCGTGCGGACATTCATGTTGTCATAGGTACCAGAATCCTCGCTGCAGCGCTGTAGGGCAATGCTGTTTCACTGCGCGTGCGGACGGGCAAATTGCAGCCTGTTGAACGCCGTCACACCGTGCGGCCCGCGAATGCGACGCCGTTCACGTTCGCCCCATGGCGCAGTGTTGATTAACTCTGCTTAATTGGCATAGCCACGTTGCCGGCTGCGGCGTTGTCAGTATCCGAGAGCCGGGTTATCGGCATCGGGTAACGCGAATTATTCAATCGCCAAACAGAGGATCAATTATGTTTAATTCAGCACGCAAAACCTTGGGCTACGCAGCGGCCTTGATCTCGCTCGCTGCACTCGTCGGCACCGCGTCGGCGGAGGACACCTGGCAGAAGAATCACCCGCGGCGCACGCAGGTGAATCACCGCCTGGCGAACCAGAACAAGCGCATCCACACGGATGTCAAAGACGGCACCTTGAGCAAAGGCCAGGCGGCCGCCCTGCACCATGAGGATCATCAAGTGCGGCAGGAAGAGCGCGACATGGCGAGCCAGAACGGCGGCCACATCACCAAGTCGGAACAGAACGTGCTGAACCAGCAGGAAAACGGCATCAGCAGCCAGATTCCGCCGAAATAGTACCTCAAAGGCGCAGCGACAGGCAGCTTAAGCCCGCCGTCCATTTTGCGAAATTCCGACATTTCCAGAAGGATCGGACTTAAGCCCCTGCCGCGAAGCGCGCCGGCGAGGCGCGGATAGCCCGCCGCCACGAGTACCGCGTCATTGACGCGCACGCAATTCGCGGCGTAGCTCTCCGCGGCGCGGCTCACGCAGCCTGGTTGCGCCCGGATTTTTTCGCGAGCTTGAGCTGCAGCTGCGCTTTTTCGAGCAGCGCCGCCGGACTGTCGTCGGGCCCCGGCACGGCGGCGCATACGCCGACGCTGACACTGATGTAGCGCAGCACCGCACAGCGCGGGTGGTGAATGCGCAGATCCCGCACCCGTTCGGTCATGAGCTGGCCGAGCTTCAGTGCCTGCTCGGTCGTCAGCCCCGGCGCAATCGCCATCAGACTGCCGCCGTCGATGCGCGCGGTCACATCGCTCGATCGGCGCAAACAGCCCGACACACAGTGGGCCACGCGTCGAATCGTCGAATCCCCGGCCGCGCGCCCGAATGTGGCGTTGTACAGATCCAAGGCGTCGATATCGATGGCGAACACCGCGATGCTGCGGTGTTCCCTCTGCGCGATGGCCCAGTCGCGCTTCAACAGCTCCTGCAGGTATGGCAGCGTGTACAGTCCCGTCAAGCGGTCGTCGCGAACCGCAACGCCCGTGGGCTGATGCGCGCCGCTCAACGAGTCGCGCGCCAGCTTCGGATCGATGCGCAGCCGCTCACCCGCATCGCGGTGGTGTCCCGCATAGTGAGTCACCCGGCCGTCGGCACCGAGCAGCGGCAGGATCGTCATTTCGTTCCAGAACAGGGTGCCGTCCTTGCGGTAGTTGCGCAGCAGCACCCGGCAGGTCTCGCCGAGCCGCATCGCCTCGCGCAAACGGTGGCGCCCGTCCTGCTCGCGGTCCTCACCCTGCAGCAGCCGCAGGTTGCGGCCCACCAGGTCGGCGGCGCAGAACCCGGTCAAGGCCTCGAAGGAGGGGTTGACGTAAATCACCGGATGATCGGGATGCAGCGCGTCGACCAGCGCCACCCCATCCGGCGAAGTCTCGAGCAGGCGGCGGTAGAGATCCGCATCAAGGCTCGTCATGACCCGCTTCCTCGGTCAATACCAGCGGCGGGGCCACCGACAGATTGGCGATGCGAGCCGCCGTCCCCTGCCAGTGCGCGCTGTCCTTCAGAGCGCTCGGCCGTTCGCCGCGGGCGCGCATGCGCACCAGCCTCGCCTGGGAAGCGGGAGCGGCGATATCCGCTTCGAAGCTCCCCAGCACCGTGCGCACCGCTCGCCGATCATTGCAAATCGGCAGCACATCGCAGCCCGCGGCAAGGGCGAGGCGCGCGCGTTGCACCACGTCCCCGAACGCGGCCGCGCCGGCCATGCTCAAATCGTCCGCGAAGACGCACCCATGAAAGCCCAAGGTGCCGCGCAGGATCTCGCCAATCCAGCGGCCCGACAGGCTGGCCGGCAACGCGTCGACCGCCGGATACACGACGTGGGCCACCATCACGCCCGGTAGCTGATTCTCGATCAGCAGGCGATAGGGCCGCAGATCCGGCTCCATGTCGACGAATTCACGCCGATCCACCGGCAGCGCGACGTGCGAATCGGCGACCACGGCGCCGTGGCCGGGGAAATGCTTGGCGACCGAGGCCATGCCCGCCTCACGCATACCCGCGAGGTAAGCCGCCGCCAGCGCGGCCACCGCGTCGGCGTCGCGGTGAAAAGCCCGATCGCCGATGATCTCGCTCACGCCGTAATCGAGGTCCACGCAGGGTGCGAAGCTAAAATCCACCCCCACCGCGTGCAGCTCGCTCGCCATGAGCCATCCGACCGCATGGGCGAGGCTCAGCGCCTCGCGCTTGTCCTCATCGAAGCGCCTGCCCAGCAGGTGCACGGCGGGCAGTTGGGTGAAGCCCTCTCGGAAGCGTTGCACGCGGCCGCCCTCATGATCCACGGCGATCAGCAGATGCGGCGTGCGCAGCGCCCGAATCGCCGCGGTCAGCGCGGCAAGCTGCTGCGGGCTGCGGTAGTTGCGGCTGAACAGCAGGACGCTGCCCACCAGCGGATGGCGCAGGACCTCGATATCATCGGCGGTCAGCTCGGTTCCCGCGATATCGACCATGAGCGGTCCCAAGCTCATGCGTCTTTCTCGAACACCGCGATCGATTCAACGTGCGTCGTATGCGGAAACATATCCATGACCCCCGCGCCGATCAGCCGGAACCCGTGGCTGTGCACCAAAATGCCGGCATCCCGGGCCAAACTGCCCGGATGGCAGGAAATATACACGACTCGCTGGGGGCGCCACTGTGCCACACGTTCCATGATTGCAACGGCGCCGGCGCGCGGCGGATCGAGGAGTACCCGATCGTAGCCCCTCTCGGCCCAGCGGCCGAACCCGGCCGGCTCGAACAGGTTATCTGCGAAAAACTCGGCGTTGGTGATGCCGTTGCGCACCGCATTAGCCCGGGCCTTGGCGATGAGCGCCGCATCCGCCTCGACTCCCGCCACGTGACGGCAGCGGCGGCTCAGCGGCAGGGTGAAATTGCCCAGGCCGCAGAACAAATCGAGCACCTCATCGCCGGGTCCGGGCTGAAGCAGTTCGATCGCCGCGGCCACCATGGCGATGTTGACCTCGCGATTGATCTGAATGAAATCGGCGGGTCCGAACTCGAACGTGAGCCGTCCGCCATCGAGCGCATAGGTCAGCGGCGCGCCCGCTGCAGCAAGGGGTCGGATCGTCTCCAGACCGCCGCTTTGCAGGTAGATCTGCACGCCGAGGCGCGCGCCAAAGCGCTCGAGCTTTTGAGCATCGTCCGCGCTCGGCGCTTCCATGACTCGAAACACCAGCGCCGCCGCTTCATCGCCGGCGGCCAGTTCGACCTGCGGCAGCTTCTCGCGCAGGCTGAGCGTTTCGACCAGCCCCGCCAGATCCTGCGGCAATGTGGCGAATCGTTCGAGCAGGATTTCACAGCGATCAAGGTCCGCGACGTAGGGCTTGTCCCGTTCGCGAAAACCGGCGAGCACCCGGCCCTTCTTGTGCACGTACCTGACCCCGAGCCGGGCGCGGCGCCGATATCCCCACTCCGGTCCACGCAAGGGAGGGTATACGCGCCCGGGGCGCACGCCGCCGATGCGCTGCAAACTGTCGAGCAATTGCCGCTCTTTGGCGGCCAGCTGGGCGGCGGGCGCCAGATGCTGCAGCGAGCAGCCGCCGCAGACGCCGAAGTGCGCGCAGCGCGGGACCACCCGGTCCGGCGATGCCGAGAGCACCTCGACCAGCCCCGCCTCATCCCATTGGCGTCTGCTCTTCCGCACGCGGTACCGCACGCGCTCCCCCGGCAGCGCCCCCTCGATGAACACCGCCTTGCCGCCGGATCGAGCGATCCCGCGGCCGTCGTGGGCGATGTCCACGATGTCCGCTTCCTCGAGCCCGCCGGGCTTCAAGTCTCGGGCCACGCGGCCGCAAATTCTTTGAGGTGCGCGGCCGAGGACTCGTGCAGGAGCTTGCGCACGCGTGCGGCCTCACGTGCATGTTCGAGTGCGTTCAAGCGGCCGCGCAGCAGCTCAAAGCGCAGATAAATCAGATAGGTGTTGAGCACGTCGGTTTCGCAGTAATCGCGGATTCGCTTCAGGCCGCCCTCGAGGAACACCTCCCAGACCTGCGAGCCGTGCATGCCGAGTTTTCCGGGAAGTCCGAGCAGACAGGCGACATCCGCCAAACTGGCCCGCCCGCGCCCCTGGAATCCGGACAAGATGTCCATGAGATCCATGTGCCGCCAGTGAAAGCGGCTCAAATAGTTGCTGTAGCGAAAGCTCGTGTCGCTGTCGCCGGTCTCCCAGTAGCGCGCCGCGGTGATGCTGTGCAGGAGGCTGCGGTAATGCAATACCGGCAAGTCGAACCCGGCGCCGTTCCACGACACCAGATCCGGCGTGAACTTGTCCAGGCCGTCGAAGAAGCGCTCGATCAAGTCCTTTTCCGAGGAGGCCTCCTCGCCGAGGCTCCATACCTTGAGCGAATCGCGGGAGCGCATCACCACCGAAATGGCGACCACACGGTGCTGCTCGTGAGACAGGAAATCGCCGCCGGTTTCCTGGCGGCGCTTGGTGAACATGATCCGCGCCACCTGTTCATCGGACAGATCCTTGAGCCCGTACAGGCGCCGGCCGAGCTCGGTGTCGGGTATGGTTTCGATGTCGAACACCAGTGTATTCATGTCGCGGCCGCCTTAGGGTTTCACGCCGCGCGCCGCATCAGTACCGCAACCGCCACCACCAACCCGGCCTCATCGGTCAGCGTGACATGCCCCTCGCCGATGCCGAGGCCGTCGCGAACCTTGGCGCCGCGCGCGGAGTAGACCACCTCGGGTCTGCCCCAGGAGTTTTGCACGATACCCACATCGCGGATCCAGACGCCGTGCGCAAAGCCGGTCCCCATGCCCTTGACGATGGCTTCCTTGGCGGCGAAGCGCATGGCGAGGAAGCGGACCGGGCGCGAGGTGCGTTCGAGCTGCGCGCGCTCTTCAGGCATCAGCAGATGCGCGACGAAACGCTCGCCGTGCTTGTTGAAAACGCGCTCGACGCGATCGACCTTGAGCACATCGATGCCGATGCCGTAGATCATCGAGCCGCGCGCATCAGCTCTTTCATGTCGCGCACCGCCTTGGGCAGGCCGTCGAAAATGGCGCGCGCCACGATTGCATGGCCGATGTTCAATTCGACGATCTCCAGGATCCCCGCGATCGGCTGCACGTTGTGATAGTTGAGTCCGTGGCCCGCATTGACCGTCAAGCCGAGGGACGCCGCGAGCCTGGCGGCCGAGCGCACCCGCTCGAACTCGCGCGCGCGAGCGGCGCCCTCGGTGTCGGCATAGGTGCCCGTATGCAGTTCGATGACCGGTGCGCCCGCACGCTGTGCCGCCTCGACCTGCGCCGCCTCCGGGTCGATGAACAGTGAAACGCGAATTCCCGCCGCACCAAGCGCCTTGCAGGCATCGCCGACCCGCGCAATCTGCCCGGCGACGTCGAGCCCGCCCTCGGTGGTGATCTCCTGGCGCGATTCGGGCACCAGGCAGCAATCCTGAGGCTGCACCTGCTGCGCGATGCGGATCATCTCGTCGGTCACGGCCATCTCCAGGTTCATCCGCGTCTGCAGGACCCTGCGCATCAGCGTGACGTCGCGGTCCTGAATGTGCCGTCGATCCTCGCGCAGGTGCAGGGTGATGCTGTCCGCTCCGGACTGCTCGGCCAGCAGCGCGGCGTGCAGGGGATCCGGATACTGCACCTGCCGCGCCTGGCGCAGCGTCGCGACGTGATCGATGTTCACCCCCAGAGCGATGCCGGCGGCCATCGACGGAGCGCCGCTCATGGCTGCTCCCCCGGGCTCGAGGGTTCGCGCCGCCGCATGGCCCGCATGACCTCGCGCGACTTCAAGGTTCGACCGTCCAGGCACACATCGAGCGCCGCCCGCAGTACGCGCTTCGCATCGCGCAGCGAGCGCGCATCCGCGAACGTCTCGGCGTCAAGATCGGCCAAGGAGCGGCCGTAAATCGCACCCGGCGCCTCCGCCACACAGGGCTGCGGACCGCACTGCGCGGCAAATCGATAGTACCGGTCCGGTTCGACCGGCCGGCCCTCATCGGTGCGCGACAGCTCAAGGCCGTATCCCAAGTCATTCAGCAGCCGCTTCTCGAAGCGGCGCAGCGCCGGCTCCTCGCCTTCGCCGGCACACAGTGCCGCGATGCACGCGGCATAGGAGGCGAATATTTCCGGATGCGGATCGCAGCGTTCGGTGAGCTTGAGCAGCAGCTCGTTCAGGTAAAACCCGCTCATCAGCCGCTCGTTGACCATGCGCGTGTGGTGCCCGTCGATTTCAGCCGACGTCAGCTGACACGCCTCGCTGCGGCCCGACCATGACACGAGCAGCCGCTGGAAGGGCCGCAGCACGCCCCTCAGGCTGGATTTCGGGCCGTTCGCGCCGCGTGCAAACAGCGTCAGTCGGCCATGCTCGCCGGTGAACACCTCGACGATGCGGCTCGTGTCGCGGTAGGCATATTGATGCAGCACGTAAGCCGGCGCCAGCCACACCCGGCGCCCGGATGGCCGCTCCGCGCTCCTCACAGCGTATCGTACCCGAATTGGCGCAATGCCATTTCGCTGTCCGCCCAGTTTTCCTTGATCTTGACCCACAGTTCCAGGTGCACGGAGCGCTGCCACAAATCGTTCAATTCGATGCGCGCAAGCCGTCCTATTTCCTTGAGCCGCTCGCCGCCCTGACCGATCACGATCGCCTTTTGTCCGGCGCGCTCGACCCAGATGACCGCGTTGATATTAATGCGGCCGTCCTCTTCCACAAAGCGCTCTATTTGCACGTTGATGCCGTAGGGCAGCTCTTCGCGCAGCTTCAGCGTGAGCTTCTCGCGCACGATTTCAGCGGCGTGAAACGGCTCATCCCGGTCGGTGAGCACGTCCGAGGCGAACAGCGGCGGCGCCGTGGGCAGCCGCGATCCAATCAGACCGGCCAGGCGCTCCAGGTTGTCCGATTCGAGCGCCGAGACCGGCACGACTGCCGAGGCGGGGACCCGCGCCGTCATTTCGTCGAGAAAAGGCAGCAATTGCTCCTTCGGATGGACCCGATCCACCTTGTTCACCACCAGGAACAGCGGCTGCTTCAACCCGCGCACCCGCTCCCACACCCACAGGTCCTCGTCGGTGAAGTGCATCGCCTCGATCACGAACACGATCACGTCGGCATCCTGCGAGGAGGACAGTGCGACCCGGTTCATGTACTGATTCATCACGCGGCGCGTGGACTCGTGCAATCCCGGCGTATCGACCAGCACCAATTGCGCCTCCGGTCGATTCACCACGCCCAAGATCCGGTGCCGCGTCGTCTGCGGTTTGGCGGTCACGATCGTGATCTTGCGGCCGACGAGTGCGTTGACGAGCGTCGATTTGCCGACATTCGGGCGCCCGACGATGGCGACCATGCCGGCGCGAAACCCGGGAACGCTCGCGGTTCTGTGGCCGCCGCTCATGGCGAGTTACGCATCTCGCCGGGCAGCAGATCCAGCAGCTTGCGCGCGGCCAGCTGCTCGGCGCGGCGGCGGCTGGCGCCCTCCCCCACGGCCGCCAGACCGAAGGTGGGCACTTCGCATGTGACGGTGAACGATTGCGTGTGCGGATCGCCCCCCACCGCAGTCAGCGTGTAGACGGGCAGCGCCAGTCCGTGCGCCTGCAGCGCCTCCTGCAAGCGGGTTTTCGCATCCTTCAGCGCTTCGACCGCAGGCAAATCCTTGAGACGAGGTCCGACGATCCGCTGGACGACCGCCGCCGCGGCATCGAAGCCGGAATCGAGAAATATTGCACCCAATATCGCCTCCAATGCGTCCGCCAATATCGAGGCCCGCCGAAATCCGCCGGACTTCAGCTCGCCGAGCCCCAGCCGCAAGTGCTCGCCGAGCTTAAGCTCCGCCGCGATCTGCGCCAGCGTGTCGCCGCTCACCAACGTCGCCCGCAATCGCGACAGGGCGCCCTCATCGGCGTGCGGATGCGCATCGTATAACAGACGCGCCACACTGCAGTTGAGAATCGAATCGCCGAGGAACTCGAGCCGTTCATTGTGTTCGCCGCCCGCGCTGCGGTGAGTCAGCGCGGCCCGGCAAAGCTCGGGCCTCGCGAATGCATAGCCGAACGAGCGCTCGACCCAACTGGAAAGTTCATCCGAGTTGCGCTGCAGGTTCACTGCACCTTCGTGGTCTTCTCGAAATGCACCGAGAGCGACACATTGCCGATATAGGGAACCGAGTCATCGTACGCCACGTGCAATGTGACGCCGTTATCCTCCTTGGTGATTTCGACCTCCTTGAAATCCGGACTGTCGAGGGATTGGATCTCCCATTGCCTGGACAGCGCACTGCGCAATGCGGCCGGATCGGGGTTGTCGGCCTTCGATTCGCTCGCCACGGCATCGAGGCTGCGCGCGACTTTCATGTAGTTGAGGTACAGCGGCGCGAGCCGAATGCCTGCATATAGGAGTGCGCCCGCCATCGCGAGGACGAAGAGCAACCCGATGAATGTCATGCCCTGCTGGCGCCGCCGCATAAAATTCCTCCCCTTAGAGCCTGCCAGGCTCCCGTGGGCCTCTATTGAATCGCATTACCGATCCGTTTCCAGAGAGGTCCGTCACGAGTATCGAGATTAAGCCATATCCGCACCGCCTTCCCGACCAAATTTTGCTCCGGAACGAAGCCCGGAGCCTCCGGGTCGTCCTGCCAGCGGCTGTCCTTGCTGTTGTTGCGGTTGTCTCCCATGAAGAAATAGTGGCCGGCGGGAACCACCCACTCGCCGGCGGTGACGCCGCCCTTGGCGAACATGATCTCGTGCCGTTTGGCGTCGAGCTGCTCGAAGGCGGTCGGCACGCCGGCGTAATTCCACGTGTTCTGCTTCGGCCCGCTGTACACAGGGCCGGGCTGCTGCGGCATGGGCACGCCGTTCACGTACAGCTGATTGTTCTCATCGACTCGAATCCGGTCGCCCGGCAGGCCGACCAGCCGCTTGATGTAGTTGATCTTCGGATTCGGCGGCAGGCGGAACACGATCACATCGCCGCGCTGCGGCTTGCCGGTGGGAATCAGCAGGGTATTGCTCACCGGCAAGCGCAACCCATAGGAGTACTTGCTGACGAAGATGAAATCCCCGTCGAACAGGGTGGGCATCATGGAATCGGAGGGAATGCGGAATGGCTCGAATAGAAACGAGCGGATCAGAAGCACCAGGACGATGACCGGAAAGAAGGAGCGCGCGTACTCGACGGCGATCGGCTCGCGCACCCGCTCCGCCGGCGTACCGGCAGCGGCGGCCGCCCGCTCGCGCCGGCCCGCGAAAAAGGCGTGGTCCAGGCCCCAAATGGCGCCCGAAATGGCGCCCACCACCACCAGCATGAAGCTGAAGTCCACCGCCTCGTAGCGAAACAGGCGCCACAGCATCGCCAAGGCGAGCACCACGAGGGCGTAGCCCGCGAGCCTGGACAGCAGCGGCTCCGTGGCGCTGGTCGCACCCGGGTCGCGCTGCGGGCGCACGAACCAGCCGTCGATCAGAATCACCAGCACGCAGGCAATGGCCGCGAACAGAAGAACAACGAATAGGCTGTCGCCGTCACTCACGAAAGACCCCCAACTTGTGCAATTCCCAAAGGTTCCAGCCGATGCGTCAATTGGCCTTCTTGCCGACCTGCAGCACCGCCAGAAACGCCTCCTGCGGTATCTCGACCTGGCCGACTTGCTTCATGCGCTTCTTACCGGCCTTCTGTTTTTCGAGCAGTTTGCGCTTGCGCGTGATGTCGCCGCCGTAGCATTTGGCGAGGACGTTCTTGCGCATCGCCTTGACGCTGGCGCGCGCTATGATGTGGCTGCCGATCGCGGCCTGCACCGCGACCTCGAACATCTGACGCGGTATCAGCTCCTGCATCTTGTCGACCAGCTCGCGGCCGCGCTGGTAGGAATTGTCACGATGCACGATGAGCGACAGAGCGTCCACCGGATCGCCGTTGATCAGCACATCGAGCTTGACCAGCGGCGCCCGCTGGAAATGGCTGAATTCGTAGTCGAACGACGCGTAGCCGCGGCTCGCGGACTTCAGGCGGTCGAAAAAATCGAGTACCACCTCGGCGAGCGGCAATTCGTATTGCAGCGATACCTGGCTGCCCAGGAACAGCATCTTTTTTTGCACGCCGCGCTTCTCGCTGCACAGCGTGAGCACCGCGCCGACGTGATCCGGCGGCACCAGGATATTGGCCCTGATGATCGGCTCACGCAGCTCGGCGATCCGATCCTGCGGCGGTAGTTTGGTCGGATTATCGACGTTGACCACCGAGCCGTCCGTCAACAGCACTTCATAGATGACCGTGGGGGCGCTGGTGATCAGGTCGAGGTCGTATTCTCGCTCGAGCCGCTCCTGCACGATATCCATGTGCAGCAGCCCCAAAAACCCGCAGCGAAATCCGAACCCGAGCGCCGTGGACACCTCGGGCTCGAAGTGCAACGCCGAATCGTTCAATTTGAGCTTCTTCAGCGCATCTCGAAACTGCTCATAGTCGTCCGAGCTCACCGGGAACAGCCCCGCGAACACGCGCGGCTGTACCTGCTTGAACCCCGCCAAGGGCTCCCTGGCAGGGTTCGCCTCCAGTGTGATGGTGTCACCCACCGGCGCACCGTCGATCTCCTTGATGCCGGCGACCACGAAACCCACTTCCCCGGTGAGCAGCGCGTCCCGCGGCACCGGCTTCGGGGCGAACCGGCCGAGCCGGTCGACCACATGAGCGCGCCCGGTCGACATGACGCGAATCTTGGCCCCAGAATGCAGCGCACCATTCATGACCCGCACCAGCGAGACGACGCCGACGTAATTGTCGAACCAGGAATCGATGATGAGCGCCTGCAGGGGCCCTTCGGGATTTCCCTTGGGGGCCGGAATGCGCTTGACCAGCTGCTCGAGCAGCTCCGGGACGCCCAGCCCGGTTTTGGCGCTGACCAGCGCCGCGTCATCGGCCGGAATACCGATGATTTCCTCGATTTCGTGAATCACTTTCGCAGGATCCGCCGAGGGCAGATCGATCTTGTTGATGACCGGCAGCACCTCCAAGCCCTGCTCCAAGGCCGTATAGCAGTTCGCGACGCTTTGCGCCTCGACCCCCTGGCCGGCGTCCACCACCAGCAGCGCCCCTTCGCAGGCCGCGAGCGAGCGCGAAACCTCGTAGGAGAAATCCACATGTCCGGGGGTATCGATGAAATTGAGCTGATAGACCTCGCCGCTCTGCGACTTGAAGCTTAAGGTCACGCTCTGCGCTTTGATGGTGATGCCCCGCTCGCGCTCGAGGTCCATCGAGTCGAGGACCTGTGCCTGCATTTCCCGGGCATCGAGTCCGCCGCACTCTTGGATGAAACGGTCGGCCAAGGTTGACTTGCCGTGATCAACGTGAGCAATGATGGAAAAGTTGCGGATATTCTTCATCTAGGGCCGAGCCGGGCAAACTTCTTATTATACCGGTCGGCGATGGTGAGCGAGTGCCTTATGCACCTCCGCGGCATCCAGACGGCCGTGGCAGACCAGTTCGCCGCCGAACAGCAGCACCGGTATCTTGTGTCCGAAGCGCGCGCGCGCCGCCGCGTCGCTGTCGACATCGACCACGTCGAGCGCAATTCCGCGCGCCTCGGGCAGCGCCGCGAGTTCGGCCAGCAGTTCCTCGCACAGGCCGCAGCCCGGGCGCGAGTACAGCAAAAAGCGCACCTAGGGGTGGGATCCTGCCGGTGCCCCTGCTGCCGCTGGATCGGCGCCCATGGATTTGACCGAGTGCGCGATGAACTCGACGGTCTGCGCCGGCACTTCGCCGACCGCCGTCACCTGGTAGCCCTGCACCACGGTGGAAAACGCAAATCCGGACCCCACCCGCGCCAATCCTCGCATCGGCGCCTCGGGCGCGGCGCTCGACTTCGGCGCGGCGCCGGAATTGTGCTCCGGTTCAGCCTCGACGAATACCGACACCGTCGCGAGCCCGTCCGAGTAGACCAGGTGCGCGGCGGGCACGGTCGCGCCGCCGAGCGTCTGCTCGCCGGCGGCGGTCAAATGAAATCCCGGGGGCAGTTCGCTCGCCCGGTACGCGAGGAGCGCCGGCGGCGCCGTGACGCGCGCCGGCCCCTGCCTCACCCAGCGCATGCCCTCGGTATGCACCGCGGTCACCAGCTCGGCATCCGGAATGCTTTCCGGCATCTCGAGACGCGCGAAGAGAATCTGCTCGATCACCTGCCCGTGCGAGTCGCACAGCTGTGTTTTGAGCGGCATCGCCGTGGTCTCATCGAGCCACAAGCGGTAGCCGAACCGGTACTGATCCTTGGGATTGACCGCGATCACCCGCGCGGCGTGGCCGAGGACGTGCGTGGCGGGTAGCTGCTCGATGCGATAGAACTGGTCGACGTCGGGGCCGAATCGCGGCAGTGAGCCCAAGAACGGCCCGTGATCCTGACGCGGTTCGACCAGCACGGTGCGCTGGTCGGGCAGATAGCAGGTCAGTTCGTCGTTGTTGCGAACGAACTCGCGGCCCGAACCGTCGAGCGAGACCAGCCGCTCGGTGACCCGGCCCGCTCTGACCCGGTGCACGATCCGCATGGTCTCCACGCGGCCCTCACTCAAGTGAAAAAACGTGCCGTCGTAATTGCGCGTCGCCAGCGCGTGATTCATCTTCTCGAGCCATGCGCGCGCATCATCGGCGGCACGCGATCGCTGCGGAAGCGCCAGCGCCATCGCGCCGACCACGGCGCACGGGATCAACCAGCCGGCACGGTATCGCAACAGCTTGCTCATGGAGCAGTGTGCTGTGCCGGAGGCGGCGCCGCCGCAGCATCGGCCGCCCGGCCATTATCCGAGGGGTCCTGTTCGTCGGCATCGGTCAGCAGCCCGGACAGGACGTTGTTCTGCCCCAATCCGGAGGAATAGTTGCTGTGTGCGAAAACATAATTGGTCAGCCGGGCGGCCGGCAAAACGGCCGGCGCGTCCGAAACGGCCGCCGGAACGGTGTAGGAGATCGCCTCCTTCAGCCTGGGCGGCCCGGCGTTCTGCGCCAGCCCGACGTTCTGCGCCGTGAGCGGCGATAACGCACCCACCGCCGGTCCATCGGCTCGGTGCTGCAAGGCGACCACCGCGACCGCGGCAACGCCGGCGGCCACCGCCGCGCCAGCGAGGGGCCGCCACCAACCCGCCGGGCGTGCGCGCAGCGCCGGGGCGCTCACCGCCGCCGGCTCGCCGTCGATGGCGCAATTCACGCGACCGGCAAACCCCCGAGTCAGCGGCACGCGGCTCGCGCCGCGCAGCGACTCGCCGATCAGGGCGTAGCGCCCGAAGCTTTCGCGCAGCTCCGGATCGCGCGCCAGGCGCTTCAACAAGAGTTCGGTTTCCGAGCCGGGCAGCTCACCGTCGAGAAATGCCGAGACTTGCTCACGAATTTGTTCGCTCATGTGTCCTCGGGCCGGCCAAGGCCGCCATCGAAAATGGGTCGCAGCTTCTTGTCTATCGCCTCGCGCGCACGGAAGATTCGCGAGCGCACGGTGCCCACCGGGCAATCCATCGTCTGTGCAATATCCTCGTAGCTCAAACCCTCGAGCTCCCGAAGCACGATTGCGGTTCGCAAATCCTCGGGCAAATTCTCGATGGCGCGGTTCACGGTGTCGCGAATCTCATCCGTGAGCAGCAACGCTTCGGGGGTTTCGGATTCGGAGAGGCGGGCGTGCAAGTCGTATTGCTCCGGGTCTTGCAGGTCGAGGTCATAATCCATCGGCCGGCGTTTGCTCGCAACGAGCGCATTCTTCGCGGTATTGATCGCGATTCTATACAGCCAGGTGTAAAAAGCGCTATCGCCCCGGAACGTTTGAAGCGCACGGTATGCTTTGACGAACGCTTCCTGTGCAATGTCTTCCGCCTCGGTTGCATCGTGCACGTAACGCATGATCAGCTTCAGCACCTTGTGCTGGTATCGCAGGACCAACAAATCGAACGCTGCGCGCTCGCCCCGCTGGACTCGCTCGACGAGCTTGAGGTCACTGTCCTCAACACTCATTCGCGAACCCAAACGGCCAGCTCACGGCCCAGCCTGTCGCGATAGACCGACCAGCGGGGGAAAAGTTCGACAATTCCCGGACAAGCTCAACTACAAGCGTGATGTTGCGCACAGCCGTGGATTCTAGCAGCCGTGCTCAGCGGCTATGCCGATCGTCGAATGGGCGCAGCAGCGTGATCTGCTCGATCAGAGAGGCCAGCAGGGCCGTCGGGGGCCGTTCGCCCCCGAAGCAGTAGGCATAGATCGTCCCATCCTGCGCCTCCAAGAGCTGCTTGAAGGCATCCTGATGCGCCGCCGGGGCATCGCGGTAGCGCTCCTCGACATAGCGCGTCAGCAGCACATCGAGCTCTCTCATGCCGCGGCGGCAGCGCCAGCGCAGTTTGCCGAGCTCGCTCAATGGCGGCGGCGCGCCAGAATCTGCTTGATTTCGCTGATCGCCTTGGCCGGATTGAGATCCTTCGGACAAGCCTCGGTGCAGTTCATGATGGTGTGGCACCGGTACAACCTGAACGGATCCTCGAGGCCGTCGAGCCGCTCGCCGCTTGCCTCATCGCGGCTGTCGACGATCCACCGGTAGGCCGCCAGCAGGGCGGCCGGACCCAAGTACCGCTCGCTGTTCCACCAGTAGCTCGGACAGCTGGTCGAGCAGCAGGCGCACAGAATGCAAGCGGAGGGCCGGTCCACTTTCTCCTGATCCTCCTTCGACTGCAGCCGTTCGCGGTCCGGGGGCGGGGGGGTGCGCGTTTGCAGCCAGGGCTTAATCGAGGCGTACTGCGCATAGAACTGGGTGAGGTCGGGCACGAGGTCCTTGATCACGGGCAGATGCGGCAGCGGATATATCTTGACGTCGCCCTTCACATCGGCGCACGCGCTGATGCAGGCCAGACCGTTCTTGCCGTCGATATTCATGGCGCACGAGCCGCAGATGCCCTCCCGGCAGGAGCGGCGGAAGCTCAAACTGGAATCAATCTCATTCTTGATCTTGATCAGCGCGTCGAGAACCATCGGACCGCAGCCGTCCATGTCGATTTCGTAGCTGTCGAGGCGCGGATTCTCGGTCGAATCCGGATCGTAGCGGTAAATCTTGAACACGCGCACGTTCGTGGCGCCGGCCGGCGCCTTGTACAGGCGCCCAGCCTTGCGCACTTTGGAATGGGCGGGAAGCGTAAACTCGGCCATCGATCCTGCTCCTTCAATAGGTCCGTGCCTTGGGGGGAATGGACTCGGCATCATCGGTCAGGGTGTTCAACTGGACCGGCCGGTAGTCAAAGACGGTGCCCCCGTCCGCAGCCACCCAGCACAGGGTGTGTTTCAGCCAGTTCTGGTCGTCGCGATCTGGAAAATCCTCGCGCGCCTGAGCGCCGCGGCTCTCCTTGCGATTCTCCGCCGAATGCATGGTGGCCACCGCCTGCCCCAGCAAATTATCGAGCTCCAAGGTCTCGATGAGATCGGTATTCCACGTGAGCGAGCGATCGCTCACCTGCACGTCGGCGAAGGAGGCGTAAACCTGGCCGAGCTTGCGTTTGCCCTCGTTCAGGGTTTCGCCGGTGCGGAATACCGCGGCATCGCTTTGCATGATGCGCTGCATATCCAGACGGATCTCGGCGGTGCGGCGCTCGCCCTTCGCATGGCGCAGCTTGTCCAGACGCGCGAGTGCGGCCTCGGCGCAGTCTGCTTTCAGGGCGCGATGCGGCGCGCCGGCCATCACGACGCGCGCGCAGTGCCGTGCGGCTGAGCGGCCGAAGACCACCAGGTCGAGCAGCGAGTTCGAGCCCAGGCGGTTCGCCCCGTGAACCGACACGCAGGCACCCTCGCCGACGGCCATCAGACCGGGCACCACGACATCGCTGCCGGCGCGCCGCGACAGGACCTCGCCGTGCACATTGCACGGAATGCCGCCCATGTTGTAGTGGACCGTCGGCAGCACCGGAATCGGTTCCTTGTTGACGTCCACGTTGGCGAAGATGCGGGCGGTCTCGGCAATCCCCGGCAGCCGCTCCTTGATGACCGAGGGACCCAAGTGCTCCAGGTGCAGGTAGATGTGATCCCGGTGCACGCCCACGCCGCGGCCCTCGCGGATCTCGATGGTCATCGAGCGGCTGACGACATCGCGCGAGGCCAGATCCTTCGCGTTCGGCGCGTAGCGCTCCATGAACCGCTCGCCGGTCGAGTTCGTCAGATAGCCGCCTTCGCCGCGCGAGCCCTCGGTGATCAGGCAGCCGGCCCCGTAGATACCGGTCGGATGGAACTGTACGAATTCCATGTCCTGCAGGGGCAGGCCGGCGCGCAGCACCATCCCGCCGCCGTCCCCGGTGCAGGTGTGCGCGGACGTGCATGAAAACCAGGCGCGGCCATAGCCGCCGGTCGCCAAGATGACCTGATGGGCGCGAAACCGGTGCAGGGTGCCGTCCGACATGTCGAGGGCGAGGACGCCGCGGCATTCGCCATTTTCCATAATCAAATCCAACGCGAAGAATTCGACGAAGAAGCTCGCGTCGTGCTTCAGCGCTTGCTGATACAGCGTATGCAGCATCGCATGCCCGGTACGATCGGCCGCTGCGCACGTGCGCTGGGCGATGCCCTTGCCGAAATGGGTGGTCATCCCCCCGAACGGGCGCTGATATATCCGGCCATCCTCGGTGCGCGAAAACGGCACGCCGTAATGTTCGAGCTCGATGACGGCGGCTGGCGCCTCCTTGCACATGAACTCGATCGCGTCCTGATCGCCGAGCCAATCCGACCCCTTGACCGTGTCGTACATGTGCCAGCGCCAGTCGTCCTCGCCCATATTGCCGAGCGCCGCGGAGATGCCGCCCTGCGCCGCGACGGTATGGCTGCGCGTCGGAAATACCTTGGTCAGGCAGGCAGTGGCGAGACCCGCCTCGGCCAGGCCGAAGGTTGCGCGCAGCCCGGCGCCGCCCGCCCCCACGACGACCACATCGTAGCTGTGGTCGATGAGTTCATAGGCGCTCACGGACTTGCAGGTCCGAACGCGATGCGCAAGATCGCGAATATGCAGGAGCCCGAGATCACGACGTAGAGAAATCGCAGCAGCAGCAGCCAGAACAGCTTCATTCCGTTGCCGTGCACGTAATCCTCGATGATGACGGCGGTGCCGAGATAGGAGTGGTAGGTGAGCGCCGCAACCAGCAGCACCGCCAGCAGGCCGTTGGTGGGCAGCGCGAGCCAATCCCGCACGGTGCCGTAGTCGAACGCGGGCAGCGAGAGCAGCGCGCAGCAGAACCACACGGTGAGGGGAATCAGCGCCACCGCACTGACCCGTTGCGCCCACCAATGGGCGGTGCCGTCCTTGGCGGATCCGGTTCCGAGCACCCTGCCCAAGGGACTGCGCAGGCTCATGGGCGCGCGCCATGCCACACGAGCCCCCACACGCACAGCGTCAAGCCAAGCGCGCCGAGCACGGCGAACCAGCCGCTGACATGCCGCTGCGGGCGCTCGAACCCCAACCCTATGTCCCAGAACAAGTGCCGCACACCGTTCAGCAAATGATAGGCGAATGCGAACGTCCAGCCGATGAGCAGCAGCAGCCCCAATGGACTGGCAAACGCCGACACCGCCGCATCGTAGCTCTCCCGCCCGCCGGCGAGCGCGCCGAGCCAGTAGCTCAAGGCCGCCAAACCGAGCGCGAGCGCCGCGCCCGTCGCTCGATGCAAGACCGACAGAGTATTGCCGAGCTGCCAGCGATAGATGCTCAAATGCGGCGATAGCGGCCGGGGGCGTTTAGAAATCAATACAGCGGCCCCGTGATTCCCAATCGCCGTAGCGCGTCGGCTCCGGCCCCGCGACTCCGCCCAACTCGCGCGGCAGGCTTGAAGGCGCCGGCGGGGTCTGCCGCGCGCTGGGCAGCGCGTCCTCTACTTCTGGCGAATCTTCGTTCTGCGGCATCACGGATCAAAGTTTGCCAGAAAAGAGGGGTGGATAACCACGCGGCAACGATGAATTCGCCCCACCTTAGCGCGCGGTGCGGGGTTGACAGCACCTCCCCGGTGCCCCTCTGATACGGTCATGAGCGGTCCGTTGCCCCATCTCGGCCTGTTGCGCTTCGCCGGCGCCGACGCGCACAGCTTCCTGCAAGGCCAGGTTTCGCACGATACCCGCCGCCTGAGCGAGGGCTCGCCGCTGCTTGCCGCGTATTGCACCGCGCAGGGGCGTGTCGTCGCGGTACTGCACTTGCTGCCCCACACGAGCGGCGTGATTGCGCTGCTGCCGCGGGAACTGGTGCCGCCGACCCTCGAGCGGCTGCGCAGATTCGTGCTGCGCGCCAAGGTCACCCTGGAGGACTTGAGCCAGCAATTCGGGGTCGTCGGCGAGCACCGCCCGGCGGCGCTCGAGGCCGCCGGGCTGGGCCTGCCGGATGCCGCCGGCTATGTCGAGCACGCCGGGATCGGGGTCGCACGCATCAGCGCGGACCCGAGCCGCTACTGGGTGATCGGTCCCGCCGCTTCCCTGGCAGCGCGCGGGCTCGCCGAGGCGCGCGGCGCCGGCGGCAGCCTCGAGCGCATCGAACGGGACTGGCGCCTGGCGGACATTCGCGCCGGGCTCGCGCAGGTGTACGCGCCGACCAGCGAGCTGTTCGTCCCGCAGATGCTCAATCTCGACCTGATCGACGGCATCAGCTTCACCAAGGGCTGCTTCACGGGCCAGGAAATCGTCGCGCGCACCCAGCATCTCGGGCGCATCAAGCGGCGGATGTTTCGCCTGCGGCTGCCGAAAGGATCCTGGACGGTCGGCCACGCGCTGCGGCTCACCGACGGCCGCGCCGGGCGGTTGACTGAGCTTGCGGCCATTGGAGAGGAATTCGAGGCGCTCGCGGTGCTCAACCTCGAGGCCGGCGCGGCGGACGCTGAGGCGGCGCCGGGCGATGCGGTTGAGGCCGTTGAATTGCCCCTCCCCTACCCTCTGCGTTCCGCCCCGGCGGCGCGATGACGGCACTTGCGCAATTGTTCGCGGCGGGTTTCCTGCTGTCGCTCTCGCTGTGCGCGGATCTCGGCGTGGTGAACCTCGCCATGATCCGCGCAGGCTTGACGCAGGGCATGCCCGCGGCCCTGTATCTTGGCCTGGGCTCGTGCATCGGGGACATGATCTACGCGGTCAGTTCGCTGTCGCTGGTCACGCTGCTGATCGCACATCGCGGTGTCCGCATCGCCCTGTGGATCGGCGGCAGCGCGGTGCTCGTCTGGCTCGCAGCGAAGATGCTGCACGAGACCTGGCGCCCGCGGCAATTGCCGATCGCACCGGGCGCGGATGCGCCCGGCATACGGCCGACGCAGACGTTCGCACGCGGCATCGTGCTGGCGCTCAGTTCCCCGACGGCGATCCTGTGGTTTGCGGCGGTCGGCGGCAGCGTCATCGCCGCCCACGCCACCGGCAAGGCGGCGTTGATGCCGTTTTTGAGCGGCTTCTTCGCTGCGGGCGTGTGCTGGACGCTGCTGCTCGCGACGCTCACGGGGTATGCGCATCGGCGCCTCAGCTCCCGATTCGTTCGCGGCCTGTCGCTCGCCTCAGCGATTCTGTTCTGCTATTTCGCCGTCATCGTCTTCGTGAGCGGCTACCGCGAATTCGTGTAGCTTCGGTGCGGTCTCACAGGTCGATGATTTCAACCGCCCCGGCGCGCAGCGCCTGACCGAAGAAAATGCTGCCGACCCGCGCGAACCGCTCGGCGCCGTCGGTCGCGAGCCAGCTGATGCGCCCGCGCGCCGCCGCCGGCGGCGCGGCGGGAAGCTGCCGCTGGACCGCGGCGGCCGTGGTCGCGGCCGAATCGACGATGCGGACATGCTCCGGCAGCACCGCGCGCATGGCCGCGGTCAGAAGCGGAAAGTGGGTGCATCCGAGCACCAGCGTGTCGGGTGATTCGCGAACGGAAAACAGCGCATCCAGATAGCGGCGCGCGACCGCCTCGACCACCGGCCCGTGCGTCCAACCCTCCTCCGCCAGCGCCACGAACATGGAGCAGGCGCGCACGCTGACGTGCGCCGCCGGGTTGAGCCGATGGATGGCGGTCTGATACGCGCCTCCACGAATGGTGCCTTCCGTGGCGATGACCGCGATGCGCTGGGAATCGGAGGCCGCGACCGCGGCGCGCGCCCCCGGCTCGATGACGCCAATGACCGGCAGCGACGGATAGCGCAGCTGCAGCGCGTCGAGGGAGAAAGCCGAGGCGGTATTGCACGCCACCACCAGGCGGCCGATGCCGCGCGCAACGAGCGCGGCGGCGCATTGCAGCGAATAGCGCACGATGGTTTCGGGGCTCTTCGTGCCGTAGGGCAGGCGCGCCGTGTCGCCGAGGTAGATGAAATCCTCCGCCGGCAGCGCCGCGCACAGCGCGCGCAGCACGCTCAAGCCGCCGACGCCGGAATCGAATACGCCGATGGGTGAAGGCAACTAGGAGCCTGTCTGAGTAATCCGCGTGAGCCGCGTTGGCCGGGAGACGGAGCGGATGCAAGGCGCGCGGCGCAGGCCGTGGCGGGCACCACGGCCAAGACGCGCAACGCCGCAGACGCACGTCTCCAGGCCAACCCTTCGGGACCGGGCAAATTTCGCTTCATCCGTCGTTGTCGCCTCCTCATTGGGTGTTGACCCAACTACGTCGGCTCCGCCTCGGCTGAAGCGAAATCTGCCACGGTCGCGGCCACGGGGATTACTCAGACAGGCTCCTAGAGCTCGGGACGCATGTGCGGGAAGAGCAGCACGTCGCGAATCGACGGTGAATCCGTGTACAGCATCACCAGGCGATCGACCCCCAGACCCAAGCCGGCCGCGGGCGGCATGCCGTATTCCAGCGCGCGCACGTAGTCCGCGTCGTAGAACATGGCCTCCTCGTCGCCGGCCGCCTTGCGCTCGACCTGCTCCTTGAAGCGCTGCGCCTGGTCCTCGGCGTCGTTCAGCTCCGAGAAGCCGTTGGCGAGCTCTCTGCCGCCGATGAAGAACTCCCAGCGATCCGTGATGAACGGATCCTGATCGTTGCGCCGCGACAGCGGCGAGACCTCGGCGGGGTACGCATAGGCGAAGGTCGGCTGCACCAGCGTGTGCTCGCCGGTCTTCTCGAAGATCTCGATCTGCAGCTTTCCCGGGCCGTCGCCGTCCTTGAAGGGAATTTTCATGGCATTGCAGACGCGCCGCAGGTACGACGCGTCGCGCAGCGACATCGGATCCAGATCGGGGTTGTTCGCCAGAATGATGTCCTCGATGCTCATGCGCGCGAAGCGCTGCGACAGATCGAATTCGCTTCCCTGATATCGCAGCGTGCGAGATCCGAGCAGCAAATCGGCGAGTCCTTGGAACAGGGTCTCGATCATTTCCATCAGATCCGCGTAATCGGCATAGGCCTGATACAGCTCGAGCATCGTGAACTCGGGGTTGTGCTGCGTCGAGACGCCCTCATTGCGGAAATTTCTGTTGATTTCGTAGACCCGCTCGAAGCCGCCGACCGTCAGACGCTTCAAGTACAGCTCCGGCGCGATGCGCAGGTACATATCCAGGTCGAGCGCATTGTGATGCGTCTTGAACGGCCGCGCCGCCGCGCCGCCGGGAATGGACTGCAGCATCGGAGTTTCCACTTCGAGGAATCCCCGCGCATCGAGGAACGCGCGCAGGTAGCGCACGATCGCCGAGCGCGTCTGGAACACGCGGCGACTCTGCGGATTCATGATCAGATCGAGGTAGCGGCGCCGGTAGCGCAGCTCCGTATCGGCGATGCCGTGCCACTTGTCGGGCAGCGGCCGCAGCGATTTGGTGAGCAGCAGCAGCCGCTCCGCGCGCACCGACAGCTCTCCGGTCCGGGTGCGGAACAAGGTGCCTTCGACGCCGATCACATCGCCCACGTCGAAGCTCTTGAACTCCTCGTACGCATCGCCCAGGGATTGCTGCTGCAGGAACACTTGGATCGCGCCGCTCGAATCCTCCAGCCTGGCGAAGCTCGCCTTGCCCATCACCCGCTTGGCGAGCATGCGGCCGGCGACGCTGACCCGGACCGCCTCCCCCTCCAGGATCTGCGCGCGCTTCTCGCCGTAGGCCACCGCCAGGTCGCCGGCCATGGCGTTGCGGCGAAAGTCGTTCGGAAAGGCGATGCCGCGCTCGCGCAGTCTGGCGAGCTTCGCGCGCCGCTCGGCGATCAAATGGTTCTCGTCGTGGTCGCTCATAACCCCTGCTTCAGACTGGCCTGCATGAATTCGTCGAGCGCGCCGTCGAGAACCGCCGTGGTATTGCCGATTTCGACTCCGGTGCGCAGGTCCTTGATGCGGGATTGATCGAGGACGTAGCTGCGGATCTGGTTGCCCCAGCTCACGTCGGACTTCGAGTCCTCGAGCACCTTCGCGGCCGCGTTGCGTTTGTTGAACTCGAGCTCGTAGAGTTTCGCCTTCAGCATCTTCATGGCGGTGGAGCGGTTTTTGTGCTGGCTGCGCTCGCTCTGGCAGGCCACCACGATGCCGCTCGGAGTGTGGGTGATGCGGACCGCCGATTCGGTCTTGTTCACGTGCTGACCGCCCGCGCCGCTCGAGCGGTAGACATCGGTGCGCAAGTCCGCCGGATTGATCTCGATGTCGATGTCCTCGTCCACCTCGGGCGATACGAACACCGATGCGAACGAGGTGTGGCGGCGATTTCCGGAGTCGAAAGGCGACTTGCGCACCAGCCGGTGCACGCCGGTCTCGGTGCGCAGCCAGCCGTAGGCATAATCGCCCGCGATGCTCACGGTCGCGCCCTTGATGCCGGCGACCTCGCCGTCGCTCTGGTCGATGATCTCGGTTTTGAACCCATGCGCATCCGCCCATTTCAGGTACATGCGCAGCAACATCGCGGCCCAGTCCTGCGCCTCGGTGCCGCCCGCCCCGGCTTGAATATCCAGAAAGGCGTTGTGCGAGTCCATCTTGCCGGGAAACATGCGCTGGAACTCGAGCCGCTCCACCTCGGCGGCCAATCCACGCGCGTCGGCTTCGATCTGCCCGGCGGCGCCCGTATCGGCTTCCTCGGCCGCCACTTCCAGCAGCTCGCCCGAGTCGCGCAGCCCGCGCGTCAAGTGATCCAGACTCGTGACGACCTGCTCGAGCTTCGCGCGCTCCCGGCCGAGATCCTGCGCGCGATCCGCGTCGCTCCAAATGCCGGGCTGTTCGAGCTCGCGGGTTACTTCCTGCAGCCGCTCGTGCTTGTTCTCGTAATCAAAGATACCTCCTCAAAGAGTCGGTCCGCTCCTCGAGATCTTTGATGAATCGCTTCAGTTGATTGATTTCCATGGTGCGTAACTGTAGCACACCCGCTAGCCGAGCTTGAGATGCTGACAATTGAGCTGCACTCGCTCCATGCCGCCGTATTCGTTCACCTCCAATCGATACGCGAGGCGAACCTCGGCGCCCGGACGCACGGACGGATCCTCCGCGGCGCCGCCGACATAGCCGAAGGCGATCGCCTCGAGCGCGGCGGCGCCCGGCGCGGCGGCGCCCGGCGCGGCAGCCTCGCGAAGCTGCAATTTGAGGTGTTTGCCGCCGACGATTCGTGCATCGATGATCCGGAATGCGCCATCGAACATCGGCTCGGGGAAACCCTGCCCCCAGGGACCGGCGCCGCGCAGCAAGCGCGCCATCTGCACCGACAGCTCCGCGCCGTACAATTCGCCGTCGCTGTGGATCACGCCGGCGAGCGAATCCAAATCGGCGCGCGCCGCGATCTCGCCGGCGAAGGCGCTGCGGAACGCCTCGAGGCTCGTCTCCCGCAATGTCATGCCCGCGGCCATGGCATGGCCGCCGAACTTCTCGATCAGCCCGGGTTGCCGCGCCGCTATGCCGTCGAGCACATCGCGGATATTGATTCCCGCGACCGAGCGTGCGGAGCCGCGCAGAAACCCGTCCTCGGCACGCGCAAAGGCGACCACTGGGCGATGCAGGCGTTCCTTGATTCTGCCCGCGACCAGGCCGACCACCCCTTGGTGCCAGCTCTCCTCGAACAGGCAGAGGCCCTGCGCTTCTACGCCCGCAGCATCGAATCGCACGGCGGCCGCGAGCTCGACCGCCTCGAGCTGCATCCGCTGCTCGATGTCGCGCCGCTCCTCGTTGAGCTTCGCGAGCTGCGCCGCGAGCGCCGCCGCCTCGCGCGGCTCATCGGCGAGCAGACACTCGATCCCCAGGCTCATATCGGTCAAGCGTCCGGCCGCGTTCAGCCGCGGCGCGACCACATAGCCGAGATCGGCGGCGGTCGCCTGATCGCATCGACGCCCGGCCGTTTCGAGCAGCGCCCGGATGCCCGGTGCGCACTGCCCGGCACGGATGCGCCTCAAGCCCTGCGCAACCAGCACCCGGTTGTTGCGATCCAGAGGCACCAGGTCGGCGATGGTTCCCAGAGCGACCAGATCCAAAAGGCCGGCGGCCCTGAAGTCGGCGCGGCCCAGCTCTCGGGCGAGCGCGGCGACGACATAGAACGCCACTCCGACTCCGGCCAGTGCGGGGCTCGCGAATCTCGAACCCGGCAAATTGGGATTCACGATGACTTGCGCGCGCGGCAGCGCGGCGCCCGGCAGATGGTGGTCCGTGATCAACACCGGAATTCCCAGTGCACGCGCCGCCTCGACGCCGCCGATGCTCGACACGCCGTTGTCGACCGTGACGATGAGCGTGGGCCGGCGGCTCGCGGCCAGCGCGACGATTTCGGGCGTGAGTCCGTAGCCGAAGCGGAAGCGATTGGGCACCAGGAAATCCACCTGCTCGAAATCAAGCGCCTTGAGTCCGCGCACCAGAAGCGCGCTGCCCGTCGCACCGTCGGCGTCGAAATCTCCGATCACCAGGACACGGCCGCCGCGCTGGTGACCCGCCAGCAAGCGCGCCGCCTCCAGCACGCCTTCGAGCGAGGTCACGGGCAGCAGCCGCTCCAGCGAAAGATCGAGATCCTCATCGCGGGCAACGCCGCGCGCCGCATAGACGCGCCTCAGCACCGGATGCAGATCGGCGCCCCAATCGGCCGCCGCCGCCGCCGGCCGCCGTCTAATCTGCATCGCCATCAGTGACTCTACCCATCCCGAATGCCTCCCACCACGGCTGCGTTCGCCGCCAAAATCGCCACCTGCCGCGCACACTCACGCTGAAGCATCGGCGCCCCGCGGACAAATCCAGCCGCTGCAGCCGTCCCGATCGCAGATCAGCGATGGCCGGCGCCAGCCAGCACCGCTCCGCTTCGCGCCACGCCGGCGTGCCCGGCCAATCGGCGAGCACCACCACGCCAGATCCGGCGCCGGACGCATATTGCGCCCTCGCGTCGAAGGCCGCGAACAGAGGATCGCAGCCGGCCGTCCAGCCATGCACCGCGGGCAGCGGCAGATCGGCGGCGCCTGCGCCCCACAGCCACAGTCCGGTGATGGCGGGCGCCGCCCGCGCCCGGCGCCGCTCGTTGACTGCGTGCTCGAACAGCCACATCTCGATTTCGCTCATCAGCCGCCGCACACGCGCCGCGTCCGCTGCGTGCGGCAGAAACTCCCAGATATCGCCGTGCACCTCCTCGGGGGAGGCTGCGGCCACGCGTAGTGGCGCATCGAAGGAACAGAGCAGCAGGCTGCCGAGACCCCGGTGCAGGCGCATGCCCGCGCCGCTGAACACGCGATTGAAATCCTCCGCCAGGGCGTCGGCATCTGCCGGATCGAGGTTCAGGATGCCGTCCGGGGGCATGCTCACGCCGCTCGGGCCCGCGAGCAGATGAACCGGCGTCGCGATGCACACCCAAGCGCCATGCGCATGGCAGCGAGCGGCGCGCAGGGCGGCGGTCGCGATGGGCGGCATCGCCTGCGTGGGCGCCGCGATGAGTTGAAAGGCTTGCGCGCGCCAGTCCGCCGCGCTCGCCGCGCAGTCGGCGCGCGCGAGCCAATGTTCGAGCAGCGGCGCGCGCTCGGCAACAAAGGGTTGGTGCGCGGCAAAGCGCAGGTAGACGACGGACAAAGGAACCCCGCTTGGAATTTGCGTATCTTAACCGCATGCGCTTCTCACTAGACTCGACTTCCGGCCGCAACGTCATTCGCGGCTATGCGGCCGGTGAGCTCAAGATCAACGAAGCGGTGTTTCACGAACCGATCATCGTGAGTTCCTCGGCCATCGTCCCAGGACCGCCGGTCGGCACCGCGCAAGAGCTCGACATTGCCCACGCCGCGCAGCTGCTGGCGCTCGAACCGGAACTCGTGCTGCTCGGCACCGGCGCGCGCCAGAGCTTCCCGGCAGCCGTTTTCGGCGCCCAATTCTTGCGTATGGGAATCGGCTTCGAAGTCATGGACACCGGCGCGGCGTGCCGCACGTTCAACGTGCTCGTGGCCGAGCAACGCCGAGTGGTCGCTCTGCTGCTACCTTAAGAATCCGCACGGAAGAAAATAGCGGGGCGCTAGCGTCACAGTTAATTTGGCAAAGAGAAATCTTCTATTTCTTGTTGATTTTATTGTTGTTTTTCTCTGACCCAATCTTACCGCAGCGCCCCGCGAGTGGACTTTCCCGAACCGGCGCACAGTAAAACACACGGCTATTTTGGCCGCAAGCCTCCGCTCTGCGAGCGTCAATGAATAGCTTATATTTATAAATCAATTATTTATGTACTTTTTATTTGTAATTACTTTAATACAGGAAGGTATGGCAAAGGATCAACCGGCTTGCCGTTCAGGCGAATTTCGAAATATAGCGCCGCGACTTCATGAGGCCCGGTACCCATGTGCGCGATGGCCTGCCCACCGATCACGTCCTGACCCTCGCGCACCAGCAGCTCGCTATTGTGCGCGTACGCCGAGAGCCAGTTCTCGCCATGCTTGATGATGACCAGATTGCCGTAGCCGCGAAGACCGCTGCCGGTGTAAACCACGCGGCCGCTGCACGCCGCGCGCACCACCTGCCCGAGCTGTCCCAGCAGCAAGATCCCGCCGCCCGGCACCGGCCGCGGCGCCGAAGAGCGCTCCGTCGGCCACACCCACTGCGGCGAGGCCGGCGCTGCACCGCCCGGTCTGGATGCGTTCGAGGACTTGGGTACGGCGTTCGAGTCGGCGCCGCTCGCCGCGAGTCGCGGCGCTTCGTGCGCAGGCGGTGCGGTATTCGGCGAGCGGGCCTGCGGCGCACGGCTCGAAGGCTTGAGTACCAGCACCTGGCCGACGGCAATGCGGTAATCGGAGCCGATGTGGTTCCAGCGCGCCAGATCGCGATAGTCGAGGTCATAGCGCCAGGCGATGCTGTACAGCGTGTCGTGCGGGCGCACGACGTACGACTCCGCGCCGTAGCGGCCGCCCGCCGCGCAGCCGGCGCCCAAGATGCAGCTTGCCCCGATGACGCCGATCGCTCGGGTGAGGCGCACTCAGGGCCTCAACTAGCGCTGCAACCCTGACAGCAAGGGAACGAAGCTCACCGCACCCAAGGACTCGCGATGCACGCGCGCTTCCCCCTTGGTGTAGCGCATGAGCTCCTGGCGGTGGTCGGGTCCCACCGGCGCGATCAGGCGGCCGCCTACTGCGAGCTGCTCGAACAGCGCCGGGGGCACCACATGCGGGGCGGCGGTCAACAGGATCCCGTCGAACGGCGCGCGCGCAGGCCAGCCCACGCTGCCGTCGTCATGGCGACAATGCACGTTGCGAATCTTCAGCTCCCGCAGCGAGCGGCGCGCGCGTGCGAGCAGCGCGGCGATGCGCTCGATGGTGTAGATCTCGCTCACCAGGGGCGACAGCACCGCCGTCTGATAGCCGCACCCGGTGCCGATCTCGAGCACCTTCGGCGCCGGTCCCGCCGCGAGCAGCGCCTCGGTCATGCGCGCCACCACGTAGGGCTGCGAAATCGTTTGACCGAAGCCGATCGGCAGCGCCGTATCCTCATAGGCGCGGGTCGCAAGCGCCTCGTCCACGAACAGATGCCGCGGCACATTGCGTATCCGATCGAGCACGCGCTGGTCGCGGATGCCCTGCTCCTGCAGCCGCCGCACCAGCCGCTCGCGGGTTCGGGCGGAAGTCATCCCAATGCCGCTGAGGCGCGGGCCTTCCATGAAGCTACTCATTGCGCAGCCAGCGCTCAAGATCGGCCAGAGCCGCGTGGCGCGTCAAGTCAATTTGCAGCGGGGTGATCGAGGCGAAGCCGTCGGCAATGGCGTGAAAATCGGTTCCGGGCCCCGCATCCTGGCCCGAGCCCGAGGAGCCGACCCAATACACATCGCGGCCGCGCGGATCCTTCGCGGCCACGATCGGCTTGCTGCGATGCCGGGCACCGAGCCGGGTCACCTTGATGCCGCGCAATTCGCCGTCCGGCAGGTCCGGGACGTTCACGTTCAGAATGACCGGCCCCTGCGGCGGCTCGACCGACATGCGCTCGATCAAGCGCGCCGCGACGTGCGCGGCGCTCGCAAAATTGCGCGGGCTCCCCGGCTCGACGCACAGCGACACCGCGATGGCCGGCAGCCCGAGAAACCGCCCTTCGACGGCGGCCGCCACCGTGCCCGAGTACAAGGTATCATCGCCGAGATTCGCCCCATCGTTCACGCCCGACACGACGATATCGTGTTCGAAGTCGAACAAGCCCGAAATGGCGAGGTGCACGCAGTCGGTGGGCGTACCGGTGACATAATAGCAATCAAGGTCATAGCGCGCGGCGCGCACCGGAACCTCGAGGGTGAGCGAGTTGCTCGCGCCGCTGCGATTGCGGTCCGGCGCGACGACGGTGACGGCGCCCAACGGTTTGATCGCCCGCCGCAGTGCTTCCAGACCCTCCGCGCGGTAGCCGTCGTCATTAGAAAGCAGGATTTTCACAAGATTTTACACACCAGCCCGATGATGGCGGGTTGCGCCTTGCGGACTATACTGTAACGCTGGAAACCCGGATAGCGGATCGAGTCGTCGCATCATGGCAAAACAACGCTCCACGGACGCAGCGGCCGGCGCACCGGCAAGCGACGACGCGCTGATATTTCGCGCCGCGGTCCGCGATGTCAAACCGTTGGCGCAGACCGAGAAGCCCGAGGGGCTCGAGCAGCCGCGTGCGCGCGCGCCCGCGCGTGCGCGCGCCGCCGCCACTGCGCCGGCGCCCCGCGAGCTGGCCGAGAGCATGCCGCTGATCGCGGCGAGCCCGGCCGACGCGGCGGATGCGCAGGATTCGTTTCGACGCCCGGGCGTGCGCACGTCGGTGCTGCGCCGGCTGCGGCGCGGGCTCTATCCGATCGAGGATGAGCTCGACCTGCACGGCCTCAGTCAGGCCGAGGCGCGCGACCGCCTCGCCGAGTTCATCGCGTTCCATCGCAATGCCGGTCATCGCTGCCTCAGGATCATTCACGGCAAGGGCTACCGATCGGGCGCGCGTGGGCCGATTCTCAAGATCGCGGTCAACTCCTGGCTGCGCCGCCTCGGTGATGTCGTGGCATTCACGAGCGCGCGCGGCATCGACGGCGGCACCGGCGCCGTCTACGTATTGCTGCGCGCCTAAAGTGCCGTACGGCCGGGCGCGCCGCGCGCCTACTTCACGTCACAGAATACCGAGCAGCACCGCGGCGCTCGCGGCAAGCCCTTCGCTGCGCCCGACGAAGCCCAGGCGCTCCGTGGTCGTCGCCTTGACGTTGATGCTGGGCAGCGCCGCGCCGAGATCGGCTGCGAGATTCGCAGCGATGGCCGCGCGATGCCCGGCGATGCGCGGCGACTCGGCGAGCACCGTGATATCGGCATTGATCAGCCGCATACCCGCCGCGCGCATGCGGGAGGCCACTTCGCGCAGGAACATGCGGCTGTCCGCTCCCCTATAGCGCGGGTCGCTGTCGGGGAAATGCTGGCCGATATCGCCCTCGCCCAGCGCGCCCAGCAGGGCATCGCACAGCGCATGGATCACGACGTCGCCGTCCGAATGCGCCACCACGCCGCGGTGATGGGCGATGCGCACCCCGCCGAGCATGACGTGATCCCCGTCGCCGAAGGCATGCACGTCGAAGCCCTGTCCTATCCGCATGCTGCTCGCCATCCTGCCGGCCTCCGCACTCGCTAGAAATCCCGCCGCGACGGCCAAATCCTCCGCACGGGTGACCTTGATGTTGAACGGCGATCCGCGCACCAGCAGCGGCCGCAATCCCAGCCGCTCCATGGCTTGCGCCTCGTCGGTGACGGTCACGCCGGCGCGCGCGGCCTGCTCCAGCGCCTCGCGCAGCTGCGCACAGCCGAAGACCTGAGGCGTCAAGGCGCGCCACAGCCCCTGGCGGTCCACCGTTTCGCTCACCGAACCGTCGCGCTCGCGCTTGACGGTGTCGAAGATCGGCGCCGCGAGCACTGCCCCGCAGCTCCCCCCCGCGAGTGCATCGATCAAGGTCCGCACGTCGCCCGGCGGCAGGCACGGACGCGCGGCGTCGTGCACCAGCACCCAGTCATCCGGCGCCGCGAGCTGCGCGAGACGCTTGAGGCCGTTCAGCACCGATTCCTGGCGGCTCGCGCCGCCGCTCGCGGTGATCAGCCGGGCATCGCCCAATGCGGCCGCAAGCTCGGCGCCGCGGGCATCGCCGCTGCGTAGCACCAGCACGATGCCCTCGATGCGCGGCTCTCTCAACAGCGAGCGCAGCGCCCATTCGAGAACGGTGGCGCCCGCGAGCGCAGCGTATTGCTTGGGAAGCGTGCTGTCGAAGCGCTCCCCGCGACCCGCGGCCGGCACGACCGCCCACACGCGGCGCGCTGCAGCCGAGGGCGTCACTGCGCGCGAGCGGTGATGGCGCTGGCAGGCGCGGCGAGCGCCGGGGTTGCCGGGGTTGCCGGGGTTGCCGTGGTTGCCGTGGCTGTCGTGGCTGTCGTGGCTGTCGTGGTTGCCGTGGCTGCCGTGGCTGTCGGGGTCACGATTTGATAGAACGTCTCGCGCTCACCCACCATGCCGAGATCGCTGCGCGCGCGCTCTTCGAGTGCGCTCAAACCCACCTTCAAATCCGTCACCTCGGCAAGCAATTGTCGGTTGCGTCCGAGCTGCTCGCGGTTCGCGGCGCGCTGCACATCCACCGCCGCCGTCAGCCGCCAAACCTCGCGCATGCCTTGATCGGAAAGCCACAAGCGGTATTGCAGCAGCGCCACGCTCAAGCCCAGGATGATAACGAAAATCCTCATTACGACATGAGCTTAGCACGAACTCCTAAGAAACTGGAACCGCTAGCGCGTTCATGCCGGCAAATCGCGCCTTGGCGCCGAGCTCGCCTTCGATGCGCAGCAGCTGGTTGTACTTGGCGACGCGATCCGAACGCGACATCGACCCCGACTTGATCTGGGTCGCGCTGCTCGCGACCGCGATGTCGGCGATCGTGGCGTCCTCGGTCTCGCCCGAGCGATGCGAGACGATCGCTGCATACCTCGCCTTCGCCGCCATGTCGATCGCCGCCAGTGTCTCGGTCAGGGTGCCGATCTGGTTCGGCTTGATGAGGATCGCATTGGCGATGTTCTTGGCGATTCCCTCGGCAAATATCCGGGTGTTGGTGACGAAGACATCGTCGCCCACGAGCTGCACCTTGCGCCCCAGCTTTTCGGTGAGCACCGACCATCCGTCCCAGTCGTCCTCGCTCATGCCATCCTCGACCGTGACGATGGGATACTTCGCGACCAGACCGGCCAGGTAATCGGCGAACTCGCTCGCACTGAACTTGCGCCCCTCGGAAGCGAGCTCGTAGATCCCATCCCGGTACAGCTCGTTGCTGGCCACGTCCAACCCGAGGTAAATGTCCTTGCCGGCGCGATACCCCGCCTTGTCGATGGCCTCCAGAATGCTGGCCAGCGCCGCCTCGTTCGAGGGTAAATCCGGGGCGAAGCCGCCTTCGTCGCCGACCGCCGTGTTCAGCCCCTTGGAGTGCAGCACCTTCTTGAGCGCATGGAACACCTCCGAGCCGTAGCGCAACGCCTCCGACAGGGACGGCGCACCTAAAGGCAGAATCATGAATTCCTGTATGTCGACGCTGTTGTCCGCGTGCGCGCCGCCGTTGATGATGTTCATCTGCGGAACCGGCAGGACGAGCTCGCCGGGCCCTCCCAGGTGCCGGTACAGCGGCAGCTTGCGATCGCGCGCCGCGGCGTGCGCGGCGGCGAGCGATACGGCGAGAATCGCGTTCGCGCCGAGCTTGGATTTGTTGTCCGTGCCGTCCGCTGCCGCCAGCTTGGCGTCGAGCGCGCGCTGGTCCCCGGCATCCAGACCGACCGCCACGCCGCGCAGCGCGCCGTTGATGTGGGCGACGGCCTTCAGGACTCCCTTGCCCCCGAACCGCTTGGGGTCGCCGTCGCGCAGCTCAACGGCTTCGCGCGAGCCGGTGGATGCGCCGGAGGGCACCGCCGCGCGGCCGAGCACGCCGGATTCGAGCAGCACATCCGCCTCGACGGTGGGATTACCTCGTGAATCGATGATTTGGCGGCCTCGAACATCGCTGATTCGGCTCATAGCAGGGATTCCTCGAACGGTTGCCTTTTCACGGCCAGATCCAACTCCTTGAGGGTGCGGAGCAGCGATGGCATGCGATCCAACGGCCATGCATTGGGCCCGTCCGACAGGGCTTTGGCCGGATCCGGATGCGTCTCCATGAACACCCCGGCGATGCCCGCGGCCACGGCCGCTCGCGCGAGCACCGGCACGAACTCGCGCTGTCCGCCGGAGGCGTCGCCCCTGCCGCCGGGCAGCTGCACCGAATGCGTGGCGTCGAACACCACGGGACAGCCGGTCGAGCGCATCACGGCCAGCGAGCGCATGTCGGAGACCAGATTATTGTAGCCGAACGAGAAGCCGCGCTCGCACACCATGATCCGCGCGTTGCCGGTGGATCGGGCCTTGTCGACCACGTTCTGCATTTCCCACGGACTCAGGAACTGGCCTTTCTTGATGTTCACGGGCTTCTGCTGCGCCGAAACACCGATGATGAAATTGGTCTGGCGGCACAGAAAAGCCGGAGTCTGCAGCACATCGACGACCTCGGCCACCTCGGCGAGCGGAGTGTCCTCGTGCACGTCGGTGAGCACAGGCACGCCGATTTGCTTGCGCACCTGCGCAAGCACCTTGAGCCCCGCCTCGATGCCGGGCCCGCGAAAACTCGCGCGCGAGGAACGATTGGCCTTGTCGAAGGACGCCTTGAATACGAACGGAATGCCGAGCGTCGAGGTCATTTCGCGCAGGCGGCCGGCGACCTCGAGGACCAGCGCCTCGCTCTCAATGACGCACGGTCCGGCGATCAAAAAAAGCGGGCAATCGGGCCCGACCTCGAAGGAAGCCAGTCTCATGCAGTCGCGCGGCCGGGCTGCAGCGCCGCGCGGTATTCGCGCGCGGCGCGAATGAATCCGGTGAACAGCGGATGCCCGTCGCGCGGCGTCGAGGTGAATTCCGGATGGAACTGGCTGGCCACGAACCACGGGTGGTTCTTGAGTTCGATGAACTCGACCAGGCCGTCGGCCGAGAATCCGGAAAACGTCAAGCCGGCCGCCGACAGTTCGTCGAGGTAGTGGTTGTTGAACTCGTAGCGGTGGCGGTGCCTCTCGTAGATCGAATCCTTGCCGTACAGCGCGTGCACCAGCGAGCCCGGCAGCAAGCGCGCCTCCTGTGCGCCCAGGCGCATGCTGCCGCCCAAATCGGACTTCTCGTCGCGCACCTGCTGACCGCGCGCCAGATCCTGCCACTCCGTGATCAGGGCGATCACCGGATGATTCGTGGCGCGGTCGAATTCGGTGCTGTTGGCGCTCTTCAGGCCGAGCACGCTGCGCGAGTATTCGATGATCGCCAGCTGCATCCCCAAGCAAATGCCGAGATACGGGATGCGATTCTCGCGCGCAAAGCGGATCGCCTGGATCTTGCCCTCGATGCCGCGGTCGCCGAACCCGCCGGGCACCAGCACGGCATCCATGTTCTGCAGCAGCGTAGGGCCGGAGCGCTCGATGTCCTGTGACTCGAAGTAATGGATGTTGACGCGCGTGCGCGTCTTGATGCCGCCGTGCATGAGCGACTCGTTGAGCGAAATGTAGGAGTCGCGGATCTGCACGTACTTGCCGACCATGCCGATGTCGACGACGGCCTCGGGATTCTGCTTGGCCGCGACCACCGCGCGCCACTCCGACAGATCCGTCGCCGGCGCCTCCAGACGCAGCTTGTCGATGACGATGTCGTCCAGATCCTGCTCGTGCAGCAGCATCGGTATCTTGTAGATATCGTCGGAGTCGACCGCGGATATCACGGCGCGCTCCTCGACATTGGTGAACAGCGCGATCTTGCGGCGTTGCTCGTCGGGCAGAGAGTGCAGGCAGCGGCACAGCAGAATATCCGGCTGAATACCGATGCCGCGCAGCTCCTTCACCGAGTGCTGCGTCGGCTTCGTCTTGATCTCGCCGGAGCCGCCGACGATCGGCACCAGGGTTAAATGCATGTACAAGACGTGGTTGCGCCCGAGTTCGACGCCCATCTGGCGAATGGCCTCGAGAAACGGCAGCGATTCGATGTCGCCCACGGTGCCGCCGATCTCGACCATGCACACATCCGCATTGCCGGCACCCATGCGAATGCGGTACTTGATCTCGTCGGTGATGTGCGGAATCACCTGCACCGTCGCGCCGAGGTAGTCGCCGCGCCGCTCCTTGGCGATGACTCTCTCGTAGATCCGCCCGGTGGTGAAATTGCTGTTGCGCCCCGTGGTCGTGCGCACGAAGCGCTCGTAGTGCCCGAGATCGAGATCCGCCTCGGTGCCGTCGGCGGTGACGAACACCTCGCCGTGCTGGAACGGGCTCATGGTGCCCGGATCCACATTGATGTACGGGTCGAGCTTCACCATGCTGATTTTCAGGCCGCGCGCCTCGAGGATGGCGCCCAAGGATGCGGAGGCGATTCCCTTGCCGAGCGAGGAAACCACGCCGCCGGTGATGAAAATAAATCGAGTCATGATGGGTCACCGCCGGTTAATGCGTGCACGCCGCGCCAAAAAGAGCGCGCATACTGCGCACGGAGCCTCAAGGGAATTATTGGAATCGACGGGAGTTCAGGTTACCAGATCGGGCTGACTGCCACAATCAACTTAGGTGACCGCCGGCGCGTCGTCCCAGACACACCCGTACCCGGTCCCGCCCGGTGCGACGCACCAGCGCGCGTCCTGCCACAGATCCGCCACCGCAATCAGCTCATCGCCCGCATACACCATGGGCAACGCATCACGCATCCAGGGCAGCACACCGAAGGATTGGCACAGGTGCTGCACGCTTTGGGTTTTCGCGCGACGCGCGGGTTTGATCACCTCGCCTCCTCGCCGCTGCCGCACGCTCAACGTATCGGGCAAACGGCTCGGGTCCAGGCCGCCCGGCTGCGCGGCCCAGCGCAGCGAACCGAAGCCGGGACCCAGATCCAAGCGTGCTCCCGGCACGGCGCGCCAGTCCCGCCTCGCCCCCAGCGCGGGCGCCTCGGCCGGCGTGATGAACAGGCGCTCGCGATAGCGGCGCAGCGCATACGTCCCCCACACGATCGCCGGCAAGTGGTCGGCAGCGGCTGCAAACACCTGCCGCAGGCCTTCCGTGAGACGCGCCGCGGGCGGCGGCGTGACCTGCGCGGCGGTGAGCCAGTGGCGCAGCGCGTTGATCTGCTCGGCCTGCGGCAGCGCGCGCAAGCCGCTCACGGACAGTGCGTCGCCGTCGCGCAGCCGCTGCACCGTCGCCGCGGCGGAGCGGTCGAGCAGCTCCTGCGCCTCGGCGATGTGGTGCGACGTGCGCGTGAGCGCGGTGGCCGCGCCCGGCCAGCGCCGCTCGATCAGCGGCCACACCTGCCGGCGCAGATACGAGCGGTCGAAACGCGGGTCGTCGTTCATCGGGTCATCGACCGCCGCGATCGCATGTCTTTCTCGGAATTTGCGCAGATCCCGCTGCGCGACATCGAGCAGCGGACGCAGATGCCAGCCGCGCGCAAAAGGCCGGCACATCGGCATCGCCGACAGGCCCTTAAGACCCGCGCCGCGCAGCAGCTGCAGCAGCAGCGTCTCGGCCTGATCCTGCGCATGATGCGCGGTCAGCAAGCACTCGCCCGGCTCGAGCTCGAGGCCGAGGCGCCGATAGCGCGCCTCGCGCGCCGCCGCCTCGATCGAGTCGCCGGCGGCGGTCTTGACATTTATCGCAGCGACGGTGAGCGGAATTTGCAGCCGCCGGCACAGCTCGACGCTGGCCGCGCAAAGGAGGGCGGACGCGCTCTGCAGGCGATGATCGATGTGCACCGCTCGAACGTCGAAGCCGCGCGCGGTGCACGGTACGCCCAGCTGTGCGATTGCGGTCAGCAAACAGGCCGAGTCGGCGCCGCCGCTCACCGCCACCAGCAGTCCGGTCGTGCCCACCGGTACGTGCTGCTCCAGCACGGCACCCAGCATGGCCGCGCCAAAACTCATCCGGCTAGGAGTCTGCGTCGCGGAACACGCCGAAGCCGCGGAGGCGGGCCTGCCGCGCATCCAAAAGCGTCGTCACGGGTTGGTTACAAAGTTCCGCCAAATGCTTGATCAAGCACTGTTTGAGGGCATCTGCCATCGCATGCGGATCGCGATGCGCGGCGCCATGCGGCTCTTTCAGGACTTCGTCGACCAGACCCAGCTTCTTCAGCCGCTCCGCCGTCCCGCCCATGGCATCGGCGGAGATCTCCTTCTTATCGGTGCTCTTCCACAGGATCGACGCGCAGCTCTCCGGAGAGATCACCGAGTAGGTGCTGAACTGCAGCATGATCAGCCGGTCGCACACGCCGATGGCGAGCGCGCCCCCCGAGCCCCCTTCGCCGATGACCACGGAGAGCACCGGCGCCGCCAGGTGGGACATCTCGAACAAATTGCGCGCAATGGCCTCGCTTTGTCCGCGCTCCTCGGAGCCGATGCCCGGGTATGCTCCGGGCGTATCGATCAAGGTGATGACCGGAATGCGAAAGCGCTCGGCCATGCGCATCAGGCGCAGCGCCTTGCGGTAGCCTTCGGGCTTCGGCATGCCGTAGTTGCGCCGCACGCGTTCCTTGGTATCGCGGCCCTTCTGGTGACCGATCAGCATCACCGGCGAGCCCTCGAGCCGCGCCAGGCCGCCGACGATGGCCAGATCGTCGCTGTACATGCGATCGCCATGCAATTCCTGCCAGTCGGTGAAGATCATCGACACATAGTCGAGGGTGTAGGGCCGTTGCGGGTGACGAGCCAGCTGTGTGATCTGCCACGGCGACAGATTGGCAAAGATGCTGGTGGTCAGCGCCCGACTCTTCGACTGCAGCCGCTTGACCTCCTCGGAAATGTTGACACTGGCGTCAGAGCCCAAGAATTTGAGTTCCTCGATCTTCGCCTCCAGCTCCGCGATCGGCTGCTCAAATTCCAGAAAGTTCATCGCCATGAAGATGTTTCCTCGCCCCGAATGTCGTTTCGCGGACCATACACCAAATACCACCCGTCGCGGCCGACCAAGGCCGTTAGTTTATCCAGAAGTTCGCGCGACGCACGCACCGACCAGCTGTCCGGCAAATTGAGCTTTCCTGCGTATTGCGCCCGGCTGACGAATATGCTGAGGCCGCACGGACCTTTCAGGTGCGGCTTCAACAGCTCCTCGAAGCGGCTCATCCCCTGCGGACCGTCGAATTGCCCGGGCCAGCGCAGCCACAGCCGCCGCGCGAAGCGCTCGCGCGCCCGGTCGATGTCCATGAGGCTTTTCGCCTGCAGACGCCACGCCTCGATGAAATCATCGAAGCGCAGGGTCCCCTCGACGATGAGGATGGCGTCCTTCACGATGATGTCGCGAAACTGCTGGAAGACCTCCTCGTACAAGCTCACTTCGAGCCGGGCGCTGCGGTCATCCAGGATCAGCGTGACGCGATTCGGCCGGCGCCGGATCTCGAGCACCAGGCCGGCGACGGTTGCCGGCTTGCCTTGAGTCCAGGCGCGCTCGCCCGCCGGCGCCGTCGGCTTCGGCCCGCACACGTCCACGAGGCGCGCGGTCACCAGGAACTTGAGGTCGGGCTCGTACGGAGTGATCGGGTGGCCGCTCAAGAACAGCCCGAGCGTCTCTCGCTCGCCGGCCAGGCGCTGTGCCTCGCTCCAATCGGCAACCACGCGATTCTCGGCCGCACTCAAGCCGAACAGATCCACCTGTCCGACGCTCATCGCGCGCGAGTTCTGTTCGCCCAAGTGCATGGCGCGCTCGAGCTCCGCGGTGAGCGTGGCGCGATTCGGGCCGATCCGGTCCAGGCTTCCGGAGCGGATCAGCGCCTCGAACACGCGCCGGTTGACCCGCTGCAAATCGATGCGGCGGCACAGATCGGGCAGATTTTGGAACGGCCCGCGGGCGTCGCGCTCCTCGATGATGGCCTGCACCGCGGACTCGCCCACACCCTTGATGGCGCCCAGGCCGAAGCGAATGCTGGCGGGGCCGGCGATGCGGAAGGCGTACACTGATTCGTTCACATCCGGCGGATGAACGGTCAGGCCCATGCTCGCGCATTCATCGATCAGCGTCACGATCTTGTCGGTCTTGTCCATGTCGGCGGAGAGCACCGCCGCCATGAACGCCGCCGGGTAATGCGCCTTGAGCCAGGCGGTTTGATAGGACAGCAGCGCGTATGCGGCCGAGTGCGATTTGTTGAAGCCGTAGCCGGCGAATTTCTCCATCAAGTCGAAGATATGCGTCGCCTGCGCCTCGCGCACCCCGCGCGCTACCGCGCCGCTCACGAACACCGAGCGCTGTTTCGCCATCTCCTCGGGCTTTTTCTTTCCCATGGCTCGACGCAGCAGGTCCGCTCCGCCGAGCGTGTAGCCGGCCAGTATCTGCGCGATCTGCATGACCTGCTCCTGATACAGGATCACGCCGTAGGTCGCCTCCAGCACCGGCTTCAAATCCGGATGCAGATAATCGATGGTCGCGCCGGTGGTGTCGTGCTTGCGCGCGATGAAATCCTCCACCATGCCGGACTGCAAAGGTCCGGGCCGGAACAATGCCACCAAGGCCACGATATCGCCGAAGCGGTCCGGCTGCAGCCGGCGGATGAGATCCTTCATGCCGCGCGACTCGAGCTGGAACACCGCGGTGGTCTTGCAGCTCTTCAGCAGCTGATACGTGGCGACATCGTCCATCGGCAGGGCGCTCATCACCAGCGGCGGCTGCTTCGCGTCCGCACGCAGCGCATTGATGTCGCGCACCGCCCAATCGATGACCGTGAGCGTACGCAGCCCCAGAAAATCGAACTTGACCAGGCCGGCGGCCTCGACGTCGTCCTTGTCGAACTGAGTGACCGGCGTGCTGCCGCCCGGCTCGCAGTACAGCGGCGTGAAATCCGTGAGCACCGAGGGCGCGATGACCACGCCGCCGGCATGCGTGCCGGCGTTGCGCGCCAGGCCCTCGAGGATGCGCGCAAGATCGATGAGCTCGCGCACCTCCGGATCCGCATCGTACAGGCGCTTCAGCTCCTCTTCCTGTTCGAGCGCCTTGTCGAGCGTGATGCCGATCTCGAAGGGAATCAGCTTGGCGATCTTGTCGACGTAGCCGTAATTGTGGCCGAGCACCCGCCCGACATCGCGGACCACGGCCTTGGCCGCGAGAGTCCCGTAGGTGATGATCTGCGATACGCGCTCGCGCCCGTATTTGTTGGCGACGTACTCGATGACCCGGTCGCGGCCCTCCATGCAGAAGTCGATGTCGAAATCCGGCATCGACACGCGTTCCGGATTCAAGAATCTCTCGAACAGCAGATCGTGCTCGATCGGGTCTAAGTCGGTGATGCCGAGCACGAACGCCACCAGCGAGCCGGCTCCGGACCCGCGTCCCGGCCCGACCGGAACGCCGTTGTCCCGGGCCCAGCGGATGAAGTCGGCGACGATCAGAAAATATCCGGCGAATCCCATGCTGCAGATGACGCCGAGCTCCAGATCGAGGCGCGCCTGATAAGCCTGCCGGTCGCGCTGCACCCCTCGCAGCTCAAGCGTCTGCTCGAGCCTTTCGGCGAGTCCGCGCCGCGCCTGCTCGCGCAGATACTCTTCGGTGGTGCAGCCCGGCGGCACGGGGTAGGCCGGCAGCATGGAGGAGCCCAGATTGATTTCGAGCGAACATCGTTTGGCGATTTCGACGGTGTTGGCCAGCAGCTCCGGCGCGTCGGCAAACAGCTCGGCCATCTCGGCCGGCGTCTTCAGGTATTGCTCCTCGGAGTAGCGCCGCGGACGGCTTGGATCGGCCAGCAAAGCGCCATCGTGTATGCACACCCGGGCCTCGTGGGCCTCGAACTCCGCCCGCCTCAGGAAGCGCACGTCGTTGGTCGCGACGGCCCCCACCCCGCGTGCGCGCGCGAGATCGAGCGCCGCCTCGCTGTATGCCTGCTCGCCGCTGCGCGCGGTGCGCTGCACCTCGAGGTAGAAACGATCGCCGCACAATGCCTGCCAGCGCGCGAGGCAGCGCGCGGCCTCCTCGTCATTGCCGCGCACCAGCGCCTGTCCGATATCGCCCTCCTGTCCGCCGGACAGGACGATCAAGCCGCGCAGCATGGCCGGCTCGAGCCAG
>JBKQOZ010000033.1:0-71054 GCA_052326345.1 Steroidobacteraceae bacterium | reverse complement strand
GCATCGGCGAATATCGGAATCATTTTCGCGATGGTCGTAGACTGGTTGTGATGTTGTAGGGAGCGCAGGCCCCAGGCCTTCGCAGAAAGCCGACCGTTCAGCTAGTGAAAACACCGCGGTGTAATTGGCCGTTACGTAGATAAAGCGCGGCCAGGCAATATCGCCGGAGATAATGGGAGGCCGCGCTATTGGACGTTTGACTACTTTGCCTTCGCACCGCGTGGATCGTCCGCCGAATTGACGTAGGTAATCTCAAATGGGCCAATCAAGTTCACTTGAACTGTGGCCCCTGTTTTCGTCCAGGCGAAGTGATTCATGTGTGCAGGCGCGACGGCAAAACCGCCCGCCTTGAAGTCATGACCTTGTGTCTCGTCAAGCTTGTCACCCATGCCAATTGAAAATGTGCCCGATAGCACAGTGACTTGTTCATCAGTGGGATGCCAATGCGCAGGAATTTTGTAACCCGCCGGCATTTTTAGTCGCACGGCAACCAGCCCCGTGCCGCCAGGATCACCCGCCATCACCGTCATCATTGCACCCTTCGGGAGTGCGGGTGCAGCCGGCCCCCACTTTACTTCCTTCGAACTCATCACTGTCTGGGTATCAGCCGCCAGTGTCGTCGCCGACAACAACAGTCCAAGTCCCGCGGCCTTAACTGCGATATGCCATGTCTCGCTATTCATGTTTCACCTCATTATTTTGCATGAGTGAAGTACCCGCGTGCTGATGATTCGATGTCGATGTGCGGCCATCGTCCGATACGGGCGCGCCGTGGCCCTCGGGTCCCTCACATGTTTCGTTCGCTGATATTGTACGACAAAGCTTGATATGCGCGCCGAGCGGTCCGCCGATCAAGCCGGGTACTCCTGATCCGTATATGTGCCGCCGAAGTAGACCAAGCTGAACGTCTGATACTGGCGCGAGAGAGCGGGCCGGGCGGGGCACCAAAATGGACCCGCCCCTGCGCCCGCCGTTCACCATCCGCTGGCCGGCCAGGTTACCAGCGGGCAGCGTCAACAACGAGATCGTGCACATCGTGGACTTCCACGACCCTCGCGCGCGTAGGCGGCACGGAGGTTCCGAAGGACCGCCCGATCGATTTGGCGTCCCGATAACAGACGGTCACCAAGGACGGCAGCGGGTCGAAAGGGTGAGTACGGCGGGCTGAGGACCAAGCAGCTATGAACAGTCAGCCTTCGATTGGCGCACGATGGGCCGGTTTTCCGATGATCTAGTGGGCGTTGCGCGCACTGGCCGTAGTAACGTTCATATGGGCGCAGGGCGCAGCGTGCGATCGGGCATTTGCGGGGGAGTACGAACTCTCCGGGGCGATGGCCTCGCCGTCTGTGAAGCGTATCGGCAAAATTTCGAGCCGCGCCACGATGCAGAACCCATGGTTTGCGAGCGCCAGTACGACCCGAAGATTGCTGGTTTCAGTGAGGTTCCATGGCGACGGTTGGATTTAAAAGAACACTTCGATCTATACCGCGAAGCTGAGATTAACCTTGCGACTAATGTGGACGGTGCCCAAGGAACAGTGATGTCGGAGCAGGACGCATTGCCGATGTCCAAGGCCCTGGAGTCAAAAGCTGAGCATTTGAACGTCGAGCTATATGTCGCCCGGCTCCCGCTGTTTGGGACGGCTCACCCTGTGAATGTGTTGAGCGTCCGAGAGCTGGCTGTGGGCCCAGTCCAAAGACTGACGTTAAGATTTCCCGCTTGTTTGTGCTGAACAGTTCGATGACGCACATTGATTCTCGCGAGCAGAAGCGACTGCAACGGTGGGGCAATAATGCGACTATCTCGATCTTTGACGGTACACCGTACATTGAGAACTATGTCGCCGACGACAATTGGGGAACGATCTTTACGGGAAGCGGTTTTTTGAGCGTCGCGACATACGATCACGGATTCCAGAGGGTTTGCAAAGTCACCTTTAATCCGAAATAGGGTCCCAAGGCGATTTATTGTAGGTTTCCGAAGCTGCGCATATAGTGAACGCGAAACTGGCGAAGGACGGGTGATGCGACCACCGATGGCGCCAATGGAGATATTCAAGCCGACTGGCTTCGAGGCCGATGTGCATGATTGCCAGGTCGAGGGCAAGGTACCGGCCGATCTGAATGGTGCGTTTTACCGCGTCGGCCCGGATCCTCAGTATCCGCTGCATCCGCGCAACATTCCGTTTGACGGCGAAGGCCACGTGAGCATGTTCAGGATTCGCAACGGGCGCGTCGATTACCGCAGCCGCTACGTGCGCAATGAGCGCTACCTCGCCCAGGATCGGGCCCGCCGCTCTCTCTTTCCTATATACCGCAATCCCTCCCAGGATGACCCGAGCGTCAGGGGCTTAAGCCGCAGCACCGCCAACACACACATCATCAACCACGGCAAGTTGCTGCTCGCGCTCAAGGAAGACAGTCCTCCGTGCGCACTCGATCTGTTGACACTCGACACGCTGGTGCCGAACTACACCTTCGATGGGAAACTGCCGAGCAAGACATTCACGGCCCATCCCAAGCGCGACCCTGTGACCGGTAACTTAGTGGCATTTGGCTATGAAGCCGAGGGATTTGGCAGCGACGTCGTATCGATGTTCGAGATCACCCCGCAAAGCGAAGTGATCTGGAATGCGAAGGTTAAGGTGCCCTATGTCGGCATGCTGCACGACTTTGCCGTCACCCAAAAACACATCGTGCTCTATGTTATTCCGCTCGCGTTTGATGAAGCGCAGATGCAGCGCGGGGACATCCACTGGTCCTGGGACAGCACTCGGCCCACTTACTTTGGCTTCCTGCGCCGCGGCGGCGATGGCCGGGACATACATTGGATTCGGGGACCGACGAGAAGTGCCACCCATGTCATGGGCGCGTTTGACGATCGCGAGAAACTCATTGTCGACGTCGAAATGTCGATGTCCAATCCCTTTCCGTTTGTGCCAATGCGCGATGGTTCGCGCTGGGATCCGATTGCCGGTTTAAGCCACGTTACGCGCCTTACTGTCGATCTAGCCGGGCGTGAGCCGGCGGCCTTTGGCATTGAGCAGATGTATCCTCATGTCGGTGGCCTGCCTCGCCAGGACGATCGCTACCATACGCTGCCCTACCGCGTTGGCTTCCTGCCGTGTCCCGACCCGTCGGTGCCAGATCCGCGCGCGGCGGGCGCTTGCTACGCGCGCTTTGACCACCAGAATCGAAGCGCGACGCTGTACAACGCGGGTCTTGAGACCTCGCTCGCCGAGTGCTGCTTCGCACCGCGAAGCGCCACTGCCGCCGAGGGTGCTGGGTACCTGATGGGGGTTGCGACGCGTCAACAGGAGGGTGGCCGCGCTGATCTGGTCATTCTCGATGCCGAGCACTTAGCGGACGGACCAGTTGCGATTGCTCGCCTACCGATGCGTGCCGTCGCCCAGATTCACGGCTGGTGGGTGCCCGAGGGGCAGCGCCCAGTCGCCCAGGTCTGAGCCGATAGCGACGTAGAAGATCGAACGACATGAAGGGTCAACTGGCCACCCCGGAAGCTGCCGGTCGTGATCGGCTCAACGGGTCGAGAGTACTCATTGGCGATCGGTGCTGGCACCACCGGCTCCACCCGGCCCAAACCCGGAAGTTCGATAGATCGAAATGGTTTCCCTGAAGCTGCCATTCGAATTAGTCACTGGGGCCCATTCCATCAAGCCGAGGAATATCACCAACGATATCTGGCGAATCCAAATGGGTACCGCGCGATCGCGGCGAAGCGAGGTCTCCCTTCTCTCGGGGGCAGGAAGAGCAACTGTGACTTGAGGCAGGCGGCGGCCAATGGCGGTCAATGGCGGCCAGCATGTCCGAGCAGTATTCTACGGTTTGGATAGGCTGGGAGAATGGCGATGCAGAGCCTTATGGCAAGTTGGTTGAAAGTGGGTTTAATCGGCATTGGGGCTACTGCGGGCTTGTGCGCTGCGGCAATGGCGGCGATCCCGGAGGCGAGTGGGGATGCCTGCAAGCTACTGAGCGCTGCGCAGGTGTCAAGCGTACTGGGTGTCCAAGTTGACGAAGGTAGTTACAGCCTGCCGGGAAATCCGCAGTTTTGTATATGGAAAGAACATGATAAGTCCGATATGACGGCTCAGAACGTCCAAGTCAATTTTTTGACCTCGCGGCAGTACGAGTTACCGAAGACGGGGCCTTTCGCGAAAGGTTCGGAAAACAGCCTAGGCGACGAGGCTTATTGGGCGTACACGCCGGGAATCGGGTTTACGCTCTCGGTCAAAAAGGGCAGCGCATATTTTCGCGTGCAGAGCCGGCCTATTCCGCAGGGTGTGGCGCGTAAGTCCGATACCCCCGCCGACAAGGCGAAGTGGGATGAGAAAGAAAAGACTGTCGAGAGGGCGATTGCATCGGAAGTTCTCAAAAAACTTTAATGTTTTCTTCCGAGGCACCTCGAATCCTCAAAGAGTAACCGCCCCGATGTATCGATTCCGGATTTCGCGCAATTGGTGGCGTTGAGCTGGGTGAGTGAGCGCGAGCGCGCTCTAGTTAGCGCGCATTAAAACCGACGCTCACGGCAGGCTGGTCAGGGTCCGAGACCCGCCTATTGGCGGCAGGCGCACCGACGACCGGCTCTAGGTGGTCAACAGCAGTTCGTTATTTGCTGGTGTAGGCCTTGAACGAGAGGAATACGCCAACTATTAGGATTATAAGCGCCGCTATGGGCATGACGTTGGCGGTTTGGACGGCTCTAATTGCAATTTCAGCAAGCCGCGTCGGGAAAAGTATCCTTGAGAGGCCACCGAGAACCGCGAGCCAACCTAGAACAGTCACCACCACCGGCCAGCCGCCCGTCCACCGATTGTGAAAATGCACAATGGCAAGGCCTGCGACCAATAATGGATAACCCGATGCGAAGATGAGCGCCGGATTCCGGAACGCCTGCTCAACCATGGCCGGCCAAGCCTCGAGGTTTAGAAATATGGACGCAGCGCTCGCAATGAGAGTGGGACCGAGCAAAGCTGCAATCGTCTTCGAGCTTCCCATAATTCGATCCCCCGATTAAACCGTCTAGATGCATACATTACCGAAATGATGACTTGTGTGAGACCAAGAGTGCATATCGTTGTAATCCGCTGAAGCGATAGTTCGCATGATTTGACCGCCCGATGCCAGAGGGTGCCAAGCGACGCGACGGTGACCGCCACAGTCGGCATAGGACCGAGGGAGGAAGGGGGCTTCGGCCTGACCATCGCACTGTCGATCGCCGTGCCGGGCGTTCCGCGGGGTGAGGCCGAGGCGCTGATCGCCAAGGCCCATCAGGTGTGCCCCTATTCCAACGCCACCCGCAACAACGTCGACGTGAAACTCACCGTCGAATAAGGCTCCGAAGCCTCGGCGTCTCAGCAAGCTCAGGTCGTTAGCACGTGGTTCTGAGCCGTAAGCGGTAACCACGCGGCGTCCTTCTCACCGACACAGTAATCTGGAAGATGGTCTCCAGTTTTTTTAACAACTGGAGCGAACGATGGAGAAAGTCAGGCAGCGGAGGTATCGGGCGGGAGGCTGGCGCAAGATTCTCGGGCGATTCGAGGAGAGCGGATTGACTGCGCAGGCGTTTTGCGCGCACGAGCGGATCAGCACCCGCAGTCTTCGTCGTTGGCAGCTGCGGCTGGGAGCAGATTTAAGTGATGCGCTCCCCGTCAAGGCGGTACGACCCACGAGCAAGCCGGACGGATTCATCGACCTGGGTGATCTGCGCTCCGGCGGTTCACGATTCGAAGTGCGCCTTGAACTCGGTGCCGGCGTGGTCTTGAGCATTGCGCGCGGCTGATGTTCTTCGCCGAGGCGCAGATCCGGGTGCACCTGTATGGGCAGCCGACTGATATGCGTAAATCCTACGACGGATTACAAGCGCTCGCGCGTCACGCCATGGGCCGAGATCCGCTCGATGGCGCGCTGTATGTGTTCGTAAACCGCCGCGGCTCGCAGATCAAGTGCCTGTATTTCGATCGCAGCGGTTTTTGTATCTGGGGCAAGCGGCTCGAGACGGGCCGATTCATCGGCGACTGGCGCGCGGTGCACACCCGCGAGATGGACTGGACGGGGTTGAAGTTGCTGCTCGAGGGATTAGAAGGCAAGCGCGTTCGCAAGCGCTTCTCGCTGCCCGGAGTTATCGCTAAAAGCCTATAAATAAAGCACTTTATGTCATTCATCGTGCTACGATAAGTGACATGCAAAGCGCGGCATCCTCCGGCTCATTGACTCTCACCGAAGATCCCTCGATGAGCGCCGCGCAGCTCGCCGCCCTGGCGCGCACGCAGGCGCAGACCATTGCTGTGCAGGACGAGAAGATCGCCGCCCTCGAACACCAGATCGAGTGGTTTCGGCGCCAGATCTTCGGCCAGAAGAGCGAACGCTTCGCCCCCGAAACGGACCCGAAGCAGTTGCAGTTGGGTGAGACAGTCGCGCCGCCGACCACCGTCATCGATGAACCCAAAGTGATTGCGGCCCATACGCGACGCGCAGCACGACCCGATAGCGCCGAACGTGGCGAGGAGTTGAAGTTCTTCGACGAGTCGAAGGTGCCGGTGCAGACCCTCACCTTGCTGCATGCGGATTTACAAGGCGTGCCGGCCGATCAGTACGAGATCATCGGCGAGAAGGTGACCTACCGCATCGCCCAGCGTCCCGGCGCCTATCATGTGATTGCCTACCATCGCCCGGTGGTCAAGCTCAAAGCCACGAGTCAGATCTTGTGCCTGCCTGCCCCGCAGGGTGTCCTTGAAGGCAGCCGCGCGGATGTGAGCTTCGGTGCCGGGCTATTGATGGATAAGTTCGCCTGGCACCTGCCGCTGTACCGCCAGCATCAGCGCCTGGAGGCCTGCGGCATCAAGGTCAGCCGGGCATGGCTCACCCAACTCGCCCAGTCGCTCATCAGCCTGCTCAGCCCGATCTACGAGGCGCAGCTCGCCTCCATCCGCAGCAATCGGGTCCTTGCCATGGACGAGACACCGATCAAGGCCGGGCGCTCCGGTCACGGCAAGATGCACACCGGCTACTTCTGGCCGATCTACGGTGAGCACGATGAGGTGTGCTTTCCGTTCCACGCCTCGCGCTCCGCCGATTTCGTCTGCCAGGCGCTCTCGATCAAGCCCATCCACAACGCAGTACTCGTGACCGATGGCTATGCCGCGTACAAGCAATATGCCGAGAAGACCGGCATTCAGCACGCATTGTGCTGGAGCCATGCCCGCCGAGGCTTCTTCGATGCGTTAACCGCGGAGCCTACCGGCGCCGCCGAAGCCCTGGAGCAGATCAAGGCTCTGTATGCCGTGGAGGATCAGATCCGCGATCGCAAGCTCACCGGCGAAGCGAAGCAGTTGCATCGGCTGACGCACAGTAAACCACTCGTGGAGCTGTACTTCGAGTGGGTCGATCGGCAACTCGCGCGTCAGGGCTTCACTCCGTCAAACCCCTTCATCCAGGCTCTAAACTACGTGCGCGAACGACGAGTCGGGCTCGAGATTTATCTTACCGACCCCGATGTTCCGATCGACACGAACCACTTGGAGCGCGCCTTGCGAGTGGTGCCCATGGGGCGCAAGAACTGGAACTTCTGCTGGACCGAACTCGGTGCCAAACACGTCGGCATCATCCAGAGTCTGATCGTCACCTGCCGCCTGCACGGCGTCGATCCCTACACCTACCTGGTCGATGTACTGCAGCGGATCAGCGAGCATCCCGCAAGCCGCGTCATCGAACTCACACCGCGTCTTTGGAAGCAGTTCTTCGCCGCCAATCCCATGCGTTCCGACATCAGCGAGTTTCCAGTCTAGTCAAGAACGCCTCAGGCTTACCGCTTACTCTGAGCCGGCCGCGGACAGCCCTCGCGCACGCGAGATTTCAGTAAGGCGAGCCCGCGAACTAAGCGGGTCTTGATTTCATCGCCGCAACGCGGCCGGTCGTGTCAGGCAGCTTCGGATCGAGATTTGACGGATGCCGGCGGTCCCGGATTCCTCGTGCTGAGCGACAGGGCTGCCGCTCCAAACGCGCCTAAATTACCAGCCGATCGGCCTCCGCATGACCGCGGTATAACACTCGCAACACTCAGCTTCCAACTTGGATCGATCGATTACCGTGATTTGGCCACGGCTGTAGCGGATAGCACCGAGGCTCTGTAATTTAGCGGCGGCCGAGTTAACGCCCTCGCGACGCACTCCTAGCATGTTGGAAAGATGTTCCTGGGTCATTTTTAGTTGATTGGAGGGCAATCGGTCCAGATACACCAACAGCGAGCGGCACAGTTGTTGATCCAGCGTGTGATGCCGATTGCAGGCCGCCGTCTGGGCAATTTGCGTAAGCACCCGCTGTATGTAGCGTAGAAACACGGCATGCATTTCAACGTGTTGATGGAACTCGTCCGTCAACCGCTCCCCGACCATCCGATAGGCGCTACCAGCACTCTGCACGACCACCCTGCTCCGGCTTTTTTCTGCGCCCGCAAAGAGCGCGAAGCCGACCAGACCTTCGTTACCCACCGCCGCGACTTCCGTCGAAGCGCCGTTTTTCATCAAGTACAGAAACGATATGATGCAGTCAATTGGAAAGTATGCGTAGCGCGGTTTCTGGCCCGGCTCGGACACGACCTTGCCGAGCGGCATCGAGACGAGCTTCAGGTGCGGATAGATGCGCTTGCGCGCGGCAGGTGGCAGCGCTGCCAGCAAGTGATTTTGTTCTGGACCGTCGGAGGCTATCATCCCTGCTAACCAGACTTATACCGGTCAGGGATTATATAGACAAAACCGAAAGCGGTTTGCTGGTTACGCCAGTCAAGATATTGGGCTGATTCGCATTTTTGACTGCTTAATACTGACGTTCGCCAGGGATGGAAACGGGTCGAGACTTGCCCGATGCCGACCTTTGCTGGAAATTGGACCGCGAATTGGCGCTGTCGGCCACTTTGCGACAGTCTAAGTGTAAAAATTGCTGGCCCATAGCGGCTGTTCGCGAGTTCTGGCAGACCTACCGAACATTAAGCCCTGGTTGGACCAGACCCCCGCGAGGTCTGCCGCCATAATTGAATTCGTAGTGGCGGCTATTACAGCTAAGCTGCGAGACCACAGGACCAATGCAGGTCCGGTAGTTAGGAGGGGGTTATGCGATTGCATTGGTTCGAGTCGACGATGGATGCGGCAAACAAGCTTTTGCACGTGTTCATGGCGCTGGCGCTACTCGTCGTCAGTGTTCTGCTCATCTGGCAGTTCGTCGCCGATGTGCTTCAGACATTCCGCTCGGGGCAAGTGGCGCATGGTTTTCTGCAGGCGCTGGGCAACCTTTTCATCCTGTGGGTCCTGTCATCGCTCATCTCGGCCGAGGTGCGTTACATGCGTAGCGGGTACTTCTCCGTTCTGGTGTTCATTGAGGCCGCACTCATCACGCTTTTACGCCAGCTCATCATCATCCCCGTGGAAAGCGCAGGTCATCTTGAATCCGCGGCCTGGACCTACGGGCTCATCACCGCCGCCGTCGTTGCAGTGGGCTTGACCGATTACTTGGTGCGACGCACGCCGGCTTCCGGCACCAACGATGAATCACTAGAGTAAGTAAGGAGAAGTGTACGCGCTAGCGGGATCCGCGAGTATCGGCCAAGAGCGGGTGGTGGCGCCTTGAGATGACAATCCAGTTAGCCGACATTTAGGGCCTACGTTACTATGTGGAGAAACGAGGCCAGGAAGTGATCACAGTGCACAGAGTTATGCCCCACTTTCGGCATCTAATTAGCAGTTAGGCGCCACCGGTAATATGCGACTCTGGACAATCCACCCGCAGTACCTTGATCCGCAGGGCTTGGTTGCGCTGTGGCGCGAAGCACTATTGGCTCGCGCGGTACTGCGCGGGCAAACACGAGGCTATCGGCATCATCCGCAGTTGCAGCGCTTTCGGATGCTTGCGTTGCCTCGTTACGCGATTAACGCGTATCTTGCGGCTATCTATTCCGAGGCAACAGCGCGTGGCTACGCCTTTGATAAAAGTAAGATTGGCCCATTGCGTTCGGTGGACCCGATTTCGAGCACCACGGGGCAGATCTCGTATGAGTGGAAGCATTTTCTGGGAAAGCTATCCGTGCGAAGTCCGGTATTGCACCGGCGGTGGCGCACAGTCCGGATGCCGTTGTGCCATCCACTTTTCAGGCCGATACCAGGATTGATCGAGCCATGGGAGCGCGCAGTTTTTGGCACCTAACAATCGAGCGACCGGGTCTCAGCTTCGGTGACCTGATCTGGCTGTCGCAAAGCGGACGTTCGCCGCCGGCAGTTCGGGGTCGACGGGTGAGTTCGCCGGCGATGTCCATGTATGGGTCGGCAGTCGGCCAAAACCGGGCGCTGGCGGTTCTGAAATGACCGCCACGAAGCGGCCGTTCGCGGCCTGCGGTAAGCTAACGCCTATGTTTCGCATTTCATCACGGCGGTTCTGTCGCCTAATTAATTGTTAGACGTCACCTTGGATAGCCCCGTGCCACCGTCAGGTCCAGTCGCCCGCGTCTTCGTTCTGATGACTCGAACATGTCTCGACTTCAACCCAACCCTTGCTGCGTAGCGACGGCCTTGGCGAGCGCGACTGCTGTCATGTACGTGTTCGGCTGAAGAGCAAAGCAGTATGCGACGGCGCCCATCACGAGCGTGTTCATAAACAGTGTGCCGGCGAGAGCGGCGAGTTTGGTTGTTAAGGTGTCCATGTGTGTCTCCTTGCCAGTGTGCTTGTGTTCAATTCCTGCTGATAGAACACAGCAAGGGCTGAGAAGTTGCAGAACTGGATGGCGATTAACGTCGGCGATGGACCCGCGATGACAAGGGCTGGATCATGGAGCTCATTGACATTGAGCCCGACTTCGGCATCGCAATTCGGTGCATTTGTGCTATTTTGACATGACAGCTCTCCTGTCCCTCGCCCGCAATCTGGGCAACCCCGAAATCCTGCGCCGCTCTGAGAAATCGGCGTTGCCGGGCGTGAAAACTTAGCAACGCTTCAAAACTCGGATCGCCCCGGTGGCCTTCGATCTTTCAGTGTGAGCATCGGCGCCTGTCGGCCACTACTTGACGGTCATTAATCGTAAATGCCCGCCGCTAAGCAGCCATTGGGTGCGCGTGACCAAATCAACGCGTCGGGTTTATTAATTTGCGGTAAGTTATGCGGAGCGGACAATGGTCTCTTCCAACTCACTATGACCGTCGCGTTCACCTGGCCGGGACGACAATGAGCCTTATATACGACTATTTGTTTCTCACGATGTGGATCGCCTGGGGTCTTTACTGGATTGTTTCGGCTCGCGGCGTCAAGACGCCAATGAGGAGCGAGTCAACAATGTCCCGATGGGCGCACTACGGCCCGCTAATCCTCGCGGGCTGGCTGCTCTCGGACGGGGGTCGCATTTGGTGGCCGTTACGAACGCCATTCATGTCTCGGAGCGACACAAGCTTTTGGATAGCAGCTGCGGTGACGGCCGCCGGTTTGCTGTTCTCGATCTGGGCGCGGCAACACCTCGGCCGAAATTGGAGCGGGAGAGTTACGATCAAGGCGGACCATGAATTAATAACGACCGGGCCATACCGTGTTACGCGCCACCCGATCTACACCGGATTATTAATCGCATTCGCTGGCAGTGCCCTGGCCGTCGCGGAAATGCGCGGGTTGATTGCATTTGTGATTGCGTTCGCTGCGCTGTGGCGCAAGCTCAAGCTCGAAGAACGCTACATGCGCGAGCAATTCGGGCAAGCATACATCGACTATCAGCGTCAGGTTGCAGCAATCGTTCCGATTCTGTTGTAACGCCTGTCGCTGTACGCCTACCAACTGAAAAGCGGGCGCGTAAAGCGGGCTTCTGCAGAGCAGCCGGTCGCGACTCGCGGCTCCCGGTCGAGAGGGTGAGTTCGCTGGCGATTCCAATCGCATCGGTCGCCAGACGGCCAACCCCCGACGGTGAGGGTCTATAAGTGATTGCCGCGGAGCCGACATCCGCGACCTTTGATAGACTGATTTCCCGCGCGTCGGGAAAAGGACTAAGAGGAGACCCAAATGGACCTTCCTTCGCCTGAGATTCGTCGCGGTCTGGTCATCGGCATCCCGATAATGGTGGTTTTGCTACTAGCACTTTTGCGATGGTGGCTATACTCACCCCCACTCTCGACCTCACCGAGAGGATGGTCGGTCTTCAGCGGGGTGAGCGATTTGGGTCGGGCGTCGGAGCGATTGAGGAGGCAAATCTTCTACCTATAGTCCGGCCGGGAAACCAGTGATGACCAGAACCACGGAATCGATGCCCTCCAGCGCATATACGGCGTTGGACGGTGACTCATATCGTCCAAGCTCATTGACGCGCGGCCCGTGGCATCCCGACCACCAACACGCCGGTCCACCAATTGCGCTTATGTGCCGGGCAATCGAAAATGCAGCATTGAAGCTCGGGCTCACGCATCTCTCGCGGGTCACTGCGAACTTGCTGCGTCCGGTGCCGATCCGCGACCTCGCGATCGCGGTTATCACCAACTACGTCGGGCGAAACACCGGCCATTTTTCCGCTCGGCTCAATGTGGACGACAAAGAGATTGCCAACGTAACGGCACTGGCCCAACGTGAGAGCGATGTGAAGTTGCCCGATGGTCTGCCGGGCCACCCCCTGCCGAGTGCCCCGCGAGGGCCAGACGATTCGCCGCCAGCCATCTTTCCATTCGACAAAAAACGGGTTGGGTACGCCGGGCTGGTGGACACCCGGATCGCGCGTGGCGTCTTCTTCCAGGGTCCCTGTGCGGTTTGGTTCCGTTTGCGCCACCCTTTGTTGGAAAACGAGCAACCAAGCGTGTACCAGCGCGTTGCTGTAGCCGCTGATTCTGGCAATGGCATTAGCGCAATTCTGGATTTTACCCGGTACAGCTTTCTCAATTTGGACCTGACAATCAATCTGTTGCGCAAGCCTATCGGCGAATGGATTTGTCTAGATGCGCAAACCTGTCTCGGCTCAAACGGCTGTGGCCTCGCCGAATCGATGCTCTACGACCTTCATGGCCTTATCGGTAGGGCCACGCAGAGCCTGGCGGTCCGTGCGCGCGACTAATTAGATCAGAGAATATTCTAGACAAGACAGGCCATCTGCGTCAGGCAGTTCACGATCCCAACCGCCGTGGTCCCACTTCTTGCCGTCGTCGCGCGTGAAACAAATTTTAAGGGAATTCCTAGGGATTCCCGGCTTGTCGTTTACGAGCCGTTAGGGCTAATTAGGTGGGTCCCGCCCATGTAGGGGCCGAGTGCAGGCGGTACCACCACGCTGCCGTCCGCCTGCTGACCATTCTCGAGAATCGCCACCAGCGCTCGCCCGACGGCCACGCCGGAGCCGTTGAGGGTGTGCACGAGTTCTGGCTTGCCGCTCGCAGGATTGCGCCAGCGCGCCTGCAGGCGGCGCGCTTGGAACGATTCGCAGTTGCTGCAGGATGAGATCTCGCGGTAGCGCTGCTGCGAAGGCAGCCAGACTTCCAGATCATAGGTCTTGGCGCTGGCGAAGCCGACATCCCCCGCGCACAGCGCAATCACCCGATAAGGCAATTCCAGCTTCCTGAGCACCGCTTCGGCATGGCCGGTGAGCTCTTCGAGCGCCGCGTAGGAATGCTCGGGCCGCACGATGTGCACCAGCTCGACTTTCTCGAATTGGTGCTGTCGGATCATACCGCGCGTATCCTTGCCGGATGCGCCCGCTTCGGACCTGAAGCACGGCGTGTGCGCCACGAACTTCATGGGCAGCGCATCGTCCTTCAGGATCTGATCGCGCACCAGATTCGTGACCGGCACCTCGGCGGTCGGAATCAGAAAAAATCCCGGATCGCCGCGCACCGCGAACAGGTCCTGCTCGAATTTGGGCAGCTGCCCGGTCCCGACCAGCGCCGCGGCGTGCACCAGGTACGGCACATAGGCTTCACGATAGCCGTGGTCGCGCACGTGCATATCGAGCATGAACTGAATGAGCGCGCGGTGAAGCTTCGCCAGTGCGCCGGTCATCACCACGAATCGCGCTCCGGATATGCGGCCCGCCGCCTCGAAATCCATGCCCATGCGCTCGCCGATCGCCACGTGATCCTTGGGCTCGAAAGGCAATTGCCGCGGCTCGCCCCAGCGGCGCACCTCCACGTTGGCGGACTCATCGCGCCCCTCGGGCACGCTGGCATGCAGTATGTTGGGCAAGTCCAATTGCAGGCTCGACAGCTGCGCCTGAATCCGCTCGAGTTTGCCTTGCGTCTCCTGCAGCATCGCGCCCAGCGATTCGCCCAGCGCGAGCAGCGGCGCCGCATCCTGGCCCTGCCCCTTTGCCTGACCCACGGCTTTGGCATTGGCATTGCGCTCTGCGCGCAGCCGATCAGCCTCGATCTGGGCCGCCTTGCGCTGCTCCTCCAGGGCGGCCACCTTCTCGACATCGAGGATGAAACCGCGGCGCGCCAGCTGGGCGGCCACTCCCGTCAGATCGCTGCGCAGCAGCTTCGGATCGAGCACGATGAGTTCCTCGAGCCCTAAAGCGGCTCATTGTAGGCGAGCCGCAGGCGACACGCCGGACGAGTCACGATCCGCCCGCGCCGCGCAATGCGTCGCGCGCACGGCGCGCGGCCAGCGCCTCGCCGATCTTGATTTCGAGCCCGCGCGGAACGGGCACATAGTAGCGTCGCTCGGGCATGTCGTCGGGGAAGTAGCGCTCCCCGGCGGCATACGCATCCGCCTCGTCGTGCGCGTAGCGATAGCCCTTGCCGTAGCCGATCTCCTTCATCAGCTTCGTCGGGGCGTTGCGCAGATGCAGCGGCACTTCCAGAGATCCCAGGTGCGCGGCATCTTCGGCAGCCGCGTTGTATGCCGTATACACCGCATTGCTCTTGGCCGCACAGGCCATGAATACGATGGCCTGCGCAATGGCCAATTCCCCTTCCGGACTGCCCAGCCGCTCGTACACGGCGCACGCCTCCAAGCTCATGGTGAGGGCGCGAGGGTCCGCGTTGCCGATGTCCTCGCTTGCCATGCGCAGAGCGCGCCGCGCGATGTATTTCGGATCGCAGCCGCCCGCCAGCATGCGGCACAGCCAGTACAGGGCGGCGTCCGGATCGCTGCCGCGCACCGATTTGTGCAACGCGGAGATCTGGTCGTAAAAATTCTCGCCGCCCTTATCGAAGCGCACGTAGGTGCTGCCGATGACCGCGCGCACCGTATCGGTGTCGAGCAGATGCTGCGCCCCGTCCGGCGCGCTCAAATCGGCGGCGGTCTCCAACAGGTTGAGCATGCGGCGCGCATCGCCGTCGGCAGCCGCAATCAGCAGTTCGCGGGCGCTGACGGACATCTGCAATCTCAGCCGTCCCAAGCCACGTTCCGAGTCCTCAAGGGCGCGATCGAGCAGCTTGCCGAGGTCCGCCGCGACGAGGGGCTTCAGTACATACACCCTCGCCCGCGACAGCAAGGCGTTGTTCACTTCAAAGGACGGATTTTCAGTCGTCGCGCCGACGAAGATCAGCGTGCCGTCCTCGACGTACGGCAGAAAGGTGTCCTGCTGGGATTTATTGAAGCGATGCACCTCGTCGAGAAACAGCACCGTGTCGCGCGTGCCGCGCAAGCTACGCGCCTGCTCGACCACCGCGCGGATGTCCTTGATGCCCGCAAGCACCGCGGAGAGAGCGATGAATTGCGCCTGCGCGCCGTTCGCCACCAAGCGCGCCAGCGTGGTCTTGCCGGTCCCCGGCGGCCCCCACAAAATCATCGAGTGCGGCCGGCCTGACTCGAGAGCGCGGCGCAGCGCGGCGCCCGGACCCAGCAGGTGGGATTGCCCGACGAATTCATCGAGGACGCGCGGACGCAGCCGATCGGCCAGCGGCCGATAGGTCCCATCGCCGACCGCCCCGGTCACTTGGTATCGCGCCCGATCACATCGACTCCGGGCGGCGGCGCGAACGAAAACAGCTCCTGCGCGAACTTCGGATTGCGCGTCGGGTGGGTGAAAGTCAGCTGCGTGATCTGGTTGAGCTTGTCGGCGAAGAACATGGAGGCCAGTTCGCCGTCCTTGTCGAAGCCGATCCGCACCAGCTGGAAATCCGACTCCGGGTGCTTGGGAATGAGCTGGAACCATTGCAGTCCGCCGCTCGCAGGCAGCGATGTGATGTCGAACTGCTCGCTCACCGAGCCGCCGCCCGACAGCAGCGCGGCGGGCGTGCTGGCGAGCGTCGCGTCCATATCGCGTACGTTGGCCTGCGCCAGGTCCTTGTCGTAGAACCAGATCCGCTTGCCGTCGGCCAGAACCAGCTGCTCAGAGGGATCGGTATAGTCCCAACGAAACCTTCCCGGGCGCTGCAAGTAGAATTTGCCCGCGGCGCTGCGCAGCACCTTGCCGTGGCCGTCATCGATGGTCTGCGTGAAATCGGCCGACCAGCTCGACAAGCCGGCCAGATATTTTTCGACCTCGCTCGCGGGCGATACGGCCGCGATCGCGGCGCCCAGCATGCCGATCAAAAGCGCCCCGGCGGCTGCGCTAAATCCTCTTCGCGCCACGGGACTCATTCCTCCGGAGGCGCGGCGCCGTAGATTTCGCGCGCCCCGTTCGGTTGCAGCGGACCCACCAATCCTGCCGCTTCCATGGCCTCGACCAGGCGCGCCGCACGGTTGTAGCCGATCTTCAGGCGCCGCTGCACGCCGGAAATGGAGGCCTTGCGCGTCTCGGTGACGATGCGCACCGCCTCGTCGTACAGCGGATCCGCTTCGGCATCGGCGAGAGAGCCTTCGCCGCCCTCCTCCTCGTCGGCTGGAAAACCGGGAATCGGATTGCGCGGACCTTCGAGGATCTCATCGATGTAGATCGGCGGCGATGCGTCTTTGAGGCCAGCCACCACCCGATGGACCTCCTGGTCCGACACGAACGCGCCGTGCACGCGCGTCGGAATGGAAGTGCCCGGCGGCAGGTACAGCATGTCGCCATGTCCCAGCAGCGATTCGGCGCCGCTCTGATCGAGAATGGTGCGTGAATCCACCTTGGCCGATACCTGAAAGGCGATGCGCGTCGGGATGTTGGCCTTGATCAAGCCGGTGATCACATCCACCGACGGCCGCTGGGTCGCCAGGATCAAATGGATGCCCGCTGCGCGAGCCTTCTGCGCGAGGCGCGCAATGAGTTCCTCGACCTTCTTGCCGACGATCATCATCAGATCGGCCAGTTCGTCGATGATCACCACGATGAACGGCAGCGACGTCAGGTCCGGCACGTCCTGCGCGACCACGCCGGGTACGCCCTGCATGACCTTTTGCATGAGGATGGGGTCCTTGATCGGTTTGCCCTCCTCCGCGGCCTCCTTCACCCTGCGATTGAAGCCGCCGATATTGCGCACGCCGAGCGCCGACATCAGCTGATAGCGCCGCTCCATCTCCGCCACACACCATCGCAGTGCATTGGCGGCCTGCTTCATGTCGGTCACCACCGGGGAGAGCAGATGAGGGATGCCCTCATAGACCGACAGCTCGAGCATCTTCGGATCGATCATGATCATGCGCACGTGTTCGGGTGTCGCCTTGTACACCAGGCTCAACACCATCGCGTTGATTCCGACCGATTTTCCCGACCCTGTGGTGCCGGCGATCAGCAAATGCGGCATACGCGCCAGATCCGCGACGACGGGCACGCCGCCGATGTCCTTGCCGAGCGCGAGCGCGAGCGGCGAGCTCACCTCGTCATACGGTTTGGATTTGATGATTTCGCCGAGCGTGACGATCTCGCGCTTCTCGTTGGGTATTTCCAGACCGACGACCGACTTGCCCGGAATGATCTCCACCACCCGCACGCTGATGGCAGAAAGCGCACGTGCAAGATCCTTGGCGAGGTTGCTGATCTGACTCACCTTGACTCCGGGCGCCGGCCGCAATTCGAAGCGCGTGATCACCGGGCCCGGCTGGACCGCCACCACCTCGGCGTCGACGCCGAAGTCCTTGAGCTTCAGCTCCACCAGGCGCGACATCGCCTCCAACGCCTCGTCCGAGTACGACTGTTCGCGCGGCCGCGGCTCATCGAGCAGCGACAGTGCCGGCAATTCACTGGATTTCGGGGCATCGAATAGCGGTACCTGGCGCTCGCGCTCCACCCGCTCGCTCTTCTCGGGCACCGGCGCCGCCGCCTCGATGCGCGGCGGCGGCCGGCTGGCCACCTTTTTCTGCTCCTCGCGCACCACTTCCTGACGCGCCTGCTTGCGCTTGAGCCCGAAGGCAAGCTCCCGCCGCTGATCGATTTTCTCGCGCGTCCAATCGATGCTGTGCAAAACCCACGCGCCGAGCTTGTCCATGACCGTGAACCACGAGATGCCGAGGAACAGCGCCACGCCTGCGAGCCAAACCCCCAAAAGCAGCAGCGTCGCTCCGAGAAAGCCCAATCCCTGCGCGCTGCCTCTGCCCACCAGTTCGCCGAGCGCACCGCCGGCGCTGTTGGGAAGCGCCGATCCGTCCCAATGCAGGGTCGCCAGACCGCAACTCGTGAGCAGCGTCAAGGAGAATCCCGCCGCGCGCAGCAGCGTGCCCAGACGTGAACGCGAGTCCGGCGGCGACTGATCGGCGTGCACCAGCCAGCCCGCATACGCCAGCATGACGGGAAACAGGTAGGCAGGGCGGCCGAACAAAAACAGAAAAAGGCCGGATAGCCAGGCGCCCACCGGACCGATCCAATTGCTCACCGGACCGGGCTCGCCGGTGTCCGCAAAGCCGGGATCTCGAGGGTGATAGCTCAGAAGCGCGAGCAGCAGCAGCAGCGCGAGCGCGCACAAAATCCAAAGCGTGCCCTCGCGCAAAGACCGCGCGACGGCTGCGGAGAGCTTTACGTTCGATTTTGGCTTCTTGAGCGCAGCGGCGTCAGTCAATCTCCAGGCCTTCAGTTAACTCAAGTTCTTAACTGGTTGAATAATATGTAATAGTAAACGACCCGCCCATTGCGCACCATCATCCGCGACGGCGCTCGAGCGAGAGACTCGCAGGAACTGGCTGACGCCCACGGATTTACTTACCATGAGCCAGCCGCGCAACCAGCGGGGGCCGGCATTCAGAAGAGAGGCAAATTATACATGAGCGTGGTCAGGCACAGTCGTCTTCTCATCCTGGGGTCCGGTCCCGCAGGTTATGCGGCCGCCGTTTACGCGGCCCGCGCCAACCGCGCGCCCCTGTTGATCACCGGGCTGGAGCAGGGGGGCCAACTGATGACCACCACGGATGTCGACAACTGGCCGGGCGATGTGGAGCATCTGCAGGGACCGCAGTTGATGGAGCGCATGCGCCGGCATGCGGAGCGCTTCAACACGCAGATCGTCCTCGACCATATCAATCGGGTGGAGCTGCGGCAGCGCCCGTTTCGCCTGCACGGCGACAACGGCGAGTACACCTGCGATGCGCTGATCATCGCGACCGGCGCTTCGGCAAAATATCTCGGCCTGCCCTCGGAGGAGGCATTTCGCGGTCGGGGCGTGTCGGCGTGCGCCACCTGCGACGGCTTTTTCTACAAGGCCAAGGCGGTCGCCGTGGTGGGCGGCGGGAATACCGCGGTGGAAGAGGCGCTGTATCTTGCCAATATTGCTTCGCACGTCACCCTCGTGCACCGCCGCGATAAATTTAGAGCTGAAAAAATACTTCAAGATCGGATATTTGCGCTACAAACATCAGGTAAAATCTCTATCGTCTGGAATCACACGGTCGAGGAAATCCTGGGCGATGAGTCCGGGGTCAACGCAGTGCGCCTGCGTGCCGTGCACGGCAACGCCTTGCACGACCTCAAGGTCGACGGCGTGTTCATCGCGGTCGGCCATCAGCCGAACACACAACTATTCGAACGGCAGCTCGACATGCGCGGGGGCTATCTCAAGGTCAAGGGCGGCAGCGAGGGCGATGCCACGGCCACCAGTATCGCGGGTGTGTTCGCCGCCGGAGACGTGGCCGATCATGTGTATCGGCAGGCCGTCACGTCGGCCGGCACCGGCTGCATGGCCGCGCTCGATGCCGACAAATACCTAGAAGAAATCGACGCCGAGTCCCACCTCAAGCCGCGCGCCGCCCACGCGTGATTGCGTCTCGGGCTCGAATTCTCAGCAGCATTGCCGACATCGACGCGGCGAGCTGGAATTCGCTTCGCGCCGACGGTGCGGGGCAACCGTTCCTGCGCCATGAATTCCTGCTCGCGCTGGAGGAGTCCGGCTGCGCCGCACCGCGCAGCGGCTGGACGCCCCGGCACCTGATCGTGGAGGATTCGCGCGGCGTCGCCCTCGGCGCCATGCCCTTGTTTCGCAAGGCGCACTCGCGCGGGGAATTCGTATTCGACTTCTCCTGGGCCAACGCCTACGCCCAGCACGGGATGAAATATTATCCGAAGCTGGTGTCGGCGGTCCCGTTCACCCCGGTGAGCGGACCGCGGCTGCTGTTAAGCCCGCAGGCCGATGCCCGCGCCGTCACCGGCGCGCTGATCCGTACGGCGAGCGACTATGCACGGTCCGAGCAGCTGTCCTCTTGGCACGTTCTGTTTCCGGCCGACGGCGACCTTACGGCATTGAAGCGCGCCGGACTCATTGCGCGGCGCGACTGCCAGTTCCACTGGCACAACCGCGGGTACGAGTCCTTCGATGCTTTCTTGGCGGGCTTTACCGCTGAGAAGCGCAAAAAAGCCAAGCGCGAAAGGCGCCGCGTCGCCGAGGCGGGCATTGAGTTCGACACACGCCTGGGCGGGGAAATGGACGAGGCACTGTGGCGCATCGTCTACGAATTCTATGCCGATACCTTTTATCGCCATGGACATGAGCCGTACCTCAACCTGAGATTCTTCAAGCTGATCGGTACCCGCATGCCCGAGCGATTGATGCTCAAGGTGGCGCGCCTGGGGCAGGACCCGATCGCCGTCGCGATATTCTTCGTGGGCGACGATGCCCTGTTCGGGCGCTATTGGGGGGCCGGCGGCAACTACCACAGCCTGCATTTCGAGACCTGCTACTACCAAGGCATCGAATACTGCATCGAGAAGAAATTGCGACGATTCGAGCCCGGCACGCAGGGCGAACACAAAGTGCCCCGCGGTTTCGTTCCGGTGCTGACGAGCTCGGTCCACGACATCGTCGATGAGCGCTTTGCCGCGGCCATTCGTGAATTCGCGGCGCGCGAAGCGCGCGGTGTCGACAGCTACGCAGCCGCCGTGAACGAACACGTACCCTACCACCGCACCCCCGACGAGGAGCTGCGGCTCTGAGCAGGCTCGTCTGGCTGGGCGAGCATAGCGATCCGGATTGGTTTCCGCCGCTGGAGCAGGCGCTGCGCGAGCCGCCGGGCCTGCTGGCCGCCGGCGGCGACTTGAGCCCGGTGCGGCTGCTTGCGGCCTACGAACGCGGCGTCTTTCCCTGGTACTCGGCGCAGCAGCCGATCCTTTGGTGGTCGCCGGATCCGCGCATGGTGCTGTTTCCCGGCGAATTTCGCGCCTCGCGCAGTCTGCGCAAGACCCTGCGCAACGGCTCCTACCGCACGCGGCTTGATACCGCATTCGGCGCCACGATCCGCGCCTGCGCCGCGCCGCGCCGCTCGGGCCCCGACACCTGGCTCAACCCCGAGATGATCGAGGCTTATCAGCGGCTCCATGCCCTCGGTTTTTGCCATTCCATCGAGACCTATCTCGCCGACCGGCTGGTCGGCGGTCTGTATGGAGTGCAACTGGGCGGGGTATTTTTTGGCGAGTCGATGTTCAGCAGCGAGCGGGATGCCTCGAAGGTCGCCATGGCGCGGCTGGTCGAGGAGTGCCGCGCGCGCGACATTCATCTGATCGACTGCCAGATCGCCAGCCCGCACCTCGCGAGCCTGGGCGCCCGCGAGGTGTCGCGCAGCGAGTTTGCGGCGCTGCTGCGCCGCTTCGCGCGGCGCGGCGCCATCGGCAGCTGGGCGCCGGCCTCGCCGTAAAATTGCATTAACAGGGTGCTTTATGCACAATGCGCGCGGCTCATCGTCGTATCCCGCGCACAACAAGGCAGCATGTCAAAAGAAGAGGCCATTCAGTTCGAGGGCGAGGTCGTGGAGACCCTGCCCAACACCACGTTCCGCGTCAAGCTCAAGACCGGGCATGTGGTCACGGCGCATATTTCCGGCAAGATGCGGAAAAACTACATTCGCATCCTCACCGGCGATCAAGTCACCGTGGAAATGACGCCGTACGACTTGACCAAGGGGCGCATCGTCTACCGCGGCCGCTAGTATTTTTTAGGCGCTGCGCGCCGAATCCAACGGGGCCGCGACGGCCCCGTCCTTTAAGTTCGGGGTCGTCCCGACCCCGCTGAGAGTTGCGCGAAGCGCATGGAAACAGTAGCGCCTAATTAGGCAGCAGCGCCGGCTCGTCCGCCGAGCGCATATCGAGCTTGAGCTTCTCACCGTCCTCGCTCAAGGAAACCTCCACGTGACCGCCCTTGACGAGTTTGCCGAACAGCAGCTCCTCGGCCAGCGGCCGCTTGATGTGCTCCTGAATGATTCGAGCCATCGGCCGCGCGCCCATCTTCGGATCGTAGCCGCGCTTGGCGATCCAGCTCCGCGCCCGCTCATCGACCGAAATCGATACGCGCTTCTGCTCGAGCTGCGCCTCCGCTTCAACCAGCAGTTTGTCGACCACCCGCTCGATCGTGCTCTGATCGAGGCTGCCGAACTGGATGACGGCATCCAGACGATTGCGAAACTCCGGCGAGAACAAGCGCCGAATCGCTTCCATGCCGTCCGATGCGGAGTCCGATTGCGTGAAGCCGATGCTCGGCCTGCTCATCTCGAACGCCCCAGCGTTCGTGGTCATGACGATGATCACGTGGCGGAAATCCGCCTTTCGGCCATTGTTGTCCGTCAGCGTGCCGTGATCCATGACCTGCAGCAACAGATTGAAGACATCGGGGTGCGCCTTTTCGATCTCATCGAGCAGCAGCACGCAGTGCGGATGTTTGGCGATAGCCTCCGTCAACAGACCGCCCTGATCGAATCCGACGTAGCCCGGCGGCGCGCCGATGAGGCGCGAAACGGTGTGCCGCTCCATGTACTCGGACATGTCGAAGCGCACGAATTCCACCCCCATGGCGATGGCGAGCTGACGCGTCACCTCGGTCTTGCCGACGCCGGTGGGGCCGGAGAACAGGAACGAGCCCACGGGTTTGCGCGAATCGCCGAGTCCCGACCGCGACATCTTGATGGCGGCGGCGAGCGCCTCGATCGCCTTGTCCTGGCCGAAAATGGTGAGCTTCAGATTGCGCTCCAGATTCTTGAGCACGTCCCGGTCGGACAGAGACACGTTTTTCGGGGGTATTCGCGCGATGCGCGCCACGACGTTTTCGATCTGTGTCACCGTCACTGAGGCTTCGCGGTTCTCGACCGGCTGCAGGCGCAGATTGGCGCCCGCCTCGTCCACCACATCGATGGCCTTGTCCGGCATGTGCCGGTCGTTGATATGGCGCGCGGCCAGCTCGGCTGCCGCCTGCAAGGCCGCGTCCTCGTACTTGATACCGTGATGCTCCTCGTAGCGGGTTTTCAGTCCGCGCAGAATATCGACCGTATCCTGGACCGAGGGCTCCGTGATGTCGATTTTCTGAAAGCGCCGGGCCAGCGCATGATCCTTCTCGAATATTCCGCGATATTCGTTGTAGGTCGTCGAGCCGATGCAGCGCAGCTCGCCATTGGCGAGCGCCGGCTTGATCAGATTCGAGGCGTCCATCACGCCTCCGGAGGCCGCGCCGGCGCCGATCACGGTGTGGATCTCGTCGATGAACAGGATCGCCCCCGGCTGCTTCTTCACCTCGGCGAGCACCGCCTTGAGCCGCTTTTCGAAATCACCCCGATACTTGGTGCCGGCGACCAGCGAGCCCATGTCCAGTGAGTAGATCGTCGCATCCAGCAGCACGTCGGGAACCTCGTTCTCCACGATCATCCGCGCCAACCCCTCGGCGATCGCGGTCTTGCCCACCCCGGCCTCGCCGACGTACAGGGGATTGTTCTTGCGCCGGCGGCAGAGAATCTCAATGGTGCGTTCCACCTCGAGCTTGCGGCCGATCAGCGGGTCGATCTTGCCCTTGCGGGCCGCTTCATTCAGGTTGGTGGCGTATTTTTCCAGGGCGCTGCCGCCGCCGTCCCCGTCGCGCTCGGCATCCCCGGTCGTGCCTCCGTCCTCCCGCTCGCTGCGCTCTTCTCCGCCCGCCTTGGAAAGGCCGTGCGCAATGAAATTGACGACGTCCAATCTCGACACGTCCTGCATGCTCAGCAGATAGGCGGCATGCGACTGCTTCTCGCTGAAGATCGCCACCAGCACGTTGGCCACGGTGACCTCTTTCTTGCCGCTCGATTGGACGTGAAAGACCGCCCGCTGCAGCACTCGCTGGAAGCCGAGTGTCGGCTGCACGTCGCGATCCTCGCCGGTCGGAAGCCGCGGCGTCGTCTGATCGATGAACTGCTTCAGCTCGGACTTCAGCTTCGCGGTATCCGCGCCGCAGGACTTCAGGATTTCCCTGACCTTGGGGGTGTCCAAGATCGCGAGCAGCAGGTGCTCGACCGTCATGAATTCGTGGCGCGCCTCGCGCGCCCCGGCGAACGCATCGTTCAAGCAAAATTCGAGTTCTTGGCTAAGCACTGGTTACGCCTCTTCTAGCGTTGCCATCAGCGGATGCTGATGTTGGCGCGCATACGCGATCACTTGGGCCACCTTGGTCTCCGCGATTTCATAAGTAAAGACCCCGCACACTCCTTTCCCCTTGGTATGCACCTCCAGCATAACCCGGGTAGCTTTCGTGCGGTCCATCGCAAAGAAGCGCTGCAGAATGTCAACGACGAACTCCATGGGAGTATAATCGTCATTTATCAGCACTACTTGATAGAGGGGTGGACGCTTGAGCTTCGGCGCCGCCTCTTCGGCGACCAAGCCCGTTCCTTCCCGACCTCGTTCACTGTCGCTCATGAATGACTAGTTTATAGGGCGCGCTTCGGTGCTTTACAAGCGCCGTAAGCAAAACCCCCGACAGAATGCCAATGTCGCCAATCACTGTCAGTTTACTTTAACAAATGAAAACAAATGCTTGAGCAGGCTAGCCGGTAGCCCTATGATTGCCTGCTTAGGATTCTTCCATGCGTGCGGTGAGCCCGCTCGTGCAACTTTCGCGACAACGCGCACATTGTTCACATGCTTGATACGCGCACGAACGACTGGCTGTCCCGCTTGCAAAGCAACGGCCCCAATCTGGTATCGCTTGGCTTAGCGGCGCTCATTGCCGTGGAGTTCGCGCGCATGGCGGTATCGGTGTTGAGCGGACCAGTGAAATCCCCGCAGCCTACCCTCGCACCCAGCGCCCAGACCCGCCCGCAGCCGACCGTGAATGTCCGGGCCGTGGTTTCCGCGCACCTGTTCGGCCTCGCCACCGCGGATCCGGTCGCCCAGGACCCGGCCAACGCACCGCTCAGCAGCGCCAACCTGGTACTGGCCGGCACGATCGCCACCCAGGACCCGAAGCATGGGATCGCCATCATCAGCGCCGGGGGCCCATCGAAGGTGTACTCGGTGGGCGACAACGTCAGCGGCGCATCGCTGTATTCGGTCTATCTCGACCACGTCATCCTCGACCGCGGCGGCACCCTGGAGACGCTGATATTGCCGCGGCAGCTTCCCCAAGACCGCAGCCAGGCCTCGGCCCGCCGGGTGGGCGCGAACCAGCGCACAGTGGCCGCGGTGGACAATGTACGGCGCATGGTGCAGCAAGATCCGGGGATTCTCGATCAGGTCATGCGCACCGTCGCATCCTACGACAACGCCGCAGGGAAACTGCGCGGCTTTCGGGCCTATCCGGGCCGAAATCGCGCTATTTTCAATAAACTGGGCTTGAAGCCTGGTGACTTGGTCACGGCAATCAACGGCCAACCGCTGGATGATCCCCAACGCAGCCAGGAGGTATTCAATACGATTCAAACATCGGACCACGTCACAGTCACCCTCGAACGCGGTGGCCAAAGGCAGGATATCAGTCTCAATATCGCCGATGTCGCGAACGAAGCCACCAGGGATCTGGAGGCGGACCCGGGCAGCGCTGCCGCGGGTGCGGCGCCGAACGGCGCTCCGGCGCCTGCGCTCAACGGCGCCGAGCCACCGCCACCGTCTCCGTCACCGCAAAACGGCCCCAATGATAATTAAACGAATGGCGAGTACGCAGGTCGAAACGCCGGCACGGTTCGAAAGCGCTTTATCCACGGGTACTCCATGATGCCGACTGTATTGAATCCGCAACGCATGCACCGCACGGCAGCGCTCTGCTTGCTCACATTCTTTCTGGCGCCGCTCTGCCCGGCGGCGCCCCCTGCGCCGCAGCCGCAGGAAGGCGCGACCATCACGCCCAACTACAAAGACGCGGATTTGAGCCAGATCATTCAAGCGGTCAGCGAGGTGACCGGCAAGAATTTCATCATCGATCCGCGCGTCAACGCCAAGGTCACCATGCTGTCGGCGACCCCGATGTCCGCGGCGGCGTTCTACGAGGCCTTTCTCTCGGTGCTGCAGGTCTACGGCTATGTCGCGGTGCCGGCGGGCAAGGTGATCAAGATCGTTCCGAACACCGACGCCCGCCAATTGCCCTCCATCGACCTGCCGAACGATGTGAGCTCCAGCTCGGACGAAATGGTCACTCAGATCATCACCATGAAGAACGTCAGCGCGGCGCAGCTGGTGCCCCTGTTGCGGCCGCTGATCCCGCAGCAAGGCCATCTGGCGGCCTATCCGGCGGGGAACATGCTGATCATTTCGGATCGCGCCAGCAATGTGAACCGCATCATGAAAATCGTCGAGCGCATGGACGAAAGCGGCGATGAACCGATCGATGTCATCCCGCTGCACAATGCCAGCGCGACCGAACTGGTGCGCACCATCAATCAGCTGAATCAAGGAGCCGCCGGGGGCGCCGAGGGCGCACCGATCAAGATCGTCGCCGACGAGCGCACCAACAGCGTGCTGCTCAGCGGCGAAAAATCGCTCAAGCTCAAGGCCAAAGCGCTGGTGTTCAGTCTGGACATGCCGCGCGCGGGCGGCGCAGGCGATACCGAGGTGCGCTACTTGCTGTACGCCGATGCTGAAAAATTGGCCGACAAACTCAAAGGACAGGCCTCCGCCACCGCCAAAGCCCAAAGCGGCCCACAATCGGGCGCAGGGGCGGCCCAGGGCGGCGTCGGCGGTGGGGGCGGCGCAAGCAACCTGGATGCCAGCGTGACGATTTGGGCAGATGTCCCCACCAATGCCCTCATCATGACCGCACCACCCAAGATCATGAAGAACCTGATGGCGGTGATCGACAAGCTCGATATCCGCCGCGCGCAGGTCGAAGTGGAGGCCCTGATTGTCGAGGTGGATGTCAATAAGAGCGCCAATCTGGGCGTGCAGTGGCTGCTCGACGGCGGTACCAATTTGGGCTACGGCGTGGTGAATCTGCCCGGCAGCGCCGGCACCAGCATCGTCAACCTGGCCGCCGCCGCATTGGGGGCGGCGAGCGGCAATCTGAGCCAGACGGCCACGGCAACCAATACGAGCGGCGCCACATCCAGCCTCACCACGGGCACGAGCGTGGCCTCGCAAATCCCCACGGGCGCCACCTTCGCCATCGGTACCTACAACTCAACTACCGGCAAGGGCCTCGCGGCCGTGATTCAAGCCCTGCGCAGCGACGGCACGAGCAACATCATCTCCACGCCGCGGGTGATCACCATGAACAACGAGGAAGCCGAGGTGAAGGTGACCCAGGAGATCCCGCTGATCACCGGCTCGTACGCCGGTACGACCGCAGCGGTCGGCGGCACCACCAGTCCGTTTCAGACGATTCAACGTGAGGAGGTCGGCACGATTCTCAAGGTAACCCCGCACATCAGCGAAGGCGACACCATTCAGCTCAAAGTCGAGCAGGAAGACTCCTCGCCGGGCGCCAAGCTGGCCAATTCCGCCGACATATCGACCAACAAGCGCGCCATCAAGACCACCATTCTCATCCAGGACGGGGGCATCATCGTGCTCGGCGGCCTGATGCAGGACACGGTGAACGAGAGCGAGGATCGAGTGCCGGTATTGGGCGCGATCCCTCTGATCGGCAATCTGTTCAAGTCACGCAGCGGTTCGCGCCAGAAGAGTAACCTGCTGGTCTTCCTGCGGCCGAGGATCCTGCGTGATCAGCCGAGCACCGAAGCGGTCAGCACGTCGAAGTACGATGAAATTCGCCAAGAAGAGCGCACTCTGCACAATGGCAAGATCTGGCTGCTGCCCGGCGAGAAGCAGCCCGCGGTTCCGCCGATACCGCCCAGCGGCGTGAAGCCCGCGCCGCTGCCGCCACCGGTCGGCGGAGTCACAACCATCGCCCCCGCGCCCCAGCCGGCGCCGCAGCCGCAGCCCGCCCCGCCGAGTTCGCAACCTGCCCCCGCGCCGCAGCCGGCCCCGACGGCGCAGCCCGCCCCGCCGAGTTCGCAACCTGCTCCGGCGCCGCAGCCGGCACCCGCTTCGCAGCCCGTGGTCGGCCCGCAACCGCTGCACCCATGAGCGCCGAGCTTAAAGAGCCGGCTCAGCCGCGCAAGCTCTCCTTTCCATTCGCGAAGCGCCATGGGGTGCTGGTGCGCGGCATCGCCAACGAGGTCGCCGATACGGTGTGCCGCCCGGGCGTCACACCGCAGGCGCTCGCGGAAGTGCGCCGCTTCGTCGGCGTGCCGCTCCGGCTCGAGCGCGTGTCGGTCGAGGCGTTCGATTCGCTGCTGCGCGTCGCCTACGAGGCCGGATCCGGCGCCGCCATGCAGATGCTGGAGGGCTTGGACGACAACACCGACCTTGCGCACTTGGCCGAGGACATTCCCGAATCCTCCGACCTGCTCGAAAGCGACGACGAGGCGCCGATCATTCGATTGATCAACGCCTTGCTCACGCAAGCGGTCAAGGAAAACGCGTCGGACATTCATATCGAACCCTACGAGAACCGCCTGGTCATTCGTTTTCGCGTGGACGGGGTGCTGCGCGAAGTGCTGCAAACCAAGCGCGCCGTGGCCCCGCTGGTGGTCTCGCGCATCAAAGTCATGTCCAAGCTCGACATCGCCGAGCGGCGCCTGCCGCAGGACGGCAGAATCTCGCTGCGCATCGCGGGCCGCGCCGTCGACGTGCGCGTGTCGACCCTGCCCTCCGGGCACGGCGAACGCGTGGTGCTGCGCCTGCTCGACAAGCAGGCCGGGCGCATCGAGCTCACCTCCCTCGGCATGGACTCGCGCACGCAAGAGGTCATGGATGAAATCATCCACAAGCCGCACGGCATCATCCTGGTCACCGGCCCCACCGGTTCCGGTAAGACCACGACCCTGTACGCCGCGCTCGAGCGCATCAATGACAATACCCGCAATGTCATGACGGTCGAAGACCCGATCGAGTACTACATCGACGGCATCGGCCAGACTCAGGTGAACACCAAGGTGGAAATGACCTTCGCGCGCGGTCTGCGGGCCATCCTGCGGCAGGATCCGGATGTGGTGATGGTGGGCGAAATTCGCGACCTGGAAACCGCCCAGATCGCGGTCCAGGCGAGCTTGACCGGACACCTTGTGCTTTCCACCCTGCATACCAATACCGCGGTGGGCGCGGTCACGCGCCTGCGCGACATGGGCATCGAGCCGTTCCTGCTCTCCTCGAGCTTGATTGGAGTGCTCGCGCAGCGCCTGGTGCGCGTCTTGAACCCCACCACCCGGGAGCCGTTCATGGCCGGCGAATACGAACGCCGGCTGCTGAATCTCGACCCGCACGGGCCGCCGGTCGGGCTGTACCGGCCGAGCAGCGACAACGGCTACCGCGGGCGCACCGGCATCTACGAACTGATCGCGGTCGACGATCACATGCGCACGATGATCCACGACGGCTCCTCGGAACAGGAGCTGGAGCGCTACGCGCGCACCTCCAGTCCCGGCATTCGCGACGATGGCCGCCGCAAAGTCATGGCGGGCGAAACGACCTTGGAAGAAGTGCTGCGCGTCACCCGCGAGGACTAAACGCGGATGGGCGCATTCGAATACACCGCGCTCGATGCCCAGGGACGGGAACGCAAGGGCCTCATCGAGGGGGATACCCCGAAGCACGTGCGCCAGCTGCTGCGCGACAAGCAGCTGCTGCCGATGGAGATTCAAGAGGCCGCGCAGCGCGAACAAAAGCAGAGCAGGCGCCGTGGCTTCATGCGCCGCGGCCTCTCGACTCTGGATCTGGCGCTCTTGACCCGCCAGCTCGCGACGCTGCTGCGCTCCGGCCTGCCGCTGGAGGAATCCCTGCAGGCGGTCGCCGAGCAGACCGAAAAGCCGCGCGTGCAGAGAATCGTGCTCGGCGTGCGCAGCAAGGTGGTGGAAGGCCACCCGTTGGCCGACGGCCTGCGGGATTTCCCGGCAGCGTTCCCGGAGATCTACCGGGCGACCGTCTCCGCCGGGGAGCAGTCCGGCAAGCTCGATTCGGTGCTCGAGCGGCTGTCGGACTACACCGAATCGCGGCAGGTCATGGGGCAGCAGGTGAGCAATGCCCTGGTTTACCCGATCGTGCTGCTGGTGCTCTCCTTTGCGATCGTCTCCTTCCTGCTGGCCTACGTCGTGCCGCAGGTGGTCGCGGTATTCGAATCCGGCCACCAAGAGCTGCCGATTGCGACCCGCATACTCATCGGCACGAGCGACCTCATTCGACACTATTGGTTCTATGCGCTGATCGGGATCGCGGCCGCCACCTGGGGATTTTTGCGCTGGCTCAAGGCCCCGGAGGCGCGCCTGCGCTTCGATCGGTTGCTGTTGCGAGTGCCGCTCGCCGGCAAGCTCATTCGCGGGCTGAACACCGCGCGCTTCTCCCGCACCTTCAGCATTCTGACCGCGAGCGCCGTGCCCGTGCTCGAGGCGCTGCGCATTTCGGCCGAAGTGGTCAACAACCTGCCGATGAAAAGAGCCGTCGAGGAAGCCGCGCTGCGGGTGCGCGAAGGGGCGCCCATCGGCAAATCGCTCGCGGCGCGCAAGCTGTTTCCGCCCATGATGATTCACTTGATCAGCAGCGGTGAAAGCAGCGGCGAGCTCGAAAAGATGCTCGAACGGGCGGCGACCAATCAGGAGCGGGAAATGGACGGCCTGCTGTCCACCATGACCAACCTGTTGGGTCCCTTCATGGTGGTGTTCATGGGCGCGATCGTCATGTTCATCGTCATTGCGCTGCTGCTGCCGATTTTTCAGCTCAACGATCTTGTCAAATAGCGCAGTGTGCGCCAGGGTATTGCGCGCGAGGCATCTTTCCGTTTATAAACCGCGCGTGTTGGTTCACTGGTGAAGCGCAAGCTACGGTAGCATGAGCGAAAAACCCGAATCGGACGAGTTCGAGGAAGAAGATGCGGAAGACACCGCACCGGGGGACGATGTCGACGTGGATCACATCATGCGCGACGTCGAGTCGCAGCGCCGGCGGGCGCCCAAGGGCGCAGAACCCGCCTGGCGGCGCCTGGAGAGAGTGATGGAGGAGCGGCGCACCGCCGAGCTCTTGAGCGACTTCGACGACTACGAGATCGGCGATGCCGACGACGCCGAAGCCGAACCCACGGAAAAAGCTGGCCGCAAGAAAAGGAAATCCCGCTGAACCGCCTCGCCAAGACCGCGGCCGGCGCGCAGTGACGGATCTGCACTACCTGTCCGCCACCGAGGCCTTGCGGCTGTTTCGGCGCCGCGAGCTGTCGCCCGTCGAACTCATGGCGAGCGTCATCGCACGCGCCGAGCGGGTCGAGCCGAAGGTCAATTCGCTGTGCGTACGCTTCTTCGAGCGCGCGCTCGAGCAGGCGCGCGCCGCCGAGGCGCGCTACATGGGCCGCGGAGCGCCGCCGCGCCCTCTCGAGGGCATCCCGACGGCGGTCAAAGAGGAGGAGCCGCTGGCCGGCGAGCCGTGGACCCAGGGCTCGCTCATCTTTGCCGACACGATCGCCCCGGAAACCTCGAATTTCGGCCGCCGGATCCTCGAGTCCGGCGCGATCGTGCACGCCCGCTCGACCGCCCCGGAGTTCTCCTGCGCAGGCTTCACGCATTCGCGAATCTGGGGCGTGACGCGCAATCCCTGGAATCGAGAGTTTGCCGTGGGCGGCTCATCCGGCGGATCGGGCGCCAGCCTCGCCGCGGGCACCTCGACGCTCGCCAGCGGCTCGGACATCGGCGGATCGATACGCATCCCCGCCTCCTTCAACGGGGTCGTGGGCTTCAAACCGCCCCATGGGCGCGTACCGCAGATGGCGCCGTTCAATCTCGACAGCTACTCGCACTGCGGACCGATGGCCCGCAGCGTCGATGACTGTCTGCTGTTCGAGAACTGCCTGGCCGGTCCCGACGCCTCGGACTTAGCCTCGCTGCGGCCGCGGCTCGAACTCCCGGAGCGCCTGCCGGGCGTGGAGGGGCTGCGCATCGCGCTGTGTGCCGATCTGGGCGACTGGCCGCTCGATCCCGAGGTGCGGCGAAACACCACCGAACTCGCCCTTGCGCTGCGCGATCAGGGCGCGTTGGTCGAGCAGATCGATCTGCGCGTGCCGCAGGCCGAGGTGCTGCGCGCCGCGGGTATTCACTTCCGGCTCGGGTTCGAGCCGTGGATTCAGACGATGTGCGCCGAGCACCCGGACCTCGTGACCGATTACGCACGGGACTTCGCCGCGCGCGGCATCACCGGCCGGCGCGACGGATCGCAATGGGACGAATTCGAGCTCGAGGCACGCCTCTACCGCACCGTCGGGGCCGCGCTCGAGCAATACGACGCGCTGATCTGTGCGACCTGCGGCACGCGCGGTCTCATCGCCGGGGACAGCTACGTCGATCATGGAATCGAGGTCGGCGGACGGGCACTGTCGCATTACTTCGAGGGGATCCTCACCGTGGTGTTCAACCTGTTCAGCCGCTGCCCGGTGCTCAACGTGCCCTCCGGCTTCGCCGATAACGGCGTACCGACCGGCATCCAGATCGTCGGCCGCACCTACGATGACCTCACACCGTTTCGGGTCGGCCGCGCCTGCGAACGGGTCAGACCCTGGTTCGATACGCCGGAGCGGCGGCCGGGACTCACATGATCACCATATTTTCCGACCAGCACCTGCTGCGAAATGCCAAAACCGAGCTGTACGGCGGCCAATTGGTGCGCCCGCACGAGTGCCCCGAGCGCGCACAGATCGTGCTCGAGCGGGTGCGCGCGATCGGGCTCGGAGACGTCGCGGCGCCGGAGCGGTTCGGCCTGCCGCCGGTGCTTAAGGTGCATGACGAGCGGTTCGTCGACTTCCTGGCAAGCGCATGGACCGATTGGGTGGCCGCGGGGAATCTCGGCGAGGCCATTCCGGACTGCTGGCCGGCGCGGCGCATGGCGCAGCGCTGTCCCGACAGCGTGTCGGGCAAACTCGGCTACTATGCGATGGCGGGTGAGACCTCGATCAGCGCCGGAACCTGGGAGGCTGCGCGCGCGGCAGCCGATGTGGCACTCACCGCCGCCTCGCACCTGCATCGAGGTTCGCGCGCGGCATTCGCGCTGTGCCGGCCGCCCGGACACCATGCGGCCCGCGACCTGTACGGGGGCTATTGCTTCTTGAACAACGCCGCGATCGCCGCGCAATTCCTGCGCGACCGCGGCGCCGCGCGCATCGCCATTCTCGACGTCGATTTCCATCATGGCAACGGCACGCAGGACATCTTCTACGACCGGCCCGACGTGCTGTATGTGTCGCTGCACGGCGATCCGCGCGATGCGTTCCCCTACTTCTGCGGGTATGCCGACGAGACCGGGGTCGGCGCGGGCGCGGGCTACAACCTGAACCTGCCGCTGCCGCGCGCCACGGAATTCTCGGTCTGGGCGGGCGCGCTCGCCACGGGCCTCGAGCGCATTCGCGGCTTCGCCGCCGATGCGCTGGTGGTCTCCCTGGGCGTCGATACCTTTGCCGGCGATCCGATCAGCTTCTTCAGGCTGCAATCGGCGGATTTCTCCACCTACGGACGAATGATCGGCGACTGCGGGCTGCCGACGCTGTTCGTGTTCGAGGGCGGCTATGCCGTATCGGAAGTCGGCGTGAACACGGTGAACGTGCTCAGCGGCTTCGAGAGCGCGTAGGCTCCTTAAGCTACCAGCGGAACGAGGCGCCGAGCGTGGGGCCGGTCAAGCGCGCCTTCTGCAAGATCGGTCTGTCGGATAGGTTATACGTCAGGTTGCGGACGCCGAGCGTGATATCGCCCCAATGAAAGTGATAGCCGCCGCCGACAAATGCATTGTATTGCCAGTTTTTGTTGCCATCGCCGACGTCCGCCTCGTAGGGCGCAAACCACTTGCCGTCGCTGCTGAGCCGCAGCGCGCCCTTGACGCCGATGAGTCCGTCGGTCGAATCGGTGGTCGGCCAGAAGCCGCCGCCGCGCATCAGCGGGGTCGGCGGAAGGGTGAACTCATAGGCCAGCGAGACTCTCAAGCTCGTATAGCGCAGACCGACCATGACATCGAGCGTACCGACGTCGTTGTTCATCACCGTGTACGAGGGAGCGAGCGTCCAGATCGCCGCCCGGATTCCAGTGTCGAGGGTGCGGTTCACGGACACATCGGGGGGTGCGCCGGGTAGTAGGCCGGGCAGGTTAATCTCCCTCGTGTGCGTGGGGCTGGCCTGTAGGTTCAGATACACCAGGTCGGTCCAAACGCTCCAGTTACCCTTGCGTACGCTGCCGTCGAACAGCACGCCGCCCTCCACATATTTCAGGTATTGGCTGGGCTGAACCTCGGTGGTCGGATTGCCGCCGCCGGCAATCGGCGGCAGCTGACTCGTCACGTAAATCCACGGCACCCAGGCATAGGGCGATACCTCGAAGTGCCATTGGCCGTCCCACATGTTGACTCCGTCGGCGACGGCGATAACGTCCTGAGCCGCGGCAGTGCCTGCCGCACTGGCCCCCAGACCGACGAGGAACGCTGCGACAGCGAGCTTCAAGGATTTGACGTGCTGCATGATGGCCTTCTTGGTAGTGGAACCTGCCCGGTATCAGAATGCCACCGATCAGCGGACCGGCCGTATGAGACCTTGGTCCAAATCGTTGCTGTTTACCAACAGTATTGCCTCGGTCAGCGAAAATCGCGCGATTCGACGGTGAGCTCTCCGAGCAGGGCCGACAGGTTGGTCAGGCGCTGTGCGATCACGTGCAGCACGTCGCCCTCGCGCTGCACCTGGCCGCGCACCTCGAGCAGACGCGAGTCGAGCAACGCGGCGCGCTGCGCGGCGGCCACGCGCTCCCAGACGATGAGATTCACGTAGCCCACCTCATCTTCCAAGGTCACGAAGGTCACGCCGCCGGCGCTGCCCGGCCGCTGTCGCGTGATCACCAGGCCGGCCGCCGTAACCCAACGGCCATTGGACTGCTCCCAGAGCGCCTGCGTGGGGATGACGCCGCGCTGCTCGAGCTTATCGCGCAGCAGCGCCAGGGGATGGCGCCGCAGGGTCAAGCCGGTGCTGGCGTAATCGGCGATGATCTCGTGCCCTTCGCGCGGCGCGCGCAGCAGCGGGATGCCCTCCGCGGCCGCGGTCTGCGCGGGGAGCAAGGGCAGCGCGCACTCGACCCCGCTCACCTGCCACACCGCGCGATGCCGGTGTCCGGCGAGACTCGCGAGCGTATCGGCGGCGCCGAGCGCCTCGAGATCGCGCCGCTCGAGCGCGGCGCGCTCGGCAAGATCGCCGACATCGGTGAAGGCGGACTCGGCGCGCGCGGCGAGCAGCCGGTTCGCGCCCTCGCGCGACAAGTGCTTCACCATGCGCAGCCCCAGGCGCAGCGCCGCGCGGCCGTCGTCGCGCCGCTCGAGCGTGCAATCCCAATCGCTCGCCGCGACCGCGACCGGACGCACCTCGACGCCGTGCGCGCGCGCATCGCGCACCAATTGCGCCGGTGCGTAAAAACCCATCGGCTGACTGTTGATGAGCGCCGCGCAAAAGGCGGCCGGTTCGTAACGCTTGAGCCAGGCGGAGGTGTAGACCAGCAGCGCGAAGCTCGCCGCGTGAGAATTGTGGACCACGAAATGATTGGCCAAAAAATTGTGATCGCCTTCGATCTGCAAATCGAATGTCTCTCGATCTCCGACGGCCTGGATCTGCACAATACTGTCCCAATGGATATCGCAGCCCGGCACCGGCACCGATCGCGCAGTCGCCACGTGATCGCCCACTTTTAACTTGCCCAGCTGGACCCAACCCGCCATGGTCATGAAGGGGTGTTCAGCCGTCGCGACAATCTCATGGCCGAGAGCCGTGCGTAGACGCCATACGGGCTTCGTGCCGCTGTGAATGACGCGCAGCACTTTGCGCTTCCTCAAACGCAGGTCGGCATCGCACGCCAGTGTGTGATCGAGTCGCGCCCGCCCGCAAAAGACATCCTCGATGGTCAACCATTTTCCCGTATCGGCTTCCACCACGCGCGTCTCTCCAACGACGCATTCCGGAAACCCGTATTCGCCGAAACCCAAGATCTGATTGAAGATCTGCTGCGCAAAGCTTTCCGGGTAGCCGCGCTCGCGCATGCCGTCGATCAATCGGCGCTGAAACGGCTCCAAGCCTCCCTTGCGCTTCCAGGCCGCCATCGCGCGGCGCAGCCGGTCCGCCTCGCCGGGGGAAAATCCGGCGGCGACGATCGCCAGCTGCATGACTTGCTCTTGGAAGATGGGCACACCCAGGGTGCGCTTGAGCACCGCCTCGACGGCGGCGCTCGGATAGCTCACCGCCTCCTCGCCATTGCGGCGGCGCAGGTAGGGATGCACCATCTCGCCTTGAATCGGACCGGGGCGTACGATCGCCACCTCGATGACGAGGTCGTAATAGTTGCGCGGCCGCAGGCGCGGCAGCATGGCCATCTGCGCCCGCGACTCGATTTGAAACACGCCGGTGGTGTCCGCGCGGCAGATCATGTCGTACACCGACTCATCCTCGCCCGGCACCGTCGCGAGATGGAGCTCGCCCGCCACCGCGGACGAACCGCCGAAATCGTTGATCAAACGAAACGCCCGGCGGATCGCGCTCAGCATCCCGAGCCCGAGCACATCCACTTTGAGCAATCCCAGCGCGTCCAGATCGTCCTTGTCCCATTCGATCACCGTCCGGTCGGGCATCGCCGCATTCTCGATCGGCACCAGCTCATCCAGTCGGCCGCGCGCAATCACGAAGCCGCCCACGTGCTGCGACAGGTGGCGCGGGAATCCCAGGATTTGCGTGGTGAGCGCCATCAGACGCCGCGGTCTCGGATCGCGCGGATCGAAACCTGCGGCGCGGATGCGCTTCGGATCGATCCGCTCGCCGTCCCACCATTGCATGGCGCGCGCGAGCCGGTCGACCTCACTTTGATCGTAGCCCAGGGCCTTGCCGACATCCCGCAACGCGCTGCGCGGGCGATAACAGATGACGGTGGCCGCCAGAGCCGCGCGCTCGCGGCCATACTTGCGATAGATATATTGGATCACCTCTTCGCGGCGCTCGTGCTCGAAATCCACGTCGATATCGGGCGGCTCGTTGCGCTCCTTGGAAATGAAGCGCTCGAACAGCATCGCCATGCGCGAGGGGTCCACTTCGGTGATCTGCAGGCAATAGCAGACCACGGAGTTGGCCGCCGAGCCCCTGCCCTGGCAGAGAATGTTCTGCGAGCGGGCATACTGGACGACATCGTGCACGGTGAGAAAAAAGGGCTCGAACTTGAGCTCGCCGATCAGCCGCAATTCGTGCTCGATCGCTTCGCGCGCGGCGCGCGGCGCCCCGTCCGGCCAGCGCTTGGCGCAGCCGCGCTCCGTGAGAGTGCGCAGGTGGCTGGTCGGCGTTTCGCCCGCGGGAATGATCTCCTCGGGATACTCGTAGCGCAGCTCATCGAGCCTGAACGTGCAGCGCTCTGCCATGATGAGCGTTTGCGCGAGCAGCGCCGCGGGATAGATCTCCCGCAAGCGGCGCAGGGGCCGCAAGCACCGCTCGCCGTTCGGATACAAGTTCACGCCCGCGCGCTCGAGCGGGATATTCAAGCGGATCGCCGTCAGCACATCCTGCAGGGCGCGGCGGCCGCGCCGATGCATGTGCACATCGCCGGCGGCGACGCACGGCAGTTCGAGCGTCCGGCCGAGCGCTTCGAGGAGCTCCAAGCGGCGCGCATCGCAGCCGCCGCTCAGCAGTTCCACGCCGATCCATAGGCGCCCGGCGAATCGTTCGCGCAGCCAGCGGCCGTCCGCGGCCTGCTGCGGCAGCGGCGAGCTGTCCGCACGCGGCAGCCAAACGATCAAACAGCCGTCGAGTGCGTCCGCAAGATCCTGGCGCGCGAGCGCGTAGCTGCCTTTGGCGCTCGCGCGGCGCGCCCGGCTGATCAGACGGCAGAGCGCCCCGTAGCTCGCCCGGTCCGTGGCCAGCGCCACGAGCTTGAGTTCATCGGCGCAGTGGAGCTCGGTGCCGATGAGCAGCGGCAGCTGGTGCTGCTTGGCGGCGATGTGGGCGCGCACCACGCCCGCGAGCGAGCATTCATCGGTGAGCGCGAGCGCCCGGTAGCCCAAGCGCTTGGCCTGGGCGATGAGCTCCTCGGGCTGCGAAGCGCCGCGCAGAAACGAGAAATTGCTCAAGGCATGCAGCTCGGCGTACATGCACGGCTCTCACGCGAAGACGCCGTGCAAATACCAACCCTTGGATTGGCGCTCCTGAAAAACCCACAGCCGCTCGCCGCCCGTGCGGCGCGCGATGTAATAGTCGCGTGCGATATCGTGGCCATCCCACCAGCCGCTCTCGATGCGTTCAGGGCCCTGTTCGAGAATCAAACCCGCCGGCTGCGGCGGCTGCACCGGCGGCGCTGCGAGCAAGACGGGCACATCGAGCAGCCACACCGGCCGCGGCATGCCGTGCTCAGGCAGCTCATGCATGCGGCTCTGCGCAGGGATGCGGCGTCGGGTGGGCTCTAAGGATAGTTCACGGACCCGCTGCCAAGCCGCCTCGGGCCGATGCTCGGGGATCGAACAGAGCCCGTAAACCGCCTCCTCGCCGAGCCGGGCGCGCAGCCGCTCCACCAATTGCGGCGCTGAATCGCCGCCGCCGGCAACCCTCACGGGAGCAAACACCTCGAGCGATGCGGCCGAGAGCGGCTGCAGGGGGCCGGATAAAAGTTCCATACTGAGCGCCGGTGCCGCGAGCTCGAGCCGGGACAGTTGATGGACCAGGACATCCGTCAGGCGGCGCTGCTCGCCGGTGATGCTCGCCAGCCCCAGGCGCAATCGGGTGCCGGGCCGCGCGCGGTGCCGCAACCTCAATTCCAAAGCCTGCACGCCCGCCTGCCGTTCGCGCAAGAATCGCGCGCAGCGCGCGACCAGCGGTTCGAGCGCCTTGAGCAGATACGCGACGGTGTCGATTTGCGCCTCGAAATCGCAGCGCTCGCGAAAACGTTCACGCCGCACGAACACCCGGCGCGGCGCGGCTTGCCGTCCCAGCGCGATATCGAGATCGAGCATCGCGGCGGGACCGAAGCGGCGCGCCAGACCGGCGCGCGGCAGACGCAGCAATTCACCCACCCGGGTCACGCCCATGGCGCGCAAGGTCTTAAGCCGCTCGGCATCCCAGCCGGTACAAGTCAGGGGCAGCGGCGCGAGCGCACCCGCCAACGAGCCGGGATCTTCGATGAGCACGCGCTTGGCGGAGCGGGCGAACCACAGCGCCGCCAGAGTCGATGGAGCGATGGCGCTGTGGGCGCACAGCTTGAGCCGCGCCCAAGCGGCATCGATGCAGGCATGCAACCGTTCGAGCGAACCGAACAGCCGCACGCTGCCGTTGATCTCCAGCAGCAAGGCATTGGGCATTTCCATGCTGACCAACGAAGTGAATTGCTGTGCATGCACGCAGAGGCGCTGCAGCGCGGAGGCGGACGGCTCCGCCTCGGTGAGCGGCGCAAACACCGCCGCGTACCACACGTGCTTTGAGCGCGATCGGGCTGCGGCTGCAAGGGGCGGCGGCGCTGCGAACGCGGGGCGCCGCTGCGCCGGGGCCTCGGCCGCAGCACCGGCCGTTGCAGCATCGGCCGTTGCAGCATCGGCCGCGGCGGCAAATAAATCCGCCGTGGCGGGTGTCACTGCACGCGATTTCATAAGGCGCACTCGACGGGTCCGGGCCGGCCGCCCTGCACCTTGAGCAGTTCGAGATGCGGTTCCTCATCGCCCGCAGTCAGCAGCAAACGCAAGGCGGCGGGTGAGGACTCGAACCGATGCTGTTCGGGACGAAACAAGACGCCGAGCGCACCGCCCGCCTGGGCCGCGAGTTTCAAACGCCGCAGCCAGCGATCATCGGTGCCTTTCAGCCACAGCAGCACCGCGGCGCAGACCCCTGAACTCAACGTCTGCTCAGCGGCCCACAGCGCTTCGGCCGCGCTGGCAGGCCGCACCACCAAGAGGCGCGCCAGTTCAATGCCCTGCTGCGCTAAAGCGGGAGCAAAGGGCTCATGAGGCGGTGCAATCCAGACCAGCCAGGGAGCCTCTCCGTCTGCTCTGCGCTGACACTGCGTCAGAGCCGGCAAAAACAGCTGAATCTCCCCGAGACCGGCGGCACCCAGCAGCACCTCGACGAGCGACGCCGTCGGCCAGCCACCGCCCGGCAAGCGCGCATCGAGCGCACTTCGCCCGGTGGACCAAACCGGACGCGAGGGCGGACGCAGGCCGGCCGCGGCGTCTTTTAACTTCCAGACGCGCGCATCGGCCAAGATATCCGCAAGCGATGATGCGTCACGCGGCATCCACGTCTTTACCGCGGCGCAGCACCCCGACCACCACCCCTTCGATGATCATGGCCTGTTCTTTGAGATTCACGCGAATGGGCTCGAAATCGCTGTTTTCGGGCAGCAGCCACACAATCGAGCCTTCTTGCCGGTAGCGTTTGACGGTGACCTCATTTTCCAGTCGGGCGACGACGATTTGCCGATTGCGCACTTCGGGAGTGCGATGCACCGCGACCAGATCGCCATGCAAGATCCCGACGTTTTTCATACTCATGCCCTGCACTTTGAGCAGATAGTGCGGCTGCGGTTGGAATAATTGGGGATCGATTTGGTAACGCGTTTCGATGTGTTCTTCGGCCAAGATCGGACGGCCGGCGGCGACCCGGCCGATGAGCGGCAAGCCCAGTTGTTCCCGCAAAATATCTTTCAGCTGAATGCCGCGCGAAGCGCCGGGAATCAAGTCGATGACGCCCTTGCGCTGCAAGGCGCGCAAGTGCTCCTCGGCCGCATTGGGAGACTTGAAGCCGAGCATACGGGCGATTTCCACACGCGTGGGCGGCATCCCGTTTTCAGCAATCGCATCTTGAATGAGCCTCAAGATTTGGGTTTGACGAGGGGTAAGGTCTGACATGCATCACCTGTATATGTAGCCAGTGACTGTTATTATATACAGTCTATGAGCGCTGGCAAGTGAGTCTGAGGCGCGGTAACTTGCCGGGCCGCCACCACCCTTAGGGAATCATGCCAGAGGAAAAATCCAAGGATCGTGCCCTCGGTATGCACCGTCCGATCACGCGGCGCGATTTTTTGAACGGGATTGCCCTCGGCACCGCCGCCGCGGCATCCGGGCCGCTATTTGCCGACCCCCTCGCCACCGCAGCGCGCAGCTCGCCACCCATCGCCGCCCAGGATGCGTCCGGCTACTACCCACCGCTGCTCACCGGTATGCGCGGCAGCCCCCCGGGTTCCTTCGAAGCCGCCCATGCACTGCGCGATGGCCGGTCCTTCCCGCCGCCCGTCGATACCGCCGAAGAATACGATCTGATCGTCGTGGGCGGGGGCATCAGCGGCCTCGCCGCCGCGCACTTCTACCGCGCGCAGACCTCGCCCGGCAGCCGCATTCTCATTCTCGAGAACCATGACGATTTCGGCGGCCACGCCAAGCGCAATGAATTCAATTTGGACGGCCACCTGAACCTCTTGAACGGCGGGACGCTGGAAATCGACAGCCCCCGGCCCTACGGACCGGTGGCGGCGGGCCTGCTGCAGAGCTTGGGGCTCGACGTCGCGGAACTCATCAAGACCACGCAACACTTGAAGTTCTACGACCGGCAGGGCCTGCAGGCGGGCGCGTTCTTCGATCGCGAGACCTTCGGCGCCGACCAGCTCGTGGTCGGCATCGACACGCCACAGCTCGCCCAAGCGCTGGCGAGCGCGCCGCTGTCGGCTCGAGCGCGCGCACAAATCGTGCAGATCGAGAGGGCGCGCATCGATTACCTGCCCGGGCTGTCATCCGATGAGAAGAAGCAGCGGCTGTCGCGCATCAGCTATGAAGCGTTTCTGCGCGATGTGGCGCGCGTCGATCCGGCGGTGCTCAAGTTCTACCACGCGCGCACCATGGGCGAATGGGGCGTGGGGACCGATGCCGTGTCCGCCCTCGACTGCTGGGGCATCGATTTGCCGGGATTTCAGGGGATGAATCTCGCCAAAGGGTCCATCGCGCGCATGGGCTATACGCCCGCGGGCTATGCGGATACCGGCGGATCGCTGCGCCTGCACTTTCCGGACGGCAATGCCACGATCGCGCGGCTGCTGGTGCGCAATCTGATACCGCGGGCCTACGGCGGCCCCGCAGATCCAGAGCAGGCTGCCGAGCAGATCATGACCGCGCGGGTCGACTACGCGCAGCTCGACGTCGGCGGCACACCGCTGCGCCTGCGCCTGAACAGCACGGTCACTCGGGTGCGGCATCTGGGCGACCCGCCGGCGGCGAATCAGGTGGAGGTGACCTACGTGCGCGCCGGCCGCACTTATACGGTGCGCGCGGGCGGCGCGCTGCTCGCTTGCTACAACATGATGATTCCGTACCTGTGCCCCGAACTGCCCGCCGCCCAGAAGGAGGCCCTGCACAGCCTGGTGAAGACCCCGCTGGTGTACACCAGTGTCGCGCTGCGCAACTGGCAGGCGTTCGCCAAACTGAAGGTGTACCGCGTGTATGCGCCGGGAAGCTACCACAGCTATCTGCACCTTAATCCACACGTCACCATCGGCGCCTACCAGAGCACGAGCTCGCCGAACGATCCCATGCTGGTGCACATGGTGCGCACCCCCTGCAAAGCCGGCCTGCCGGAGCACGAGCAAAATCGCGCCGGCCGCGCCGAATTGCTCGCAACCTCGTTCGAAACCTTCGAGCGCAACATCCGCGACCAGCTGGGCCGCACGCTCGAGGGCGGCGGCTTCGACCCCGCGCGCGACATCACGGCCATCACCGTCAATCGCTGGCCCCACGGCTATGCGCCGGAATACAACCCGCTGTTCGATCCCGAGCTTCCCGAAGCCGAACAGCCGCATGTCCTCGGTCGCGCGCCCTTCGGCAGGATAACCATCGCCAATTCCGATGCCGGGGGCGCCGCCTATACCGACTCGGCCATCAATCAAGGGCACCGCGCGGTCATGGAGCTGCTCGAGCCCGCGCAATCAGGCCATACGCCTAAGGCCTAATTCTAAGACGCGGTGAAACCTGTAAAATTTGCATTCCGTGGTGCGTTTCTAACGGCGATTTAATTTGCATGATGAAACTCGGGTCAAATTCGTCGGCGGCAGCCGACAAAGCATGCTTTCCAGTTGCAATCCCTGCGCGAATTTGGCTTGATGTGCGACTGTGTGTTGCAGCGCATTTGCACGCGACAGCACTCGGACTTTCCGAAACCAATGAATCAACAACCCTAGGGGAATATTTATGACAGTTTCCACGACACTTAAGGCCTCCATCGCCGTGGCCTGCGTTATTGCTTTCGCAGGATGCACGGACCTGAAGCCGATTCAATCGCAGATCGATGACCTGAAGTCACAGGTCAACAAACTGCAGAGCGATTCGGCGGCAAATGCGGCCGCCGCGGCTGCCGCGATGAGCGCCGCCCAGAGCGCCCAATCGGCTGCCTCCGGTGCGCAGAGCACGGCGAATCAGGCGCTATCGACGGCGCAGCAGAATTCGACCGCTATCGAAGCGATCAACGAGAAGATCGACCGCATGTTCAAGAAGTCTGTGTCGAAGTAAATCGAGCATTTGATGCGTACGTGAGCGCCGCGGTGCAGACCGCGGCGTTTTTCTTTGAGGCTTTCTTTGAGGCGCCGCTTACTGCGGCGCCTGTCTGCTGAGCACCGGAGCGCTGTCCGTCGTGACCCATCGATCGATCGAGATGCGGGTCGGTGTGCCGTTCGCCTCCTGAAAGACGCGCTCCGCGGTATCCCAGTCGATGATGACGCGCCGCTGCGCGGTGGCGGCCACGATGCTGCGAGTCAGTGCGGTCAAATCCTCGACCTCTTTCGGGTCCACGCCATCCAACGGATGGTGCACCTCGAGGTATAGGGCACCGTCGACCCAGCCGGTTTTGATGCGCTGATTGACGATGCGCACCGGCATGCCGACCGGAACCTCGCCGAACAGATACTCGATGTCCTCCGGATACAGGCGAATGCAGCCGTGAGTGATCTGCATTCCCACCCCCACCGGTTTGTTGGTACCGTGAATCAGGTAGGAGCCGCCGGGAATACCCAAGCGCATCGCATAGTCGCCGAGCGGATTGTCCGGCCCGGGGGGAATGGCCCCGGGCAAAATGTCGCCGTCCTTCAGATGCGTTTCACGCACCGACTTGGGCGGATACCACGTCGGCCGCTTTTCCTTCCTGACGATGGTGGTGACCCCCAGCGGTGTTTTCCAATCCATCTTGCCGACGCTGATCGGGTCGGTCTCGACCACCCGGCTGCCGTTCTTGTCCGTGCGAAAGTAATACAGCCGCCCGTCGGGCAGATTGATCACGATGCCGGTGCGCGGAACATCGGGCAGCAAGTGCTGCATTGGCAGACGAACGGTGGTTCCGGCGCCCGGCAGCCACGTGTCGACGCCGGGATTGGCCGCGATGATCTCGTCGAAACCCAAATGATAGTGGCGCGCGATGTCCGGCAGCGTGTCCTGCTGCTCGGCCTCGGTCTGGCCGGCCTCGCCGATCAGGTCCTGATCGAGGGCCAACGGAAAAATCTCCGCATGGGCTGTCGCGGCCAACAATCCGACGAAGCAGAACCACCATGTACTGCGCATCTTAAGTCACACGCACCGTGCTTCAACAGCAGCACCGCGCTTCAATAGCGAATGAGTGCCGAACCCCAAGTAAACCCGCCACCGAAGGCCTCCAGCAGCAGCAGCTGACCGCGCCGCACACGGCCGTCCCGGATGCCCGTGTCGAGCGCCAGCGGCACCGAGGCGGCCGACGTATTGCCCTGATCCTTGATCGTCACGATGACCCGCTCCATGGGCAATTCCAGCCTTCTCGCAATGGCCTCGATTATACGGATGTTTGCCTGATGCGGGATCAACCAGTCCAGTTGGTCTTTGGTCACATTGTTTGCGTTCAGGGTTTCGGTCACGAGCTGTCCCAGCGTGTTGACCGCCACTTTGTAGACTTCGTTGCCCTTCATCTGCACCCCGGCCTTGCCGTCCCGCACCAATTTGAAGCCTTTGGAGACGCCGTCCGGGTACATCAACAAGTCCTTGTAACGACCGTCCGAATGCAGCCGGGTGCTGATGATTCCCGGCTCGGCCGAGGGCGTGAGCACCACCGCGCCGGCGCCGTCGGCGAACAGCACGCAGGTTCCGCGGTCCTTCCAGTCGACGATTCGCGTGAGTGTTTCTGCACCGACCACGAGCGCACACTTCGATTCGCCCGCGCGCACGAACTTATCCGCAACGCTCAAGGCGTAAACGAAGCCGGTGCAGGCGGCTTCCAGGCTGAATGCCGGGCAGCCGTGGATGCCCAGACGGTCCTGCAGCAGCGTTCCGACGTTGGGGAACACGAGATCCGGCGTGGTCGTTCCCACGCAGATAAGATCGATGTCCGCGGCGCTGACGTTCGCCGCCACCATCGCCCGTGCGGCGGCGTGCTGCGCAAGATCGGTCGTGGTCTCCCCTTCCGCCGCCACGTGCCGTCTCTCGATACCGGTGCGCGAGCGGATCCACTCATCGCTGGTATCGACCATGCGCTCCAGATCCGCATTGGTCAAAATCTTTTCCGGCAAGTAGCTGCCGGTCCCGGCGATGCGTGAATACATGGCGATCCTTCAAACGCTCAAACTGGGGCGCCCAATCGCTGCGCGATTCTCGCCGGTACGCCGCTTCGCGCCTCCGTGACCGCAACCTCGATCGCGCGCTGAAATCCGAACAGATCGGCGCCGCCGTGGCTCTTGACGACGATTCCGTTCAACCCGACCATGGTGGCGCCGTTGTATTGCCGCGGATCCAGGCGAAGTCGCAGCGCGTTCAAGCTCGGCCTGGCCGCCAGCGCGCCGAGCTTGCGCGCCGGACCGCGCGTGAATTCCTCGCGCAGCACGTCCGCGATCAGCCGCGCCGCGCCTTCCATGGTCTTCAACGCGACGTTGCCGGTAAAGCCGTCGGTCACGACCACGTCCACCTTGTCGGAAAATATGTCGTGGCCCTCGACGAAGCCGACATAGTTGACATCGCTCGCCGCGATCAAATTGTGCGCGCTCTGCACGGTCTCGTGGCCCTTGATCTCCTCTTCGCCGATGTTAAGAAGGCCGATGCGCGGCCTCGCGTGCGCCCCGTGCATATCGGCCGCCAGAACCGAGCCCATCACCGCAAACTGGCACAGCTGCTCCGGCGTGCAGGAGGCGTTCGCACCCAGATCGAGCATGTAGGTGTGGCCGCCGCGCGAGGGAATCATCGACCCGATCGCCGGCCGCTCCACGCCTGGAAGCATCTTGAGCACGAAGTGGGCCATCGCCATGAGCGCGCCCGTGTTGCCGGCGCTCACGCACGCATCGGCGTCGCGGACCTTGACCAGATCGAGCGCGCGGCGCATCGATGAATCCTTCTTGCGGCGCAACGCCTCGCGTGGATGATCGGTCATTTCGACGACTTGCGCGGCGAACATGCAATCCACGTTCGCGGGCTTCGCGCCGGCCGCCCCCGCCGAATTCGTCGCCAGCTGCCGCTCCAGATCCGCTTGCCGGCCGATCAGGGAAAATCGCACATCCGGGAACTCGCGCGCCGCAGCGAGCGCGGCCGGCACGCAAACCGACGGTCCACAGTCGCCGCTCATGGCGTCAATGGCAATATGGAGCATCGCCGGCGGGACTAGTGAGGCTTATTCTTCGCTCGCGTCCGCATCCGCCTTGGTCTGAAGCACCTTGCGGCCGCGATAGAATCCATCGCGCGAGATCCGGTGTCGCGAATGCGTTTCGCCGCTCTTCGCGTCAATCGACACGGCGGGTGCCGAGAGGGCGGAATGGGAGCGATGCATACCGCGCTTCGAGGGGGTCTTTCTGCTTTTTTGAACTGCCATGGGTGCTGTGTCCTAATCAAGTTTTCTTCAACAATTCCTGCAAAGCGCTGAACGGCCGCCGCATCTCGCCCGAGGCATCGGGTGGTGCCTGCGCGGCCAGGCTCGGCGCATGACCGCAAGTTTGCGGTGTGCTGCACATTGCCGCGATCGGCAGCGCCAACAATAACTCTTCCTCGGCCAGTTCGCGCAGCGACACCATGCCGCCGTCGACCTGAAAATACTCCTGCTGCGCGTCCGACGCGGCCGTTTCCCCGTCGTTCGTAAATTCAATCTCGCTGCCGCCGCTGACCGGGAATGCGAAACCCTGCAAGCAGCGCTGACACACCAGCTGCGGTGCTGCGCGGATGGCGACTGCGGCTCCCGCCCGACCCGACGGCGCCTTCGCAAATGCAAATCGCGCGTGCAAAGTGCCCCCGGGCTCCGCCAGCAAATCCTGCACCCGGGGTAAATCGCCCAGCGGGTAGACGCGTTCCAGCACCACGGCGTCCTCAGCCAGGCGCGCGCAATCGACGAGGTCTGGCAAGCCCGCTGCCATGGGCCGCGTATAATAGGGCCCGTTCCCACCCCTGTCAAAAATGAATCGGGTGCAAGTCGTTGTTTTTGAAGTCTCCGCCTGCGCTCGTATTGGCTTCCACTTCGGGCTATCGGCGCGCGCTGCTGGCGCGCGTGCTCAAATCCTTTCAGTGCCAGGCGCCGGGCGTCGTCGAATCGCGCCTCGCGGGCGAGACCGGGCTCGCCATGGTGCGCCGGCTGGCGCTCGCCAAGGCCCGCGCGGTGGCCGCGCAGCACCCGCAAGCGTGGGTCATCGGCTCTGACCAAGCCGCCGTATTGATGGACGGCGCTCAGGAGCAGCTGATCCTCGGCAAGCCGGGGACTGCGCAGCGCTGCATCGAGCAGTTGCGCAGCTGCTCGGGTCGCACGGTCGCCTATCTTACCGCCGTGGCGGTTCTGCGGGATCAAGATGCCGCGGCCTTCGAATTCGTCGACACCACGCGCGTCAGCTACCGCGTGCTCGACGCAGCGACGATCGAGCGCTATGTCGCGCGCGAGTCACCCCTCGATTGCGCCGGCGGGTTCAAGAGCGAGGGCCTCGGGATCAGCCTGTGCGAATCGATCGACAGCGCGGATCCGAGCGCGCTCATCGGCCTGCCGTTGATCCGGCTGTGCGCGGTGCTTCGCGGAGTCGGATTCGAATTGCCGTAACAGCGGGCCTAAGCGCGCTAGCGGTGCGTGCTGCGCTTGGCCGGCTTGTGCTCGGGGCTCCGCGGCGGCGGCGCCCGGCGCTGCGGCGCCCGGCGCTTCACCGGCGTGATCGCATCGAGCACCAGCTTGAGCTCGGCGGGCAGCGGTGCACTCACATGGAACGGCACACCGGAGCCCGGCCAATCGAATGCAAGGGACAACGCGTGCAGAAACGTCCGCTTCAGCCCGTGCCGCTTGAATTCGGCGTTGCGCTCGCGATCGCCATACTTGTCATCGCCCAGCAGCGGGTGACCAGCGAAAGCCGCATGGACGCGAATCTGGTGAGTGCGTCCCGTCGGAATATCCACTTCCATGAGCGTCGCCAAGCTGCCGAAGAATTGCACCGGCCGGAACACGCTGACGGAATCCTTACCCGCGGCCGCCACTCGGACATGCCGTTCGCCGTGCTGGCGATTATCGGTTGCCAGCGGCGCGTCGATGCGCTTGGCACCGAGCTGCCAGCTGCCCGACACCAGGGCGAGGTAGGTTTTGTGCATGCCGGCTTGGCGGATCAGCCCATGCAGCGAGGTCAGCGTCGCCCGATCCCTCGCTACCGCCAAGCAACCGCTGGTATCACGGTCCAAGCGGTGCACGAGCTCGAGCGTCTCGCGCGGCCGGGACGCACGCAGCGCCTCGATGACCCCGTGGCTCATGCCGCTGCCGCCGTGCACTGCGACCCCCGCCGGCTTGTCGATCACGAGCAAGTGTTTGTCCTGAAAGATGATCGCCCGTTCGATCAGCTCCTGAAGGCTGCTGGAGGGCCGCTCCGGCTCATCGGCGCTGCCAATCCGCACCGGCGGCAGGCGCACTTCATCGCCGGCGGCGATCCGATATTCTGCATCCACCCGCTTGCGGTTGACGCGCACCTCGCCCTTACGCAGCAGACGGTAGACGCGGCTGCGCGGCACCGCTTTGAAATGACGCATCAGGAAGTTGTCGATTCTCTGGCCCGCCTCTTCGGCGGTGATGGTGCGCAGGACGAGGGGACTTTTGGGCCCGTGCGGCGGCCGGTGCAGCGGCCCATGCGGCGGCCCGGGAACTGGAAGAACATCGGCGATTTCGGCTTTCATGCTGAACATCTTACGCTCAGCCAAGCTTCTAAGGTATTGATTACATTGACCATGGCGACATGCTGTGATAACGTGACAAAACCGTGTCAGGCGCTGAACCATTTTTTTCGATAAGGACAGCGGTTGTTGGGCCCTCACTGTAGGGTAAGGCAAAGTTGGCACCGGTTTCGGTGGCGTCCCCACCCGTAGGGGAGCCGCATATTAGTTGGATCTGGATTTCCAGACCATCGCTCGGCCGATGAGACAGACGCCAGGAGCCCGTAGCTTGTGCTTCGGCGTCTGACAAGCGGTTAACCGAGAACAAGGCCCCGGGCTTGCCGTATACGAATTGGCAGAATTGGGTTGAATGGATGCCGGTCGCGTGGCTTGCGCTCGGCGTTTCCCTATTCATAGCCGCGACCATGCGCGTCGCGGCCCCGGCTTCTATTCTCAAACTCTCCTCGGCCCCTACCACATTAGTTGGGGCAAATGAAAAGAATGCTCGTCAACGCAGTTCAAGAAGAAGAGCTGCGAGTCGCACTCGTCGACGGCCAGAAACTTTACGACTTATCGATTGAGATCCCGTCCCGGGAACAGAAAAAATCCAATATCTATAAGGGCCGCATCACTCGCGTCGAACCGAGTCTCGAAGCGGCGTTCGTCGATTATGGCGGGCAGCGCCACGGCTTCCTGCCTCTGAAGGAAGTTTCCAGGGAATACTTCCGCTCGCAGCCCTCGAACCAAGGCCGATTGAACATCAAGGACCTGCTGCAGGAGGGCCAAGAGCTCATCGTGCAGGTCGAGAAGGAGGAGCGCGGCAACAAGGGCGCCGCGCTCACCACCTTCATCAGCCTCGCCGGACGGTTCTTGGTGCTCATGCCCAACAATCCGCGCGCCGGCGGCGTATCGCGCCGCATCGAGGGCGAGGACCGCGATCAGATGCGCGAAGCGATGAACGGCCTGCAGATTCCCGACGGCATGGGCGCCATCGTGCGCACCGCCGGCGTCGGTCGCACGACCGAGGAATTGCAGTGGGATTTGAACAATCTGAAAACCGCCTGGGACGCGATCGTTCAGGCAAATGACAACCGGCCCGCACCATTCCTGATTTTCCAGGAAAGCGACGCCGTCACACGCGGCCTGCGCGACTACTTCTCGGACGATGTCGGCGAGTGCCTGATCGACCAGCCGGAAGCCTTCCAGAAGGCCCAGGAATACATGCAGCGGTTCATGCCGCCGGACGCTCAGCGAAAGCTGAAGCTGTACCAGGATCCGGTGCCGCTGTTCACGCGCTACCAGATCGAGAGCCAGATCGAATCGGCGTACTCGCACAAGGTGATCCTGCCGTCGGGTGGGAGCCTCGTCATCGATCACACCGAAGCGCTGGTGTCGATCGACATCAACTCGGCGCGCAGCACACGCGGCGGCGATATCGAGGCGACCGCGCGCAACACCAACCTGGAAGCCGCCGAGGAAATCGCGCGCCAATTGCGGCTGCGCGACATCGGCGGCCTGATCGTGATCGATTTCATCGACATGGAGTCGCAGGCCAATCAGCGCGCCGTCGAGGACATGCTGCGCGACGCAGTCAAAATGGATCGCGCCCGCATTCAGCTGGGGAGGCTGTCGCGCTTCGGCTTGCTCGAGCTGTCGCGCCAGCGCTTGAGGCCGGCGCTCTCCGAAACCACGCACATCAACTGTCCGCGCTGCAACGGCATGGGCACGATCCGCGGCGTCGAATCGATGTCGCTCGCCCTGCTGCGCCTGATCGGCGAAGAGGCGCGCAAGGAGCGCACCGGCCGGGTGATCGCCCAGGTGCCGGTGGACGTCGCCACCTATCTGATCAACGAAAAACGCGATTGGCTCAATCAGATCGAATTGCGCGACAAGGTCTCGCTGGTGATCGTGCCGAATCCGCATCTGCAGACCCCGGCCTACAGCCTGCGGCGAATCCGCGACGACGAGAAGGAGCTGCCGGAAAACACCACCGTCAGCTACCAGATCGCCGATCAGCCGACCCTCGATGATTCGAACATCGGCAACCGCGACAAGAAGCCGCAAGGCGAGGCGCCCGTGGTGCCGAGCATATTGCCGACCACCGCTTCGCCCATTTTGCCGGTGCCTGTGCCTGAGGCCGCGGCCGCCGTTGCCCCGGCTCCCGCTGCTCCGCAAGCAGGTGCCTTGGTGCGTTTCTGGAGATGGCTGTTCGGCACGCGCTCGACCGGCACAACCGCGGCCGCCGCCACCACCGAGCACGCGCACCGCGAGCGCCCGGCGCACCGCGATGCGCGCCATGATCGGTACCGCAGCGGCGGCGATCGAGACCGCAGCCGCGATCGCAATCGCGATGTACGGCGCGACGCTGCGCGTGATGTGCGGCGCGACGGCCGACCGCGCGGTGAGCATCGCGGCGGCGAGCGCAGCGATGCAGGCCCGCGGCGCTCCGACGGCGGCCCCCAAGCTGAACGCGGCGCCGCACGCGGCGAGCAGCCGGCCCGCAGCGAGCAGCCGCCGCGCGGCGAATCGGCGGCGCGCACCGGCGAGGTGCCTGCGCGTGCCGATCGAGAGCCGCCGGGTGAGCGCAGCGATCGACAGGGCGGCGAACGGACCGAGCGCAGCGGACGTGGCCGGCGCAGGCGCGGGCGCGGCCGCCGAGAGGGCGGCGAAGGCGCCGGCAACGGGCAGACCCACGCCGGCGAAGGAAGCGATCAGGCCGCCGTCAATGGAGCGCGCACCGAGGCCGCTGCGCCGGCGGCACCCGCGGCGCAATTCACGCCGGCCGCCGCGGCGCCGCCATTCGCCGAGCCTCCCCGGGAGCGCGCCGTATCTGCGCCATCCGAGTCGCCTGCGCTGAGTTCCGCACCGCCGCCGCCGCCGCCACCGCCGCCGCCGCAAAATACCGGCAACGACGGAAAGTACGTGGTGTGGTCCTCCGCCCCCAGCGATGCACCGCGCAGCGGGCCGGACGATCGTTAGGAAGGCTGATTTCGCTTCAGCCGAGGCGGAGCCGACGCGGTTGGGTCAACACCCAATGAGGAGGCGACAGCGCGCATAGGCGCGGGCAGGCAGAAGGTCAACAGGCCGTGCCCTGCTGTCATCTAATCGTCATATTAGGAACCTATAACTCATCGGCTTCGTCCACCTCGTCAACGAGAAGAACATGGCCAACGTCGATGTCGTGCTCCCGCAGCCGGCGGTCTCGCCACTCAGTACGCACAAGCCCAGCCCCTGGTTCAACGTTCTCGCCGGCGTGATCGTCATCGTGGGCATCATATACGCCGGCTATCACCTGGCGGACGACCTGTCCGTGGTCCGCTACACGCGAGCATATCCGTTCATCTTGCTCGGCATCGCGCTGTTCATCGCGCTGGGATTCGAATTCGTCAACGGCTTCCACGACACCGCCAATGCGGTGGCGACCGTCATCTATACGCATTCCCTGCCGCCGAATTTTGCGGTCGTGTGGTCGGGCACTTTCAATTTCTTGGGCGTGCTGGTCTCGAGCGGCGCAGTGGCTTTCGGCATCGTGTCGCTGCTGCCGGTGGAGTTGATTCTGCAGGTGGGCAGCGGCGCCGGCTTCGCCATGGTGTTTGCGCTGCTGCTCGCGGCGATCTTGTGGAATCTGAGCACCTGGTATTTCGGTCTGCCCGCCTCGAGTTCCCATACGCTGATCGGTTCGATCATGGGCGTCGGCCTCATGAATCAGCTGATGGCGGGCAGCAGCGGCACCAGCGGAGTGGATTGGGGCCAGGCGACGAAAATCGGCGAATCGCTGCTTTTCTCGCCACTGATCGGCTTCAGCGCCGCCGCGCTGCTGATGTTGATCGCCAAAGCGCTGATTCCCGTGCCGGCCCTGTTCAAAGAGCCGAAGGGCGCCCAACCGCCGCCGTTGCCGATCCGCGCGCTGCTGGTGCTGACCTGCACGGGCGTGAGCTTCGCGCATGGCTCGAACGACGGCCAAAAGGGCATGGGCCTCATCATGCTGATTCTCATCGGCACGGTACCGACGGCGTACGCGCTCAACCGCACCATGCACGAGACCGAAGTCGCCAAATTCGTCGCCGTGTCGGCGCAGGCGCAATCCGCACTCGAGCGCTACGGCGACGGCCCGGCACCGGCCGATCCGCATGCGGCGGCGATCGAGATCGTGCGCACCCGCTCGATCAGCCCGCAAACCGTGCCGGCAATCGCCGCGCTTGCCGGTTCGATCGCTGCGCAAGTGCAAACCTACGGTTCACTGGCGAAAGTGCCCGCGAATGCCATGGTCAACATCCGCAATAACATGTACCTGGTCAGCGAGAGTCTGCGGTACCTGAGCAAATCGAAAACCATCGCCGTGTCGCCGGCGGATCAGAAAACGCTGGCCGAGTACAAGAAAGAGCTCGACGCCTCGACCCGGTTCATTCCAACCTGGGTGAAGGTCGCCGTTGCGATTGCCTTGGGTCTCGGCACCATGATCGGCTGGAAGCGCATCGTCGTGACCGTCGGCGAGCGCATCGGCAAGACCCACTTGACCTATGCGCAAGGGGCTTCGGCCGAGCTCGTCGCCATGGTGACCATCGGCGCGGCCGACATGTACGGGCTGCCGGTCAGCACCACGCATGTGCTCTCATCGGGCGTGGCCGGCACCATGGTCGCGAACCGCTCCGGCCTGCAATGGGCCACGGTGCGCAATCTGCTGGCCGCCTGGGTGCTCACCTTGCCCGTATCGATCGCTCTGGCGGGCGGCCTGTATTGGCTGCTACGCACCCTTCTGTAGGGCCTCGATCAAGCCGCGCGATGCGGCGGTGGCGAGGTCGAGCACGAGCTCGAAGTCCTCTTCGTCCCCGCAATAAGGATCGGGCAGCTCGACACAGCCGGGCCGCCCCGCGTATTCCATGAACAGCTTGAGCCGCGCCTTCGATGTGCGCGGGCGCAGCGCTTCGAGCGCGCGCAGGTTCTGTCGGTCCATGGCGAGGATCAGGTCAAACCGCTCGAAGTCTTGCGGCGCGACCTGCCGCGCGCGCAAGCCGCTCAAGTCGATTCCGCGCCGCATGGCCGCGCGCTGACTGCGCAGGTCCGGGGCGCGTCCGAGGTGATAGTCGGCGGTGCCCGCCGAATCGATGTCGACCTTAAGATGCGGCGCTTGCGCGGCCAGCATCTGCCGCAGCACCCCTTCGGCCGTCGGGCTGCGGCAGATGTTACCGAGGCAAACCAACAGCACGCGTATTTTCCCGGTGCTCATGCGGGCATTTCCTCGCCTACTTGCGGTTTCTCGCCCTGCCGCCTGGCGGGCCGCTGCTGCGGCTCGCGGCGGCGCTGAAGCGAAGGCTGGCGCGCACGCGCTCGAGATCCTCCGGCGTATCGACCCCGGCGGGAGGCACTGCGCTCAGCGCCAACAAATAAATGCTCATGCCGTATTCCAGGGCACGCAATTGCTCGAGCTTCTCGGTCGTCTCGAGCGGCGTCGGCGGCCAGGCGGCGAATTGCAGCAGGCTCTTCACCCGATAGGCGTAGATGCCGATGTGGCGCCATGCACCTGCGTACACCGTGGGCTGTCCGGCCGCGGCGTCGTCGCGCGGCCACGGCACCGGGGCACGGCTGAAATACAGCGCTTGGCCCTGGCGCCCGCGCAGCGCCTTGACACAGCTCGGATCGAGAAACTCCGCCAGGGTGCGAATCGGCGCGACCGCCGTCGCGATGTCGATGAGCGGACGCTCGCGGAGGGCTGCGGCCACATCGCCCACCACCCCGGGCGGCATCAGGGGCTCATCGCCCTGCAGATTCACCACGATGTCCTCGGGCTTAAGACCCCGCGCGCGCGCCACCTCGGCGATGCGGTCGGTCCCGGAGGCGTGCTGCTGCGCAGTGAGCGTGCAGTCAGCCCCGAAAGCGGCGGCGATGCGCTGGATTCGCGCATCGTCGGTCGCCACGATGACCGAGGCGGCGCCGCTCGCGCGCGCGCATTCCCACACCCATTGAATCAACGGCCGACCGCCGATATCGACCAGCGGCTTGCCCGGCAGACGGGTTGCCGCAAAGCGCGCCGGTATCACGACGTGGAACATGGGGCGAGGAAGCGTGCTAGCGATTGAGCAGCGGATCGTCCGCACCCAGCACGCGCGCTTCCTCCGGCATCATCAGCGGGATTCCGTCGCGAACGGCGTAGGCCAGCCGGTCGGCGCGGCAGACGAGCTCGAGCGTGCTGCCGCCCCCCGCGACGCGCAGCGGGCCCTTGCAAACCGGGCACACCAACAACTCGAGCAAGCGCTTATCCATGCAAGGCCCCCGGCGACGACTGTCCGCGTTTGGCGATACTCTGCGTCACGATGTCGAGCAGTGTAGTCGATTCCCCACCGTCGAAACACGCGCTCACCGGCACGTACCAATGGCGCTGGTCGGCGAGACCGGCGCATTTTACGGCATCCTTCTCGGTCATGAGCACGGGCCGCTCGTCCGCAAAGAGGATGTCCTGCGGCCGCAGGCGGGCGTGGTCGGCCAGCGGGTGTCCCACGACTTCGATTCCGTGGGCGCGCAGCATATTGAAAAATCGCTCGGGATTTCCGATGCCGGCCACGGCGTGCACGGCGCGGCCCGCGAAGGTGTCGAGCGGCGCCGCGCCGCCGCCGCACAAGGCCAGGGCCTTTTTGGCCTCGAGCCGCATGCTCAGCGCGCCTTCGAGCAGCGCGCGGCCGCCGTTGACCACGACGGCATCGGCCACGGCCAGGCGCGAGCGCGTCTCGCGCAACGGACCCGCCGGCAGCAGCCAGCCGTTGCCGAAGCGCCGGTCGCCGTCGATGACGACGACTTCACAATCGCGGGCCAGGGCGTAATGCTGCAAGCCGTCGTCGCTCACGATCACATCGCAGCCTGCGCTCACCAGCAGCTGCGCTGCGGCCGGCCGATCGCGCCCGGCCGCGACCGGCACCGCGGTGCGCCGCGCCAGCAGAATCGCCTCGTCCCCAACCACCTTGGGATCGTCGGACGGATCGACCACCCGCACCGTGCTCGATGAGCCGCCGTAGCCGCGCGTCACGACGCCGGGCTTGAAGCCGCGCTCGGCGAGCCGCGCCACCAGCCAGCAAACGAGCGGCGTCTTGCCGGTCCCGCCCACGCTCAAATTGCCGACGATCACCACCGGGCGGGCCAAGCGCGTCGATCGGCGCAGGCGCCTGGCGTAAAGGTAGCGCCGCGATCCGGATACCGCACCGTAGATGAACGACAGCGGCATCAGCCACCACGGCGGATTGGCGCGGTCGTACCAGATGCGATTGAACCAGGATTGAATCCCCATGGCGCAAGTCTAGGCGTTGAACTGCATCCCGTGCAGCGCGGCGTACAGCCCGCCGCGCGCCAGCAGCTCCTGGTGGTTTCCGATCTCGGCGATGCGTCCCTGATCGAGGACGATGATCCGGTCGGCGCCTTCGACCGTCGACAAGCGGTGCGCGATCACCAGCGTGGTGCGTCCGCGCATCAGCACGGCGAGCTCCTGCTGCACACGCCGCTCCGACTCGTTGTCGAGCGCCGCGGTCGCTTCGTCGAGAATCAGCACCGGCGCATCCTTGAGCAGCGCCCGCGCGATGGAAATCCGCTGCCGCTGGCCGCCGGATATATTTTGTCCGCGATCCGACAGCGTGGTATCGAATCCCTGCGGCTGCTGCGCAACGAACTCCATGACGTTGGCGGCGCGCGCCGCCTCCTCGACCTCGGCATCCGTCTTGTCGAGCGCATTGAACGCGATGTTGTTGCGGATGGTGTCGTTGAACAGCACCACGTCCTGGCTCACCAGGCTGACCTGCGAGCGCAGATCGGTCAGCCGGTACTCGCGCACATCGACCCCGTCGAGCAGCACCGACCCCTGCTGCACGTCGTAAAAGCGCGGCACCAGGCCGACCAGCGTGGTCTTGCCGCTGCCCGAGCGGCCGACGATGGCGACGGTTTCCCCGGGCCTCACGCAAAAGCTCACCTCGTGCAGCACGCCCGCCTTGTCGCTCGCGTATTGGAAGGACACATTGCGAAACTCGATCTCGCCGCGCGCTCGCGTGATGCGGCGCGTGCCCCCGCTGCCCTCGGTCGGCTGATCCAGCAGGTCGAACACGCTCTGCCCGGCGGCAATGCCCTGCTGCAGCGGTCCACTCATGTTCACGAGGCTCCGCAGCGGCGAGGGGATCTGCATCAGCGCGGCGAGAAAGGCCAGGAATTGGTCGACTTGCATGTTGTGGGAGAAAACCTGACCGATCGCAACGTACAGAACGCTCGCGAGCGCGATCGAGGCCAGGCATTGCACCACCGGGTTGCTGATCGATTTCGCCCAAGCGAGCTTCATGTTGGAGGCTCGATTCAGCTCGTTGACCTGTTCGAAGCGGTCGGTCTGGTGATCCTCGGCGTTGAATATCTTGATCAACCGATGGGCGTCGATCGCCTCCTTGGCGACGCGCGTGATGTCGCCCATGGAATTCTGGATGCGCTCGCTGTAGCGCCGAAAGCTGCGGTTGGCGATCTGCATCAGCCAGCCGATGACCGGCGCGGCTGCGATGCAGAACATCGCCAGGCGCCAATTCATGTAGAACATGTAGGCCAGCAGTCCGATGATGCTCAAGCTGTCGCCGATCAGCGAAATCGACGCGCTGGTCGCCGCCGCGGCCACCAGCTCGATGTTGTTGGTGAGCTTGGAGAGCAGGTGCCCGGACTGCTGACGGTCCAGATAGGCGGTGGGCAGCCGCAGATAGTGCGAAAACACGTCGCGCCGCAGACCCTTGATGACCTGCCGGCCCACCCAGCTCGGGTAGTAGTTGGCGACGAAATCCCCGATGCCGCGCAGCGTGAACAGCACCACGACCCCGACGGGCACCTGCCACAGCACTTGTGGATCGCGCTTGACGAAGGCGCCGCTCACGAACTGCTTCACCACGTACGCGAGCCCGATGTTGGTGGCGGCGAACAGCACCATGCCGAGCACGCCGATCATGAACACCCCGACGTACGGCCGCGCGTAGCGCAGCAGCCGCCGATAGATCGACCAGGAATTATTATCGGGTTTGGGTTGACTGGCGCTCGCGGCGAAGATCGCGCTCAAGGCGAGGGTTCCTCATGAACGGTCGCAATGTTGAGCTGCGCAAAGCCGAGCCGGCCGGCGACATCCATCGCCGTCACGACGGCTTGATGCGTGCTGCGCGCATCCGCGCGTATCGTGATCGGCCCGCGCTCAGCGCCCGCCTCCTTCAAGAGCGCCGCCCGCAAGGTGTCGGGACTCGCGTTGATCAGGGTGCGCTCGTTGACGCGGTAGCTGCCGTCGGCGGTGACGGTGATCACCAAGGGCTCATGGGACCCGCGCGGCAGCGGAATCTCGCTCGCGTGCGGCAGCTGCACCTTGACGCGCCCCTCCTGCTGGAAGGTGGTCGACACCATGAAGAAAATGAGAAGGACGAGCAGCACGTCGATGAAGTTGATCACATTGATCTCGGGGTCTTCCCGGTTGCGCGGCCGCAGGTTCATACCCTGGCCTCGAAGTGGCCGCGCTCGTCCAGTGCATCCACCAGCTTCATCGCCTCCTTCTCCATGCGAATCACCAGACGCTCGACTTTGCCGCGCAGAAACCGGTATGCAATGAGCGACGGTATCGCCACCGTGAGCCCCGCGGCGGTCGTGATCAGCGCCTCGCCGATGCCGCCGGACAGCACCCGCGGGTCGCCGAGCCCGTTGGCGGTGATGGCATTGAACGCGTGGATGATTCCCGCAACGGTACCGAGCAGGCCGAGCAGCGGCGCCACCGCGGCGATGGTGCCGAGGGTGTTGAGAAAGCGCTCCAATTCGTGCACGACGTGGCGGCCGCCGTCCTCGAGCCGCTCCACCATCAATGCACGCGGCTTATTGCGATTGGTTAGACCGATCGCCAGCAGTTTGCCGAGCGGGGAGTTTTGCTCCAAGGCGACCACCAGCTTCTCGCTGAGCTGGTCGGCCTCGATCCAGTTCCACACTTTCTGCGCCAGATCACGCGGGATGACGCGGTTGCTTTGCAATGTCCAAAGGCGCTCCAATATAATGGCTACGGACGCGATTGAGCATAGAATGATCGGCCACATGAAGCCGCCGCCCGCGCGGATGATCTCCCACATTGTGTCCTCATTTCGTCAGTCTTGGATCTGCCGGCATGATACTTGAGCGCCAACGGTTCAGATACCGTCATCGGCTTGCCTTGCGTCACTGTTTCGCGCATTGCTCGAGGCGCATCGCCCCGCTTTGGCGGCATAATGGCCGCGTGGCAGTGGGGGCTCGAATACATGCAACGCTGGCTCAAGCGCATCACGCCTGATCGTGGCACGCTGGAGAAACTCTGGTGTCTGAAGCCTTTTGCGGCACTCGTCGTGGACCGCGGCTGCTGGACGTTCAAGCGCGCCAGCGTGGTGCGCGCATTTGCCTTAGGATTGTCGATCGCATGCGTTCCGCCCACGCCGCTGCCCGTGCATCTGACCCTGTGCGTCGTATTTGGAATCCTCTTCAGGCTGAATCTGCCGGTGCTGTTCGCCACGGTATTCGTCAGTAATCCGTTCACCTGGTTCTTGCAGGTGGCCGTCTCCCTGTGGCTCGGATCGAGGCTGATGGGCCGCGATCTCATGCCGCTGTTCCACCATCTGAACCACCGCACCCTTTGGATGCAGCTCGGTCAGCTGTGGCAGCCGCTGCTGCTCGGCGCCCTGGTGCTGAGCCTCCTCGCGGGCGCACTGGGGTACGTGCTCGCACAATGCGTCTGGCGCGCCGGCGTGATATACCGTCTGCGTCTGCGGCGCGCCCGCTCACGCCCCCGCACCGCCCCGCTCGAGCAGAATTCCATCGGCTAGCGTCAGCACCCGATCGAGGCGCGCCGCCAGACGCTCATCGTGGGTCACGATGACGAGGCTGGTGCCGAGCTCGCGGTTGAGCTCGAGCATCAGTTCAAAGACATGAGCAGCATTTTTACCGTCGAGATTGCCCGTCGGCTCATCGGCGAGCACCAGCTGCGGCCGCGTGACCAGGGCGCGGGCGACGGCGGCGCGCTGCCGCTCGCCGCCGGACAGCTGCGAGGGGCGGTGATCGAGCCGCTCCGCCAGCCCCACCCGCGAGAGAATCGCAGCCGCCTGCTGTTTGGCGAGCTGGGGACTCATGCGCCTCACCAGCAAGGGCATGGCGACGTTCTCCAGCGCGGTGAATTCCGGCAGCAGGTGGTGAAATTGATACACGAAGCCCACCGCCTCGTTGCGCAGCCGGCCCCGCTCGCTGTCGCTCAATTGATTCATGGCCGAGCCGGCGATGTCGACCGTGCCTCTGGTGGGCAGATCGAGTCCGCCCAGCAGCTGCAGCAGCGTCGTCTTGCCGGAGCCCGAGGCCCCGACGATGGCAATGCGCTCGCCGGCGCGCACGGTGATCGAGGCGCCCCGCAGCACCTCCAGCTTCACCCCGCCCTGGATGAATTCCTTGGCGAGATCGGCGCCCTCGAGAACCACAGCGTTGGAGTTCGACATACTTTAAGTTCGGATCCTCAGTCGTTGCGAAGCGATTCGGCCGGCAGCAGTCGGGCTGCGCGCCATGCGGGATAGAGAGTCGACACGCAGGCGAGAACGAAGGCGACGCCGCAGATCTGCAGCACGTCGGAGAGGCGCACGTGCGCCGGCAGATCGCTCATGAAATACACCCGCGCGTCCAGAAACTTGAATCCGACGATGCTCTCCAGGCCGTGCACCAGCTGCTGCAAATTGACCGCGATGATCACCCCGAGCAGCACGCCGCCGGCGATGCCCAGCATGCCGATCAGGCTGCCCTGCACCACGAACACGGACAGTATGCTGCGAGGCGAGGAGCCGAAGGTGCGCAGAATGGCGATGTCGCGGCGCTTGTCCTTGACCACCATGACCATGGTCGACACGACGTTGAATGCGGCGACGGCCACGACCAGCGACAGAATGACGAACAGCATGCGCTTGGTGATTTCGATCGAGCGGAAGAAATTCACGTGCTGGTTGGTCCAGTCGTCCACATCGTAGCCGCCGCCGAGCGCCAGAGCCGCCGCACGCACGACGCGCGGCGCGGCGTACATGTCGGCGACGTTCAGCCTGATGCCGGTGATGTCATCGCCCATGCGCGTAAGCTTCGCCGCATCCTGCATGGCGACGAGCGCGATGCGCCGGTCGTATTCGTACATGCCCACCGAGAGAATGCCGGCCACCTGGAAGGCGCGCATGCGCGGCAGCACGCCGACCGGCGTGACATCGCCCTGCGCGACCATGAGCACGACCCGGTCGCCGACGCGCGCGCCGAGCTCATCCGCCAGCGCCTTGCCGAGGATCACCCGAAATCTCCCGGGGATGAGATCGCTCAGATGGCCCGAGAGCAGGTGAGGCCCGAGGTCGGCGACGCGGCGCTCCGCATCCGGCAAAATCCCGCGCATGAGGATGCCGGCGGAATTGCCGCCGTGAGTCATCATCGCCTGCTCCTCGATATAGGGGGCGGCGGCGAGCACGCCGGGAAAGCGCGCGACCTCATCGACCTGCGGCCGCCAATTCGCGATGCGCCCCTCGAGACCCGAGATGGTGGCGTGCGCCGTGAGGCTCAGAATGCGCGTGCGCAGCTCCTCTTCGAAGCCGTTCATGACCGACAGCACGACGATGAGCACCGCGACTCCCAGGGTGAGCCCGAGGATCGCGATGCCCGCGATCAGGGACACGAATCCGCGCCTGGGGGAGGCGCGCAGATACCGCAAGCCCAAGAATCCCTCGTACCAATAGCGCATTATTCGTATCGCAGCGCTTCGGCGGGTTGAGTTTTTGCAGCTTGCAGCGCCGGGTAAATCGTGGCGATGAGCGTCAACAGCATGCCGGCCAGGGCAATTCGAACGACGTCCCCGGCGTGAGTCTCGCTGGGCAATCCCGTGATGTAGTACACGTCGGGGTCATCCATGATGTGAATGCCGAGGGTGTGCTCCAGGAAGGGCACCACGACGTCGACGTGCATGGCCAGGGCAACGCCCAGGATGACGCCGATGGCGGTACCAATCCAACCAATCAGCACGCCTTGAGTCATGAACACCGTGAGCACGCCGCGCGGGCTCATACCGAGCGTGCGCAGAATGGCGATGTCGGTGCGCTTGTCGCTCACCACCATCACCAGCGTGGCCACGATGTTGAACACCGCCACAGCCACGATCAACATCAGGATCAGACCCATCATGGTCTTTTCAATGCGAATGGCGCGAAAGTACGTTTGGTTCTCCTGCGTCCAGTCGCGCACCTTAAGCCCCGGCGGCAGTCGCGCCACGGCTTTGCGCGCCAGCACCGGCGCCTGCAGCACGTTGCTGAACTTAAGCTGGATGCCGGTCGGTCCCGGCATCCCCCGCAGAGCCTGCGCGTCCTCTAGATTCACGAGCGCCAGCACGCTGTCGTGCTCCTGCAAGCCCACCTCGAACATACCGACGACCTCGAATTCCTGCAGCCGGGGCACGATGGCACCCCCCGCCGCCGAGCTATCCGGGATCATGACGGTGACGGTATCGCCCACCCCGACTTGCAGCTGGTAGGCCAGCATGCGGCCGAGAATGATGCGGTTCAATCCCGGCTTGAGGTCGCCGAGCTTGCCTTCGCGCATGGACTCGCCAATGCTCGACACCCGGGCTTCGAACGTGGGGTCGATGCCGCGCACGATGGCCCCGCTCATCGAGGGGGGGTGGCTCAGCATCGCATCGATGTCGAGAAATGGTGCGGCGCCCACAAGCCCCGGCGCGCCTTGCAGCTCAAGGATTCGCTGGCGCCAATCGGCAATCGGGCCGCCGGCGGCGGCACTGAGCGTGGCGTGCGCCGACAAGCTGAGCAAGCGGGTGCGCAGTTCGGTCTCGAAGCCGTTCATGACCGACAGGACCGTGATCAATGCGAGCACGCCCAGTGCGACGCCGAGCAGCGATACCCAGGTGATGAAGGAGACGAAAAAGCTGTGTTCGCGCGCCAACGAGTACCGCAGGCCCACGAAGACTGGAACGGGCTGGAACATTCGCGGCGATTAAACCATAGCCCGCCCGGCAATGGGGGCGAGTCGCGGGAAGGCCACACAAATGGCAATATAATCAGAGTGTTAAATTGGTCAACTATTGGCGCCCTGCCGCAGTAGTATAATTCAATGTGTGGTAGAAGGCGTACGGGTAAACAATTGAGGTGTGCCATGGACTATCGAATGCTGCTGATTGCCGCAGTTCTCGGCACTGGCCTTGCCGGCCTCGCAGATTCAAGCCGCGCCGACATGATTGCCACCGACAATGGCATTGCGGTCAAGCAGTCCGACGTCGCCATCCCCTCGCGCGGGATGACCATGGACCAGGTGGCCAGCAAGTTCGGAGCCCCCGTGACCAAGGTGCCGGCCGTCGGCAAACCACCCATTTCGCGCTGGGAATACCCGGGATTCGTGGTTTATTTCGAGCATGAACATGTGATTCACAGCGTGGTCGCCACGCCTCCTGCGACGGGCGACGCGCCGGCTCCAGCTCCGTCCACCTAAGAATCGCGTAAAATCCCCTTCAGTTCGCCAAGCCCACCGCGACCCGATCGCGGCGGGCGTTTATTGTCGTTTCACCTAAATAAATGCCGCTACTCGACCCCGTTTTACCCAGTGCCGGATCGCCTGTCGTCAAGTGGGGGAAGCTGTACGGGGCCGCTGCGGCGCTCGCCATCGCCGAGGCGGCGGCCAAGGCCGCAGGCCCGCTCATCGTCATCACGCCAAATTCGCGCGACGCGGAGTCCTTGAGCGAGGAGATCGGCTTCTTTGCCGGCACGAGGACGCAGGTTCGCGTGTTCCCGGACTTGGAGACGCTGCCCTACGATGCATTCTCGGCGCATCCCGACATCACCTCGGCGCGCCTCGCCACGCTCGCCGACCTGCCGCGCGCGCGGCATGGCGTATGGCTGATCGCCATCGACACCCTGCTGCAGCGCCTGGCGCCGCGCAGCTACATCGAAGCCTATTCACTGAAGGTGCATGTCGGCGAAACCCTGGACCTCGATGCCCTGCGTGCCCGGCTGACGCTGGCCGGCTACGCCGCGGTGACCCAGGTGGTCGCCCACGGCGAATTTGCGGTCCGCGGCTCCCTGCTCGACGTGTTCCCGATGGGCTCGGACACGCCGTACCGCATCGACCTGCTGGACCGCGATGTCGACAGCATCCGGCACTTCGACCCCGACAGCCAGCGCTCGGGCGACAAGCTGGAGCGGATTTCGCTTCTGCCCGCCCGGGAAACACCGCTCAATCCCGACGCGGTGCGGGAATTTCGCCGCCGGTACCGCCTGCGCTTCGCGGGCGACCTGACGGAGCAGGCGGTGTACCGCGACGTGAGCGCCGGACAGGCGCCGGGCGGCCTGGAGTTCTTCCTGCCGCTGTTTTTCGATCGCACCTCGCACCTGTTCGAGTATCTGCCGCCCGCGAGCACATTGATCGACCTGCACGAGGCCAGCACCGCCGTCGACACCGTGTGGAGCGCAATCGTGGAACGCCACGAGCAATTGCGTCACGACCGCCACCGCCCGATTCTGGATCCTGAGGAGCTGTACCTGGCGCCCGCGGAGTTTCGCACGGCGTTCGACGCCGCATCGAAGGTGCAGCTGCGCTCCTTCGAATGGCCGCCGGAAACTAGAGGAGCCGTGCAGAATTTTGCGAGCGTGGCGCCCGCCTCGGTTCGCATCGATCCTCGCGCGGAACAGCCGGCGGCGGCGCTCGACGCGCATATCGGCGCAAGTCCCGCCCGCGTGCTGATCGCCGCCGAATCGGCGGGCCGCCGCGAACTGCTGCTCGATCTGTTGCGCGGCCGCGGCATAAGGTGCCAGATTTTCGAGAATTTCTCGGCCTTTCTCGCCAGTGATGAGCATCTCGGTGTGACGGTGTCGGCGGCCGTGTCGGGGCTGCGCCTGGAATCGCCCGCGCTGGAGATCCTCACCGAGTCGCAGCTGTTCGGCGATCGCGCGCGGCAGGAGCGCAGACGGCGCCGCGCCGAGCGCGATCCGGCGAAAATACTCAAGGAACTGTCCGACCTGCGCATCGGCGCACCGGTGGTGCACGAATCCTACGGCGTGGGCCGCTACGTCGGCCTGCAGAGCATGGACGTGGCGGGCTACACCGGCGAGTTTCTGGTGCTCGAATACGCCGACGGCGACAAACTCTACGTGCCGGTCCAGGCACTGCATCTGGTCTCGCGCTATACCGGCGCGCCGGCGGAGAGCGCGCCGCTGCACAAGCTCGGCGGCGAGCAGTGGCAAAAGGCGCGCCGCAAGGCGGCGCAGCGCATACGCGACGTGGCGGCCGAACTGCTGGACCTGTACTCGCGGCGGGCGGCTCGCGAAGGCGCCCGCATGCAGGCCGACGATGCCGAGTACCGCGCGTTTCAGGCCGACTTTCGCTTCGAGGAGACGGCCGACCAAGCCGCCGCCATCGAACAAGTGCTCGCCGACTTGAAGTCGGGAAAACCGATGGACCGCGTGATCTGCGGAGACGTCGGCTTCGGCAAGACCGAGGTGGCGCTGCGCGCCGCATTCGTGGCGGTCCAGGCGGGCAAGCAGGCGGCCGTGCTGGTCCCCACCACGCTGCTCGCGCAGCAGCACTACACCACGTTCGGCGACCGGTTCGCGGATTGGCCGGTGCGCATTGAAAGCCTGTCGCGATTTCGCACCCAGAAAGAGGCCGGCGCGGTCATCGATGGAATCGCCTCCGGGTCTGTGGACATCGTCATCGCCACCCATCGCCTGCTGCAGGGCAAGGTGCGCTTCAAGGATCTCGGGCTCGTGGTGATCGACGAAGAGCACCGATTCGGCGTGCGCGACAAGGAAAAACTGAAGGCGCTGCGCGCCGAGGTCGACGTGCTCACGCTCACCGCGACGCCGATTCCGCGCACTCTGAACATGGCGATGGGCGGATTGCGCGATCTGTCGCTGATCGCAACCCCTCCCGCGGAGCGCCTCGCCGTGAAGACCTTCGTATTGGAGTGGAATGAAACGGTGGTGCGCGAGGCCAGCCTGCGCGAGATTCGCCGCGGCGGCCAAATCTACTTCGTCCACAACACCATCGAAACCATCGAAAAGACCGCCCAGGCGCTCCGCAAACTCGTGCCGGAGGCGAATGTCGCGGTGGGCCATGGCCAGATGCGCGAGCGCGAACTCGAGCAGCTCATGCTCGATTTCTATCACCGCCGATTCAACGTTCTGGTGTGCACGACGATCATCGAGAGCGGCATCGACGTGCCCACCGCAAACACCATCATCATCGATCGCGCGGATCGCTTCGGATTGGCGCAGATCCATCAGCTGCGCGGGCGCGTCGGCCGATCGCACCACCGCGCCTATGCGTATCTGATCACCCCGCCCCGCAAGGCGATGACCGCCGATGCGGTCAAGCGGCTCGAAGCGCTCGAATCCCTGGAGGAACTCGGCGCCGGATTCACGCTGGCGACTCACGACCTGGAGATTCGCGGCGCGGGAGAGCTGTTGGGCGATGAACAAAGCGGTCAGATTCAGGAGATCGGCTACACGCTGTACATGGAGCTGCTGCAGCGGGCCGTGGCCGCGCTCAAATCCGGAAAGCACGCCGACCTGGAGAAGCCGCTCGACGCCGGCCCCGAGGTCGAACTGCATCTGCCGGCGCTGATTCCGGAGGATTACGTTCCGGACGTGCACCTGCGCCTCGTGCTGTACAAGCGCATCGCCGGCACCGAATCGCGCGAAGAACTCGATGAATTGAAAGTCGAGATGATCGATCGCTTCGGACCGCTCCCGCAGCACGCTCAGTCCTTGTTTCGGGCAACGCAGATCAAGCTGCGCGCCGCGCAGCTCGGCATACGCAAGATCGACGCGGGAGCCGCCGGCGGCTACATCGTTTTCGACGAGCACAACAAGATCGACGCGAAGCGGGTGCTGAAGCTGATTCAGGGCCGCCCCAAGGACTACCGGCTCGACGGGCCCCTGAAGCTCAAATTCACGCACGACGCGCGCACCGAGGAGAACCTCTTCACGCGCATCGAGATGCTGGTCGAGCTGTTGGCCTGAGGAGCGCCGCCGGCGCCCGCTGCGCTATTGGATGGCGCCCAGATAATCCGCCTTGCCGATCTCGACCCCGTTATGGCGCAGCAGCGCGTACGTGATGCTCTCGTGGAAATACAGATTGGGCAGCACGAAACCCGTGACGTAGGCGCTGGCCGTGAATTTCAGCGTAGTGTTCGGGAGCTTGAGCTCAATGACCCTGCCTTCGGCGCCCTTCAGTTGATCCGCGGTGACCGACTTGAGAAAATCCAGCGTCTTCGCAATGCGCTGTCTGAGCTCGGCCAAGGTGACTTCCGTGTCTTCATGCTTCGGAATCTCGATGCCGGCGAGGCGCGCGGCGGCCCCCTTGGCCGTATCGCAGGCGATCTGCACCTGACGGCTGAGCGGATGCATGTCCGGGTACAGGCGCGCCTGCGCCAGCACGATCGGATCGAATTTCTTGGCCGCGGCATGCGCGGCCGCCTTGTCGAGAATCGCGGACAGGTTGGTCAAGCCGCGAATCATGGGGGGAATTGAAATATCATAGATAGATATCGACATGTTGGAAGCTCCTCGTTCGAACCGGCAGACCGGCCGCCATGAATGGCAGGGCCGGCACTGTAGCGAACGAGCGGCCGATTGACCAGCCAGCATCTCGCGGGCACCCCCATCTGGTCATGCTGCCCGGGCTGGACGGCACGGGAAAGCTGTTCGCCGGGTTCATCCGCGCGATCGGTGCGCATGCCAGGGTGCAGGTCATCGTCTATCCCCACGACGAGCCGCTCGGCTACGGCGAACTCGAGGCACTGGTGCGCGCCGCGCTGCCGACCGACCGGCGCTATGTTCTGCTGGGCGAATCGTTCTCCGGACCGCTCGCCATTCGCCTCGCCGCCGATCCTCCGCAGGGCCTTGCCGGCGTCATCCTCTGCGGCACATTTGCGAAAAACCCCTTTCCGTGGCTGCGTTGGGTGCGCCCGATTCTGGTGCGGCTGCCGGTCAAATCGATGCCGCGCTGGCTGCGCGCACTGCTCATGTGGGGCTCGGCCTCGCCGCAACGCGCCCCCGCGCGCGCCGAGCGCGCCATGACGGGCGTCGCGGCGGCGGTCATCCGACGCCGCATCGGCGAGATTCTCGTGGCCGATGAAAGCCTTAGCCTGGCGCGCGTCGATTTGCCCATGCTGGTGCTGATTGCCGCCCGCGACCGCATCGTACCGCGCGCCGCCACGCGGCGGCTGCTCAAGAGCGCACGCGGCGCGCAAATCAGGGAAATTGACGGGCCGCATCTGCTGCTGCAGTCGCGGCCCGGGGAGTGCGCCGTCCCGGTGTTGCAGTTTCTGCGCCGTTGGATTTGAATGGCGATCCTAAAGACGAGAGCCGCACATGTTGCCCTTTTCCGAAGCTTGCGAGCGCAACAAGGAGCCCATTCTCGCGGTGTTGCGCGAGTGCCTTGCAGACCGCACGCAGGTGCTGGAGATCGGCAGCGGGACCGGTCAGCATGCCGTGCATTTTGCGCGTCATTTGCAGCACCTCACCTGGTATCCCACCGAGCAGTTGAGCTACCTGTCCGACCTCGCGGCGCGCGTGCAGCAGGCGGGTCATCCCAATCTGCGCCCGCCCACACTGCTCGATGTGCGCCAGAGCATCTGGCCGGTGCGCTCGGTGGACGCTATTTTCACCGCCAACACGTTGCACATCATGTCCTGGCCCGAAGTGATCGCCATGTATCGCGGAATCGGCAGCGTTTTGGCTCCCGGCGGAGTGCTGTGCGTGTACGGTCCTTTTCGCTATCAAGGCCGCTACACCTCGGACAGCAACCGGGAATTCGACCGCTCGCTGCAGGAGCGCGATCCCGCCTCGGGCCTGCGCGACGTGCACGAGCTCGCTGCTCTGGCGGCCATGGATGGGCTGCGGATCGCGGCCGATCACGACCTGCCGGCGTTCAACCGGCTCTTGGTGTTCGCCAAGGAGCCGGCTTGAGCGCAGCGAGGTGTTCGGCGATCTTTAGTTACAGTTAGATGTAAAAATATATGAAGTTAATCAATTACTTACGATATTAAGCTCATCTGGAATCCGGCGGCAACGTCGGCGCGCCATATTTGGTGCGAGCGTCCCGTTTGCGGGGCCCGCCAGGTGGCTGACTGGCTTTGATTTGGACAAGCTCGCCGCGGGTGCGAGCGAGTATTTTGAACATATCGGCTCTGACACCATACAGCGCGTGAACGCGGAGTTCGCCACCCGTCGCCGACAGTTCCAGAAGGTGAAGCTCCAGTGGCGGATCAGCCGGGGTGCGAAGCGATCGCTCGGGTGGATCCCCTTCAAGGCGGCGCAATTGAAGCGCAGGGGCAAGTCATTGCGCTTTTCCGGCAAGGCGTTTCGCGTGTTCGAGCAGGAACTGCTCGAGGGAGCACGATGGAAATGCGGCTGCTTCGCGCAAGATGCGGTTGGGGACTGGTGGTTGTGTCTGCCCGTCGAGAGAGCGCTGACACGATCAGTCGCCGAGCAGGAAGCGGTGGGACTCGATCTGGGGCTCAAGGACGCGGTGGTGACGAGCGACGGGGAGAAGCTCGAGGCGGGGTGCTTCTACCGCGATATCGAGTTCAAGATTGCCCAGGCGCAGCGGCGCGGTCACAAGCACCAGGCGAAGCGTCTGCATCGTACGGCCGCGCGGCGGCGTAAAGATGCCTTGCATAAGTACTCGAGGAAGATCGTCGATCGGTATCAGGTCATAGTCGTGGGCGATGTGAGCAGCACCCAATTAGCAAGGACGCGGATGGCGAAATCTGTGCTTGACGCGGGCTGGGGCATGCTCAAGACGCAGCTGCACTACAAGGGCCAGCAGGCCGGCAGAAGCGTTCTCATCGTGAGCGAGCGAAACACAACGCGTACCTGCAGCAGCTGCGGAGCCCCCACGGGACCCTCAGGTCTGGACAGGTGTGCTGTAAGGACGTGGATGTGCAGCGGGTGTGGTGACGCTCATGACCGGGACGTCAATGCTGCGAAGAACATCCTGTCTGCGGGGAGGTGTCCCCCGTCCGTCAGCGGGAACGAGTCTCCTTCTTCAGCAGCGCCGACGAGCCAGGCCAATCGCCGATGCGAGTCAGGGAAAAGCGCGCTGGAGAAGGCGGCATGAGCACCGGAAATTCAACCTGCGTACCGGGAGCGATGGCCGCCAAAGCATTATGTGCGCGAACGCGCACTTTGTGCGCTTGCGATTCGGCCAACTCTACCCCAACATATACACGTGAGTGCCTATTACCTCAATTTAGTGGCGATCAATCCGAAGCGCGAAGAGATCCGTTCGGAGCCGGTGCGTGTGGTCGTCGATACGGGATCAGAGCTGAGCTGGATGCCGGCCGAGGTGCTCGCCAAAACGGGTATCCAGCCACGCCGTAAACGCGTGTTCGCGATGGCCGACGGCCACACGCTGGAGCGTGAGGTCGGGTTTTGCATTCTGGA
>JBKQOZ010000032.1:0-66436 GCA_052326345.1 Steroidobacteraceae bacterium | reverse complement strand
GCCTACGCCCGCGCCGCCGACGAGGTCGAACGGGTGTTCGGCAAAGCCCCGGAACTGCTGTTCAATACCGCCGGTGTCAATGCCTTCGGTCCGCTGGAGAAGTCGACGTACGATGATTTCGACTGGCTCATGGGGGTCAATTTCGGCGGTGTCGTGAACGGCATGATGACTTTCGTGCCGCGTATGATCGCGGCAGGCCGGGGCGGTCATATCCTCACCACCTCGTCCATCGGCGGCTTCTTCGGCAGTCCCGTGGCCTCGATCTATTCGGCCGCGAAAGCCGCCGTCATCAATTTGATGGAGAGCTACCACCTCGCGCTGGCGAAGTACAATATCGGCGTGTCGGTGCTGTGTCCTGCGAACATCCGCAGCAACATCGCCGAGGCGACCAGGCTGCGCCCGGCGCACCTAGGCAATACCGGCTATGTCGTCAACGAGGAAGTGATCCGATCGCTGCACAGCATCCATGCGCACGGCCTCGATCCCGTCGTGCTGGCACGACGCACCAAGGAGGCCATGGAAGCGAATCAGCTGTACGTGATTCCCTACCCTGAGCAGAAAGAGCCGCTCGCCCAGCACTTCAAGCAGATCGTCGATGCCGTGCTGCCGATGGAGGCGGACCCAGAAGGGGCGAGGGAGCGCACCGAGGCGCTGCAGAACTGGATCAGGGATCGCGAGGCCTCTGTGTCCAAATGCTCAAATAAGCGAAACTGACAGCCATGCAGATTCATCCGACTGCCCTCATCCAGGAGGGCGCGCGACTCGGTGCCGGCTGTGTAATCCATGCTCATGCGGTGATAAGCGGGCACTGCGAATTAGGCGAGGGCGTGGTCGTGCATCCATTCGCCGTGATCGGCGGCGATCCGCAGGATTTGAGCTTCGATGCAAACACACCGTCCGGCGTGCGGGTGGGCGCGCGCACTGTTATTCGCGAACACGTGACGATCAGCCGTGCCACCAAGAGCGGCGCGTCGACGCAAATCGGCTCGGACTGCTTCCTGATGGCCACATGCCATGTGGCCCACGATTGCCGCATCGGCGACCGGGTCGTGATCGCCAACGCCGTACTGCTTGCCGGCCACATTCAGGTTGGCGATCGGGCCTTTCTCGGTGGCGGCGCGGTCATTCATCAGTTTGCCCGCATCGGCGAGAGCGCCATGATTGGCGGAGGTGCTCGCATTTCGCGCGATGTTGCGCCATACACCATGGCAACGGAACGCGACGCCATGATCGGTTTGAATTTAGTGGGCCTGCGCCGGCGCGCATTTCCGCGCGCGGTCGTCGACGAAATTAAACGCGCCTACCGCAAGCTCAATACGCCGGTGGGCAATCTGCGGCAAATCGCCGCGGCGGCCTTGGAGAGTGGCGAGTTCGGCAGTGCCGAGGCGCGGAATTTCCTGCAGTTTTTCGTAGGCGGCCGGCGCGGCTTCGTGCGCGCCCGGCGCAGCGCCGCCGACGATGAGCCCGGCGACGGCGAATAGTCGCGCCGCTTCCGCGAATCCTTAAGACGTCATGGCCACGACGCAACGCGCGATGAACTTGTCCCCGGAGCCCGACGACCGCAGGCATTTTCCAAGATCCGATCCCGAATAAGGCCCCGCTAGACAGCCAAAGCTCATTTCACCGACCGCTGATCGTCCTCGGATTCAATCATCAGCGTTTCCTCGGCTACCAGCGTGGCGGCTTCAATCGCATCGGGCGTCGCCCGGTGCCCCGTCACTTGCACAACGTGAATGCGGTAGAAGAGCGGTGCACGCTGTTCCCTCTGCTCGGTGGCGACGCAAGCCGGCTGCCACCACATTGCGCGCCTCTGCAAAACGTCCAGAGCGTGAGCGCGCGCATCTTCATATTCCGGCGAATCCGGCAACTCCTCGTAGCGGCCGAACACGACGACACTCATCCATTGATAGTGGCTCGTCCGTTCATCGATCTCCAGACAGACGAGCGGATTGGACCGCATCCACTCGATCTTTTGCCCCAGCGTGGTGACCCCGTAGAGATGCTCTCCGTCGTACGAGAAATAGATTGGAACAATGTAGGGCTGATCACCGCGCGCGCACGCCAATCTGCCGAAATTCGCCCGCTCGAGCGCAGTTCCACATTCGTCCTCAGTCATCTCGTGAATCAGCATCCCAGACTCTCCTCGCGGCAATGTCCCGCTCGCACTGCCCGGTGTTGGCCCCCTTATATCACATCGTTCGCCGGCATCAGTTCGACGCGCGCAGGGTTTCGAGCACCTCTACGATTGCCGTCTCGTTCATCGGAGCCATGATATGGCCGCCGCTCACGCCCGGCATCTCCGCATACTCCTTCAGCAGGTCGATGCATATCGCGCGGCCCTCGGCCGCCGGGTCGCGCGCATTGTCCAGCCGATCGACGATCCAGTCTGGAATGATCGATCCAATCAAATGGCTCTTGATCCAGCGGGCCGACTTGACCGAGCTGAGCGGCGCAACCCCGACCAGCAGATGCAGGCGTGTGCCGAGTCCGTATTCCGCGAGGCGAGTTGCGTACCGGCGCAGGATTCCGGGGTCCATGCAGAATTGCGTCTGAGCGAACCGTGCGCCCGACTCGACCTTCTTGATCAAGCGACTCGGCGCCCAGCCCTCGGCGGGATCGATCGGCGTATCGGCGACTCCGATGTAGAAGTGCGCCGACCCGCCCACTTCTCGCCCGTTGGGCAATCGGCCGCGGTCGCGGATGGACACGGCCGTTGCGGCAAGGTCTGCGGCGTCCAGATCGAACACCGGTTTGGCCTCCGGCTGATCACCCACCTTTGGGTCGTCGCCCCTGATCGCGAGGATATTCGTCACACCAAGGGCGGCGGCGCCGAGCAGCTGGCTCTGCAGCGCTATTCGGTTGCGGTCCCTGCAGGTCAACTGCAGGATCGGCTCGATTCCGTTCTGCAAAAGCGCGCTGGCAGCTATCGTCGATTCCATGTGCGCGCGTGCGCCCGCGCCATCGGTGACGTTGACCGCATCCGCCAGCCCCTTCAATGGGGCCGCCTTCGCAAGCAAGTCAGCCAGAGCGCAGGAGATGGGCGGAGTGATTTCCGCAGTCAGCGCGAATTGCCCTGAATCCAGAATCTGCCTCAGCCGACTCTCGGCCGTCCCGGCATTCCGGAGGGGGGAAGCCTGCGCGCGAAATCTGCCCGAGTGACTCATGCCTTGCGATCCCAATGCCCGGCGGCGGGCGAAAAGAACCACGATACCAGCACTTTGAGCGATGGCCTTGAGAGAATGCTCTTCCCGGCGTCGCCCGCTCGTAGCCGAAATCGCCGGCTCGCTAGGCTTCAGCGGACTGCTCGCCGGTCGCCGAGCGAGCCGTTCAGCGCCGGGGGATGGAGGCGTGGTAGCCGTGCTGCTCGCCGCGGCTCGCGGCGCTCAGCGCTTTGGCCAGCGTCATGTGCAGCTGCTCATCCTGTCCGGCCGACAGGTAGCGCTCGGCGGCCAGGCGCACATGCTCCAGCATCGTGACTTTCGCGCGCAGATAAAGCAGCGCCTGGCATACCGAGTCGGCATCCTGCGCGCTTCCGGCCGCCCTCTCGGCCGCCCGCAGCGCCAGCTCGAGCTGCGCGGCCGACAGCGAGATGAGATGCGGCTGATCCGCGGCGGATCCGGATGGATCCCGCTCCGCGACTGCGTGCGCGGGGCGAAGTGCGGCGTAAATGATGTCGGTTGTCGTGATGAGGCCGAGCAGCTGATCCTGAGGGTCGACGACGGGCAGCGCATGCACGCCGTGTTTGGCCATGAGCTGCGCGGCGGATTCCACGGATTGATGCGCTGGAATGGCAAGCAGCGGCCGCCGCAGCATCGCGCCCACCTTCATGCGCTGGTTGAGGTATTCGATCGGAGATTTGCTGCCCTTGGGCAGGAACAGCTCCACCTTCATCAAATCGGCTGTGCTCAGCATGCCGACGACCTTTTGCCGGTCCAGCACGGGCAAGTGGTGAACCGGGTACTCGGCAAGCAGGCGCAGCACTTCGCCGGCCGGCTCATTGATGTCCACGGTCAAGACACTCGTGCTCATGAGGCGGTTCACTGGGTCTGTCGGATGCATCTGCGCTCCATTCCTCTCAATGCCCGCTTGGGGAGGCCGCCGGCAGCGCCAGCAGTTCGAGCCCTTCGGCGTGATTGCGCTGGAAGCCTTTCCACACGCTGACAGGGGGTGTTGCAGGACTGTAGGCATCGTATGCTGCCGGCGCAGCAGCCGCCGGCCACACGCCGTCCGCGGACTGCGCAATCGGTACATCCAGATACGCGGCGCGCGTCTCGTCGCCCTTGACGTAGCGATCGAGGAAGGCGGTGATGAAATGCGCGTTGATCGCGTTGACGCGTTCCGCTCTCCACACCGGATCCTCGAACCAATCTTCGTCCCACAGCCGCCGACGCATCGCTTCGGGTGCCGGGTTCAAACCGATCGAGTGCCCGGCGCCCTTGAAGGTCAACAGATATCGCGGAGCATTGACCGCTTGGTCGAAGAACGCGCGTGCGTCCGAGGCGTAGTTGACGGTGTGATCCCGATCCCCGGCGATGAGCAGCAGCGGCACGCTGATCGAGTGCAGCCCTTCGGGTCCCCAGGCGGCGAGCGTGCCGCCGCCGGACGGGGATATCGCCACCACCGCGCGCAGCCCCTTGACCTTGATGCTGTCCGCGAGGGCACCGCCGCGCACGTAGGGCTGCAGCAGCCCGCCCGGAATCATTTGCGTCGGCGGGCCCTTCGGGTCGAGGCTCGCGCCGGCCGCCGTCAACACACCGTACCCCCCCATGGAGTAGCCGACCAATGCGGTTCGCTGCGGGTCGATGAGGCGCTGCTCGGCCAAAGTGGCCTGTAAGCGCAGCGTCACGTATGCAATGTCGAGGGGGCGACGCAGCAGCGGCTGCACGAATTTGCTGCGGTCCGTGATGGGCGGATCATCGTGCCGAATCGCCGCGACCACGTAGCCCTTCGATGCGAGATTCTCGGTCAACCACGTCATCACCGCAGGGTCGTTGCTGTAGCCGTGCGACACGACCACGAGCGGGAAACCTCCGCCCGCCGGCGCTGCTTCGCGGGCAGCGATCCCTGGGACGCTGAAACTCGCCGGCGGCGCCGGCGGTTCAGACGGCAAATTCGCCATGTACACCACCGGAGCGGCGTGCAGCGGCGGTCTCGCCGGATACCAAAGATCGACGCCGAGTTCGCGATCGCGCGACGGCGCCGTGCCGTGCGCCGGATCGAAAGCCAGCACGTCGGCCTGCGCCGCCTGGCGCAGCAGCAGGGTCCTTACCCCCACCGCGTAGGGCCCCAAGCGCGCCAGTTCCGGCGCATCGACGCCGTACCGGCTCGGCGGCGCGGTCGCGAATGCCTGGACCGACACGAGCAGCATCGCGATGAGCGCGATCGGTGGTCTCATGGAGCGCCCGCCAACAGCATGGGCGCAAGATCCGCCAGCGATTCGATCAGGGCATCGCACGGCAGTGCGCGCGGATCCTGCCCCTCGTTGTAGCCATACGGCACGCACACGATCGGGATCCCCGCACCGCGCGCTGCCTGAACATCGTTGATCGAGTCGCCCACCATCAGGGCTCTCGACGCGGCTACGCGCAGGGTTTCGCACGCGAACAGCAAGGGCTGCGGATCCGGTTTGCGCCGCTCGCAGCTGTCGCCGCCCACGACGAGGTCGACCCAGGCTGAAAGGCCCAGCCGCCCGAGCAGCCCGCTCGCGAAGCGCTGCTGTTTGTTGGTGACCACCGCGGTGCGCAGCCCCGCGCCGTGCAAGGTGCGCAGCGACTCGGCGACGCCGGGATACGGCTGCGCGTCGAACTCATCTAGCTCTTGCAGCGATCCATAGTGATGAAAGAAGCGCTCCACCATCGCAGTTTGCGTCGCCTCGTCCAACGCCCGGCCCTGCCGGGCGGCCGTGCGCTGTATCAACACGGGCGAGCCGCGGCCGATCATGCGCCGTACCTCGTCCTGCGCCGCCGGCGCCCAACCGTACTCCGCGAGTGTCCGATTGAGCGCCACCGTGATGTCACCGGCCGTGTCCAACAGCGTGCCGTCAAGATCGAACAGCAGTGCGTCGAGCGGCTGCCCCCGCCAGAGAGGTCGGTGCGTCATGAGCGCCTCGCGTGATCAGGCAAGCGTGATACTCACCGGGCAATGATCGCTGCCCATGATATCGGGGTAGATGTCGGCGGCCGCCACCCGGGAGCGAAGCGCCGAGGACACCAAAAAATAATCGATTCTCCACCCGATGTTGCGCGCGCGCGCATTGGCAAAATGGCTCCACCACGAGTAATAGCCGTTGCCCTGCTTGAACAGACGGAATGTATCGATGAATCCCGCGTCCACGAAATTTTGGAAGCCCTGGCGCTCCTCGTCCGTGAATCCCTTCTTCCCGCGATTCGGTTTGGGGTTTGCAAGGTCGAGCTCCGTGTGTGCGACGTTCAGGTCTCCGCACAGGATGACGGGCTTGGTGCGCTCGAGCTGTTTGCAATATGCGAGGAATGCCGGATCCCAATGTTTGAAGCGCAGCGCCAGGCGGCTAAGATCGTCCTTGGCGTTCGGCGTGTACACCGTCACCACGTAGAACTTGTCGAACTCGGCCGTGATCAACCGGCCCTCCCCGGCGCTGTCGCGCTGCAGTTCGTCGGCGAAGGTGTAGCGTTGCGCGAATTCGGGCGGAAATCCGTTGATGGCGCCGAGCGGCTCTCGCTTGGTGAAGATCGCGGTGCCGGAATAGCCCTTCTTGACCGCCGAGTTCCAATACTCGTGGTAGTCGGGCAGATCGATCTCAACCTGACCGCGCTCGGCTTTGGTTTCCTGCAGGCACAGGATGTCGGGTCGATGGGCCTTCAGAAACGACTGAAACAGGCCCTTTTTGTGCACCGCACGAATACCGTTGACGTTCCACGAATAAAGCTTCATGAGCGCCATAATACAAGCAAATGAATGACTTGCATGACGCAAACGGCAGCGCAAGTCCGCACCCGCCCGGCCATGCCCGCCAGAATCTTATTGACAATCATTCGCATTCGCGTTCACAATCCAACTCATGATCGTCTGCGTATGCAAAGCGGTCTCCGACCGCCACATCCGGGCCGCCGTCAAGGACGGGGCCACGCACCTGCGCGACCTCACCCGGGACCTTGGGGTAGGAACCTGCTGCGGCAAGTGCCTGCCCGAGGCGAAGAGCGCTCTGGCGCGCTGCTTGGGACAGCACAACCCCGCATCGTCGAGCTACTTTCCCGGCGCCGATACTGAATTTGCCCTCTAACCGCCCCCGGCGTTCGGGCATACAATCCCTGCCGATTCCACGATCCTTCTGGAGAAGTTGCCGTGCAGGGTGATGCAAAGGTATTGGATTTCCTCAATCAAGCGCTGAAAAACGAGCTCACTTCGATCAATCAGTATTTCCTGCATGCGCGCATGCTGGACAACTGGGGGATGAAGCATCTCGGCAAGATCGAATACGACGAGTCCGTCGATGAGATGCGCCACGCCGATGGCTTGGTCAAGCGCATTCTGTTCCTGCAGGGACTGCCGAATCTTCAAGACCTCGGCAAGCTGTTCATCGGCGAGGACGTCCGCGAGATATTGGAATGTGATCTGAAGCGCGAAATGGCGGCGCATCCGCTGTACACCGCCGCGATCGCGCACTGCGAATCCGTCAAGGACTACGTGACCCGCGAGCTGCTGGTGCACATTCAGAAGAGCGAAGAAGAACACATCGACTTCATCGAGGAGCAGCTCGGTCTCATCGATAAGATGGGCCTGCACAACTATGTGCAGAGCGCCACCGGCGAGCTCGGCGAGAGCGCTTCGGGCTGAGGCCGCCGCCGGCCGCTATGACGAGCGCGGTACCTCGGCCGCCCCGGCGTACGGTGTAGCGACGCTCGCGCAGGCTTCCTGGACCGCCGCAGCGGCAGCCTCGGGAGAGCACGATTCGAGGCGCTCGAGCAGCTCCCAGGCGGCCGCTTCGGTCACAACCTGGTAGGAGTCGTCGGGATTGCGCGCCCGGTTGTGGGCGGCGTAGCACACGCTCGCGGACAGCCTGGCGAGTACCAATGGAAACACCGCCCGCTGCTCGGGCTCGGTCAGCGGGTGGCGCCGGTGGTACGCGCGGATGAGGGGCACGGCGGCCGCCCACGGCTCCTTCACGTGGAGCATCGCGTAGGCAAGCCCAATGGCCAAATCGCACACGACGGCCGAGTGCACCATGTCGCCGAAATCGAGCAGCCCGGTCATGCGCCCGCCCTCGATGAGCACGTTGTAGTCATTGGCATCCCCGTGAATGACGCCGTGACGCAGGGCCGCCCACTCGATGCGCTCCCAACCGGCCAACACGTGCTCCACGCGCAGGCGCCGCGCCCGCGGCAGAAGCTCCGTATGTTCGCGCGCCAATCCTGCGTACCGCAGGTCCCATTGCAGCATGCGGTGCATGGCCGGATGAGCGAAGCCGCCGAGCGCCGCATCGATCGTCGCCAGGCTGGCGCCGATGGACTCGAACAGGGCGCCGGTGCGGGTGACGCACTTCGCCAGCACCTCTCCCTCGATCCAGGTCATGACCCGCGCGCAGTGCCTCGCGCCCGCCACAGCGTCGAGAATCATCGTGAGATCCGCGCCCGTGCTCGAGGGCACGATTTCCTGGACGCGGCAATCGCCGAGCGAACCTGCCACGCGGCGCATCGCCTGGTGCTGGAAATCGAGCAGTTCCGGCGCGTCGCCGCGATTGGCGATTTTCAGCACGAATTTCCGCCCCCGCGGATCGGCGATCATGAAATTCTGATCCCGCTCGCTGGGCAGCGCCGACACTCGTCCGGTGATGCCGTAGTGGGCATGGATGTGGGCGAGCGCTTCGGTGGCCGTGAAGCGCGGAATGCTGTCGAGCGAGACCGTCATCGCGTCGCGAACAGCTGCGCGTCGATATCCTGAAATGCCTTGAACTCGAGCGCATTGCCGCTCGGATCCAGGAAGAACATCGTCGATTGCTCACCGACCTGTCCCTTGAAGCGGGTATGCGGCTCGATGACGAACTCCACGCCGCGGCTGCGCAGGCGATCCGCCAATTCCGCCCACCGCTGCGGCCGCAGCACCACGCCGCAGTGAGGCACGGGCACGCCGTGCCCGTCGACAGGGTTGACATGGCTGCCGAGTTTGGCCGCTTTGCCCAGGTTCGGATTCAAATGGCAGACGAACTGGTGGCCGAACAGATTGAAGTCCACCCATTGCGAATCGCTGCGGCCTTCGGCGCATCCGAGAACATCCTTGTAGAAGCGGCGAGCCTCGTCGATGTCCCGCACCTGCACGGCGATGTGGAACGGTGTCAGCGGCTCATCGATATTCACGAAGCACCTCCGGCTGGCTTTTGAGTCCAGAAACTTGGCGAATCATACCGCTCTGCTGCAACATGGCCGAAACGTCGAGGAGCCGCCATGTTCCTGGTCCGTCATGGACAGAGCTATTTTAACCTGCATTTCAGCGAGACTCGCGTAGATCCGGGGATCGAAGATCCTGAACTGACGCCGATCGGCGCCGAGCAGGCGGCAGCGGCGGCGCGGCGGCTCGCCGGCACCGCACTGACCCGGATCATCGTTTCGCCGTACACGCGCGCATTGCAGACCGCAGAGCTGATTCGGACTGTTCATGCGGTGCCGGTCGACATCATGCCCGAGGTTCGCGAGCGGGCCGCTTTCGTTTGCGACATCGGCAGTCCGCCCGAATTGCTGGCAAGCCGTTTCCCGCACCACGATTTCGCGCATCTGCCCCCGCGCTGGTGGCATGAAGGCGTCGAAAGCTCTGAGCAGACGATCGCGCGCGCGGATGCCTTTCGGGCGCTGATGACGGCGCGGGAGGACAGCGCGACCACGCTGTTGGTCAGCCACTGGGCATTCATTCTGGCGCTGACCGGGAAATCCGTCGAAAATGGAGAAATCTTGGAATACGACCCCGGAGCCGGCGCTCCGCAAAGCATCCTCTGGCGATGAACCTGCGCATGCACGCGGCGATTGGCGCATGCGCCGTGATGCTGCTCACGTCGGCCGTGTGCGCGGACGAGTCTGCTGTCGTGCGCACACGCAGCTGGCCGGGAAGTTTCGTTGCGCGCGTCGAGGCGTTCGCCCTGCTTCAAACGCTCAATGCCGACCTGTTGAGCCACGATAGCGCCACCACCACCCTCGAGCAATGGTGTGCCGTCCATCGTCTGGCATCTCCGCCGCGCATCCTGGCCACAAGAGTAGAAGGCATCGACTCGCCGCCCTCGCCCGAGCAGCGTCGAGAATTGGGCGTCGGGCCCGCTGAGGCCGTCCGTCACCGGCGGGTGCAGTTGCACTGCGGTGCGATGGTGCTGTCGGAAGCGGATAATTGGTATGTACCGGGCCGATTGACACCCGAGATGAACCGGCTGCTCGACAGCACCGACATGCCCTTCGGCAAGGTCGTGCAGGCGCTGCATTTCCGGCGCCACACGCTGTCTGCGCGGCTGCTGTGGTTGCCGCTGCCGGAGGGCTGGGAGATGAATGCACCGGAGGCGGGCAGCGGCGCGCCGGCTCTTACCATACCGCCGCAGGTGCTGGAGCATCGGGCAGTGCTGCTCCTGCCGGATGGAACGCCGCTCAGCGAGGTCGTGGAAACCTACACCGCCAACGTACTCGCCTTCCCCGTGCCGCAGCGCTGATCGAGGTGTCGCCATGCCATTAAACCTGTTCGGAGGCCTCAAGCCGGTCAATCGCAACCGGTTCGTGCGCGACCTGCTCGCGGGCGTGAGCCTTTCCTTCATCAACATTCCGCAGGTGCTCGGCTACGCGCGCATCGCCCGCATGCCCGTCGTCACCGGGCTGTACACCGTGCTGCTGCCGCTGGTCGCGTTCGCGGTGTTCGGTTCGTCGCGCCATTTGGTCGTAGCCGCGGACTCGGCCACGGCTGCCATCTTCTCGAGTTCGCTGACGCACATGGCGGCACCGGGCAGCGCGCACTACATGGCGCTGGTCAGCATGGTCGCGCTGCTGACCGCCGGGCTGCTGCTGACCGCGCGGGTATTCAAGCTGGGCTTCCTTGCCGATTTTCTCTCGCGCACGGTGCTGGTCGGATTTCTCACCGGCGTGGGGTTTCAGGTCGGGATTGCCATGCTGAGCGACATGTGCGGTGTGGCGGTCAGTTCACGCTACTCGCCGGTCCAGCTTTGGCAGATTGTGACCGGCCTGCAGCAACCGCACCTGCCGACGCTGGCGCTGTCCACGTCCATAGCGGGCGCCATCCTGCTCGGCCACCGATTCGCGCCACGGTTGCCGCTGTCGATGATCGCCGTGCTCGGAACCATCTGGGCGAGCGCCGCGTTTCACTTTGCCGAGATGGGGATCGCGCTCATCGGTCCCGTCCCCGGGGGGCTGCCGTCGTTCAGACTGCCTGCCGTGAAATGGAGCGAAATGCTGGCGCTGCTGCCCATAGCCGCCTCCTGCTTCGTAATGATCATCGCGCAAAGCGCCGCGACCGCACGCGCTTTCGCAGCCAGCTATAACGAGAGCGTCGATGAAAATGCCGACATCCTCGGCCTGTCGGCGGCGAACGCGCTGGCCGCGGCGAGCGGCACATTCGTGGTCAACGGCAGCCCGACGCAAACAGCCATGGCCGATCGCGCCGGCGCACGCAGCCAGATCGCGCAATTGGTATTGGCGGTGGTCGTGCTGCTGGTCCTTTTGCTGCTGACCGGGCCGCTCCAATACCTGCCGCGCTGTGTATTGGCGGCGATCGTATTCACCATCGCGGTCGGAATGGTCGATGTGGCGCGGCTGCGCGGCATTCGCCGCGAAAGTCCCGGAGAGTTTCATCTCGCCATCCTCACCGCGGCAACCGTTGTCGCGCTCGGGGTCGAGCAGGGAATCCTGCTCGCGATCGCCCTATCGCTGTTCAGGCACGTGCGCCACAGCTATCGGCCGCACTCGATGATGCTGGTGCCGGACGCCGCCGGCATCTTGGTACCGGTGCCCGCGACACCGGGCAAGGTGACCGAACCGGGCCTCATCATCTACCACTTCGGCGCCGATCTGTTCTACGCGAATCAAAATCGCTTTGTGGACGAGGTGCGCGCACTGGTGGAGCAGGCGCCGACGCCGGTTCGCTGGTTCATCGTCGATGCGGGCGCAATCACCGACATCGACTACTCCGCCGCGCAATCCGTCCGCGACCTGCTGGCCGATCTGTCGCGGCAAAATGTCGCCGTGATCTTCGGTCGAGTCAGTCCGTATCTGCGGGCCGACATGGATCGTCATCGCATCACCGCCGCCGTGGGGCCGAACCGGGTTTTCCAGACGCTCCACGAAGCGGTTGCAGCGGCGCACGGCGGTGCGCCTGCGCACGCTTAACTCATCGCCGCTTCGGTTGACCGCACCGCGTGCAGCCACTTGTTGAGCACTGCCGCGAGCGTCGCCTGGTGCCACCTACCGGGTATCGGCGCGGACCATGCGTCCTTGACCGGCCGCCGCCCCGTGCGCGTCGGTCGATCCTTACTTCGGCTGCGCGCGGCTCGCAGGCACGATCATCGCGATTTGCTCGGCGAACGTGCGAGGATCGATCGGCTTGGTGATGTAGGCGTCGCATCCGGCCGCTGCCGCCCTCTCTGCGTCGCCCTTCATGGCGAATCCGGTCAGCGCGACCACCGGTACGCGCTTGAGCCTAGCGTCGGCCTTCAGCATGCGAGTCAAGGTCAGGCCGTCCATTCCCGGCAGCGCAATGTCCGTCACAATGAGGTCGGGGAGCACGCTGGACAGAATCGACTGAGCTTGCTCCGCGTCGGACGCCACATCGACCTTGTAGCCGCGCAGTTCGAGCAGCTCGGCTTCAAGTCTGAGGTCGATTGGATTGTCGTCGATGATGAGAATACGTCCGAGCATTGAATTTTCAGTGTATACGCGGACTCTGTCGGGGAAAGCCTCAATCGCGATGGGCTACACGCTGCAGCGCGGCTGTCGCGGGCAGGCGCCGCTTCTAGGACAGATGACGCTGGCCGGCGAATCGAGTGCATCGGCGATCCAAGCGATATTGAGCACCTGCGAGGCGGCGCGGATGTGGGCGGCGGCCTCGGCCGGAATCGCGCCGTCGCCGCCGCCGCGGCGGCAGGATTCGGCGACCGCCGCCACCACTCGCTCGCCGTCGAACCCCTGGGCGTCGAGCGCCGGCAGCAAGTCGACGCCCACGGACAGCACGTGCATCTCATCGAGGGCGTCGCGCGTCAGCAGTGAGTGACAGCAGTACAGGCGCGCGCGCTTGCCGTCCTGCATGACGGAGATCTGCGACTTCGGCTTGAGCGGCGGAGCAGATGTTTGCTGCAGCAGACGAAATACCGCCCAGCGCGGACACGGATCGGACACCAGGCTCATGTTGCCCCACGGCAGGGGAATTCCGTTGGCGCGATACACGGCACGCAAATAGCCGGGCGCGTAGGCATCGAAGAAATGCCAGTGCCGATACGGCGAGACGGCGGTCATGCGGCGCATCACCAGCGCCGGCGTCACACCGAGCTTGTGGCAGGCCGAGACGCGGTGCGCCTCGCGGATCAGGAAGCGCCGAAACGGCAGGCGCGGGCACAGCAGCGCGCCGGCGAAAAAGCTGCATTCGAAGTCGCGCCACGCGTAAAGGACATCCTGCGCGCCCATGCCGGCCGCGCTGGCCGGGCTGTCCGCATCGCCGGCGGGCACGGCGCTGTGCGGCGAAATGACTCCGTCGCCGTTGTGCAGAATTTTGTGGCCGACGAAGAACGCGAGTTCGTACTTGAGCCGCTCTTCCTGGCTGCGCAGACGCTCGTTGATGAGCACGGTGCCCGGCGCTTCGAATCGCGAGCGCACCAGCGCGCCGCCCGGCTTGCGGCCGTCGCCGTCGAACCAGCGGATGTTAAGGCCGTGTCTTGTGCAGATCTCGAGCAGGGCATCGAGTGTGAGCGGCATCTGCCGCTTCCCGCACTCCTCCGCGGCGCGCTCGATATCCGGAAAATTGTTATGGCGGGTCTCCTGCCAGACCCGGATCAACAGCTGGGCAAATTGGCGGCCCGTCGTACCGGTCTGCGACAGCAGTTCCGGCAGTGCGTTTTGCAGCAGCGCGTGCGAAAACAGAAACGCGGGCTCCAGCGGCATCGCATCGAGTCCGCCGCGTGCGGTCTGGGGCGGCGCGACTTCGGCTTCTGTATTCTCATCGAGGAACCAGCGCGCATCCTTGCTGAAGATGCCCGCCAGCATGTCCAGCATGGGGCCGGAAGGCATGCGTTTGCCGGTCTCGACCATACTGAGGTAGGACACCGACGGCGCTCCGGCGGCATCGATTTGCACGCAGCGCGCGGACAGCTCGTCGAGCGTCAGCCCGTTGCGCCTGCGCAATGAGCGCAGCTTGGCCCCTAGAAAATGTCCCTGCCGGATCAGACCCGCCATCCGCGCCTCGCTTTACAAAATCTCACCCCAGCGAGTGAAATTGACATTGTGAAATTTCCATTGTGTAAATATTCACAAGAAGCACTTTAATCTGGGCGCATGCGGGACGCAAGCGATGCAGGAGCTGCGGCGTGCGCGCCCGAACCTACGAGCAGGAGACTTGAGCATGAGCGACAAATTCCCGACCAATTCCCGCTGGCGCGGCATAGAAAGGCCGTACACCCCCGCAGACGTGTCCCGATTGCGCGGCTCCGTGCACATCGAGCATTCCCTGGCGCGGCTTGGGGCCGAGAAATTCTGGCATCTGCTGCAGGGCGAACCGGTCGTCGGCGCACTCGGCTGCATGACCGGAAATCAGGCGGTGCAGGTGGTGCAGGCGGGCCATAAGGCGATCTACTGCTCCGGCTGGCAGGTGGCCGGGGACGCCAACACCGCGGGCGAGATGTACCCCGACCAGAGCCTGTATCCGGTCGACTCGGTGCCGCGGACGGTCGAGCGCATCAACAACGCGCTGCTGCGCACCGATCAGATTCAGCACCTGGAGGGCAAATCCGACATCGATTGGCTGGCACCGATCATCGCCGACGCCGAAGCCGGCTTTGGCGGCAACCTCAATGCGTTCGAGCTGACGAAAGCGCTGATTCGCGCCGGCGCGGCCGGCGTGCATTTCGAGGACCAGCTCTCCTCCGCCAAGAAGTGCGGCCATTTGGGCGGCAAGGTATTGGTATCGACCGCCGAGGCGATCAACAAGTTGGTGGCCGCACGCCTCGCCGCCGATGTCCTCGACGTGCCCACCGTCATCATCGCGCGCACCGACGCGGACGCGGCCAATTTGCTGCTCACCGACCATGACTCGCGCGACCGGCCCTTCATCACCGGCGAGCGCTCGAGCGAGGGCTTCTTTCACGTCCGCTGCGGTATCGAGCAGGCCGTCGCCCGCGGCTTGGCGTATGCCCCGTATGCGGACCTGCTGTGGTGCGAGACGTCGAAGCCCGATCTGGCCGAGGCGCGCCATTTCGCTGCCGCGATCCACGAGCAGTATCCGCACAAGCTGCTGGCGTACAACTGCTCACCCTCGTTCAACTGGCAGAGCAAGTTGAATTCCTCGAGCATGAAGAGTTGGCGCGAGGAGCTGGCGGCCATGGGCTACCGCTTCCAATTCATCACGCTCGCCGGCTGGCATGCATTGAATCTGTCCATGTTCGAGCTGGCGAGCGCTTACCGAGACGACGGGATGCTGGGCTACTCGCAGATGCAGCAGCGCGAGTTCGCGCAGGAGCGCGCCGGATATCGCGCGACCAAACATCAGGCATTCGTCGGTACCGGCTACTTCGACGCGGTGCAGACCGTCATCACCGCCGGGACCCACTCCACGGGGGCCATGGCCGGCAGCACCGAGGCCGAGCAGTTCAGCGCGGCGGCACGCGCTCCCGGACCGCAACGTGTGGTCGCCTAAGGATTACGCGGCGGCGATCGCCGAGCATTTTCGCGCATACAACGAGGAATTCGGGCGCATCACCCGCCGCGCGGCGCTGAACTTCCTCGCCGAGGACTGGCATGCCGCGCAGCGCGATGCGATCGCGCGCATCGAGCTGTACGAGCAGCGCGTGGGACGCTGCGTGCGGGAGGTCGGCGAGGACCTGAAGCCGCACCTCGCCGATCTCGACATGTGGGGCGACATCAAGCGCGCTTACGAGATGCTGGTGGCGCGGCGCCCGGACAGCGACTTCTATCGGACGTTTTTCAACTCCGTGACGCGCGATTTGTTCGGCACGGTCGGTGTGAATCCCGAGGTCGAATTCTGCGCGACCAACGTCGGCCGTGCCTCCGGCGCCGTGCCGATCCGCGTCTACCGCATCGGCGGCTCGCTGCCGGCCGCGGTGAGCGAAGTGCTCGCCGACCTGCCGTTCGGAGCGGCAATGCACAATCCCGACGGGGCGGTCCACCGCATCAGCGCCGAGATCGGCCGGTATTTCGTGACCGGGCGGCAGAGCGGCGCGCCCGAGTCCATCGAGTTGATAGAGCCGGTGTTCTATCGCGGCTTGCACGCCTTCGTCGTCGGCCGCCTCATCGGCGACGGTTTCATCACCCCTCTGGTGATGGCCTTCTCCAACTCGCCGCAAGGCGTGCAGGTCGACGCCGTCATGCTCTCGCGCGCGGAAGTAAGCTCGCTGTTCGGCTACACACGCTCCTACCTCCACGTGGATTTGCCGGTGGTGAGCGCCGCCATCACGCTGCTGCGCTCCTTCATGCCGCGCAAGCCCATCGACGAGTTGTACACCGTGCTCGGCCGCGCGAAGCAGGGCAAGACGGAGCGCTATTTCGCCTTGCAGCGCCACTTGGACAAGTCGATCGACAGCTTCGTGCACGCACCGGGGGACCGCGGCCTGGTGATGATCGTATTCACCCTGCCCTCGCACGATCTGGTGTTCAAGGTGATTCGCGATCAATTCGGCGCGCCGAAGACCAGCACCCGCGCGGACGTCATCGATCGCTACCAGTTCGTGTTCCGCCGTGACCGGGCCGGCCGTCTGGTCGATGCACAGGAATTCAAACGCCTGCGCCTGCCGCGCGCCCGCTTCATGCCGCTGCTCGCCAACGAGCTGCTGCACGAGGCGAGCGAGAGCTGCCGCACCGAGGGTGAGGATTTGATCCTGGAGCACTGCTACATCGAACGGCGCCTGCGGCCGCTCAATCTGTTTCTGCGCGAGGCCGAACCGGCGGCTGCCGAGGCCGCCATCATCGACTACGGCAACGCGCTGCGCGATCTGGCCGCGAGCAACGTGTTTCCTGGCGACCTCCTGCTCAAGAATTTCGGCGTGACCAGCCACGGCCGCGTGATCTTTTACGACTACGACGAGCTGTGCCTGGTGACGGACTGCGTGTTTCGCGATCTGCCGCAGCCGCGCTTCGAAGAGGAGGAGACCAGCGCCGAGCCGTGGTTTCACTGTGGTCCGCGCGATGTCTTCCCGGAGCAGTGGCTGCAGTTTCTGTCGATTCCCCAGGCACTGCGCGAGGTGTTCATCCGCCACCACTCGGAGCTGCTGACGGCGGCATGGTGGCGTGCCCAGTCGGCGCGGCTGCTCGAGGCCGTCCCCGCGCCGGGCTATCGGCGGGCGCCCGCGGTAGAGGCGGCCGGCACCGTGCCCGCGGCCGCCGGGCTCCATTAGCCGGGCCAGCTCCAGTCGCGGACCTCCGGCATGTCCTGCCCGTATCGGCGAATGTACTGCTTGTGCTCCACCAGCTTGTCGAGCAGCTGCTGCTTCAGATAGGCGCCCTCGCTGCCGGTCTGCGGCAGGCGGTTGACGGCGTCGATCACCAGATGGAAGCGGTCGAGGTCGTTTAGAACCGTCATATCGAATGCCGTGGTGATGGTACCCTCCTCCTTATAGCCGCGCACGTGCAGGTTTGCGTGATTGTGCCGGCGATAGGTCAGCCGGTGGACGAGCCAGGGATACGCGTGAAACGCGAAGATGATGGGTCTGTCCCGCGTAAACAGCGAGTCGAAGTCCGAATCGCTCAGCCCATGTGGATGCTCCGAAGCGGGCTGCAATTTCATCAGATCCACGACATTGACCACGCGCACCTTGAGCGCAGGCAGGTGCCGGCGCAGGATCGACACGGCGGCAAGCGTCTCAAGCGTGGGCACATCGCCCGCGCAGGCCATGACCACGTCCGGCTCGCTTTGGCTGTCGTTGCTCGCCCACTGCCAGATGCCGGCGCCTTCTGTGCAATGCTTCACCGCGGCATCCATCGACAGCCACTGCGGCGCCGGGTGCTTGCCGGCCACCACGACATTGACGTAATGCCGGCTGCGCAGACAGTGATCCATCACCGACAGCAGACAATTTGCGTCGGGCGGCAGATACACCCGCACGATCTCGGCCTTCTTGTTGACGACATGATCCAGGAAGCCGGGATCTTGGTGCGTGAAGCCGTTATGGTCCTGCCGCCAGACGTGCGAACTTAACAGATAATTGAGCGAAGCGATCTTGGCGCGCCACGGCAGCGCAGCGGTCACCTTCAGCCACTTCGCGTGCTGATTGAACATCGAATCGACGATGTGGATGAATGCCTCGTAGCAGTTGAACAGGCCGTGCCGGCCCGTCAGCAGGTAACCCTCGAGCCATCCCTCGCATTGGTGTTCGCTCAGCATTTCCATCACTTGGCCGGTGCGGGCGAGAAACTCGTCGTTTTCCGCAGTGGCCGCCTCCCATTGACGATTCGTGACTTGAAACACCGCTTCCAAGCCGTTCGACAGCGTTTCGTCGGGACCGAATATTCTGAAGTTGCGCTGCCCGGCATTCATGCTCGCCACGTCGCGAAGAAATCGCCCCAGCACATGGGTGTCGCCGATCCCTTGAGTGCCGGGCTTGACCACATCGAGCGCATAATCCGTGAAATCCGGCAGCTTGAGATCACGCAACAATCGGCCGCCGTTGGCGTGCGGATTTGCTCCCATCCGCCGGTCGCCCTTGGGCGCCAGCGCCTTCAGCTCGGTCTTCAGCCGGCCCTGGCTGTCGAACAGCTCCTGCGGACGGTAACTGCGCAGCCACTCCTCCAGCTGCTTCAAGTGCGCGGGATTCGTGGCCGGATCGGTCAGCGGCACCTGATGCGATCTGAATGTGCCCTCGTTGGGCCGGCCGTCGATGAACTTCGGGCCCGTCCATCCCTTCGGCGAGGCGAGCACGATCATCGGCCAGCGCGGGCGCCCCATGCTGCCGCCGACTCGCGCATCCCGCTGAATGGCTCCGATCTGCTCGACGACCCGATCGAGCGTCGCCGCCATCGCCGCGTGCATCGCCGCCGGCTCGTGACCCTCGACGAAATGCGGCGTCCAGCCGTAGCCGCGCAGCAGTTGCTCCAACTCCTCGCGCGAGATGCGCGCCAGCACCGTGGGATTGGCGATCTTATAGCCGTTAAGATGCAGGATCGGCAGAACCGCCCCATCGGTTGCCGGGTTGAGAAACTTGTTCGAATGCCATGCGGTGGCCAGCGGTCCCGTTTCGGCCTCGCCATCGCCGACCACGCACGCGACGATGAGCGACGGGTTGTCGAATACCGCCCCGAACGCATGGCTCAGCGAGTAGCCGAGCTCGCCTCCCTCGTGAATCGAGCCGGGGCATTCCGCGGACGCGTGGCTGGGAATCCCGCCGGGAAACGAGAATTGCGTGAACAGCCGCTTGAGCCCGGCCTCGTCCTCACCGATGCTCGAATAGATCTCGCTGTACGTGCCCTCCAGATAGGTGCCGCTCACCACGGCGGGGCCGCCGTGTCCGGGCCCGGACATGTAGATCATGTCCAGATCGTACTTGTTGATGATCCGGTTCAAATGCGTATAGATGAAATTCTGGCCCGGGGTGGTGCCCCAGTGCCCGAGCAGCATGCGCTTGATGTGCGCCGGTGCGAGCGGCTCCCTGAGCAGCGGGTTGTCGCAAAGATAAATCTGTCCCACCGACAGATAATTTGCGGCGCGCCAATAGGCGTCCAGCTGTTGAATTTGTCCGGCCTCGATCGGCGCGGCAATCGCTTGCGTCATGATTCAATCCTCTGAACGTTATGCCCCCAGCAGTCCGATGGTCAATGCTGCGATAACGGTTTCCTCATCCGTGCGTATGACCCGGATCGAGACCGCGCTTGCATCGCTCGACACCACCGGCGCGCCGCTCGCATTGCGCGACTCGTGCAAATCGGCGCCGAGAAACTGCAGCCCTTCGCAGATCCGCGCACGAATAGGCGCGGCGTTCTCGCCGATGCCGCCGGCGAACACCAACGTATCCAGGCCGCCGAGGGCCGCCGCGAACGCCCCGATCCACTTTTTGGCCTGATAGCAGAAAAGCGCGACCGCTTCCGCGGCGCGCACGTCCGCGTTCTCTCGCGCCAGCAAATCGCGCATATCGGAACTCGTCTCGGAAACTCCGAGCAGACCGGATTCATGGTTCACCATTTTCGCATAGGCAGCCGCATCCATGGCCTCGCAGAGCGCGAGAAAACTCATGATTCCCGGATCCAGATCCCCTGTCCGAGTGCTCATCACCAATCCCGCTGCAGGAGTGAATCCCATGCTGGTGTCGATGCAGTTGCCGTCGCGCACGGCGGCGAGACTCGCGCCGTTGCCGAGATGCGCCAGCACCACACGGCCGCGGGCGGCGGCGGCATCTCCGAGGCGAGCGAGCTCCTGCATCAGAAACGTATACGACAAGCCGTGGAAGCCGTAGCGCCGGACCCCTTTGGCCTCGTAGCGGCGCGGGATCGGCAATAGCGTCGCGATGCGCGGCATGCTGCGGTGAAAGGCCGTGTCGAAGCACGCCGCCTGCGGCAGCCGCGGAAACCTGCGGCTCAGCGTTTCGATGAGCTCGATTTCCCGCGGCATATGTTCGGGGTCGTAAGGCGTGATCGCCTTAAGTTCAGCCAGCAGCTGCGGCGTCACGCGTTGCGGACTCGCATGCCTCATGCCGTGCACCACGCGATGACCGACCGACCGCACGTCCGCGAAAAGCGGGTGTGCTTCGATCCAATCCATCAAAAAGCCAATCGCGGACGAGTGCTCTTGCGCATCCACCGAGATGCGGCGCGGCACACCTGCCGCATCGTCCACGATCAGAGCCGTGCCTTCGAGCCCAATGCGCTCTATCTTGCCGCCGAGCAACCTGGCCGGCGGCTTCCCGGCGTCGTAGAATGCGAAGCGGATGCTCGATGAGCCCGCGTTGATGGTGAGCGCCGACATGTGCGGAGTCTGCCATAGCGCTGATGACAATTTGCTGAATCAGCCGGGAACACCTAACCTACCGCGCCACCCATCAGAAGGTATCTTTCATGTCCCATTATCACGCCGTGGTGTGGATTGATCACCAGAAAGGCACCGTGTGGCAGTTCACGCCGACCGAACAGGAAGGCACGGTGGTGCACGCGCACGGCCAGCAGCGGGTGCACAGCCGCAAGAGCACGCACGGCGGCCACAAGACCCCGGGCGACCACAAGTTCTTCGACGAAGTTGCGCATGCGCTCGCCGGTGCGCATGAAATTCTGATCATGGGTCCTGCGCACACCAAGCAGGAGTTCGCGGATTACCTGCGCGAAAAGCACGCCGCGATCGGCCGCGGCATCGTGGCGGTCGAGGGCGCCGATCATCCCACCGATCCGGAAGTGCTTGCGTACGCCCGCCGCCACTTCGCAGCGATCGACCGGATGTTCGCGGCGCAAGGGCGGCAGGGGTAAGGCGCAAGGGCAAGGGCAAGGGCAAGGGCAAGGGCAAGGGGCCGGGTACCGCCCCCGCATGGAAGCCTTCCTGGTCTCGATCTGCACCATCGCCGTCGCTGAAGTCGGCGATCGGACCCAACTTCTTTCCTTGGTTCTGGCGGCGCGCTACAGGCGGCCGCTGCCCATCATCGCCGGCATCGCTTGCGCCACGCTGGCCAATCATGCCGCCGCGGGTCTGATCGGCGTTTGGTTCGGCAACCTGCTGCGGCCCAGGTTGCTCGAGATCGCCGTGGGAGCCGGTATGATTGCCATGGCGCTGTGGACCTTGAAACCCGACAAGCTCGATGCGAACGCCATGCCGAGCGGCGCTGCCGGCGCATTTGTTGCGACGCTCACGAGTTTTTTCCTGGCCGAAATCGGCGACAAGACGCAAATCGCGACGCTGGCGCTCGCGGCTGCGTATCCGCACCTGCTTGCCGTGGTGTCGGGTACGACGCTCGGCATGCTGATTGCCAACGTACCGGTAGTGATTCTCGGCAAAGCGTTCGCCGACCGGCTGCCGATCGAGGCGATTCATCGCACCGCATCCGCCCTGTTCTTGCTGTTGGGCGCGCTGTTTCTCCTTCGCGCGCTGTCGAGCTAAGATCACCGCCACCGAGAGGGATGGTTCGCCGATGGGTCACGTTGCAAACGAGAAGGGAAAGCTGCTCAATCGCCTCAAGCGCCTGCGCGGCCAGATCGATGCGCTCGAACGGGCGGTGGAGGCGGATCACGAGTGCGCCGGCGTGCTGCAACAGGCGACATCCTGTCGGGGCGCTCTCGATGGCTTTATCGCCGAAGTCATCGAGGATCACATTCGCGAGCACATGCTCGACCCGAGGGCTTCCAAGGACGACCCGCGCGTGGTGGCGGCCGAAGAATTGGTCGACATCGTTCACGCCTATCTCAAGAAGTAGCCGCACCTGCGCGGACGGCAAGTGTCACCGTGGTGTCGCGGCGCGGCCGCAGGCTGCGCGGAGGCGCGTCGAATCTTCGGCGCCTTGAGGTATAGGGGGGTATACTATATTATAGCAGGCACGATGCGCCTCGCTGCTCCAACCTCCGCCCCCGCCGCACTGTTGCTCGCGGCTGTCTTGGCTTGCGCGCCGGCGCGCACCCGCGCCGCGGACACCCCGGGCGGGGACGTTCCCGCCGCGGACGCCCCTGCGCAAACCTTCGCCGTGCATGGGCAGTTCACTTACACGGAACAGTCGACCTCCGACTTCCACGCGCCTTATGCGGGTCCCAACAGCCTGACCCCGGACGCCGGCGCGGAAACCGTCGACGCCACGCTCTTTCTGGGCCGGCGGCTGTGGCACGGCGCGGAGCTCTGGATCGGCCCCGAGATCGATCAGGGATTCGGCCTCGACGACACACTGGGGGTTGCGGCGTTTCCGAGCGGTGAGGCCTACAAGATCGGCAAGAATCAACCCTATTTTCGCCTGCAACGGGCGTTCATGCGCCAGACCGTGAACCTTGGCGACGAGCGCGAAGCAGTGGAACCCGACGCGCTGCGGCTGGGAGGCACACGCAGTCCCGATCGGCTGGTGTTCACGGTGGGCAAGTTCAGCGTCCCCGACCTATTCGACGACAACCAGTATGCGCATGACCCCAGAAGCGACTTCTTGAACTGGGCCGCGGTCGATGCCGGCACCTTCGACTACGCCGCGGATTCATGGGGGTACACGGTCGGCGCGGCGGCCGAGTGGTACCGGCGTCCGTGGGTGCTGCGCTTCGGCGTCTTCGACTTGTCCGACATACCGAATAGCCCGGATCTGGAGCCGGGATTTCACGAGTTTCAATTTGTCTTTGAGGTCGAGCATGACCACGAGATAGCGGGGCGCCCGGGTAAGCTGCGGCTCACCGCACTCGACAGCCGCGGCCGGATGGGATTGCTCGATCAGGCGGTCGCGCTGGCCGAAAGCACCGATACGCCGGTGGACATCGCAGCTGTGCGCCAGTACCGGTCCAGGCTCGGCGCCAGCCTCGATCTTGAACAGCAGCTCGCGCAGGACCTGGGATTATTCGCCCGCGCCGGCAAGGCGGCCGGAAACGTCGAGACCTACGAGTTCACGGATATCGACCGCGCGATGAGCGCCGGGCTGTCGTTGCAAGGGGCGCGCTGGAGCCGCCCCGACGACGCCGTGGGCCTTGCCGGCATCCTCGACGGCATTTCCTCCGACCGCGAGCGCTATTTGAATGCCGGCGGGCTCGGCATTCTGGTCGGCGACGGCAAACTACCGCAACCGGGCCCGGAAAAGGTGCTGGAGACCTACTATTCGCTGGCCGTGCTGCACGCCGCGCATCTGACCTTCGACTATCAGTACATCGCCAATCCTGCCTACAATCGCGATCGCGGACCGGTCTCGGTGCTGGCGGTGCGGGTGCACGCGCAATTTTGACTTGTCCGCGCCGCGCTCAGTACCATCGCATGCAGTGCCCATAACAGGAGAGACCCGTGGGATTAGCCTCTGAATTCAAAGAATTTGCCATGAAGGGCAACGTGGTCGACCTGGCGGTGGGCGTGATCATCGGCGCCGCATTCGGCAAAATCGTCTCCTCGCTGGTGGGAGATTTGTTCATGCCGATTCTCGGCAAGCTGATCGGCGGGGTGAACTTCTCGGATCTGGCGGTCGACCTGGGCAAGGACCCCGCCGGCAAGGAAGTTCTGATCAAATACGGCGCCTTCCTGCAGACGACATTCGATTTTCTCATCATCGCCGTGGTGCTGTTCTTCACGATCAAGGCCATCAACCGCCTGAAAAGACCGCCTCCTGCGGACGCGCCCCCGCCCCCGCCGCCCCCCAAGTCCGAGGTATTGCTGGAGCAGATTCGCGATCTGCTCGCGAAGCGCACGTAGCGATCGCTCCAGAACTCGTCGATGTCGTCGGCATGTAGGGGCCGACGATGCGCCGCCGCCGCCGATGGGAGTTTGGATCGGCAAGGGACAACTCGGCTTTTTGGATTCGAAGGGCAACAGCGACGCCGAGTCGATCAACGGCAACATTGATCTGTCGCGATACGATGGACCCTGGAAGAACGATTTGTTCTTGGCCGGATTGTACGGCAAGAGCAACGGCATCGTGTCGGCCGAGCGCTGGGAGGCGCGCGAGCAGACCAACTACACGGTATCTGGCGACCTGTTCGCATTCGGAGGACTTCGCTACGAACACGATTTGTTCGATGGATTCCAGTATCAGGCGAGCTTCACGGCCGGCTTCGGCTATAAACTCATCGCGACGGCCGACAGGACACGATCGCATTGGCGGCCAAGATGTCGACCAGACTCGCGCTCCGTGTGGGCTATGGCGTCATCGACAACACGAATCCGCCGGCGCCCCTGAAAAAGGTGGACACCGTCGCGACGGTCAATTTGCAATTCGCGTTCTGATCCCGCCGCGATCGATCATAGCGCCGCCGGATGGCGCAGCGCGCAGAGCCAGGCCAGGGCTATCAGCGCAAGGGTCAGGACCCCCGCGGCCGCCTGCAGTCCGTTCCCGCGGCTGCGCGGCAGGCGGGCGCGCGCATACACCCAGCCGAGCGCGATACCGGCCATGAATCCGAGTGCATGCCCGAGCACATCGACGTGCTCCCCGCCGGCGCCCAGGAACGCCAGCAGGCACACGCCCGCGAACAGCGGCGCCCAGCGATAGCGGAACTGCTCGCGCAGGGTCAGCCGCTGGCGTAAGGAGAAGCCGGCAAGCAGTCCCAGGGCGGCAAACACCGCGGTGGAAGCGCCGACCGCGCGATGTGCGTTGGGTGAGATCAGCATGTCCAGGTAGTTCGCCGCGGCACCGGCCGCGACGATGCTCGCCCAGGCGACCCCGGGGCCAAGCACGCGGCCGGCGAGGATGCCGAAGCCGGCGCCAAACAACAAATTGCTCAGCAAGTGCGCTTGATCCAAATGCAGGGTCAGCGCCGTGACGGGGCGCCACCATTCGGACGCGCCGCCGGGACGCGCATCGAGCGCGCCCGATTCCAGCCAATCGATGCCGAGCCACTGGATGCCCGCGCAATATGCCGTCAGCAGCAGCACGATCGCATAGCCGGCGGCACCGATCGCGGCACCGCCGAAGGGGATGATGGCCGCCGGCGCCTCCCGGGCGGTCCCGCGCTCCGTCGCGTAGCGAGTCAGCTCATCGCGCGCGAGATCGACCGAGGCGGGCGGCACCAACAACGCCCACATGCCGTCGAGTTCAACCAGATCGTACGCGACGCCCTGGGCTTCCAACACCAAACGGTGCTCGAAGCACGCCGCGCGCGTACCGCGAAACACGGCTACGCGCGGCGCGGCGCTATCATTGGAACTCTCGGAGCCGTCGCCTGATATCACGTTGGGCTAAGTGTAAGGCACCAGCCCCGGCGCGGCCTTCAGGTCGTACGCGGCAGCTCGGTCAGCATCCGGTAGATTCTCATGACCCGCGGTACGTAGGCCATGGTTTCGGTGAACGGCGGGATCTGGCCGCCGTTGCGGTCGACCGCCTCTTCGCCGGCGTTGTAGGCGGCGAGCGCGAGGCGAATATCCTGGCCGAATCGATCGATGAGAAACTTCAAGTAAAGCGCACCGGCATGCACGTTCTGCTTCGGATCAAACGGATTTGAGACGCCGAAGCGAGTCGCGGTGGCGGGCATCAGCTGCATCAGTCCTACGGCGCCGCGCTTGGAGACCGCGCGCGAGTTGAACCCCGACTCAACCACGATGACGGCGCGCAGCAGGTTCGGCTCCACCGAGGCGGATACGGCGGCCTTTTCGATGATCGCGTCGTACTGCGTGGCTCGAGCCAGCAGCGCCGGATCATAATGCTGGCCGCTCTCCGTCAAGTCCTTCGGCGACAAAGACAGCAGCTTATAGCGGCTGTTGTCCGGCACATCGGTGTAATGCCTGACCCCGTCGGCGTCTAAATATGTATAAATCCTCGATTGCGCCGCCGCCGCCGGGGTGGCCGCCGCGACCGCGGTTGCGGCGAGCGCCGCTGTGCATAGAATGAGGCGTTTTAGCGGCATGAGTGGGCGGCTTCCTGATGGACCAGCCTATCCCGAAGCGCGCGGCGCCCGGTGGGACCTGCATCAAGAAACGGGCCTAAAGCTCGCAGCTCGAAGGCCGATTTCTGCATAAATCCATAAGGCAGCCAGCCCCTTGTCCGAAAACCCCGATTGGAAGCGAAAGTACCGCGATTCTCTCCTGGAAATGGAGGCTGAGGAGCGCCGCTGGCGGCAGCTGGAGCAGGCGCTGCGCCGGCTGGTGGGCCGGCTCTGCGCGGCCGGCATGGGCGTGGCTCCGCAACTCGACGACGAGCTGGCGGCGCTCGCCGCGGCCAACCGGCGCAACGCGCCGGTCGAGGAACTGGAGCAGCGCGCCGCCTCGCTGACCAGCGCCGTCGTCGCCGTCGATGCGGTGTCGCCGGTGAGCGCCGCAGCGCCGCACGCGCCGCACGCGCCGCGCTCCGCGCGCTGGAACTCGACCTGCACCGCCGTCGGCGCCGTGCTCGAGCAGCTTAAGAGCGCCGATTCTTCAGATGCCAGCGTCGAGCATCTACTCGCGGCGCTGCCGCTCGCCGGCAACGACGTCCAACTTGCCACCATCGTCGCGCAGGCCGCGGATTTGATTCACGAACGTATCGAATCGGTGGCGCGCGAGCGGGTGCAATGCGCCGCCGTGCTGTCGCAGGTCACCCATCGACTGGAGGAAATGGCCGGGTATCTCACGCAGAGCGGTCAGGCCGCGCGCAGCGGTTTCGACGACACCGCGAGCTTCAACGACACCGTCATGTCGCAGGTGCGCGAGCTATCCGCGGAGGCAGTGGGCGCGACCGATCTGTGCGTGCTGCAATCGCTGGTGAGCTCCCGACTGGAGACCGTGACCCGGCAGGTGCTCGAGTTTCGCGCGCGCGAACAAGCGCGTATGCAGGAGCAGGCGGGGCGCGCCGAACGCATGCATGCGCATATCGCCGATTTGGAGCGCGAGGCACAGGAACTGCAGAGCCGGCTGGACCGCGAAAAGCACGGCGCGCGCCTTGATCCGCTGACGCGCGTGGCCAATCGAAAATCCTTCGACGAGCGCTTCGCCGAGGAGGTTCTGCACCGGACTCTGGGCGACCTGCCCGTCGCGATGCTGCTGTGGGACATCGATGATTTCAAGGCCATCAACGACAGCTACGGCCATCGCGCCGGTGATCGGGTGCTCAAGACGGTAGCGCAATGCTTCGTTTCGCAGCTGCGCACCCAGGATTTCGTCGCGCGGATCGGCGGCGAAGAGTTCGTCGTGCTGATGACGGGCCTCGCACCCGCGAGCGCGCTCGGAATCGCGGACGGATTGCGCGCGGCGGTCGAAGCGCTGCAATTTCATTTCCGCGGCACCCCGGTTCGCGTCACGGTCTCGTGCGGGCTCACGGATCTGCGGCCCAGCGACGCCCCCGGGGCGGCCTTCGACCGCGCGGACGCTGCGCTTTATCGCGCAAAGCGTGAAGGCAAGAACCTCTGCATCGCCGCTTGAACCTTAGGCGCGGCCCGGCGGCGGCGCGCCGCCCCGGCCGGGATTCCATTTAGCTAACAGATATTTAACGTGCCCATTGCCACCTGTGCACGGATTTTCCCCGTGTCCGGCGGCTAGAATAAATTTTGCGCGATGCGGACAGCCGGCAGCCGATTCGAGGGCGCGAGCGACGTAGTGCAATGCAGCATCAAGGACTTTTTTGATTTCATGAGTGTCCCAGAACCAGTCCTCGCGGAACCCCTTACCGAACCGGCCATCGCAGTCCCGATTGGCTATGTCGACGTCCAGGCGGGTCGGCGCGCGGCCGCTACAGGCGTGCGCGGATGGCTGCTCACCGCCATTCTGTTCATGGTGCCGGTGGCCGCTTATTGGCCCGCCACGTTCCACGACTACGGTCTGCGCGACGACTACTCGAATTTGCGTGAGGCGCACGAGGAACCGGGCAAGGTCGTGCAGTTTTGCGCATCACACGCCCGCCCGATCTACGGCTGGCTGCTGCAATCGACCTATGGCCAGACCGGCAGCGTGCAGAACCTGCAGTGGATGCGCTTCTTCGCCTCGCTGCTGCTCGGTGCGATCTCCCTGGTTGCATTTCGCGGCCTGCGGTCGCTCGGCTGGTCCTACAACACGGGCCTGTGTGCCGCGCTGTTGATCTCGCTGGTTCCGTCCGCGCAGGTCATCGCCGGGTGGGCGCTGGGTTGGCCGTACGCGGCGACGGCGCTGCTGGCGGTCGGCGGATTTTTCACTGCGGAAGGCGCCTTGAACGTCGGGCTCAGTGCGGGCGCCGGGCGCGCCGCGGTCCAGTGGGCGGTGGCATCGGGACTGATGGTGGTCAGTGCGCTCATTTACCAGCCGAGCGCGCTGTTCTACGTCGTACCCCTGGCCGGCGCGCTGATTGTTCAGCGCCATCGTGGAATCTCGCAGACGGCCCGCTGGGTCGGCGTACACTTGGGATTCGTCATCGCCACGCTCGGAATCGCCTACTGCACCATGACGGCGCTGTATGCCATGGGCTGGTTCGTAAAATCAGAACGCGTCGCGTTCGAGCATCACTGGGGCGAAAAAATTGCCTGGTTCGTGCACGAGCCGTTGCCGAACGCGCTCAGCCTGTTCGTGTTGAACGACGACCATTATCGCGAGCATGCGCTGTATGTCGGCTGTGCGGCCTTGGTCGGAATGATCCTGCTGGCAGGCGCCTATGTGGAATGGCGGCGCCACGGCCGCGTACGCGGATTGATCTGGCTGGGCGGACTTCTCGTGCTTCCGGTATTCGCATTCGCGGTCAGTTTGCTCGCCTCCGAGCGCTACGCCACGTACCGCACCATACTGGCGATGACCGCAGTGCTCGTGTGCTTCCTAGTGGCATCGGCGCGCGCATTGACGGAGCATTGGAATGCGGGCAACCGCCGGTTGCTCGCCACGCTGCTGCTGGCGAGCGCGTTCTTCACGGCGCAGCATCACGTGTATGCGCTCATCGCCGTCCCCCAGGGCAATGAATGGCAATTGATCGTCGCCGGCGCGAAGCACGTTCGCTTGAGCGCGTCGACCCGGCCGCGCATATTCGCCATCGCCTCCACACCCGCCGACATCTCGACGGCGGCGATTTATCACGACGAGTTCGGCTCGCTGTCGTCGAATTCGGAGTGGGTGCCGAAGGAGATGTTCAAGCGCGCCATGCACGATCTGCATCCGGAGATCGCGAATCTCGAGACGCGCTACGATTTTGCGACCGGTCCGAAATTGCCGACCGGCCAGCGCTACGATGTGATCATCGACATGCACCGCCTGCGGCATTTCTATACCGAGGATTGATTCGCGGCGGCGAGAAAATCGCTCACGCGGCCGCGCACGATCGCGGCTTTCACGGCAACCGGCCAGAGCGCGTGCAGTGGAATGGTCTTCATGGCCGTCACCGGCATATCGAAGTCGGCGCCTGGCTGCGCGATGCGCTGTGCGAGCTGTGCGCCCATCGCGGTCGACATTGCGACTCCGCGGCCGTTGTACCCCAAGCAGGCGAGCACGCCGCGGGCGGGCTCATTGACATGTGGATAGTGGTCGCGCGTCATTGCCAGCCGCCCGCCCCACGCATGCGTCCATTCGACGGCCCCCAGAATCGGCCAAAGCTTTCGCGCATAGTCGAGCAGATGCGGTATCGACGCCGCGCTGTGGATCTCCCGCTGCGGTCCCCGGCCGCCGATCAGCAAACGCTCATGGGCATCGACGCGGTAGTACACCGTGACCGCACCGCTCTCGTAGAGCACCGAGCGGCCCGGCATGACCGCGCGGGCAATCTCCTCCGGAAGCCGCGCGCTTGCCGCGATCGCACCGAACAGCGGGACGACGGTGTGCCGCAACAGCGGCCATAGATCGTCGGTGTAGCCGTTGGTCGCGAGCACCACATGGGGTGCGCAGACCATGCCGCGCCCGGTGCTGACCTGCCACGCGTCGCCCGCACGCCGGAGGCCGAGCGCGGGGGTGCCGCCATGCACCGCGGCCCCCGCGCCGATGGCCGCACGCGCCAGTCCCCGCGCGAAGCTCAAGGGGTTCAGGTCGCCGCCGCGCCGATCCAGCATGGCGGCGAGATAGCGCTCGGTGCCGGTGGCTCGGGCCACCGCCGCGCGCTCCAGGAATTCGACCGGGGCGCCGCGGCGGATCAGTTGCTCGGCGGTTATACGGATCGCCGCGGCGTGCTTCGCCCCGACGGCGGCGCGCAGGGTGCCGTTTTGCCGCGCCTCGCAGCGAATACCGTGTCGCCTGATCAGGTCGAACACGAACGCCGGCGCGCCGCCCGCCAGCGCATTCATGCGGCGGCCCAGTTCGACGCCGAAGTCGCGCTCCACGGTATCCGGATCATGCTTCAGCCCGGGATTAACCTGGCCGCCGTTGCGGCCCGAGGCCCCCCAGCCCGGTTCGTGCGCCTCCAATACGACGGCCCTTACACTGCGCTGTGCCAAGTGCAGCGCGGTGGAAAGTCCGGTGATTCCTCCGCCCACGATGGCCACGTCGGCTCGTGCGTCGCCGTCGAGCGGCGGGGTCGGCACGGCGGGCTCCGCTGTCTCAAGGTACACATTTGCCATGGATGAACGATATGCTAAGGGCCCGCCGGCGAAAAGGACGTGAAATGCAATACCGAGGGCTTTGGGGACTGATTGTTTTGGTCGCGGATATCTGGGCGATCGTCAATATCTTTCAAAGCAGCGCGGACACCGGCAACAAGGTGCTGTGGACGGTCATCGTCATCCTGCTGCCGATCGCAGGGTTCATCCTTTGGTATTTCTTCGGCCCGCGAACCGGAAAGGCCTGAAGGGACACTCGCCTCAGGCGCGGCGCTGGCGGGGACCCAAGAGCCTCGCAGCCTCGTAGCAGCTGTCACGCAGCGCGGAGTCGATTGCGAGCAACAGCCGTTCGCGCACCACGGACGAGGACGACGGTGCGCTCGCCACCGCGCCAAGATGGAATACCGTGGTGTCGAGCGCCCTTTGCAGATTGTCCGCCCGGTCCGAGTGCTCGATCCCGCTCCGCGCAGACAGCACGCTGCGATCCAACAGGCGCAGATCGTTGGTCAGCACGCTCAGCTGGCGCTTGCAGCGCTCGATGGCCGCCAGCGCGCCGGGACTGGTCGATCGCGCCAGGGCCCGCACATCCTCGCGTGCGCCGCTGAGAACGCGGTCGAGCCGATCGAGCCACTCTATCCACGACAGCGAACTTTGCATGCATTATTCCTGCAGTGTTGTCTAACCTTGCGGGTTCAGTGGCGCGTCGGTGAGCGTCTTGTTTTAATAACAGACTACGCCGGTTGGCGAGGCGTCGCCACTGCGGCGTAGTTGGCCGAAAGGCGGCTTCCCGACCGGGCACTGCGGCATAATGGCGCCAAGCGGCTTGTGGACTGTATATTCATCCAGGAACCCGATCGATGCGCCGAGGCAACCACGAACGCCACAAATTGGAAGGCCTCAGCTGGCTGCGCGCCGGCGTGCTCGGCGCCAACGACGGCATAGTCTCGATCTCGAGCCTGATCCTGGGCGTCGCGGCGGCGCATTCCAGCCACGCCAGCATCGTACTGTCCGGGTCGGCGGGCATGGTGGCAGGGGCGCTGTCCATGGCCGTCGGCGAGTATGTGTCGGTGAGCTCGCAGGCCGACAGCGAGGCCGCGGCATTGGCCCAGGAGCGCGACGAGCTCGAGGTCGACCCTGCCGGCGAGCGGCGGGAATTGACCGACATCTACGTCAATCGCGGTCTGGAGGTGGCTCTTGCGCGGCAGGTCGCCGAGCAGCTCATGGCGCACGACGCCTTGGCCGCGCACGCGCGCGATGAGCTCGGATTCTCCGCCAGATCCCTGGCGCGGCCGCTGCAGGCCGCGGTGACCTCTGCCGGCAGTTTCATGGCAGGCGCCGCGATCCCGCTGGTCGCTGCGGCGACGGCACGCCAGGAATATGTAATACCGTTCACTGTCGGCACATCGCTGGTGTGCCTGCTGTTTCTCGGCGCTCTGTCGGCCGCCGCGGGCGGCGCTAACCTGATGGCCAGTGCGCTGCGTGTGGCGTTGTGGAGCGCCCTGGCGATGGGCGTGACAGCAGGCGTGGGCGCCCTGGTGGGATCAGTGGCAGGCTGACCATGACCACGGGCAAGACCGCGGTGCTGCGGGTTGCGCAGATGGACCAGGCGGACCGCTTGACGGTCGCCGCGGGCACGCCGGCTATCGAGTTGATGCGCAATGCCGGCACCGCGGTGGCGCGCGAAGCCATGCAGCGATGGGCGATGCGTCCCACCGCGATCCTATGCGGCCCAGGCAACAACGGCGGGGATGGCTTCGTCGTGGCGAGCGCATTGGCCGCAGCCGGCTGGCCGGTGAGGGTCAGCTTGCTCGGGCCGCGCGAGCGCCTGCCCGGCGAGGCGCAGCATCACGCGGCGCGCTGGTCCGGCGGCATCGAGCCGCTGGAGCCCCGCGTACTCGACGATGCTGAGCTCGTCGTCGATGCGCTGTTCGGATCCGGGTTGAGCCGGCGGCTCGGCGATGACGTCGTGGGAGTGCTGGCCGCCGCGGCGCAGCGCCGCCTGCCCATCCTGGCCGTCGACGTGCCAAGCGGCCTCATGGGGGATACCGGCGAGTCGCTCGGTGCGGTTCGAGCCGACTGTACGGTAACGTTCACGCGCAAGAAGCCGGCTCACCTGCTGCTTCCGGGTCGCGACCTGTGCGGCGCCACCGTGGTCGCCGATATCGGCACGCCGGCCGGCGTCCTCGACCGCATCGCCGTCGACACCTGGGAAAACGACCCCGTACTGTGGCGCGCGCAATTGCCGCAGCTCAACTCCTCGGCCAACAAATACACGCGCGGCCATGCCCTGCTGTGCGGCGGCTACCCGATGACCGGCGCCGCGCGCATGGCGGCGCGCGCCGCTGCGCGCGCCGGTGCCGGGCTCACCACCATCGCGGTTCCGGAAGCGGGCCTGCCGGTGTATGCAACGGCGCTCACCAGCATCATGGTGCGGCCCCTCGCGCAGCCGGACGATCTTTCACGGCTGTTGGCGGATGCGCGCTTCAGCGCACTGTTGATCGGACCTGGCGCCGGAGTGACCGAGACGACCCGCGCACGCGCGCTCGCGATGCTCGCGTCCGGCCGTCCGGTGCTGCTCGATGCCGACGCCATCAGCGTGTTCGCGGAACGGCCGCGGGACCTGTTCGCAGCCATACGAACTGCGTGTGTACTGACGCCGCATGAGGGCGAGTTCGCACGTTTGTTCAACGCCTCTGGCGACAAGCTCGCGCGCGCACGCGCGGCCGCCCGCCTGAGCGGCGCAGTGATCGTGCTGAAGGGTGCCGATACCGTGATCGCGGCGCCCGACGGGCGCGCCATCGTCAATTCGAACGCCCCGCCGACCCTGGCGACCGCGGGCTCCGGTGATGTGCTCGGGGGAATCATCTTGGGTCTGCTCGCGCAGGGCATGGATGCCTTTTTTGCAGCCGCGGCCGCGGTGTGGCTGCACGGAGCGGCCGCCGCTGGCTTTGGTCCGGGCCTGCTGGCCGAGGATCTTGCGGATCTGCTGCCGGGCGTGCTGCGCCAGCTCGGCGCCGAACTGCCGCCGTGAACACCTGGTTTCCGCGCATCACCGTCCACACGCTCGCCATCGCGCTGAGTCTGCTCGCGTATGTGCTGACCACCCGCGCCGAGCACGAGCGCCGGCCGCCGTCCATCGCGATCGCCTGGGTCTTGGGCATGATCGCGCTGCCCTACCTCGCGCTTCCCATGTACTTGATGTTCGGCCGCAGAAAATTGCAGCGCAAGATCTCGCCCTGGTCGGGAATCCGCTCGGACGCCGAAAATTGGGCCGAGCAGCTGATCGAAAGCTTCGGCTTGCCGGGCGCCGCGCCGTCGATCGTGCGCATGCATCAAAACGGCGCCGAGGCGCGCAGCGCACTGTTCGAGATCATGAGTCGCGCGCAAGAGCGGCTCGATATCTGCACCTTCATTCTCGGCAAGGACCCGTTTGGCGAGGAGATCGTCGCACACATGATCGCCTGCGGCGAGCGAGGAGTCAGGGTGCGATTCCTCATCGACGGCGTTGACGCGCTGCAGATCCCGCGCTCCTGGTTCAGGCGCCTGCACGCCGCCCGCGTGGAAACGGCCGTCTTCAGTCCGCTGCTGGCGCGCAAGACGCAAGGACCGCGCAATCTGCGCAACCACCGCAAATGGGTGGTGGCGGATGGCTCGCTGCTGTGGACCGGCGGCCGCAATCTTGCGGGTGAGTATTTTTGCGGCCTTGGCGGCGCGCCGCCCTGGCTCGATCTGTCGTTCGATCTGAAGGGCGCGGTCGCGGCGGCGGTAGCCAACCAATTCGAGGCGGATTGGGCGGCTGCCGGCGGCAGATCCGCCGGGCGCGTTTCGGTGTCGGCCGCCGAGCATACCGGCGGGCGCGCGCAGTTCCTGCCGAGCGGGCCGGATCAGACCGAGGATACCGTGCATGCGCTGCTCATCGACGCCTGCTTCCATGCGACGCAGCGCATGCTCGTTGCCACGCCCTACTTCGTGCCGGACGCGAGCCTCGAGACCGCCATGCGGCTCGCCGCGCGGCGCGGCGTGAAAATCGACTTGGTGATACCGGCCAAGTCGAATCATCGTCTGGCGGATTTTGCGCGCAGCCGCGCGCTGCGCTCGCTCAGCAGTGCGGGTGTGTCGATCCACCTGCTGCGCGGCATGAATCACGCTAAGGCCGTGGTATTCGATCAGAGCGTCGCGATATGCGGATCACCCAACATCGACTCCCGCAGCCTGCTGCTCAATTATGAGTCCGCCGTGGTGTTCTACGGGGCGCAGGAGATCGCGTGGCTGGCGCGCTGGATTCAGGCCCTGATTCCCGATGCAGCGGCTTTCGACAATCGTGCGCCGGGGCTGTGGCGCGATCTGTGCGAAGGCCTGTTGCTGACGGTTGCGTATCAATTGTGACGCCACCGCGAGACGCATAGTATCCTTTTGCGCAATTGCCGCGCATTACAGGTGATCGGTGGAGTTCAAGGACTATTACAAGGTGATGGGCGTGCCTCGCGACGCCACGGAAGCGCAGATCAAGCAGGCGTATCGCAAGCTTGCAAGAAAGTATCACCCGGACGTTAGCAAGGAGAAGGACGCCGAAGCCCGCTTCAAGGAGGTCGGCGAAGCTTACGAAGTATTGAAAAGCCCGGAAAAGCGCGCGGCGTATGACCAGCTGGGCTCGGGTCCTCGCCCCGGCGAGGAGTTCCGGCCGCCTCCCGACTGGGGAGCCGGCTTCGAGTTCAGCGGCGCCGGCCCCGGCGCGTCCGGACGCCACGCCGACTACAGCGATTTCTTCGAATCGCTGTTCGGCGGCGCAAGAGCGGGAGGCGCACCCCACCGGCGCGGCTTCGACACGGGACGCGGCGAAGATCATCATGCGCGAGTGCTGCTGGATCTGGAAGCGACGCTGCAGGGCGGCTCGCGCACCTTCACCCTGCGGGTTCCAGAAATCGACGCGGAGGGCCGAGTGACCGCCAAGGAGCGAGTGCTCAACGTACAGGTGCCCAAGGGCATTCTTCCCGGCCAGACGATTCGGTTGGCCGGTCAGGGCGCGCCCCCGCACGGGGAGGGTACCGCCGGCGATCTGTACATCGAAGTCGAATTCCAGCCGCACCCGCTCTACCGGATCGAGGGCCGCGACCTGTATCTCGATTTGCCGGTGGCGCCGTGGGAAGCGGCGCTCGGCGCCACCGTCAAGACGCCGACGCCGACCGGCATCGTCGATTTGAAGATACCGGCGGGCGCGCACGCGGGCAGCAAGCTCAGACTGAAGGCCCGCGGCATACCGTCATCACCCCCCGGCGATTTTTATGTGATGCTGCAGATCGCGCTGCCCGCGGCCGCCAGCGAGCAGGCCAGGGCGGCCTACCGCGCCATGGCCGAAGCGCTTCCGTTCAATCCTCGCGCGGGCCTGGGAGTGTAACGTCATGTCATTGAACGAAGGAGCGCCGCTGCCCGGCGAAATCGTCGAAGAATGCATCGTCCTCAGCGTCGCGGACCTCAGTCGAATGTTTGCGGTCGAAGAGAGTCACATCGTGGAGCTGGTGGAGGAAGGCGTACTGAGCGTGGTCGAAGTCCGCACCTCCCAGTGGCGCTTCAGCGGCGCGGCATTGCGCCGGATGCGCATCGCACTGAGCCTGGAACGCGAATTGGGAATCAATCTGCCCGGTGTGGCGCTCGCGCTCGATTTGTTGGAAGAACTGGAACAATTGCGCCGTGAACGGAAAGGTTGAACGCTCATGAGCTCATCACTCGAATCCGACGCTTTCGTATTCTTCGGCGCAACTGGAGATCTGGCCTTCAAGCAGATCTTCCCCGCGCTCTACGCCATGGTGCATCGGGACGGCCTGCAGATTCCGATCATCGGCATGGCGCGCGCCGGCTGGGATCTTGAGAAGCTGCGCGAGCGGGCACGCCAGAGCCTGGAGCATGCCGGCGAGTTCGAGCCGGAATGCTTCGCGAAGCTGTCGGCGCAGCTGCGCTATGTCGACGGCGACTACGCCGATCCTGCGACGTATCACCGCCTGAAAAAGGAATTGGGCCTGGCGAGCCGCCCCATCCACTACCTTGCCATTCCCCCGAGCATGTTTGCGAGCGTGGTCCAGGGGCTTGGGAAGTCCGGCTGCGCCGACAACGCGCGCGTGATCGTCGAGAAGCCGTTCGGACGCGATTTGCCGACGGCGCAGGCGCTCGATGCGACGCTGCACGAGGTGTTCCCTGAGCAATCGATCTTCCGCATCGATCATTATCTGGGCAAGGAGGCGGTGCAAAACCTGCTGTATTTTCGCTTCGCGAACACTTTCCTCGAGCCGATATGGAATCGCGAGTACGTCAAGGATGTACAAATCACCATGGCGGAGTCGTTCGGCGTACAGGGCCGCGGCAGCTTCTACGAGGAAGTCGGCGCCATTCGCGATGTAGTTCAGAATCATCTGCTGCAGGTGATTGCGCTGCTGGCCATGGATCCGCCGGCAGGCCACGAGCACGAGGCCCGGCAGGCGGAGAAGCTGCGGCTTTTTCGTGCGATGCGGCCCCTCGACCCTAAGGAAGTCGTTCGCGGACAGTTTCGCGGCTACCGCGCGGAACAAGGCGTGGCGCAGGATTCTCAAGTGGAAACCTTCGCTGCGCTGCGTCTGCACATAGACACCTGGCGTTGGGCGGGTGTGCCGTTCTATATTCGCGCCGGCAAGTGTCTTCCCGTCACGGCCACGGAGGTCATGGTCACGCTCAAGGGGCCGCCGCTCGCGCTCTTCGATGCCAGCGACACCATGCCTTCCAATTACTTTCGCCTGCGCTTGAGCCCCGAGGTCGTGATCAGCACCGGGGCGCTGGTCAAGCGCAGCGGCGAGGAGATGCGAGGCGAGCCCGTCGAGTTGATTGCGCGCCATCACTCGCAAAGCGAGAAATCCCCGTACGAGCGCTTGCTCGGCGACGCGGTGCGCGGCGACACGTCGCTGTTCACGCAGGATGACTGCGTCGAGGCCGCATGGCGCGTCGTCGATCCGGTGTTGCACGACCCGCTGCCGGTGGTGCAATACGAGCCCGGCAGCTGGGGGCCCGCGGCCGCGCAGAGTGTCATGCGGGGCGCGGAGACCTGGCGCAACCCGATAAAGGAGGCATCGCCGCCGTGTTGACCGGCGAGGTCGTTTTTCTGCTGGATGTCGACAACACCCTGCTGGACAACGATCGCTTCGGCGCGGATCTGAGCGATCGTTTGGAGCAGGCGTTCGGCCGAGGCGGCCGGGAGCGCTACTGGGAGATATTCACCGCCTTGCGCGAGCGATTGGGACTTGCCGATTATTTGGGCAGCCTGCAGTCGTTTCGCACCGGGCTCGATGACGATCCGCACCTGCTGCGCATGTCGGAATACCTCCTGGACTATCCATTCTCCGCCGTGGTCTTTCCGCAGGCGTTGGCGGTCATCGACCATCTGCGGGCCTTCGGCCGGCCGGTGGTGCTGTCGGACGGCGATGTGGTTTTCCAACCGCGCAAGATCCAGCGCGCCGGCATCTGGGATGCCGTGGGCGGCCAGGTGCTCATTTACCTGCACAAGGAAAAGGTTTTGGACCATGTGCTCAAGCGCTATCCGGCGTCGCATTATGTGATGGTCGACGACAAGCCGAATCTGCTGGCTGCGATGAAGAGCACTCTCGGCGAGAAGCTGACCACGGTATTCGTGCGCCAGGGGCACTACGCGCTGGCCGCGGAGTCGAACAGCGTGCAACCACCGCCCGATCGGGTGATCGAGCGCATTGGAGACTTGTTGACTCTCAATCTATCCGACTTCAGGGGGCGACCACCATGACCATGACGCAACGCCTGCACGATCTGGGCCAGAGCCTGTGGCTCGACAACATCTCCCGCGACATGCTGGATAATGGCACACTGCGCCGGTACCTGAGCGAATTGTCGGTGACCGGCCTGACCTCCAATCCGACCATCTTCGACGAAGCCATCAGCGGGTCTCAAGTGTACGACCGCAGCATTCAAGACAAGGCTCATGCCGGACTGTCGGGTGAAGCCCTGTTCGTGGATTTGGCGCTTGAGGATCTGCGCCGCGCCGCCGATTTGTTTCGGCCGGTATACGAGCGTACCGGCGGCCTCGACGGCTGGGTCTCGATGGAAGTCTCGCCGCTGCTCGCCGACGACGCGAAGACGACCCTCGAGGCGGCGTGCAGCATCCACCGGCTTGCCGGCCGGCCCAATCTGTACGTCAAGATTCCGGGCACGCCGGCCGGTGCGTCCGCGATCGAGGAAGCCATCTTCGCGGGCGTCCCGGTGAACGTCACGCTGCTGTTCTCGCGCGAGCAATATCTGGCGGCGGCCGAGGCGTACATGCGCGGCCTCGAGCGGCGAATCGCAGCCGGACGCGATCCGCGCGTGAGTTCCGTTGCCTCGATGTTCGTGAGCCGCTGGGACAAGGCGGTCAGCGGCAAGGTGCCGCCCGAGCTGCGCAATCGGTTGGGAATTGCGGTCGCACTGCGGACCTATCGCGCGCATTGCGAATTGGTGGCCGGCAAACGCTGGCGCGAACTGTCCGCTACCGGGGCGATCAAGCAGCGCATGCTGTGGGCAAGCACCGGCGCCAAAGACCCGACGGCCTCGCCCACGCTGTATGTCGAGGCATTGGCGGCGCCGGAAACCATCGACACCATGCCCGAGAAGACGCTGCTCGCGTTCGCCGCGAGCGGACAGGTTGCATCCGTCATGCCGCCGGACGGCGGCGATGCAGAGAAAGTGCTGGCGCGCTTCGCCGGCGCGGGAATCGACGTCGACGCGCTCGCGCTGCAACTGCAGGCCGAGGGCGCCCAGTCCTTCGTCAAGTCGTGGACCGAGCTCATGCAAAGCATCGCCGACAAGAGCGCTGCGCTGGTGGCGCGGTGAGCGCGCGCATCGACCCGCTGGCCGGCCAACCCGCACCTGCGGTGCGGTTGGTCGACGTGCCGCGGCTGATCACCGCGTACTACACCGGGCGGCCGGATCCGGCCGTCAGTACGCAGCGCGTGGCCTTCGGCACGTCCGGCCATCGGGGCACCTCGTTCGAGGTGAGCTTCAATGAGGATCACGTGCTCGCGATCACTCAGGCAATCTGCGGCTACCGCAAGCAACACGGCATCGACGGGCCGCTGTTCATCGGCTTCGATACGCATGCCCTGTCGGCGCCGGCGTTCGCCACCGCGCTCGAGGTGCTTGCCGGCAATGGCGTCGAGGTCATGAGCGCCGCGGGTGATGAATACACGCCGACGCCCGCCGTTTCGCACGCGATTCTCGCCTACAACCGCGGGCGCACGTCGGGCCTGGCCGACGGCATCGTCATCACTCCGTCGCACAATCCGCCGGACAGCGGCGGCTTCAAGTACAACCCGCCGAACGGCGGACCGGCCGACACCCAGATAACCGCGTGGATGGAGACGCAGGCGAACGGTCTATTGGAATCCGGTCTGCGCGGCGTCATCCGCGTCGGCTTCGCGCAAGCGCGCCGCGCCGCCACGACCCACTCGCACGACTATCTGAACACGTATGTCGAGGATCTCGCCAGCGTCATCGACATGGACGTCATTCGCGGATCGCACGTGCACATGGGGGTCGATCCGCTGGGCGGCGCGGGCGTGCACTACTGGGCGCGCATCGCCGAGCGCTACCGGCTCGATTTGCGCGTGGTGAACGACGCGGTCGACCCAACCTTTCGATTCATGTCGCTCGACTGGGATGGAAAGATCCGCATGGATCCCTCATCCCCGTATGCGATGCAGCGCCTCATCGGCATGAAGGACACGTACGACATCGCCTTCGCCTGCGACACCGACCACGACCGGCACGGCATCGTCACCGCCAGCGGCGGTTTGCTGCCGCCGAATCACTATCTGTCCGTGGCCATCGATTACCTGTTCCGAAACCGCCCGTCGTGGAAGGCCGCGGCCGGCGTAGGCAAGACCATCGTGAGCAGCGCGTTGATCGACCGGGTGACCGCACGGCTCAAGCGGCGACTGTACGAGGTCCCGGTCGGGTTCAAATGGTTCGTTGAGGGGCTCCTGTCGGGCGATCTGGGGTTCGGCGGAGAGGAAAGCGCCGGTGCGTCGTTCAACCGGATCGACGGCAGCGCCTGGAGCACCGACAAGGACGGCATCACGCCCTCGCTGCTCGCGGCAGAGATGACCGCGCGCCTCGGCCGCGATCCCGGGGAGGCATACCGCACGCTCGCGCTCGAACTGGGCGAGCCGTTCGCGGACCGCATCGAGGCCCGCGCGACTCCGGACCAGAAGAAAAAGCTCTCCAAACTGGACCGCTCGCAGATCCGCGGCACCGAGCTCGCCGGCGAACGGATCGAACAGGTGCTCAATGCCGCGCCGGGAAACAACGCACCCATCGGCGGCATCAAGGTTTGTGCGAAAAGCGGCTGGTTCGCCGCACGGCCTTCCGGCACCGAGGACATATATAAGATTTACGGCGAGAGCTTTCGCGACGAAGCGCATCTGCGCGCCATCTTGAGCGAGGCTCAGATCATCGTGGATGCCTCGATTAGTTGATGCCTGCGCATTCTAACGATGATGCGCCGACCGGCACCGCCAAACGCCTGCTGCCCTGGCTGGTCGCGGTGGGGTTCTTCATGGAGGCGCTCGACACCACGATTTTGAACACCGCGGTGCCGGCGATCGCCCACGCGCTGAAGGTGCCGCCCCTCAGCATGAAAGCGGTGCTCGCCAGCTACACGCTGAGCCTGGCCGTGTTCATTCCGATCAGCGGTTGGATGGCCAACCGATTCGGCACTCGCCGCGTGTTCGCATCCGCGATCGGCATCTTCACGTTTGGCTCCTTCCTTTGCGGCATATCGACCAACATTCACGCATTGGTGGCGTGCCGAATCCTACAGGGGTGCGGCGGCGCGATGATGCTGCCGGTGGGACGGCTCACCATGGTGCGCACGTTCGCAAAATCCGAGCTGATCCGTGCCATGAGCTTCGTCGCCATTCCCGGGCTCGTCGGCCCGATGCTCGGCCCGCTGCTGGGCGGGCTGATCATCGGCTACTTTCACTGGAGCGTCATTTTCTTCGTCAACATTCCGATCGGGCTCGCCGGCCTGGGGTTGGTGTACCGGCATCTGCCGAATTACCGCGCCGCGAAGAATTACCCGCTGGATTTCGTCGGCCTGGTGCTGTTCGGCTCCGCCGTGTCGCTGCTGTCCTACGTGCTCGAGGTCTTCGGCGAGCACACGCTGAGCGGGCGCGAGGTCGCTGGGCTGCTGACGATATCCTTGGCTTTGCTCGCCGCCTACGGCCTGAATGCGGTGCGCACGGCGCACCCGCTGCTGCGGTTGAATCTGGTGCGGATTCGCAGCTTTCGCGTCGCGGTGAGCGGCAATTTGCTGACGCGGTTGGGAATCGGCGGATTGCCGTTCTTGCTGCCCCTGCTCTATCAGGTCGGGCTGGGATTCACGCCGATCCAGTCCGGCTTGATGATCATGCCGCAGGCCCTCGCCGCGATCAGCTTCAAGTTCACGCTGCCCATCATCTTGAAGCGGTTCGGCTACCGGCAGGTGTTGATCTCCAACACCGTCATGCTCGGCGTGATGATGATGCTGTTCTCGACGATCGATGTGGGCACGCCCGTCTGGCTGATCGCGCTGCAGGCCTTCGTCTACGGCTTTTTCACTTCCACGCAGTACACCAGCATGAACACGCTCGCATTTGCCGACGTGAATCAGGAGCAGGCGAGCGGCGCCAGCACCATTGCAAGCACGGTCCAGCAACTCGCGGTGAGCTTCGGCGTGGCGTCGGCCTCGCTCACGGCCGCTCTGTTCATCCCGGACCACACGCACGCCAGCGCTGCGGAAATGATCCGCGGCATACACCTCGCGCTGCGGCTGCTCGGTGCGATGACGATCGTGTCCACGATCGTGTTCAGCGAATTGAAATCCAATGACGGCGCGGCAGTCAGCAGTCACAAAGCGGAAGGGCCGGCTATTCCTCTTTGATCGCGTGCCCGCCGAATTGATTGCGCATGGCCGACAGCAGCTTGTCCGAAAAGGAATCCACCTCTCTCGAGCGCAGCCGCTCGAGCAGCGAGGCCGTGATGACCCAGGCAGGAACCCCCAGCTCGATGGCGTCCGCGACTGTCCAGCGCCCCTCCCCCGAATCGGCCACGTACGGCGCGATCCCGTGCAGCGTCGGATTCTTGCCGAGCGCGTCGGCGGTCAGATCGAGCAGCCAGGAGCGCACCACGCTGCCATAGCGCCAAATCTCGGCGATCTGGTGCAGATCGAGCTCGAACTCGCTCTTGTGCTGCAGAATCGAAAAGCCTTCCGCATAGGCCTGCATCAGGCCGTACTCGATGCCGTTGTGGACCATCTTGGTGTAGTGCCCGGCGCCGACCGCGCCGACCCGACCCCAGCCCTTGTCCGGTGCCGGCGCCAAGGTCTCGAAGATCGGGCGCAGCCGCTCGATCACCGCCTCATCGCCGCCGATCATCAGGCTGTAGCCCTCCGCGAGACCCCACACGCCGCCGCTGGTCCCCGAATCGACATAGTGAATCCGGTGCTGCGCGAGCGCCAGGGCGCGCCGCTGCGTGTCCCGATAATTCGAATTGCCGCCGTCGATGATCGTATCGCCGCCAGACAGCAGCGGAGTAAGCGCCGTGATCGTGCCGTCGGTGACGGCGCCGGCGGGAACCATCAGCCACAAAATCCGCGGAGGCTTCAATTGTGCGACCAGCCCTTCGAGCGATGCGGCCGATTGCGCGCCCTTCTGTTCGATCAGCTTGCGCGCCGCTTCGGCGGGATCGAAGCCAACCACTCTGTGACCGCCGCGCAGCAATCGCTGCGCCATGTTGGCGCCCATTCGGCCGAGACCAATCATCGCGAGTTCCATAGACTTCAACCGCAGTCGCGCGAACGCATTGGGCGCAGTATAGAGCCGCGGCACGCCGCGGGTACAGCAGCCTGAAGATCAGCGCGGCTTCAGTATCAGCATGACGGCGGGGCTGCCCACGGGCTCGAAGCGGCCCGTGAACTGCAGCGCTCCGGCGGAGGCGCTGATGCGAAACGAAGTGATCGAGTCGCCCCTTTGATTGCAGGAAAACAGGAACTCGCCGCCCGGATCGATCGCCGCGCTGCGCGGGTAGTCCGCGCGCACCCAGGTCTCGGAGACCATGCGCAATTGCCCGTCGGCGGCCACCGCGAACACCGCCACCGCGTTGTGTATTCGATTGCTCACATACACGAAGCGCCCGTCCGGCGTGATCAGGATCTCAGCGGCGAGATTGCTGCCTGCGAACCTCGGCGGCAGCGCCGACAGCACCTGCTTTGGGCGCAGGCCGCCGCGCGCCGGGTCGTAGTCGTAAACCGCGACTTTCGCATCGTGCTCGTACAAATTGTAGAAAACTCTGCCGTCAGGATGAAAGACGAAATGCCGCGGTGCGGATCCGGACGGGGCGGCGACCACGGGCACATCGGCGGGCAGGAGGCGCCCGGCCTGCGCATCGAAGCGCCAGACCAGCGTCAGATCCAGACCCGCATCATTCGCGATCACGAACTGTCCGGACGGATCCGGCGCCACCATGTGCAGATGCGGGCTGTCGTGATCGCTGACGGCGAACTGTCCCGGAGGGTCGTCGACCGCGCGCGCGTGGTGCCTCGGCCCCACGCTCGGCCGTACATCCGTTGGCTCGCCGAGCGCGCCATCCGCCCCGACCGGAAACACGGCCACGTTGCCCCCGCCGTAATTGGCGACAAAGACGAACTTGCCCGATGGGTGCACGCTAATGTGTGCCGGTGTGGTGCCGGCCGAGCCGACCGCGCCCAAGCGGGTGATACGCGAGCTGTCCGCGTCGATGGCGTACGAAACCACCGCTCCGCTGTGGGTGCCCTGGAAATTATCGATTTCGCTAATCGCATAGAGCCTGGTCTGGGCGGGATTCACTGTGAGCCAGGACGGATTGCGGATGTCGTCCGTCACCTGCAGCTGCGTGAGGGCGCCCGAGGATCGGTCGATGCGAAACAGGTAAATGCCGCCCCCGTTGGGCGTGTAGGTGCCGACGTACGCGTAGGCAACGCCCGCCAGCGCGCCCGCCGGCGAGCCCGCCGGCGAGCCCGCCGCAAGAGCCCTGGAGGTCGCGTAAGGGACGGTCAGCGCGGCTGCCGTCCGCCTGATGAAGTCGCGGCGTGTGGTTCCTGCTTTAGGCAACGGCTCTCAGTTGTCCAGGAAAAGGGTGATGGTCGATGCGCTGAAAGTATACGTGTTCGTCGTGTATTGGCCCTGAGCCGTAATGCCGGTCACCAGCGTCGTGCCGTTCAATTCGGTCTGCAGCTGGGTGATGAAGGCGCTGAAGGTCACGAAATTCTCGAACGTGCCGCTCGTCGAATGCCCGATGGTGTACACGGTGTTCGTGTCCGTGGCATTCGGGACGATCACCGGGTTCGACGCAATGCCGACGATGTTGACCGTTTGCGCGCCGATGTCGATCTCATGCCGCGCACCGATGCTGCCGTTGAGCGAATCGAGCACGATCTGCGAGCTGTTGTAGGAGGCGAAGGGGGCCGGCGTACCGCCGCTCCAGTCCAGGACCAGCGCCGCGTTGATCGTCGTATAGTCCAGAAGTGTGGAGGCGTTGAAGTCCGGGGTCGTCGGGGGCGCGGCAGCACCGAACGGCGTGATGAGTCCGGACACTTGGACGGGCGAGCCCACCGTGGCGTTGGTCAAGTCCAGCGCCCCGGTGTTCACCTGGTAAGCGGCCGCGCTCGCATCGTTGCTCGGCGAGGTCCCGGTGCCGGTGAAATCGAAGGCAGCCAGCGAACGGCCGCTCAAGGTTCCCGAAACCAGAGTGAGCGTCAGGGACCCGGTGGCGGCCGCGCCCGATGTGCCCTGCGCGGTCACGATCCCGGAGGCGGTGGAGGGCCCCAGCTGCACTCGGCCGGCGCTGGCATCGAGGGTCACGCCGCCTGAGCTCGAGGTGCCGGCCGTGCCGAACGCATTGATCGAGGATCCGACGGAGATCAGCGGTGCCCCATTGCCCTGAGGGCTGCCGGCGCCGAACTGCGTCACCGCCGTGTTGGGGCCGATCGTGACGATGGCGCTACCGGGAATGAAGGTATTCTCGCCGCCGCTGCTGATCAGCGTGCCATCCTCGATGGTGAGCGTATCGCCGCTGCGGGCCGAGACAACGCCGGAGATGCGGTCGAATCCCGATCCTTCGACGCTGCTGCCTGCCAGAACCTGGGTGGCCGCAAACGAGACGCTGGTCGTACCCGTCGTCGAGGTCGAGGTGGCGGTAGCGGTGGCGGTGGCGGTCGTCGTCGGCGTGGAGCCGTCGCTGCAGGTGCTGACGCCGTTGGTGGTCGTCAGCGTAGCGCCGTCGGCGCAGGTCAGCGTGCCGCCGGTGCCGGACGTGCCGCCGGTGCTGGACGTGCCGCCCGAGGTGGACGTCGTCAAGGTGCCGAAAGACACGGTCACCGTGCCGGGGCTCAAGGCAGCCAATTGCGTCAGGCCGCCGGCGCCGATTGACGGCACCCCGTTGATCTCGAATGTGGTGACGGTGCTCGGCGTGATTCCCAGCGATCCGGCGCTTGAGATGCCGAAATCGAATGGAACGATGCCGCTCGTGTAGCCGCCGGTGGTATTGCTGCCGCTGGTGCTCGACTGGGTGACGCCCGACAGCGGGCCCTGGACACGCACCGTCTTGGTATCGAGCTGACTCGCGCTCGCGGACATCAGCGGCGTGACCGTCACGGTTTTTTGCGTCAAATTGACGATGTTGGATGCCGCCAGATTCAATTCCAAACTCAAGCGTGCCGAGCCCTTGCGGGCGATGGTCAGGCCATTGCTCGGATCGAGATACAGCGTCAGCGTGACCTGGCCCAACGCCTGTCCGCTCGCTCCCAACGGCGTGAGTGCGACGCCGTCGATGCTGCCGTCGTCGTAGACGATTTGCGCCGAGCTGTAATCGAGGGTCACCACCGCCTCGGTGAGATTGCCCGCGGTGACCGTCCCCTCCCCCACCACCTCGCTCAGATTGACCAATTGCGCAAGATCCACGGTGATGTTCGACGGCAGAATCTGCACCGCCCGTCTGCCATTCGAATTCTGCACTTGAATCGAAACCAGGCCGACGCGGTAGGTGAGGAAGGCGTCGGTCGAGGGAACCGAGGTGAGCGTCACCACGGTGCTGCCGTTGCACGCGCCGAGCGTGAGCAGCGCGAGCGCGCCCAGCGGGGCCGCCAGCCAGCGGCGGCATATCGTAGCGGGTTTCATGACGGCCCTTGACCTCTCCTGCTCGAGGTATTGTTAGGCTATTGTAGCCGCATGAGAAGCGCGGCTCAGGAAAAGATCTGTGAAGTCGCCCTGGAAACGCAGCGCAGCGTCGCCAGTCTGCGACAGGGCTAGGGCTAGAGCGAGCGGGAAATCAGCTCCTTCATGATTTCGTTGGTACCCCCGTAGATCCGCTGCACGCGCGAATCGGCGAACATGCGGCAGACGAGGTATTCGTTCATGTAGCCGTAACCTCCGTGCAATTGAACGCACTCGTCGAGCACTTCCTGCTGCGTGTCGGTGATCCAATACTTCGCCATGGACGCCGTGACCGTGTCGAGCGTCCCGGCAACGATCCTGGCGATGCAATCGTCGACGAAAACGCGCGCAATCCGCGTCTTGGTGGCGACTTCCGCCAATTTGAATTTGGTGTTCTGAAACTCGGCGATCGTCTTACCGAAGGCCTTACGGTCTTTGACATATTTGACGGTTGCGGCGAGCGCGCCTTCCATGGCCGCGACGGCCGCGACCGCGATCAACGCGCGCTCGTACGGCAGATCGCCCATCAATTGGTAAAATCCCTGTCCTTCTGAACCGCCCAGCAGATTGGCCGCGGGAACCCGCACATTTTCGAAGAACAGCTCCGCGGTGTCCTGCGATTTCAGGCCCATCTTGTCGAGGATGCGACCCACCCGATACCCCTCGAGACCGGCGGTTTCCACCATGAGAATCGACGTGCCCTTGGCGCCCTCGCCGGGACGGGTCTTGACCACCAAGGCGATCAATTCCGCCAAGTAGCCGTTGGTGATGAAGATCTTCGAGCCGTTGACGATGTAGTCGCCGCCCTCGCGAACCGCGCGCGTCCTTATGCCCTGCAAATCGGAGCCGGCCGACGGCTCGGTCATGCCGATCGCGCCGATCAACTCGCCGCGCCCCATGCGCGGCAAAAATCGCCGCTTTTGCTCCTCGGTGCCGTGGTTCACCAAATAGTGCGCGCAGATGCTGTGCACTCCCTGGCCAAAGCCGCTCAATCCGCGCCGCCCCAGCTCTTCATAGAGCACCGCCTCATGGCGGAAGTCCCCGCCGCCGCACCCGTAATCGGCGCTCACGTCGGTGCACAGCAGGCCCATCGCACCGGCCTTGCGCCAGATGTCTCGGCCGACATTTTGCTGCCTGCGCCAAAGCTCCTCGTGCGGGACCATCTCGGCATCGACGAACCGCGATACCGCATCGCGGAAAATCGCCAGTTCCTCGTCCATCCAGGGCGAGGTGTAGGCCCCCGCGCTTGGAGAGCTCACTTCACACCGCCGGCTTTTCCGGCGCGGGCTCCGCGGGAGCTGCGGGCACACCCGCCCGGCGCTGCTGTTTCGCATCCTGGCGCGCCTTGCGCGCGGCCTCTTTTTGCTTCTTTGCGTGACGATAGTTCGGCTTGGCCAAAGGGAATCTCCTGAAGCGGCATGGATCGATTTAATCTTACTCTGCCTGCACCGAAACGCGAACCTCGCTGCCAATTGCACCTATTCGCGAGTCGCGTTGCTAAGATGCGGACACCTATGGCGGGCGAATTGCAAAAACCCTGGTTCCGGTCCGCCGGACTCGCGCTGGCCATCCTTGCATTCATCAATCTTTTCAACTACCTCGATCGCTACGTCGTGTCGGCGCTGGTAGAGAGCCTCAAGCACTCCGAGCTTCACCTCTCGGACGCGGAGCTCGGCTCCTTGATGTCGGGATTCGTGATCGTGTTCGCGTTGGTCGCTCCCATTTTCGGCGCGCTGGGCGATCGTCGCTCGCGGACACGCTTGATCGCCTTCGGCGTCGGCTGCTGGAGCGTTGCGACGGCGCTGTCCGGTTTCGCCGGGAGTTTCATGGCGCTGTTCGCGGCGCGGGCGTCGGTCGGCGTCGGCGAGGCGGCTTACGTCACGATCGCGCCCAGCCTCTTATCGGATTATTTTCCGAGCGGCCAGCGCGCCCGCGTCATGGCGATCTTTTTCTGCGCCATCCCGGTGGGATCGGCTCTCGGCTTTGTGGTCGGTGGTTTGATCGACGTGCATTTCGGCTGGCGCGCCGCATTCTTCGTCGCCGGCGTGCCGGGATTGATCCTGGCCGTGCTGTGCCTCGGGCTGCGCGATCCGCCTCGCGGCAGTCAGGACCCGGAAATACCGGCGGACCGTCAATTCCCAGAGCGAACCGGCGCGCGTTATCTGGATCTGTTGCGCAACAAGCCTTACGCGCTCACGATATTCGGATACGCCGCCTACACATTCGCTCTCGGCGGCCTCGCCTTCTGGATGCCGGCTTTTCTCGAACGCGTGCGCGGAATACCGCGCGCTGAAGCCACGGTGAGTTTTGGCGCGATAGTGGTCATCACCGGCTTCATCGGCACGTTCGCCGGCGGCTGGCTCGGAGATTACTGCGCCAGGTCTTCGAAACAGGCATATCTTTGGATTTCGGCGGCTGCCACGGCGGTCGCTGCGCCGTGCGCATGGTTCGCACTCACCACGTCGTCCACCACCCACTACCTGGTCTTCATGGTCGCCGCCCAGTTGATGATGTTTTTGTCGACGGGGCCGATCAACGCCTCGATAGTCAACCTGGTGCGGCCCGCGCAGCGCGCTTCGGCCAACGCGCTCGGCGTGTTCACGATCCATATGCTCGGGGACGTTCCCTCGCCCTGGTTGATCGGCAAGGTATCGGATGCCTTCTCGCTCGCGCAGGCGGTCAAGATCGTGCCGGCGGCCATCCTTGTCTCGGCCGTCATCTGGGCGTGGGGTGCGCGCACTCAGGCGCGAATCGGCTGAACCAAGGCCACCCTTCGGAGAACCTCATGCTCAGCCGGACTCGGTTTCTCAGCAGGCTCCTGGGCCTCTTCTTCATCATCGTCGCGGTCGCCATGCTCATGCACAAGGAGTCGACTCTCGAGACCGTCACGGCGCTCGTTCACGACCGACCACTGATGTTCATCGTCGGCGTGATCACGTTGTTTGCGGGTCTCGCCATGGTTCTGGCCCACAATATCTGGTCGGGCGGCGCTGCTGCGGCCGTCGTGACGCTCTTGGGCTGGCTCACGCTGCTCAAGGGCCTGCTCTTCATGTGCCTGCCGCCGGGCGCGGCGGCCGCCTTCTACTTGGGCACGCTGCACTACGCGCAGTTGATTTACGTGTACGCGACATTCTCCCTCGCGCTCGGCGCTTACCTCGTTTATGCGGGATTCAAGGCCGCCTCGCGCTGAGAGATAGATTGAGGATAAGATGAGTTCCGCATGAGTGTAAGCATTGCCGACCCATGGACCACTGCCGGCTGCCGATTGATCGCGGCAGTGCTGTTCGCATCGTGGGCTGCGCACGCGGCGGGGGACCCGATCGCCGCCCCCGCCGGCGACGGGTACGCGATCGAACGGCAATTCTCCCTGGGCGGCCCCGGCGGCTGGGATTACCTGACCGCCGACCCGCAAGCGCAGCGCCTGTTCATCTCACGTGCTGATCGCGTGCTGGTGATGAGCACGCGCGACGGTTCCGTGTTGGCCACCATACCGGATACTCAGGGAGTGCATGGAATTGCGCTCTCAGCGGATCTCGGCATGGGATTTACCAGCAACGGCGGGGCCGACACGGTGACGGTGTTCGATCTTAAGACATTGAAGTTCTTGAAGACCATTCCGACGGCCGGACACAACCCCGACGCGATCGTGTACGACAAAGCGAGCCGGCATGTCTTCACGTTCAATGGCCGCAGCCGCGATATCAGCGTGATCGATCCGCTCAAAGGTACGGTGGTAGCGACCCTGCCGGCGGACGGCAAGCCGGAGTTTGCCGCCGCGGACGGCCGCGGCCGCATCTTCTTCAACATCGAGGATACCTCGCAGATCGGCGAAATCGATTCGTTGAAATCGAAGCGGCTTGCGACATGGCCGCTGCCGAATTGCGAACAGCCGACGGGGCTCGCGCTCGATGCGGCCCATCACAGGTTGTTCTCGGTCTGTGCGAACGGCGTGGGAGTGGTGACCGACGCACTGTCGGGAAGGCATGTCGCCGAAATTCCGATCGGTGGCGGCCCGGACGCGGCCGCCTACGATGCGGGGCGGGCCCTGCTCTTCAGCTCCAATGGTCAGGACGGAACGCTGACGGTCATCCGCCAGGAGGATCCCGATCACTACTCGGTGATCGCAAACTTGAGCACGCAAAAAAGCGCGCGGACCATGGCACTCGATTCGAAAACCCACCGTGTGTATCTCGTAGCGGCGCAATTCGGACCGTCCCCCGCGCCAAGCCCGCAACAACCCCATCCCCGCCCGGCGGTGATCGAGGGCAGCCTCAAAGTGCTGGTGGTCGGCAACTCTAACTAATCGCGAGCCCGGCCGATCTCGGCAAAATGAGCATCGATATCCGCACGATCGATCATATCCTGAAGATCCGCGGTCAACTTGCGCTGCCAGTTCGGGTATTCGAGATCGGTGCCAGGGACGTTCACGGGATCGACCATCCCCAATAGATCCTCGATCTGCAGCGAGGCCAATGCCGTATTGGAACGCGCAAGATACAGATGAAGCGCGTGGACCAGCTGCGGCGTGAACGGCTCGGACGAGGAAGCCGGGCTGCCGGGCGCCAGCCCCTGTTCGTACAGCGCGGCCAGCAGCGCCCTGCGGTCCAGATCGCGCTCGCGCTGCACGTCGGCCGCGATCTCCGCGCTCGGATACAGGTGCAGTTGGCGCCGCAGCTCGATGTCGCGGCCTTCCCAGAAACTGCGCAAAGTGGGCAAATCGTGTGTGGTGACCGTGGCGAGAGCCCGCCGTACGAATTCGTCGGGACGCCTGAATCGGCCGTCCTGCTTTTCGAACAGCATCACCTTGTAGTGGTAGAGCCCGAATTGCGGCATCGCCCGGCGCATCTCGTCCGGCACGGTTCCCAAATCCTCGCCGACCACCACACAAGCCGCCCGCACGCTCTCGAGCGTCAGCGCCGTGAGGAGCTCGTTCAGCGGGTAATGGACGTAGGCCCCCTGTGAGGGCGAATGCCCGGCCGCCACCCACCAGAGGCGGAACAGCGACATGACATGGTCCAGGCGCAGCGCGCCGTAGTAGCGCATGTTGCTGCGGATCAGGTGTGTAAAGGCTTGCAGACGCTGCCCCTGCATGACCAGGGGATCCGGCGGCGGGATTCCCCACCCCTGGCCCTTCAGCGCAAGCAGGTCCGGCGGCGCGCCGATTTCCGCCCCCATGCGATAGCCGGCCTGGTCCGCCCAGGTCTCGGATCCAGACGGGTGCGCGCCAACTGCGTAATCGCCGTACAGCCCGATGGGCATGCCGAGTTCCCGGGCCAAAGCCTGAGCGGCGCTCAGCTGCTCGTGCGCCTGCCATTGCAGGTACAGGTAGAATTCGACCTGCGCCGAATGTTCGGCTGCGAAACGCAGCGCCGCGGCGCCGTTCGGGTCGCGATACTCCTCGGGCCAACTCAGCCAGCCCGAGGCCGTACGCAGCGTCGAGCGAAAATATTGGTCGAGCGCGTCGAATAGGGCATGTATCTGCAGCAGCGGGCCGCCGCCGGCGACGAAGCGGCGAAAAGCCGCGGCGCGTTCGGTCCCCAGCGCCAAATGCCGGTCGCAAAAATCGCGAAACAGCAGCTCGAGAATCTCGAACTTGACCTCGGCGACGCCCTTATAGTCGACGTGCGGCACAGAGCGCAGCTCCGCCAACCGGTCCACGAAACCAGGATCGGCGGTACGCGCGCAGGCCGCTGCGCACTCGAGGAACTCGGGCACTGCCGGGACCGAGATATACAATAGATTGAGAAAATGCCGGTTCGATGCGCTGTACGGACTCGCTCGTTGCGGATCCGCCGGCGCGAGCGCATGCAGGGGATTCAAGCCGACGAAACCCGCTCCACGCGACGCCAGCCAGCGAACCAAGACCTTCAAGTCGCTGAAATCCCCAATACCCCAATTGTCATGGGACCGGACGGTGTAGAGCTGCACCGCGACGCCCCACAGGCGGCGTCCCTCGATGATCACGGGCGGTTCGTAGCATACGGGCGGAGAGAGAATCAAACTGCAGCGGCTGCTCGAACCGCCGCCGATCCTCACCTGCAGCTCGTGATACCCCGGTGGCAGCTCGAGCGGCAGCTCAAATCGGCGTCGGGTGATCCACGATCCTGCGACTTCGCCGCGCCACACTTCCGGACAATCGGCGGTCGAGATCACTCCGGTGCGCCGATCACCGTTCTCCAGATCCACGGTCCAGACCAGACTCGCGCCGAAATCCCGTGCCGGGATGTTCAAATCGACGCCGATGCGGTTGCCGTTTGCCGCGGCGACCGGCGGCAGCAACGTGCGCCACCGCTCGATCTCCACTTCGCCGAGCTCTATCGCCAGTGCGGCGGGATCATCCACGGCGCAGCCCATGGCGCGCAACAAGCCGACCTTTGTCTCCAGACTGAAGTATCGCAGCTCGCCGCGGAAATCATGATAGGCGTCGCCGATGCCGCGCAGCCGCGCCAGTCTTTCGATTACGGTCGTATCCAATGTTTCAACACTCCAATAATGCGGTACTGCTCGCGGCGAGCGTATACAGCGACCCGATGCCCGAGCACTGCGCCTCGAGATTCTCGCGTGCCGTATCAAATCGGCAGCTCCACAGACCGCCGGCCGGCGGCGCAGGCAACACGAACGAAAGCGCCGACGCTTCGGCGTTGAACAGCAGCAGCAGCCGCCCCGGGGACTGGCTGCGCTTGCCGAACCAGACGCCCAAGCTACGCAGATTCTCGTCCTGCCAGTCGGTCTGCGTCATCTCCGAACCGCGCGCATGCAGCCAGCAGACGTCTTTGACTCCGGCGCGCGAGGCAATGCCCTTCAGAAAGGTCTCGCGCCTGAATTCGGCATGCGCGCGCCGCAATTGCGCGAGCAACCGCACGAAATCGACCAGACCCCGGTTGGCGCCGCACAGACCCCAATCGACCCAGCATACCTCGTTGTCCTGGCAATACGCATTGTTGTTGCCCTGCTGCGTCCTCGCGAATTCGTCGCCGGCCTGCAGCATTGGCACGCCCTGTGAAAGAAGCAGCGTCGCCAGCAGATTGCGCATCTGCCGCATGCGCAGTCCGGTCACGGCCGCATCGTCCGTCGGTCCTTCGATGCCGCAATTCCAGCTCAAATTGTTGTGATGGCCATCGGCGTTGTTTTCGCCGTTGGCCTCGTTGTGCCGTTCGTTATAGGACACCAGATCGTGCAGCGTGAAGCCGTCATGTGCGGTCAGAAAGTTCACGCCCGCAGTGGGCTTGCGGCCGTTGTGCCGGAAAATGTCGCTCGACCCGGCAAACCGTTCGGCAAACTCGCCGGCCCTGCCGCCGTCGCGCCGCCAGTATGCGCGCACCGTGTCCCGGTAGCGATCGTTCCATTCAGCCCACCCGGCGGGGAACCGGCCAAGCTGGTAGCCGCCGAAGCCGACATCCCAGGGCTCCGCAATCAGCTTGATGTAGGCGAGCGGGGCTTCGGCGCGCAGCGCCTTGAAGAAGGCTGAATCTTCATTGAAGCCGCTGTGCTCGCGCGCCAGCACCGTCGCGAGATCGAAGCGAAATCCATCGACGTGCATGTCCTCGACCCAGTACTTGAGGCAGTCGATGATCAGTGCCTGGACCTGCGGATGCTCGCAGTTGACCGTGTTGCCGCACCCGGTGACGTTCTCGTAATGGCGCTTGTCCTGCATCAGCCGGTAGTACACCGCATTGTCGATACCTTTCAGACACAGCAGCGGTCCGCCTTCGTTGCCCTCGGCGGTATGATTGAAGACGACGTCGAGAATGACCTCGATGCCCGCATCGTGCAGCGCCTTCACCATGGTTTTGAATTCGACCACGGCGTCGCGGACCGCGTATTCGTTCGCCGGCGAGAACCACGCCACCGGATTGTAGCCCCAATAATTCTTCAGCCCCCGCTCGAGCAGGAACGGTTCGCTCAAGAACGATTGGCACGGCAGCAATTCGACCGCAGTCACGCCCATCGACTTGAGGTATTCGATGACGGGCGGCGCGGTGAGTCCCAGATATTTTCCGCGCCACTCTTCGGGAACGTCGGGGTGCAGCCGCGAATAGCCCTTGACGTGCAATTCATAGATCACGGTATCGCGCCAGGGCGTCGCCGGCGGCCGATCGCCGTGCCAGTCGAACCCCCGGTCGATCACCCGCGCCCGCAGCGGCTGCGTGGCGGACAGACAGAGCGCGTATGGATCGAGCAGGGCCGCCTTCGGATCGAAGCGATGACCGTTCTGCGGTTCATTCGGCCCGGACACGCAAAAGGCATACTGGGTGCCCACTCCCGCGCGGCGCGGCGACAGCTTGCCGTGCCAAATGTCTCCCGTCCGTCCAGGCAACTCGTAGCGCGCGGACTCCGCTCCGCCCGCGGCATCGAAAATGCACACCTCGATGCGCGTCGCATGGCTGGAGAAGACCGCAAAGTTCACGCCGCTCCCGGTCCACGTGGCGCCCAGAGGCTGGGGCGAACCCACCTGTATTGACTTCGCAGTATTCAAGACAGGGTGAAAAACACCGCCCCGAGCGGCGGTAGATTGATCCTCAGAGTGTGATCGTAACCATGCATGGCCTCCGCCACGGTGCCCAACCGGGTCTGCATGTTGTACCCGGAACCGCCGAATCTCGCCTCGTCCGAGTCGAATACTTTGCGATACTCGCCGGCCTCGACGCCGATGGAATAGTGATCCCGCGGTACCGGAGTCGCATTGAATATGCAAATGATCGGCGCCCCTGCATCCTGCCCGACGGATCGGCGCTGGAATGCCCAGACGCTCGCTCCGGCATTATGCAGATCCAACCAGCGAAATCCCTCGTGATCGCAATCGCTCGCGTGAAACTGGGGAGTGGCGCGGTAAAGGTGGTTGAGCTCGCGAGCGCAATCGCGCAGGCCGAGATGAGCCAGATCCTGCAGCTGCAGCCAGTCGAGTTGATCGTACTCGCGCCACTCCTGCCGCTGTCCGAACTCGGTTCCCATGAACAGCAGCTTCTTGCCGGGATGCGCGCACATGTAGGCAATCAGCAGGCGAAAGTTCGCGCGCTTCTGCCAGTCGTCGCCCGGCATCTTGCTGAACAGCGACAGCTTGCCGTGCACCACCTCGTCGTGGGATATCGGCAGTATGAAGTTCTCCGACCATGCGTAAACGAAGGAGAAGGTGATCAGCTGGTGATTGTATTGCCGGTACACCGGGTCGAGCGCGATGTACCGCAGGGTGTCGTTCATCCAGCCCATGTTCCATTTGAAATTGAATCCGAGGCCCCCATGGTCGGGAGGCCGCGTCACCCCGGCAAAGGAAGTCGACTCCTCGGCAATGGTCAGAATGCCGGGGAATGCACGGTGCACGGCATCGTTCATCTGGCGAAGAAAATCGATGGCCTCGAGATTCTCCCGGCCGCCATAGCGGTTCGGCAGCCATTCGCCAGCGTTGCGGCTGTAGTCCAGATAGAGCATCGATGCGACCGCATCGACGCGCAGCCCGTCGACGTGATACCGGTCCGCCCAGAACAGCGCGTTGGACACCAGAAAATTGCGCACCTCGTGGCGGCCGTAGTTGAATATCTTCGTGCCCCATTCCCGGTGCTCGCCAAGGCGCGAATCCGAGTGCTCATAGAGCGCCGTTCCATCGAAATGCGCGAGTCCGTGGGCGTCGCGCGGAAAATGCGCCGGCACCCAATCGAGGATCACTCCGATGCCGGCCAGGTGACAGCAATCGACGAAGTACATGAAATCCCGCGCTGAGCCGTAGCGGGAGGTGGGCGCGTAATAGCCGACCACCTGATAGCCCCACGATGCGTCGAGCGGGTGCTCGGCGACCCCCATCAGCTCCAAGTGGGTGTAGCCCATGTCCTTCACATAGGGAATCAGCTGATCGACCGCCTCGAGCCAGCTCATGAACGGCGGCTGCCGTGCATGCCATGGCCGCCGCCACGAACCCAAATGAACCTCATAAGCGTTGATCGGCAGACGCCTCGGATCGGTCTGCCCGCGCTTCGCCATCCATTCGGCATCACGCCACCCATAGTCGTCCAGCGAAGCGACCAGCGAGCTGCTTTCCGGCCGCAGCTGCATTTCAAAGCCGTACGGGTCCGACTTGTGAAACAGGTGCCGATCGCGGCTGCGAATTTCGTATTTGTACTCGGTGCCGACGCCCAGGCCCTCGATGAACAGTTCCCAGACCCCCGAGGAGGCGCGCGGCTGCATCACGTGAACGTCGCCATTCCACTGATTGAACGGCCCGACGACGCTGACGCGCTCGGCATTGGGCGCCCACACTGCGAAGCGCGTGCCGGCGCCGCGCTCGTTTGTTTCCGGATGCGCGCCGAGCTTCTCGTAGATGCGCTCGTGCTTGCCCTCGCCGAACAAATATAGATCGTAGTCGGTGATCGCCATGTCGCCCCTCAAATCACAGGCCTCACGTTCCAGATGCGATCCGCGTATTCGCGAACGCTGCGGTCGCTCGAGAAGTAGCCCATGCCCAAACAGTTGATCGCCGCTATGCGGCTCCATTGGTCTTCATCAGCATAAAGTGCATCGACCCGATCCTGCGCCTTGGCATACGCCGCAAAATCAGCCAATACCATAAACGGCTCGCCCTCGCTGAGCAGCCTGCGCACCACCGGCACCGCGTCGTCCCGTCGGAATGGCGAGAAGAAGCCCGATTCGATGAGCTCGAGGGTCTCCTTGAGCTCGCAGTTGGCCTCCAGCTCGCGCCACGGCTGATAACCGGCCGCGCGCCGTTCGGCCACCTCATCCGCGGTGAGCCCAAAAATGAACACGTTCTCCGCGCCCACGTGGTCGCGAATCTCGATATTGGCCCCATCCAGCGTGCCTATCGTGAGCGCGCCGCTGAGCGCAAGCTTCATGTTGCCGGTGCCCGAGGCTTCCATGCCCGCGGTGGAGATCTGTTGCGACAAATCGGCCGCCGGCATGATTTTCTGCGCGAGCGACACATCGTAATCCGGAAGGAAGACGACGCGCAGCCGTTCGCGCACCGATTCGTCCGCGTTGATGGTGCGCGCCACGTTGTTGATGAGCTTGACGATGGCCTTGGCCATAGCATAGCCCGGCGCGGCCTTACCCGCGAAGATCACGGTGCGCGGAACGAAGTTTGCATTCGGGCTTTCGCGCAGGCGCCGGTAGCGCGTGATGACGTACAGCAGGTTCAGCAATTGGCGTTTGTACTCGTGGATTCGCTTCACCTGCACATCGAACAGCGTGTCGAGGCTGACTGCGATGCCGGTCCGGCGCATCACCTCCTCCGCCAATCTCTCTTTGTTGGTGCGCTTGACGCCGCGAAAATGCTTCCGAAACTCCGGCTCGTCGGCTGCGCCCGCGATGCGGCCGAGCTCCTCAAGGTCGTTTTCCCACGCGTGGCCCAGCCGCTGGGTGAGCAGCGCCGACAGCCCGGGATTCGACTGCTTCAACCAGCGCCGCACCGCGATGCCGTTGGTCACATTGGTGAACCGCTCCGGATACAACTGTGCGAATCCCGCGAACACGTCTCTGCGCATGAGCTCAGAATGCAGCTGCGCCACGCCATTGACGTGGTGGCTGCCGATGACCGCCAGATGCGCCATGCACACTCGCCGCTCGCCGTCCTCGGTGATGATCGATAAGCGCCGTTCTCGCTCCGCGTCTCCAGGGAAGCGCACTCTCACCGTCTCCAAAAAGTCCTTGTTTATCAGGTATATGATCTCAAGATGGCGGGGCAGCAGGCGTTCGAACAATCCCACGGGCCAGGTTTCGAGCGCCTCCGGCAACAAGGTGTGATTCGTGTACGAGAACACGCTCGTGGTGATGCGCCACGCCTCCGCCCAGGGCAGGCCATGATCGTCGATCAGCAGGCGCATCAACTCCGGGATCGCCAGCGCCGGGTGGGTGTCGTTCAGTTGAACGGCAACCGCCTCGGGCATCGACTGCAGCGTACGCCCCTCACTCAGATGCGTCGCCAGCATGTCCTGCAGGCTGGCGCTGACGAAAAAGTACTGCTGCTTGAGCCGCAGCTCCCGGCCCTGTGGCGTGGAATCGTCCGGGTACAGGACCCGCGACAGATTCTTTGCATCGACCTGTTCACGCACGGCGCCGGCATAGTCGCCCGCGTTGAAGGCTTCGATGTGAAACGGCGTGATGGCGCGGCCCGACCAGAGCCTGAGCTGATTGACCGTGGGACCGCGATTGCCCGGGATCAATTGGTCGAAGCCGATGGCATAAATATCCTCCGTGTTGACCCATCGATGCGGTTCCCCCACCCCGGCCGACGGCGGCGCCTCGCTGCACCCGCCGAAGCGCACGGTGTAGCGCACGTTCCCGCGCGGCGTTTCCCACACGTTGCGCAGCCGCAGCCAGCTGCTGGCGATTTCGCGCTGACCTCCATCACCGGCAATCACCTGGGTGAATATCCCGTAATCGTAGCGGATGCCGTACCCAACGGCCGGGTATTGGAGCGTGGCGAGGGAATCCAGGAAGCACGCAGCGAGTCGGCCCAGACCTCCGTTGCCCAGTCCGGGATCGACCTCCTGGGCGGCAATGTCGTCGAGTTCGTAGCCCATGCTGCGCAGTGTGACGCGCGCCTCTTGCACGAAATCCCCCTCCAGGCTGTGCAACGCGTTGAGCAATGAGCGGCCGGGGAGATACTCGAGCGACAGATAGCACACGCGCTTGACGCGTGCATGCGTCACGCGGCGCTGGGTGGCGAGCCAGCGCAACGTCAACTCCTCGCGCACGGCGAGCGACAGCGCATCGTAAATGTCCCGGGGCGTAGCCGCGTCGAGGCTCTTGCCCATGGTGCGCGTCAGGCGGTCGAGCAGCGCCGCCTGCAGCATTCCAGGTTGAAGCGCAATGCTCCGCCGCGTCGCAAACTGGGCGTCAATTGATTCCATGCTACGGGTTATTATAGGGTTGTTGGTCGGCCGCGGGGCGCTCAAACTCTCATTGGGGAGCATAACTTGACATCTTCCAGTCTAGCCGTGGGCGTCGATGTGGGCGGTTCCTCCATCAAGTGCGCGCTCGTCGATCTTGGCACCGGCGAATTTGCGGGTGAACGCTACAGCACGCCGACGCCCGCGCAGGACTCCATCGAAGCGCTCCTGGCGGCGCTCGCCGATGTGGTGGCGAATGTGCCCGGCGACCATGCGGTCGGCTTGGCCTTCCCGAGCGTGATCCGCGGGGGCATCGTCCGCACGGCCGCGAACCTGAACAAGGACTGGATCGGCCGGCCGCTGGCGAAGCTCGCGGGCGAACGCTTGCGCCGCCCCGTGATCGCGATCAATGACGCCGACGCGGCAGGTGTCGCCGAGCTGCGCTTCGGCGCGGCGCGCGGCGTGTCCGGCACCGTGCTGTTGCTGACCCTGGGAACCGGGATCGGCAGCGCGCTCTTCGTCAATGGCCAGCTGGTACCGAACACTGAATTCGGGCATCTCGAGGTGCGCGGCAGGGAGGCGGAACACCGGGCGGCGGGCCGGATCAAGGTCGAAGAGCACCTGAGCTGGGATCAATGGGCAGGCGAGCTTAGCCTCGTTCTCAACGAGATGCACGCGCTGCTGTGGCCGGATCTGATCGTTCTGTGCGGCGGCATCACCAAGGAGCAGGAAAAATTCATGAGCAAGCTGCGTTGCGAAACGCGGCTGTGCGTGGGCTCGCTGCGCTCCGAAGCAGGTATTGTCGGCGCCGCGCTTGCGACGCTGCTGCCGGCCGCCGTCAACATGCGCTGAGTCGCACCGTTGCCGCGGGCCTTGCTTGCCATCGGTCTGGCTCTGGGTCTCACCGGCTGCGCGACGCTGCCGAAACCGGCGCAGAATTCAACGTCCCCCGCGCCGGCGCCGCTGGACAGAAGCGCGGTCATGGTCCTCACCGCAACCGACATGCTCGGCCAGCCCTACCGATTTGGAGGCGCGGCGCCCGGCGGCTTCGACTGCAGCGGCCTGGTGGTGTACGCCGCGAGCGCCGCGGGAATCCGCATGCCGAGGACCACGCAGGAACAGCGGCGGACCGGCGTGCCCGTGAGCCGCCGGCAGCTGCAGCCGGGCGATCTTGTATTCATGCGGCTCGCGCACAAAGAGCTACACGTAGGCATCGCGATCGATGGCGAACGCTTCATTCATGCACCGTCCACCGGCGGCCGGGTGCGGATCGATTCGCTCGCCGCGGCGCCGTATCTCAACCGCTTCCTGGAGGCACGGCGCATCACCGGCGGTGCCGGCGATCCTCCCGACGGCTAGATCCGCCAGGCCGTCAGGGCGCTCGCGAGTTGGCTATACTTTTTGCGCGATACATCTGAAGAGGATTTTCCCATGAAACTCTATTATTCCCCGGGAGCATGCTCGCTCTCGCCGCATATCGTATTGCTCGAGGCCGGCTTGCCTTTCACCAGCGAAAAGGTCGATTTGAAGTCGAAGAAGACCGCGGCGGGCGTCGACTTCCTCACCGTCAATTCCAAGGGGTCCGTGCCCACGCTGCAGCTCGATGACGGCCAGGTGCTCACTGAAGGCCCGGCCATCGTTCAGTACCTGGCGGACCTGAGGCCTGATTCGGGCCTGGCGCCGCGCGCAGGAACCTTCGAGCGCTATCGGCTGATGGAAGCTCTGAATTACATCTCCTCCGAACTGCACAAGAGCTTCGGCCCGCTGTTCAATCCGGCCAGCACGGCGGATGCGAAGAAGGCGGCACTGGATACGCTCGCCAAGAAATTCGACTGGCTGTCCGGCCATCTCGGCACCAAGAATTTCCTGGTGGGGGATCGGTTCACGGTCGCGGACACGTACTTGTTCACGGTCCTCGGCTGGTCCGGACACGTGGGACTCGATCTTCAAAAATGGCCGGTGCTCGCCGCCTATCACGCGCGCATCGGCCATCGTCCGAAGGTGCAGGAAGCGCTCAAGGCCGAGGGCCTGATCAAGTAAAGCCTGGGCTGGCTAGCGCGCCGCGACGTCCAGCGCTTCGCTCGATGCTGCCGCGAACTGCAGAGATGCGAGCCGCGCATAAAGCGGACATTGCTGCAGCAGTTCGGCATGGGTTCCCACCGCGATCTTGTGCCCGTGATCCATCACGACGATGCGATCCGCCTTGAGCACGGTGGCGAGCCTGTGAGCGATGATGATGGTGGTGCGCCCCTGCATGAGCTTTTCCAGCGCTTGCTGCACGAGCCGCTCGGATTCGGCGTCCAGCGAACTCGTGGCTTCGTCCAGCAAGAGAATCGGCGGATCCTTCAGAATGGCCCTGGCCAGCGCGATGCGCTGCCGCTGACCGCCCGACAACCGCGTGCCGCGCTCGCCCAGGAACGTGTCGTAGCCCTGCGGAAGCTTGCAGAGGAATTCATCCGCCGCCGCGGCGACGGCGGCGGCCTCGATTTGCGCCTCGCTCGCGTCGGGCCGGCCATAGCGGATGTTCTCGCGCGCGCTGGCGCCGAAAAGCACCGTGTCCTGCGGCACCAGACCGATCTGCGCGCGAATGTCTTCGGGACGCAGTTCCGGGAGGCGCCAATCATCGATCAAGACCCGGCCGGAATCCGGATCGTAGAACCGCAGCAGCAATTGAAACGTCGTGCTCTTGCCGGCGCCCGATGGACCCACGAAGGCGATGGTCTCGCCGGGCGCCACCTCCAGGCTGAACTTGTCGAGCGCAGCGGTCTCCGGCCGCGAGGGGTAATGGAAGGTGACATGGTCGAAGCGGATGGCGCCGCGAACGCGGGCCGGTAGTTCCAACGGCCGCGGCGGCGCACTGATGGTCGGACGCGCCTGCAGCAGCTCAGCAAGCCGCTCCATCGCCCCGGCCGCGCGCTGCAGCTCGCCCCACATTTCGGTGAGCGCAGTGGCCGACATGCCGGCAAAGCCCGCATACAGCAGAAACTGCGCGAGCTGGCCGCCGGTCATCTGTCCGGCCAGCACCTGGTGCGCGCCCAGCCACAGCACATAGGTAATGCCGACGAAAACCAGCGCGACACCGATACCGGTGAGCGCCGCCCGCACCCGTGTACGGCGGATCGCAGTCGCAAAGCTCTCCTCCACCGCCTTGCGGTAGCGCTCGCTCTGCAGCTCTTCCAGAGTAAATGCCTGCACCGTCTGAATCGCGTTCAAGGTCTCGCCCGCGAGCCCGCTGGTCTCCGCGATGCGATCCTGCGAGGCGCGGGACAATCCGCGCACGCGGCGGCCGATGGCGATGAGCGGCACGACCACCACCGGAATCAGCACGAGAATGACCCCCATGAGCTTCGCACTGGTGAGTCCGAGCAGCACCAGCGAGCCGATCAGGCTCAGGGTCGAGCGCAGGAGGATGGACAGATTGACACCGGAAATCGACTGCACCAGGGTGGTATCGGTGGTCAGACGCGACAGCACCTCGCCGACCCGCGTGGTTTCGTAGAACATCGGGTCCATGCGTACCACCCGCCGGTAAACGGCGGTCCGCAAATCGGCGACCACTCGTTCGCCGATCCAGGTCACCAGATAAAAGCGCAGCGCGGCGAACACTGCGAAAATCACCGCCGCCGCCAGAAACCCGAGGAAGATCCGATTGGTGGTGCCGGCGTCCTTGGCGGTCAGCACATCGATGACCCGACGCAGCGCCAGCGGCAGCGCCAGCATGGCAACGGCCGCGACCAGCAGCGCGCCCAGCGCTGCCGCCATCATAGCGCGATACGGCCGCAGGAAGGGCAATAGCGAGCGCAGCGGAGCGAGCGATCTGGAGCGCGGACGGTCAGCAGTGGCATTCATCGCACCCATGATCCCATAACGGCCAAGGACCGTGTCTTCCAGTCTTTCGTTGCTTATTCGCAACGGCCACGAGTCATCAATTCGGCGAGAATTGCCTTTCCGTTGCGGGGTCGCTATCTTGCTGCAGGACGGGAGTCGAGCGCGCGCCGCGCAAGGCTGTATCGCACGAAAACAAGGGGATGACTCATGCTGGAATATCGGCAGGTTCGCGCGTTGCGACAACGTGGCTCATTCTCGTGGCTCGGCGTCTTGTCGACTGCCGTTGCGATCGCGGCGGCAGCCGCATCTTCGACGGCGCTGGCGGACTCCGCGGCTGACGCGACCCCGGCGGCCAGCGTAGCCCCAGCCGCCCCGTCCGCCCCAGCGGCGGCCCCAGCAGCGGCTCCGGCGGCGGCTCCGGCGGCGGCTCCGGCGAGCGCCCCAGCTGAAACTCTCGAGGCGGTCGGTCCGCTGCAGGAAATCGTCGTCACCGCAACCCGCCACGAGGAGAGCCTGAGCAAGGTGCCGATCAGCGTCACCGCACTCACGCAGGAGGCGATGGATGTGCGCGGGATCAAGGACATCCTGGACGTGGCGCGCTTCACGCCCGGCATCAACATCGACAATTCAGGGACCAACAACATCGCCATTCGCGGCATCGCCTCCACGGGCGGCGCCGGTACTACCGGCATTTATCTCGACGACACGCCGATTCAAATGCGCGCCCTTGCCTTCAATCCCGACGAGGCGCTGCCGCAAGCCTTCGACCTCGACCGCATCGAGGTGCTGCGCGGCCCGCAGGGCACGCTGTTCGGCGCGGGCTCCGAGGGCGGAACGGTGCGCTACATCACCACCCAGCCGAGCCTGACCCAGAGCAGCATCTACAGCCGCAGCGAGATCGCCAACACGGAGGGCGGCGTGCCGAGCTACCAGGCCGGCATTGCCGGCGGCACCCCGATCATCGACGGCACCTTGGGCGTGCGCATGACCGCCTGGTACGGGTACGAGGGCGGCTATATCAACCGCATGGATCCGGTGTCCCCGTTCGACACGCTGCAGAAGAACGCCAATTACGTGCAGAACAAGCTGGTGCGCCTCGCGGCCATCTGGGCGCCCTCGGACAACTGGAAGGTGACGCCGAGCTATTCCTACCAGGATCGGTATGCGAATAACACCGAGGACTATTGGCCCCTTTACTCCAATCCAAGCAGCAATCGCTTCGTGAATGCCGACCCGACGCAGCGCACCGTGCCGGACACCTTCTACCTTCCGGCGCTGAAAATCGAGGGGGACCTGGGCGCCGTCACTCTGATCTCGAATAGCGCCTACTATCATCGCAAGGAGGAGACGGGCTACGACGGTACGCTCTACAACCTGGGGTTCTACCAGGCACAGCCGAGTGCGGCCGCGGCGGCGCAGGGCGCACTCCCTGTATTTCCGCAGAGCGGCTTCATCGTGCCATACCCGCTCCTCGACGCCAACGGGCTGCATTTGCCGCCAGGCGCCACCAATTACCGGGCGCCGGCGTCGGTCGACAACTTGCAGCAGAACATCATCCAGGAAGTCCGGCTGCAATCGGCGGATCTCACTGCGCCGCTGGTCTGGACGACGGGCGTCTTCTTTGCCGAGAACCGCCAGGATTACCTCGAGCAAATTCACGATCCGCTGCTGACTAATCTGACCCAGGCGGTGCTTGGTTTGCCGTATCAGCAGGTCTTCACGGACGCCAATGGCAATCCGGTTCTCTACGATCCGCGCTTCCCCAATGATTCGTACTTCCTGCAGACCTACGCCACGGACAAACAATATGCGCTGTTCGGCGAGGGAACGTACTCATTCACCGATCAGTGGAAGACGACCGTAGGCGTGCGCTATTCGAAGACGCAGTTCTCCTTCAACACGCTGACCGGCGGCCCGCAGTTGTTCCTGGCGCCGCAAGCCAACAGTGGCGACAAAAAGGAAAACTCCTTCACGCCGAAGGTGAGCCTGCAATTCCAGCAGGACCCGCGCGATCTGTACTACTTCACGTACGCCAAGGGATTCCGGCCGGGCGGCGCCAATAATCCGGTCCCGCAACCGGCCTGCGGCACCGACTTCGCGAATTTCGGCATTTCACAGGCCCCGGCCACGTTCAATTCCGACACCGTCGACAGCTACGAGCTCGGCGCCAAGAACAACTTCAACAATCGCGTGAAGATCGCGAGCAGCATCTACTACATCCGCTGGAACAACATCCAGCAGACGGTGGTACCGCCCATCTGCCAGATCTCGTTCATTACGAACCTCGGGCAAGCGGTCGCCAAGGGCGCCGACATCCAAGGCGACATCGCCATCACCGACA